>CANHVU010000003.1 GCA_947464275.1 Bacteroidota bacterium
AATGAAATAAAAGTATTTAATACCGATTGTGGTAAAGTAGCTATTAATGTTTGTTACGATGTGGAGTTTCCTGAAATGGCTCGCATAGCTTGTAATAAAGGAGCTAAAATACTTTTTGTACCTTTCAGTACCGATGAAAAACATGGCCATTTGCGCGTAAAATTATGCGCCCAAGCGCGTGCCATTGAAAACCAAATTATAGTGGCTACTGCAGGAACTGTAGGTAATATTCCTTCGGTTGATAATATGGATATTAATTATGCACAATCGGGTATTTATACGCCAAGTGATTTTGCTTTTCCACCAGATGCCATAGCCGGTGAGGCAAGCACCAATATCGAGACTGTAGTTATTGCCGATTTGGATTTGGCTGCCATAGAACGTGCTAGAAACACAGGAACAGTGCTAAATTGGAAAGATAGGAGATTGGATATGTACGAAGTGTTAGAAAAATAAATAATAGGCAGTATATAAAAATACCCCAGTTAGTCTAAACTAATTGGGGTATTTCTTTTATAGTTGATTAATGATTTACATAATACCTGCAATAATTTGCTCAATTTTAATTCCTTCTGCTTCTGCACGGTAATTTTTTATCATTCTATGACGTAAAATATTTACTGCTACAGCTTTTACATTTTCTATGTCAGGAGAATATTTTCCATGAAGCAACGCATGCGCTTTAGCGCCAATAATTAAAAATTGTCCCGCACGTGGACCAGCCCCAAAATCAATATATTTTTTTATTTCATCTGTTGCAAAACTACTTTGCGGGCGTGTTTTACTTACTAATTTTACAGCATAGTCAATAACATTATCAGCTACTGGTGTTTTGCGCACCAAATCTTGAAAGGCTAAAATTTCTGTACCATGAATAATTTTATTCAACTGAATTTTATTATTGCTAGTGGTTGCTTTTATGATATCTACCTCTTCTTCAAAACTAGGATAATCAAGAAATACATTAAACATAAAACGATCTAACTGTGCTTCCGGTAATGCATAAGTTCCTTCTTGTTCTATGGGATTTTGAGTAGCTAATACAAAAAAAGGATTTGGTAATTGATGCAATTTTCCGTTAATAGTTACTGTTTTTTCCTGCATAGCTTCTAGTAATGCAGCTTGTGTTTTAGGTGGTGTACGATTTATTTCATCTGCTAAAATTATATTTGCAAAAATAGGGCCATGCAAAAACTGAAACTCACGTTTTTCATTTAATATTTCACTTCCAGTAATATCACTTGGCATTAAATCGGGTGTAAACTGAATTCGGTTAAAACTCAAGTCTAATACTTCACTTAATGTTTTAACCAATAATGTTTTGGCTAATCCGGGTAAGCCAATCATTAAGGTATGTCCGTTACTAAATATTGAAATAAGTAAGGCTTCTACAATACTATTTTGCCCAACAATTACTTTACTAATTTCTTTTTTTAATTCAGTATATTTTTGGTGTAAAGCATTAGCTGCCTCAACATCGTTTTGATATAACATATTGTAATGGTGTTAAATTATTGATTTTTACTTTCCCATGATTGTAAACTTGGACAAGTTTTATATTCATCAGCAACTTGAACATAAAATTGTTTTCTATTCTTTTCAATCCAACGTGCTAAAGTCTTTTGTTTTTTATCTTCCTCAGCAGCTATTTGCATTTTTTGATAATCATCTTTTAAATTAGCTATATGCGGTTTGCTTTCAGACTTTAAGTAAATTATTCTCCAAACTTTAACGGCTTCTCCTTGTGCATTTTGAATGGTAGTTAACTCAGCATTACTCATGTCACCCGGTTTTAAATTTTGGATTATTAAAAAAATATCTTTTGGTAATTCATCTATTGGAATTTTAGTATTGCCGTTTTGTGGATTGGATAAAAATCCACCTCTCGCACCTGTACGTTTTTCGGTACTGAATTTTTTAGCGGCTTCAGTAAAAGAAATAGAATCTAATTTTATTAAACTGATAATGGAATCTATTTTTATTCTTGAATCTTCAATATCTGCCTTATATATCTGTGGTTTAATAAGCACATGTCGCGCATGAACTTCTTCTCCACGCCTTTTAATTGGTTGAATAATATGATAACCAAATTTTGTTTCCACTATTTTTGAAATACTATCTTGTGGGGTCTTAAATGCAGCAGCCTCAAACTCGGGAACCATCATTCCGCGACCAAAAAATCCTAAATCACCACCTTGTACAGCACTTCCTTTATCATCACTATAAATTTTAGCAATTGTTCTAAAATTATCTCCATTAATTAATCTAGTACGTAATTCAGAAATTTTTTGGTAAGCAATGTCTTTTGCTTCTTTCGAAACTTTGGGTTCTATAATAATTTGAGCCACTTCTACTTCCGAACTGTAATAAGGTAAACTATCCTTGTCTATTGCGTTAAAATAGGTTTTTATGTCGGTAGGAGAAACTTTAATATCTTTCAATATTTTTTGCTGCATTTCCTGCATTAATAAACTCGTTTTAATTTTATCGCGGTAGTTTTGTTTTATTTCTGATATGCTTTTACCATAAAATTCTTCTAATCCCTTTTCTCCACCAAATTGACGAGCAAAATACTGTATACGCTGTTCTAACTCACCGTCAATACGTTCTTCTGTTAATGGTAAACTGTCAATTTCCGCTTTTGTTGAAAGCAATTTTTCAGTAAGTTTTTGTTTTAAAATATCGCATCTAATTGTATCGCTTCTTTTATCAGGATATTCTTTTAAAAATTGTTGATACTCAAATTCTATTTCTGAATGCAAAATTATTTTATCAGCAAACACACCAACAATACCATCAATTGTTTCACCACTTCCGGGTTGGGCAGTAGCTATATTTGCCAACACTATAAAGGCAAAAAGGATTAAAAACTTACTTAATTTGAACACGCTGATTTTATTTATTTAACCAATTTTAAAGCTATAAAGCTATTTGAAACAAGATTCAAATAGCTTTATAGAATGTAATTTTATAATATTTTAGTTTAGAACAAACCTTTTACTGTTTCTTCGTTTACTACAATATTGTATTTGTTTCTTAACTCTTTAATCCAATCTTTTTCCAATTGGTTTTGATATTCGCTTGTTGCAATACCTTTTGCTTCTTTTAACGTTTTAACTTCACTATTTACTACACCACTTACAAAATAAAATTTAAAACCGCCATCAGTATTAGTTATATCAACTATTCCTTTTTTATCCCAAAGTTTATCAGCGGTAGCATCTGAACGCTCACTTTTAATTTCTTTACTACTTATTGTACCAGCTACTTTTTTATTTAATTTAGCAAATATTTCTGCCTCGGTTTTTCCTTTATTAAACATTTTAACTGCTTCAACTTTGGTTTTTTCATTTAAGCAAGTGTATGTTTTGTAAGAAACTCTATCTTTCCATTTGTAGTTATTTTTATTATTTTCATAAAACTTTTCTAAACCAATTGTATCACTCACCGCTTTACTCCATACTTTTTTATCAGTTAAGTCAAATAATAAAATACCGTCATTATACTCTTGCATTACATTTCTGAAGTCTTCATATTTTACATCTAAAATTGATTCTTCATAAGAAATACATTTATTATCAGCCCAAGTGCGGAACATGTTTTGTGCAGCCATTTGAGCAGATGCTTTTTCTAAAGGCTGTTGGTTTGCTGCTAAATATTCAGCAAAATCTTTAACAGTATAGGTAGCAGTACCAATTGTAAATAATGGATTTTTATTGGTTTTACCTTCATCATAAGTCCAATTTCCACTAATAAAACTTGAATCTAAAGTAGCTGTAAATGCTTTTAAATTAGCTAAATTTTCTTTGTAGTTATTTTCTTTTTTAACTCGCGCTATTACTGCAGCTTTTGAGCTTTCAGAACGTGAATCTTTGTTAGTTTTTTGTTTAATAACATCTTGAACATCTTTATATTCACCTAAAGGACGTTTTTCAATTAACTTAATAATATGAAATCCGAAATTTGTTTTAAAAGGTTTAGATACTTCGTCTGTTTTTAACGAAAATGCAGTTTCTTTAAATTCTTCAGGATAACCACTTAAACTTGCCATCCAATTCATTTCACCTTTGTTTTTTGCACTACCTTCATCTTGGCTATAATTTTCAGCTAAAGTGCCAAAGTTTTCACCTTTTTTAATCATTTCATAAATTGAATCAATTTTATTTTGTGCATCTTGAACTTGCTCTGGGCTTGCTTCGTATTGATTTCTAATCATGATATGAGCTAATTTTACTTCTCCTCTTGCAGCTCTTTTATCATTTACCTTTAAGATATGGTATCCAAATTGTGTGCGGAAAGGCATTGAAATTTCACCTTTAGCAGTTTTGTAAGATTGGTTTTCGAAAGGATATACCATTTGAAAAACAGTGTACCAACCTAATTTTCCACCCATTTTTTTAGCAGAAGGGTCTTCAGAATATTTACTTGCCAATGAATCAAAGTTTTCACCTTTAAGTGCACGTTTTCTTAAATCTATTAGTTTAGTGTAAGCGGCTAATGTATCTGCAGGACTTGCATTTTCATTACAAAACAATAAAATATGGCTACCATTAATTTCAGTTTTCATACGTTGGTATGCCTCTTGCATTAATGTTTCACTTACTTTTTTATCAGTCAAATATGGATTGCTTAACTGTTTTCTGTATCCGGCTAATTCAGTGATGAAATTATTGTTTGTATCTAATTTTAAAGCCTTTGCTTCTTTCACTTTTAATTTAAAATTGATATATAAATCCAAGTATTCGCGAACTTCTTTTTCGTTTAATTTATCTTTACTGGTTTTGTTTTTGTAAAGTAAACGTTCAAATTCATTTTGGTAAACAGTATCTGTTCCATAAATAAACACTACTGGATTTGGCCTTGCTGCTGGCGTTAATTTTACTGCTGTAGCTAAAGCCTTTTTGCCTTTTTGAGCAAAAGTTTGATTGGTAATTGATAATACTAAAATTGATAATGCTAATGATGCAATCTTCTTCATATATTTTTCTATTTTCTTTTTGATTAAAAGGATTGCAAAAATATAAATTTAAAGCATGCTCACAAGTTTTTAATAGTATTTATAAAACTCTATTTTGTTTATTTTTAGGTAATTGTAAAAATTACTATTTTCAAACAAAATTTAATTTTATTTGCAAGCTGTGGAAATAGCTGTAACCCTCTTACTTTTTTGCTTTGTGTGTTTGCAATTTACTTTGTTATTTTCAATATTGAATTTACCTAAACAAACCAGATTTTTCAGTAATGATGAAGGTTTACCTCATATTTCCATATTGATTGCTGCACGAAATGAAGAAAAAAATATTATCAATTGCTTAAAATCGCTTGAGTTACTAGATTATCCTAAAAATAAACTAGAAATATTAATTGGCAACGATCAATCAACAGATAGAACAGCCGAATTAGTAGCTGAATTTACCCAAAATAAATATTATTTTAAAATCATTGAAATAACCGAAAACATAGGAAACGCCAAGGCTAAAGCCAATGTTTTAACACATTTATTTAACCAAAGTACTGGCCAAATTATTTTTGTTACTGACGCTGATATTCAAGTAAAATCAAGTTGGGTTAAAAGTATCTTGCCCTATTTTAAAAACCCTGAAGTAGGCATTGTTTCAGGCACTACTGTAGTTAACGGAACAACTTTATTTGGCAAATTGCAAAGTATTGATTGGCTTTATTTTTCCGGTTTGCTTACTGCATTTGATAATTTAGGTTTAAAAAGTACAGCAGTTGGCAATAACATGGCACTTACTAAAATAGCCTACGAGGCCACAGGAGGTTATTCCTCATTGAATTTTAGCGTTACAGAAGATTTGGCACTTTTTACCGCAGTAACCCAAAAAGGATTTAAAGCAATAAATTTGCTTGAAACAAATAATTTAAATTTTTCAAAGCAGCAGGATTCATTCCAAAACTTTTTACATCAACGTAAGCGCTGGCTTATAGGTGCACAAGACTTAAATTTAAAATGGAAAATGCTTTTTGCATTAATGGGTTTATTTTACCCATGTTTACTTGTGCTTTTATTTTTTAGTTATAAAAATGCTGTTGCTCTTTTGATTTGCAAGTTTTTAATTCAAACGGGTATTTCAATTTTAGTTTCAAAAAGACTGCAAATAAAAACCAATATTTTTCATTTAATTTTATTCGAAATATACTCCATAATAAGCACCTTTGCCATAACTATTTTTTATGTTTTACCCATTAAAATGAATTGGAAAGAGCGTAATTATTAAACAAAAGAACACATTTCAAATGATTTATATTCAGCAATTTACATTTAACGTTTTTCAAGAAAACACTTATATTCTTTACGATGAAACCAACGAAGCCATTATAATTGATGCGGGATGTATGACAGCTGATGAACAAAAAACGTTGGTTAATTTTATTGAAACAAAGCAGTTAAAACCTGTAAAACTAGTAAATACCCATTGCCACATAGACCATGTTTTGGGCAATGAATTTGTGCTAAATAAATATAATATTCCATTGTATTTGCATAAAGATGAACTCATTACCTATAAAGAAACCAAGCGTTGGACAGTAATGTTCAATATGCCTGATTTATTTATTCCAAAAAATGTAAATTTTATAGATGAAACTTCTGAAATTACATTTGGTAACTCCAAATTAAGTTGCCTTTTGGTGCCTGGCCATTCTATTGCAAGCATTGCATTTTATTGTAAAGAACAAAACTTTCTAATTGGTGGTGATGTGATATTCCACATGAGTATTGGAAGAACAGATTTACCTGGAGGTGATTTAACCACATTATTACAAAGTATTAGCACAAAAGTATTTACCTTGCCAAACGAAACCAAAATATACAGCGGACATGGAGAACCAACTACTGTAGGTTTTGAAAAACAACACAATCCTTATACTAAAAACCTATCAGCATGATTCAATACATAATAGTTGGAATTTTATTTGTAGCGGCCATTTCTTTTATGGTTTATAAATTAGTGAGTACAACAAAAAAAAGTAATTGTGGTGAAGGAAATTGTGGCTGTAAGTAATTGAAGATTTCAAAATTAAATATTTCAAAATTTATTAGCCAATTTACAAAGAAAATGAAACTAAATACGAATAAATACGAAACTACGTTAATAGTTAGGCCTGACGATATTGATATGAATAACCACGTGCACAGCAGTAAATATATGGATTATGTGCTTTTTGCACGTTACGACCAAATGCACCGTTGCTATAAAATGAGCATGGACGAATTTATCAAAGAGGGTTACGGTTGGGTAATAAAAAGTACGCAATTAGAATTTAAACGTTCGCTGGTTTTGGGTGATACATGCCAAATTTATACTTGGCTTGAAAACATGGAAGGCAGTAGCTGCAAGGTAAACTTTGAAATAAAAAAAGCCAATGGCAAAGAAAGCTGTACTGGCCATTTTATTTATACCATGGTAAATACTAATACTGGCCGTTCTGAAAAAGTTCCTCAATGGATTATTGACCGTTATTCAATAGCAGATTAATACAAAAAATAGTTAATGAAATACATTTTATATATAGTTTTTATAAGCATATTAATTGGTAGCTGCCGCAAAGATGATGTTTTTACCAATGCGCCAGTTTCACTTAATTTTAGTACCGATTCGGTTAATTTTGACACCATTTTTAGTTTAAAAGACAGTGGCGTAATTGGCACTCCAAGGTCTGTAACCTTGAGGTTAATAGTTACTAATCCAAACGATAACGCTGTAAAAACAAACATTCAGATGGAAGGAAACCAATATGGCTTATTTAAGCTAAATGCCGATGGTATTCCTGGTTCAGGTAATTTACAAAAAATTGATAATTTAGAAATTAGAGGTAAAGATAGTGTATATATATTTATTCAAACCTATATCAATCCTGATTTAACTAACGAGTTTCAAGTAATTGATCATGTTTTATTTAATACCAACGGAAATTTGCAAAAAGTAGTGGCATTAACTTATGCCATGAATGCCAATTATTTTAAAAATGATACTATTTCAAAAGATGAAACTTGGAATGTTTCAAAACCTTATGTAATTTATGATGATTTATTTATTAAACCTGGAGTTACTTTAACTATAAATCCGGGTGTAAAAATTCATAGTCATAATAACTCCACCATTTATGTATGGGGAACTTTAAAAATATTAGGAACTGTAGATAATCCTGTGGTTTTGCAAGGAGATAGGCTAGGGGTAGATTACAGTGAAGTTCCAAATCAATGGAATGGCATTCATTTTTTGCAAAGTAGCGTTAACAATAAAATTCAAGGTGCAATTATTAAAAATGGATTTGTGGGTGTTAGGGTTGATTCGGTTTCATTAAACGGAAATCCTAAATTGGAATTATCGCAAACAATTATTCAAGATATGGGAGCAGTAGGTTTATTAAGCTACTCGGCCTATGTTAAAGCTGATAATAACTTAATAAGTGATTGCGGTCAATATACATTTTTAGGCGACTTAGGGGGACGTTATGATTTTACATTCAATACTTTTTCTGCAATAGGTAGCTCAGCTGCTAGAAAAAATGCAACTTTTACTATAACCAATACTCCATACAGAAATCAAAGTGGAGCTATAATAATGGCATTTCCGTTAAGTTATAATTTACGAAATAATATAATTTGGGGAAGTAATGAAGATGAAATTAATTTTGTAAGAGATGAACAAGGTGTAACTTTAAATACAAATGTTAAAAACAATAATATTAAAAGCACTTTATTCAGAGATGAGTTAATTCAATCCACATCCAAAATTGATAAGAACCAAGTCAATTATGACCCGCTTTTTGTTGATTATACCAAGAAAAATTATAAGTTAAAAGGTGGTTCAATATGCACAGGAGCAGCCGAAACTGGAACTAGTATTACGGTAGATTTGGCAAACAAATTTAGAAGTTTTAGCCCAACCATTGGTGCTTATGAACCTGATTAATTTTATCAGCTTTGCATCAAACAAATTGGTATAGTAAAGTGTATGATTGGGATTTTATTTTATCAAAAAACCTAAAACCGAAATAGAGAAAAAAATAAAAAGTTATCAATTCAATAAAAATAAAAAGGGGCCAGCTTAACAAGACAGCCCCTTTTTTTATAAATAGTTCAGCGTATTTATTCCTTTATAAACTTAATGGTTTGATGGTTATTAATAACAAGTTGGTAAACTCCAATTTGCAGACTTTCAACGTTTATTTTGTTTGTGTTTTGAGTTAAATTTCCTTCTAATATTACCTTGCCAATATTGTTTATAATTAAATAATTACAATTAATATTATTGTACTTTAAATCAATACTTAAGGTGTGTTTTACAGGGTTTGGATATATTGAAATAGCATTGTTTTGCAATTCAGTTTTTATTCCGGTATTGGTTAATCCCAAATAGTTTGATAAGTAAGGATAAAAGTTTAAGTTTTGTAATTTTTGATTAACAGTAACAACACTTTTGGTAAAAAATTCATTGCTAATAAAATACTTCAAACCATTATTAGTAGCTATTCCCTCTACTTGATGAAATGCTAAATTCAGGTTTATTTTACGTTTGTTTCCACTAAAAAAATCATTTGCTTCATAATCATAAAGCAGTAATGTAAATGGCTGTAAAAGGGTATTGTAACCACAAAGCACAACCAGTTTTTTGTTTTCTAATAGGGTAGCTCCTGTTACCAAACCTTGTACATCGTAACTTTTTTTATATTGAGCAGTATATGTACCTGGTGTTTTGCTCAATGCATATAAACTTGTTTGATTGGTGTTCCATTGTTTGGTAAATAAATAAATGCTATCGGTAGTTACTATAAAAGCTTCGCAATCAAAATCGGTTTTATTAGCCGTTGTGGCTGTATATTCAGTTTGATTGGAGTAAGAGAAATTAATGGTATCTATTTTTAAATTGTTGTTTAAAATGCTGTTTTTGTCAAGTCTTAAAATTTTTAAATTGGTTCTATTTCCGCTACTGTTATTCCCAAAATCGCCTACATACAAATAGTTTTCATCTTGAGATATTTCTTCCCAATCAACATTGGCTGTTCCATTAAGGTTGTAACTGTTAATTATTGAGCCATTTGTTGTGTCAATGGCGTAAATTTTCAAATCATCATTGTCGTTATGAGTAAATAGTGAATTGTTCCAAAATGTTAATCCAGATGTTTCTAATAATTGCGAAGGCAAATTACTACTACTCACTACATCGGCTGTGGTAGCATTATAGGTGCAAGTTCCGTTGTTTTTTGTAGCATTGGCGTTGTAATTATTGGCTAAAGGGTCGGTGCAGCCAAATACTTGTGCATTGATTTTTAATGAAATAATCAAAAAGGTACTAATAAGTAAAAATCTTGTTTTCATTGGTTTTGAATTAATTATCAAAAATAAATTTTAAAAGCAAAAAAAGTAATTTTATTGTGGCAACAAATGAAATTGTAAGTAGTTCAATTAAGCAATAAACCTTATAATTGCACTTCGATTTTTTTAAGATTAAGATGAACTTTATTGAAGAACTAAAATGGCGCGGCATGTTACATGATGTAATGCCTGGAACAGAAGAATTACTGAGTAAACAAGTTACGCGCGGATATATAGGTTTTGATCCAACTGCCGATAGTTTGCATGTGGGCCATTTAACCCAAATAATGACATTGATTCATTTTCAGCGTTCTGGTCATCAGCCGGTAGCTTTGGTGGGTGGTGCTACTGGTATGGTTGGCGATCCATCAGGTAAAAGCGATGAACGTAATTTACTTTCAGAAGATATTTTGCGTCACAATGAAGATTGTTTGAAAAAACAATTGAGCCATTTTTTAGACTTTAATGCGGGTGAAAATGGAGCCATTTTAGTAAATAATTACGATTGGTTTAAAGGGATTACTTTCCTTGATTTTATTCGCGATATTGGTAAGCACATTACTGTAAACTACATGATGGCCAAAGATTCCGTAAAAAAACGTTTGGAAGGCGATACCGGAATGAGTTTTACTGAGTTTACTTACCAATTGGTGCAAGGCTACGATTTTTACTATTTATGGAAAAACCTTAACTGCCAAGTGCAAATGGGCGGTAGCGACCAATGGGGAAATATAGTTACTGGTACCGAATTAATTAGGCGTAAAGATGCTGGCGAGGCTTATGCCATGACCACGCAATTAATTAAAAAAGCCGATGGTACTAAGTTTGGAAAAACGGAAAGTGGTGCAGTATGGTTAGATAGAAAAAAAACATCGCCATACAAGTTTTACCAATTTTGGTTAAATGCCAGCGATAGTGATGCAGCAACTTGGATTTATATTTTTACTTTATTAACCAAAGAAGAAATAGAAAATTTAAAAGAAGAACATGCTAAAGCACCACATTTGCGTATTTTACAAAAAGCATTAGCTAAAGAAATTACTATTAGAACACATAGCGAAGCAGATTACAACACAGCTGTAGAGGCATCCAATATTTTGTTTGGAAATGCTACTGCCGAAGCATTTGCGCAATTAGATGAAGAAACCTTTTTAGATATATTTTCGGGTGTACCCCAATTTACCATTGCTAAAAATGATTTAGAAAATGGCTTAAATGTGGTAGAATTATTGGCTGAAAAAGCAGCAGTATTTCCATCAAAAGGCGAAGCAAGAAAAATGATTGCAGGTGGAGGAGTGAGCATTAACAAAACCAAAGTTGAAAATGATGCTGAAACTATTTCGACCAATCATTTAATAAACAATAAATTCTTAATTGCTCAAAAAGGTAAAAAGAACTATTTTTTAATAACGGTGAATTAATACAAACGTCATTGCGAACGTAGTGAAGCAATCCCACAAAGAGATTGCTTCGTTCCTCGCAATGACGCTCGAACTGACAATAATTCAAAACACAATCTTTCAATTTTTCAATAAAAAAAATGAAAACCATAACACCCAAAGAACTTCCATTAGCTGAGTTTCACAATGCTTTGTTAACTGCCATTGCACCTCGTCCTATTTGTTTTGCAAGTACTATTGATGCAGCAGGTAATCCTAATTTGAGTCCTTTTAGTTTCTTTAATATTTTTGGTTCTAACCCAACTACGTTAATATTTTCGCCTGCTCGCAGGGTGCGCGATAATACCATTAAACATACGTTAGAAAACGTAATGGCTACTAAAGAAGTGGTAATAAATGTGGTTAATTACAATATGGTGCAACAAATGAGTTTGGCTAGTTGCGAATATCCAAAGGGTGTAAATGAGTTTGAAAAAGCTGGTTTTACTGCATTGGCATCAGAAAAAGTAAAACCATTTAGGGTGAAAGAAAGTCCGGTGCAGTTTGAGTGTAAAGTGCGCGAAATTATTGAAACAGGTAACGAAGGTGGTGCTGGAAATTTGGTGATTGCAGAAATTATTTTGATGCATATTGATGAATCGGTTTTGACCATTGATGGAAAAATAGATCAACATAAAATGGATTTAGTTGGCCGTTTGGGTAGTGATTGGTATGTTAGGGCCAATGGCGATGCATTATTTGAAGTACCAAAACCTAATAAAAATTTAGGAATGGGTGTAAATAGTCTGCCTGATACCATTAGACTGAGCAAGGTGCTTACTGGGAATGATTTAGGAATGCTTGCCAATGAGCAAGCCATGCCTGATTCCGATAGTGCTGAAATTTTTAAACGTATGAACAAAGAAGTTATGGAAATTCATACCCGTTTTGCACACGATTTGGAACATCTTCAATTAGAATTGCACCGTTATGCGCATCATTTATTGTTACAAAACAAAGTAACTGATGCTTGGAAAGTTTTGTTAGGGTAGGGATTATTTTGAAAATGATTAATACACTTTATTTTGTAGCCGTTGTTTAGCGAAGCGTCACCAACAACAAATGTATCTCCAAATGCATTTGTTTATTTAAAATAACTCGTTGTAATGTGTTAAAAATTGAAAATTATGAGGTAAATTATTGTAAAATAATTCAGAGGAGTAAACATAATTACCATTTTGATTAATGATATTCCATTTCTCATGATAGGGATTATTATGAATATAATTTAATTTTTGAATAAGCACTTCTTTATTAAATAATTGAATGCTCAAAGGGTTTCTCTCCCAAATTTGATATTTTCTATCCTTAGCACTTACTTTAAACTTTTCTAAAACCAATGGATGATTAATAGTTAAATCTGTTTTTATCTGTTGTGCAGTATATTTCATAAAACTTTGTTGAATCTTATCTAAACTGTATTCACTATTTATTTGCCATATCAAATGAATATGATTTGGCATAATGACAAATCCATAAACTTTAACTTTATTTTGGTTACATAAAAACGCTAAACTATCAATAATTATCTGTTTGTATTTATCTAGTTTTAGTAAATGCTTCCATTCTAAAATAGTGGCAGTGTAAAAATAGGGATAATTCATGTTTAAAATTATATTCAAATTACTAAGATTCTTGTTGGTGCCGCTTCGCTAAAACACCAACAAGGGCGAAACCGTTGTTGTTGTTTAGCAAAGCGTCACCAACAAGGTCACCAATCAAAATCTTACTCAACGATAAACTTTTTCGAAGTACTAGTTTCGAAGTTCTCTATGTTTATAAAATATGTGCCTTTTGTAAGGTGCTCAATATTTATGGTTTGTGTTGGTTTGTTTAATAACACTTTTTGAACTTCTTTTCCATTTATGTCGTATATAATGGCAGTGGTATTCAATAGCTTTTCACTTATTTCAATATTGATTTGGTGTTTGGTAGGGTTGGGGTAAAGTATAAATCCTGTTTCTTTTTTGGTTGTATTTTTTAAACCAACTTTATAATCATAAACGCCAATGGCATACATTCCTTTTTCAATTTTATTAACAGTAAATCTGCCAGTTTTATCGGTTTTGCTGCCACCAGTTAATTGGGTATAGTTGGGATGTATAACCCAACTATTGGTATTAGGAGCTTTGTATAAAAGTACTAAACTATCTTCATTGGTAAAAGGTAAAGTATAATCTAAATAGCCAGCGTTTGGATTGGTAGGAGTGGTTCCATCATAACTTAAGTAAATTTGACCCTTTAATTTATTAGCATCAAAATAACCATCCAAATTCCAATAGCGATAATTATGTATCCTTATTCCTTTTGGTGCCACCTCATATTGCGAAGCACCTACCCAATATTGTTCGGCTAAAATAGTAGCTGAGTCCGTATTTTGTTGCACATTAAGGTTCAATAACGCGTTGGCAAATGTTTTTAACCCAGTTCCTTTAATGGTTTCTAAATTATAAGTTCTTGCCAAAGGCAGTTCATTGTTTTCGTTAACCAATAAAAATTCTGGAAAAAAATCATAAGGCACTCTAATCATCAATTGTTTTTCGTAAGTATTGATTGAGTCTGTGTAAATAAAAGTTTCTCCTTTATTGTTAAACAAAGTAATTTTATACGGAATATGGCTATAGGTAATATTGTTACCGCGACTGTGTTGTCTTAATGTAACTTCTACAAAATTAGCTGCATTGCCTACAAAAATGCGGTATTGACTAGCAACAATAGCAGCACTACCAGCAGTAAATACCCATTCGTTAAAAAATGAAGTTAAGTTTTTATTGGTAAACTTTTGAAATTCGTTTCTAAGTTGAATTGAATTACTTGATTGAAATTTATATTTGGTTAAGTAGCTATTGCAAGCTTGGTAAAAGGCCGAATCGCCCATGTAATAACGCAACGCAGCTACCGTTAAAGCTCCTTTTTTATATACATGGTCGCCATAAGTTACTTTATGCGGAATTTGATTTAATACTAAAAATCCACCATCTCTAATATGTGCCGAACGCATTACATAAAGTAGCTTTTCGTTCATATCGGCATAATAAGTTTGTTTATTATACATTAATTCTAAAAATAACGCTTCGCAAAAACTCGCCCAACCTTCGTTCAACCACATTTCACTGGCATTTTCGCAAGTTACCATATCGCCCCACCACATGTGACTCAATTCGTGAGCCATTAATGTTTCGTAATTTAAAGTGCCATCTACCCCAAATAAAGGGTATGTAATACAGGTAGCATGTTCCATGGCACCTCCATCAAAAGGAACCATTACATAACCTGCTCTATCAAAAGGATAAGGCGCAAATTTTTCTTCAAAAAACTGCAAAGCTTTATTTAAGTTAACCATGCTAGCCTTTACTTTTATAGTATCTTTTGCTTGTGCTGCAAGTATTACCTCAAAGTTTTTGTTTTTACCTTGAAAAGTAAATTTTACTGGTGTGTATGTGCTAACTGCCACACATGCCAAATAAGTTGGAATAGCCTGATTTAACTGCCAATGCCAAGTTAAAGAGTTATTGCTATTAATAGTAGTTGGTTGTGGTAATCCATTACAAACTGCCATGTAATTACTATCGGTAGTAATATGGAAATCGTAAGTGCTTCTATCGGTAAAATTATCTACACACGGGAACCAAGCCCTGCCATAATTATGCGGATTTACCGTAAAACCAACGCCCATATTAAAGGCGTAATTACCTGTAAAATAAAATCCGCCCCAACTAGCATCTTTGGTTGGCATACCTTTATAAAATATATTGAGTTTTACTATATCGTTTTGCTTAGCAGGTGTGCCTAGGTTTATAAAAACTTGAGAATCATTTTGAGTGAAAATAGTTTTATTGTTATTGATTAAAATAGAATCAACTTTTAGAATTGCTAAATCAAACCAAACTGTACTTAAATTATTTTGTAATGCTTGAATGGTAATTTCGGCATTTCCTCCAATTGTTTTTAGGCTTAAGTTTTGAATATTTAAGTGAATGGAATAGTTCAATACATCAAACTGAGTATTTCTGTTATCTTGTCCAAAAGCAGTTTGAACCAATAATAGCAAACTGATTAGTGCAGCAAAACCTATTTTTTTCATGTTCAATAATACAAAAACCAAATTTGATATTAAGTAATTTTTTTATAGTAAAAAAGAACATGGTTGAAATTTGTGGTTGTAACAAAGTAATATCAGGTTACACAAACAACCAATTGTTCTTTACCGCTTATTCTGGCAGCTATTAATTTTATAATTGTTCTGCCAATTCCTTTATTTTTTCATTCATTTCGTTAAAGCCGTTAACGGTATTATTGTCCAACATTTTTTTAAATAAAGGCACAAGAATCCCTTTAAATTTTTCACTCTGTCTGAATGTTGTTGTTCCATTCCCATTGTCAACTAACTCAAATTTGTGTTCACCATCAAAAAGACCAGGAAATAATAAATGTCCAATCCAACTAAATTCTTTATTTGTATCAAACACCAGAACTTTAGGTTTAAAGGTCATTCCCTGCGCTTTCTGAGGTTCAATTCTTGCTTCAATTTTGTTTCCAACCTTTACTTCTCCTTTTATGGATTTAATAAATGGATTCCAATTCGGATAATTTTCGAATTTTGTTAGAATTGACCAAACTTTTTCTGGTGTGGCATTAATTAAAATTTCTGTTTTGATTTCTTTTGACATGGCCGTTGAGTGTAAAATGGTGATTAAAATAAGTGTTGCTAAATATTTCATTTGTTCGTTTATAATTACGCAGCAAATGTGTAACACATTAATTATTTTACTCTTGACAATTATCAAGAAATCATGATAGTTGTTTTTTTCTAATTCTACTAAACGTTTCGGGTGTCATGCCAAGCATGGAAGCTATGTATTGCAATGGAACTTGATTAAATAGTTCTCTGTTGTTTTCATAAAAGAAATTATATCGTTCTTCGGCTGTCATTGATAAGTGACTAAAAATTCGGTCTTCTAAAATTATAAAGCACCTCACTAAAAATAACTTTTCAAGTTCGTTCCATTTAGGTACTAAATCACCAATTCTTTTATAGTCTTCTTTTGTAATGATATAAAGTTCAGTATCAACCAAGGCTTGTATGTTCCATCGAGAAGGAACCTCAAATACAAAACTAGAAAGGTCGGTGGTAAAATAACCTTTTGTTGAAATCCATTGAGTTACCTCTTTTTCTTCTGTTGTAACAAACATTCTCAAAAGACCTGATTGAACAAAACTTAAATTAGTGCAATACTTGCCTGATTTCAATAAATAATCACCTTTTTTATACATGTTAATTTGAAAAATGAAACGATGGTTTTCAAATCATCGTTATTCACAACTCCAAAGTACGATTTAATGTATTGTTCAAGTTCTGTCATAAGGATACTTTTAGGCGTGAACCTTTATTTATAAAATTTGCATTTTTACCGTTAATTAAAAATGACTGATAAGGTGTTTGCCAAGTTGCAAATATTAGCCGCTTCATCAATTGAAATGGCCTTTCGCGAATTTCTAAATAATAATTCATTGCCCGATAATTCAACTTCCATATTAGGAAAACTAACTAAATTGTCTAGCCTATTATATTGTAATAATTCTAACAACTTAATTTTATCTTCAGTTAAAACCTGAAATCTTTTTGAAAACATTTTGCTATTAGGAAAATCAACATCTTGTTTTAAAAAGATATCTTCAATTTTATCTTTAATGGTTTCCTTATGGATGTAAGTTTTTGGGTAGTTTGTTTTAATTGTTAAGTGTCCCAAAAAATATAGGTCAGTGCCTGAATTATCTGATTTGGCTGTTGGTGCTTCGGAGTAATATTCAACCAAACAAATCCTTAATTCATTATGGAGAATGGTTGTTTTAAAAGTATGAGTAATTGTTGCTTCTAGGCATTTGAACATATGAAAAAGTTCAAAATCGATTGGTGAAGCCGCTCGACAATTCAACTTTTTACAAATTAAAGATATACAATCAACTTTCATTGCTTCATATGCCTTTTGGGTTGCTTTTTTCTCCAAACTTTCTTTGTCTTTTGCAAAGTCATCATCAGAAAAATCTGGAACATATTCATTGTCTATCATTCGTAAATAAAATTGATTTGATACAATTAGTACGGTTTGTTAAATTGTTACAAACGTTCGGTAAACTTGCTAATAAAAGATATAAAAACAAAGAGAAAATTTGGTTTATATGCCATTGGTGCTGCTTCATGAAAACAGTGGGAAATCACTTTACTTTTTTATTGTCTTAAAATTATTTCAATTTTTCTACCTTTTGCTAATTCGTCAATAATTTTGTCTAAATACCGTACTTTCTTGGTTAACGGATTTTCAATTTCTTCTATTCTGTAACCACAAATTAAACCTGTAATTTTTTCAGCATTTGGATTTAATACTGCCTTCTCAAAAAAGGTTTCAAATGTTACTTTTTCGTCAATTAGCTTTTGAATTTCTCTTTCATCAAAACCAGTTAACCACTCAATAACTTGGTATAGCTCCTCTCTTGTTCTGCCTTTACTTATTACTTTCGTTACATTATGAGGAAATACAGAAGCAAAAGTTAATTTAGCAATTCGGTTATTATGTTTTTCGTTTTCTTGCATTGGTTATTTCCTTGTTGTCGTGATGTAGTTCTGAGGTCAGTGCATAAATAAACTACACACAAATGTTCTGTAAACATGCAGATAAAAGCATAAAAAACAAAGTGAAATGTTTTTTGAAAAGTAAATCAGATAACACTGTCTTCTTTTTTCTCAACCTGACGATTTTCGGCTTGTCGGAATTTTACCAGTTTTCAGATTGAAACTACAAATGTTTGAACTTTTTACAACTTTTTCTAGGAAGCACTTGGCCAGGCAGATGTTACAGCTATTGGTTATTTATTTTTGAGAATATTTCGCCAATAAACTAAAAAAGTCCGACCAATTTATTTTTCCGTAATTTTTACCCATTCTAACAATAATGATATTCTTAGATGGATTAACATAGATAAATTGACCTAATATTCCTTCTGCCATAAAATCACCATCATTAGATGGCAACCACCATTGGTATTGATATCCTTCATCACCTCCTTCGGTTACGTCAATTTTTGTAGATTCTTCTACCCACTTCTTTGAAACTATTTGTTTGCCGTTCCAATTACCTTTATTCAGATAAAGTCTTCCAATTTTAGCAAAATCTCTTGCTCTGGCATTAATGCAACAAAAAGTTTTTTCGGTTCCATTATTTTTTTTATCGATGCTCCAAGAAGCATCATACTCCATTTCAAGAGGTGTCCATAATTTTTCCTGAAAATACTGTGTAATGGTTTTCTCTTTCAGTGCGTTTTGTAAAACCATACCAAGAAGTTGTGTGTTTCCACTTACGTACTCAAATTTTTCTCCTGGTATACTTTTTAATTTTAATTTAGAAACCTCACGCTTTAAATTTCTACCGTAATAAAATGAGGCAGCTTCGCCAAATGGATTAAAATAACTCTCACTGAAATCTAATCCAGAAGTCATTTGTAACAAATGCTTGATAGTAACTTTTTCGAATCCATTTTTTTTAAAATCCGGTAAATAATTTGTAATTGGTTCATCAATAGATTTTATTAAACCATCATCAATTGCACAGCCCATTAAAATTGAAGTGATTGATTTAGCCATTGAAAAAGAAGGAATAATACTTTCTTGATCATATCCTTTAAAATATTTTTCATATTGAATAGTATCATTTTTAATGATCAAAAAAGCAACGGTTTTATTGTCTTCTAATACTTTATCAAAGGCAACAGGTTTATTGCCTAATTTTAGCGTATCTGGATATTTACCTTTTGAAGTTGAATTGAACTTAAATTTAGCTTCATTACTTGTTAATGGTCTTGATGGGAATTTTTTATAATCTTTTATATCAGCGAAGTTATACACTACAAATCGGCCAACCTTACAAGAAGAAAATAAAATTAAAACGATAATTACAACACCAAATCTGAAGAATTTTAGTCTAGTCATATTTTGAATTTCTTTTTGTCAATATTAATTAATTTTCGGCAACCAATGGCTATAACGGTTTCGGGCTTTGCGTTCGGGCGGGTTTCGGAGCACAAAACTGTCAACTAGCACTGAACTTGAGTAGAAGCACAAAGCTCCAAGTTTGCACGTCACCCCGCCTAACGCAAAACTCGTGTTACCAGCCGTAATTATTTCTTTAGTCTTATTTTCCAAGCAAAGTCAATGCTGATTAAATGTTCATATACAAATTTGTTTGTCATTGATGGTCTAAAGAAAGTCGGTCTGTATATAACTCCAATATTGAATTGTTCACCAAGTTGAAAATAGGTCGGAAATACTAACCCATAAGCATCGTGACTTCTTTTTATCGGTTCTCTTGTTGGTGGCGGTGGGTCAAATCTGTCATAATATCTATAGTCCCAAGTGTTTTTTGTGTAGGATAGTCCGTACCCTAATGAAAAGCGTCCTAGTCTATGATTATTAGAGATACTTGCATATCTTGAACTCATCAATTCATATTCACCACTGATGTCAACTGCAGCTGGGAATGGAACAAAAAAGTCTGACACACCCGAAATTCCAACATTTAAGAATTGGTTCTTCGAATGATAATAGTCAAGTCCTACTGTTAAGCCCCAAAATCCGGTATTTGTTTTGGTTCCTTCATTTTCAGGGTTTAGACTAAATGAGTTTATGTGAGGCAATGATATGTGCAGGTGCAATTCTCCTTTGTTGTTTGCTTGTCCATATCTGTAATACTTGCTGATTGTGTCTTTAGAGTTTATATAAATTCTTTGTGGGTAAGAGTAGCGTTTAGGATTTTTTCTGTCAACAAACATTCCAATACCATAATTACAAAAAATGTTGCTCCAATACATAAAAGAGTTCCTTGGCTCAACTTCAAATACTTTGGTAAGACTATCTGTCGAGGAAGTAATTTTTATTGGTTCTTTTTTTCTCTCAACCTGCAAATTTACTTTGTTGTCTATTGTGTTAATTGTGTCGCGGTTTAAAATAATCTTGCTCGGTTCAGTTGTATAAATAGTTATGTTCTTATGTGACTGGTTCATAATTGTCGCACAAGAAGTCAAAAGAATTGAAACCGTCAAAATGTAAAGTGTCTGTCTCATATTATGGCAGGTAACTTGTATATATGGATGTAAAATGCATCCTTTTACCCCCAAATATGGTATAAAAAGGATGCATTTTTGCATGCTTTTCAAATATACTTATTTTTTCATAAATCCAAATAATCAAACAGGCTTTTATTTGACGCTAGCAATTTGTTCCTACACAAAGACGTGACAGGTTTTTAAAACCTGTCACGTCTAATACCTGATTAGTAATAACCATTAAACCATGTATCCCGTTGCAACGCTTAAAATAGTTGATTTTTCATTACAATAATTTGTCCGCACATTAGTTGACTGTAAATCTCATTACATTAATTTGTTCCCGACATTGTCGGCTACAAATTGCATTACAACAATTCGTTCCCGACTTAGTCGGCAGTAAATCCCATTACAGCAATTTGTTCCTGCCTTAGTCGGCAGTAAATTGCATTACAACAATTTGTTCCTGCCTTAGTCGGCTGTAAATTGCATTACAGCAATTTGTTCGCGCCTTAGTCGGCAGTAAATCTTGTTACAGCAATTTGTTTGCGCCTTAGTCGGCAGTAAATTGTATTACAGCAATTTGTTCGCGCCTTAGTCGCCAGTAAATTGTATTACAATAATTTGTTCCTGACATTGTCGGCTACAAATAAAATTACCATTTTGTAGTAATTAATTACTATTTGGATAATATATTTTACATTTATGATGTTTTAAATAATGAGCTAAGTATTATTTTTGTATAAAAACCATATTTAACCATGAACGAAAACAAGAATATGCCTCATAATGGGCAGCTGCTTAAACGCCTAATGGACGAAAGGCGCTATACGCAATCGCAACTTGCTTATGAACTGGGTACGCAAAATGTAACCATATTTAGGTTGATAGAAAAAGAAAGTATTAGCAGCCATTACCTTTGGCAGCTTAGCAATGCAATGAATATAAATTTATTTACTGTATTGGCACAACTGCACCCTGTAAATACCCCAACTGCCAAGGAAATAGAACTTGAAAAACAAGTATTGGATTTACAAAAGGAAGTGGCCATTTATAAAGAATTATTAAGGAAATAAAATCTTTTTCTAATAAAAAAGACGTGACAGGTTTTTAAAACCTGTCACGTCTAATGCTAATAACTGTGATGAGTGTTGTTAAAAATTTATTGGCTTACAAGTTGGTGAAAACAACAAAATAAGGCAAGGTTGTTTCTTCTTGTTGGTGCCGCTTCGCTAAAACACTAACAAGGGCGAAAACAACGAATAACGAATAACGAATATCGAATTCAAAATTCACAAATCAAAGATCAAAAATCAGTTCCTATTTAATAAACCTTGCCACTTGGTTATTGTTGTCTGTTTTTAACAAGATAAAATAAAAACCATTTACCAATTCAGAAGTATTAATATTAAACACATTGGTAATTCCATTACCCGATTTAATTATTTGCCCGTTTAAATTATAAATGGTCCAATTACAATTTTCCGAATTATTATTGGTATTAATGGTCAAAATATCTTTAACCGGATTAGGATAAACCATCATTTTATTTTCCTTATCCAAAACAGGTGTTAAGCCGTTACTAGCATTGGTAAATAATAATTCAAAACGATTGATACCAAAGGTAAATGGATTACTTTCATTTACATTAAAGGTATAGGTATCATTATTGCTCAGCTTCATGCTTTTGTTCAAATACTTGTCGGTTAAATATATTTGTGTTCCTGGGGCAAATGAGTTCAAATCTTCAAATGTAAAACTGTAATCACCTGCGCTTAACTTAACGGATAACATTACCTTCTGCGGTTCATTAGCCAATGGCAGTCCACTTATAGAAAGGATATTTAGTCCATCAGCAGTTATCAAACCAAGGCCATCAGTTAAGTCGTAAGCATCGTATTTGGTATCAAAATTAAGAGTAGCTCCTGTTTCCATATAAATAGATGCATCATCAAAAGGAGTTTTATCCTTTAATAATTTTAGGTGCATGCTATTGGCTTTGGGTAAATTTGTTTTAAAAAAACTACTACCTGCTGTATTACTTACTTTATGGTTTTCCTTTATACTCATGGCAGCACCCACGGCATTAGCTTTTACAAAAAAACCTTGCCAACTGCTAATAAAAGGAGTTCCTATGGTAGGAGTACCTGTTCCTACACCATTTACATAACTGGCATATCCACCACTGCTGCTGGCAGTATTGGTAGGATTAAAAATATACAAGGCATCATCTAAATTGCTGAAATTGCCTCCACCTTGTGCTTTAATTTGGTTCCAATCAATGGTACCTGCATACGGGTTACCTACTAAATTCCACCCTTGCGCTGCACTTGCAGTATAGCTTAATGGAATAGATACAGAGGCAGATGGATTGGTTCCTTTTACCCATAAAGTGGTGGCATTGTTTAACGTATTTAAGGTAGTTAAACTAATGGTTCTATCGCCACGAATAAATATTCTATATCCTTTTCCGTTGGTAAGTGTGGTATTGCCATCAATAGCTTTCCATTTGGTTGGATGATTAATATTGTTACCACCTGTAGCATCGCTTTCATCATACATATAAGCCGAACTTTGGTTGCTAGTTGAAACATCTACATTGCCAAATGAGCCAGTAATTTGCGTTCCGCGCGAACCTGTTGTACCAGCATTATCTCTCCATTGCAAAGAAGTTCCTCCAACCACAGGCGATGTTAAAAATCTATACTTGCGTCCGTTAGCTGGAATATACCTTTCTGCAATTATATTTCCACTAATGCCACCACTTACTATTTCATCAATAGTAGCGGTATTACTCGCGGTAGAAATCAATGTTAAAAAATTATTGGTAACCAATGTTCCACTTTGTATTTTTAATGAATTAATCAGGTTCAGTGTTCCGTTTATGCTCACTCCACTAGGATTATTTATACCCAAATTGCTGATATTATTGGATGTAAAAGTATTGGCAGGAATATTTTGAGCTGTTATTCCTACAAAACTAATTTTAGAACTAGCCGATGTAACAACTATTTTACCTGTTAAAGATAAATTGATAATACCCGATACACTTAATTCATGGCCGTTGGCATTTAAGTTTTTATCAGATGGATTGGTAATATTTCCTACCAAACGATTTGAATCTAACAAGCAATGGTTGGTTGGAGCTATTACAAAACCAATATGTTCTCCTGGCGAAGGAACAGAACCGTAGGTCCAATTATTGGCTACCCCAAAATCAGTATTTACATTGCCATTCCATAAAGCACCATCGTAATAAATAACCTTACTCGCATTTATGTTTATGGCACCAGTTTTACTCAAAGCTCTACCAAAAATAGTAGCATTGTTATTTAAGGTTATGGCACCGTTTACCAATAAATTTCCTCTAAATATTGAACCATCGCCAAGGGTAAATGCGCCATTTATTTGCCAATAAACATTGCGTATATTAGCCGAGTTGATTAGTAAAATATTTGTATTAGTAGTTGCAGCTAAAGCTCCATCTACTTTAAAAATAAATACAGCGTTGGGATTACCCTGACCATCTAAGGTTAAATTACCAGTTAAAGTTGATGCCGCGCCTGTGCAATAAATATTGGGTGTTAAGGTTTGATTGCTTCCAAGTGATACACCTAAAACTGCTCCACATGTTAAACTACTCATATTGGCATAAGCCACATTTAAATCTATAGCCGCTTGGTTTGATATGGCATCCACCACATGAACTTGACCCTCCACATTTGGGCTACCTGTGTAAGCTCCAGAATTTGTGCCCGCATCTCCAAGTATATAAGATACGCCAGTATTGGTAACTGCGCCTACACCAGTAAATAAGGCAAAATCGGAAGCCGCACCCAAGTTGGGTATTTGACCATAACTTGATTTGGTAAATAACAAGCAAAGTGCCGTTAATAATGTAAATAATTTTGTTTTCATATTGATTTCAATTAATCTATTTGAAATGCAAATGTCGACACAAGAGAAGGGTAGGGTGTTACACAATAATGAATGAATATTACACTATTCACATAATTGTAAAACCAACCAACTAATCTATTTTATTTACTTAATAAAAGCTAGGCCAATTGCTGCAAAAATTCAAGGTATGTTTTTCCTCTGCTTTCAGCAAAAAAATCGAGTAATAACATAAAGCTAGCTTGAATGGATAATCCTAGGCCAACGCCTTTCCATAATGTATTTGGTTCAAAATAGAAAAACATAATAATGCCTACCAATAATAAAATAATCTCTATCCATCGGTAAATCACAAAGTTTTTCATGACCACTTTCATTCTTGGAATTTCTTCAGCATAAATTTTAGATTTTTCATTTTCTAAAATATGATTTACCCTAATAATATCTTTAGGACTTCTAAAATACACTGAGGTTCCCACCACTATTTGTATTAAAGCCACCGCTATTAAAGGATATGCCATTCCTGAATAAAAAGGTAGTTTAATTTTAACTAAAAAGTAAGCTGCAAATATGATAGCGAATACGCCAACCAATACAAATAATACACTCTCGTATTTTTCGGCATTGAAATATTTTGAGATTTGTTCCATACTTATTTTGTTTTATCTTGAATTTTTCGAGTTAGTTTAACCACAATTGCCCTTGGCACAAATCTTACAGAATTTGCCATTATCCAATTCATCAGTCCGTGAATGGCAACTGTTTTCCCTTTCATCATGGAGGCATAACCATATTCAGCCACTTCTTTTGAAGTAGGCAGTTTTTTGCCCTTTACTAAATTACTTTCCTCCATTGCCGCAGCCGCTTGAAATCCACTTTCGGTTGCACCTGGGCATAAGGTTGTAATGGTTACACCTTTATCACTTACTTCATTGTTAATGGCTTCCGAAAAACTTAATACATAAGCCTTTGTGGCATAATATACCGCCATGGTTGGTCCAGATTGGAAAGCCGCAGTAGAAGCAACATTAATTATCTTACCACTTCTTCGTTTTACCATATCATGCAAATAGAGTTTGGTAAATTGTGTTAAAGTAGTAATGTTCAAATTAATCATTTGCAATTCTTTATTCCAATCTGTTTCTACAAACATTCCAAAGTCACCAAAACCGGCATTGTTTATCAAATAATCAATTTGAATATTTTGTTTGGTGGTTTCGTCATATACTTCTTGGGCTGAATTAATGGCAGAAAGATCTTTGCCTATTGTATAAACAGAAACTTTATATTCACTCTCTAATTCTGATTTTAGTTCATCTAATTTTGATTTGTTTCTAGCTACCAAAACTAAGTCACCACCTTTTGATGCGTGTATTTTTGCTAATTCTAATCCAATTCCATTGGATGCTCCTGTTATTAATGCTGTTGCCATTTTAATTTAATAAATGTAATAATTTCTGCAAAAGTATAGCTATTTTTTAAACCTACAACATTAGAGTATAGTCTATACTTGTAATTTAGTTTTCCACATGCTACATTTGCGCCATGCTTATAAATGAATTATCTAAAATAACAGGAATTACTGCCCATACCATCAGGTTTTATGAAAAATCGGGATTGATAAAAGGCAAAAGAGATGAAACCGTTAAATCAAATAATTATTTTCATTACGATAATGAAACAGTAGAAAAATTGGAATTGATACGCGATGCCAAATCGGTTGGGTTTACCATTAGCGAAATAGGCGAGTTAATGGATGCTTGGTATAACAATAAGATAACCGTTGAAGAAAAAGTAGCAGTGCTGGATGAAAAGCTAATTTCAATAGATGAAAGAATAAAACAACTGAAGCAAATGAAAAAAATGATTAGCCAGTTTAAAAAGGATGTGATTGAGGATAATTGTTAGGCAGGGAAGTTTTGTAAATATGCAATATGCAATAGCCAATAAGCAATTGGTAATAAGCAACTCGCAATTTCAAATAACGAATAATCAGAGTGAGATTGCTTCGTTCCTCGCAATGACGAATAAACGTACATCGAATAACGAACAACGAATAACGAACATCGAATAATCAGGGTGAGATTGCTTCGTTCCTCGCAATGACGAATAAACTTACATCGAATAACGACACTTCGGCCGATAGCTATCGGCCTCCGCTCAGTGACCGTTTTAACGAGCAACGAACAACGAACATCGAACAATGAATAATCAGAGTGAGATTGCTTCGTTCCTCGCAATGACGAATAAACGAACATCGAATAACGAATCTCGAACATCGAATAACGAACATCGAATCTCTAAATCACCAAATCACCAAATCAAAAAATCAACCAATTACCCCTCAATTGCTGCGTTCAATTTACCTTTGGCAAAATCGGCTGCAAAGTCAATAAACACTTTGTAAGCTTGGGTAAAAGTAAATTTGTTTTCGCCTGTTTTTTCAATGATATTTCTGCGATTTAAAGTAGTGTAAAATTGTTTTCTACTAAACGCATCTTTCATTTGGTTATTGTTTAAAATAAGTTCCGCGTAAGATGAGTTAGAAAAATATTCATCTAACTTTTCGGTTTCAAACTCAGCATATTGAATTTCTTCTAAAAAGTTTTTACCATCTTTATCTAATTCAAAACTTAGGATAGCAAAAAATAAGCAAATATCACGGCTTAATTGCTCACCAGTTTCATACGAAAGCAGGTAGGCAAAATCAGTTTTAATTTCTATTTCATAACCAAAACTTTCTTTAAAAAATGAAGAATAAAATTCTTCACTTTCCTTTAACGAAACAAACTTTGGGTCGCTAGCAAGTATAAACTTACCGCTCATTAAATCACTAACTATGTCTTTATGATATCTAGGAAATTCCATATTTTAATATTTTTATTTTTGGTACACGCAATGTCATTTGGCTTGTTTTAATGAGTTTTCTGTCTTTTTCAGTTTCATCTAATTCAAGCATAATATCATCTTCAAAAAGTAAACCTGTTAAAGCAAAAAACTTATCGGTTTCTATGTTTTTATACTCGCTTCTAAGAGTTAAACCACACCAATCAAAAAAGCTATCAATTGGCAATTGTTCTAACATTTTTGACCTATAAAGTTCTTTGTTAAACACCCACTTATCGCTATTGGCAATTGGGTCTTCTACCAATATGTTTTCTTCAGTAATAAATTGCTCTAAATACTCTTTAGCATTTAGGTACATATCATTGCTGTAAGGGTAATTTCTTTCAGGTTTAAATATTTTTGGAACAGGCGATTTGTAAGGTTGTTTTAAAAACTCAATCCATCCTGTAAGAATGATTGATTCAGTTCTAATACGTTCAATCAATGGCAATAACTCATTGGTTAATAACTTTGATTGACGCAATAAATTATCGTTTGTCATAACCAAAAAAGTATATAGTTTTTCAAACTGAATCCTTATACTTTCATCGTTAAAATTAAGCCTACGCACATTGGTGTATTGCGAAATATCAAACAACTTATTGGTAATACTATCTACATGGTTAATATCCAAAATATTGTTCAATGGAATAATGTAATAGTCAATCCAAAAGCTGGCTTTACGTACTTTTTCTTTGTAATCAAGTTTATCTACGTTCGATTTTAGTTCACGTGTTTCGGCTAATAAACGAATGGTGTTTTTTTCTACCGCTTCGCTAAATTCCTTTATTTCATTGTATAAATCGTCAATTCTGCTGCGTAAAATTAAGGTATCGCCTTTTACACCTTCTCTAATTTTTTGAAATAACTTACCAATTGATTGCTCATACTTTTGAATGGTTTCGGGCAATAATGGCCTAAACTCATTTAAAATAAATTCAAATAGTTTAAAGTAAGTATCTCTAAATTCAAAGTCTTCGCCAATTTTGCGCAATATTTTATACTCCAATAAAGTAGCTTCAATATTGTCGTTGCGTTCGGATAACACTTGCGCTAATCGCTCACGTTGTATTACACCATCGGCTGCTTGTATATCAAACAAATCTTTTAAACTATCAAAATAGTTAGCTAAAAAGTTGAGTATGGTTTTTGGTTCTGCTTTTAACATTTTTATGAATGTTTATTTTATTTAAAATAGAAATTGTTGTTCTAAAAATCGGCTGTTTTTTAAAATAAAATCTCTAATCTTCATTACTTGTTTATCCGTTGTTCTTTTTAGTCTTTCTTGCATTGCTCCTTTTATTGGCATTTTCGATGCTAATAGTTTTTTGAAAAATTCATATTCTATTCGCATACTTTATTTTTATTCATTTAACCGTTGGCTAAAGCCGAACGGCTATTTATGTCTTTCAATTGCCAATTGCATATTGCCTATTGTTCATTGCTCATTTTTTTACCGTTGGCTATACTTCGTCCGATAGCTATCGGACTTCGCTCAGTAACCGCAAACGGCTATTTATACTTATCAATTTCTTATTGCCTATTGTCAATTGCCTGTTGCTTATTATCTATGGTCTATCAACTGTCAACTCAAAAAACTACCTAACACTAACAGTATTCGATTCGCCATACATGGCATTTATTTTTTCGTTCACATTTATTTTTCCAGCATTTGGATAAATGAAATAATATTTACCAAAACCAGCCACTGCATCAGGCGCAGCAAATATTGGAATGAAATAATGCTCTCTGCAAAAACGCACTAACTCAGGACGGTTTTGTTTATCAATAGTAGCTACCTCATCAATAAACAATACAATTCTATTTTCATCATCAGCAATGGCCAATCTATTAATGATATTCATTACAATCATCAAACGAATCATTTTATCAGTTCCATCGCTTTCAATTTGCTCATTTAAATCAACAGGTTTGGTAGTTCCTTTACGTGTTAAATGTAAAGTTATATCAAATAAATTTTCAAACTCAATGGCCTTACCCGAGTCCAAGTAAGCATCTAATACTTTTAAGTTTTCTGAGTGGTCAAACTCAAACATCAATTGTCCTTTTACCTGCTGAATTTGGCTGATTTTTTTAACCTCTTCCACCAGCTTTTTATTGTCAACCAACTCAATGGTTAAACTTTCAATATCTGAAATCCTGCTTTGCGAAAGTTTATGGTTAAACTTATTGTTTACAAATTCTTTGAATTCATCGTAACGTTTAAGTAGGGTATAGGCAGGATTTGCAAATTGTGTGCTGATGCTTTCTAAAAGCGATTGAATACTACGCTCTTTATCGTCAATTAAAGCAATTTCTTCTTCTACATATTTTATAAAGTCTTGCTCATCGGCAAATGTTGATTGCAGTTTTTCTCTTAACTTTTCAAACAAATTGTCTTTGTTAATTTTTAGAGTATAGCGATCGTTTTGATTTAGTTTTATCTTATTGTATAATAAATCTAAATCTTCGCTGCTATCAAATTCATCGGGAGCAATTCCAAAAGCCTCTAACTCGCGTTTGTTTTCTTGTAATTTGCTAATTCTATCTTCTCGTTTTTTTATCTCCTCGTTTATTTCAATGAGCTCATTCGATTTTTGGGCAATCTTTTTGCTAATTGCCTTTTGGTCTGTTTCAAACTGCTCTTTTTCGTTATTCAAAGCAGTAATAACAGCTTTCATTTTTTCAATAGATTTAACTAAAGCTGGCTTACTTTTTATTTTTTGTAGCTTAACTTTTATAGCATCTATTTCGGTTAAAATGGTTTGTAATTCGCTTTGCGATTTTTCAATATCTTTTACTGTTTCAAGCAATTGTTCTTGGCTTTTAAGTTCCGTTTTTGCTTGATTTAGTTTTTCGGTTATTTCTTCAATGCTTTCAAAATCTTTTTGAATAATATTTTTCGAAATATCAATTTCTCCATCAAAAATCTTAAGTGAATCACTGATTTTGTGAATGGCTTTTTTTACCTGTTCGCCCGGTAATGCTTTTACTTGTTCACTTAAAATAGCGTTTAGCAATTTGCGGTTATCTTTGTTTCCGCTAATTTTATTAATTAATAAATCGCTGTAGTTTTTTATTTGGTTTTCAAAACTTGTTACCTGATTTTTTAAAGTCATCACTCTGTATTCAATTTGTTTTGAATTCAGTTTTTGAATATCAATCATGGTTAAACGACTTTCTATTTCCTTACGTTTTTTGTCGTAATTGGCTAAACTTTCGTTCAGTATTTTTTCAGGCTCAAATGTGTTAATGGTTTTTAACTCAATTTCTTTTTCGTTAACCTTAATGGCTTCGTTTTGAATTTCGGCATCCTTACCACCAATTTTTCTGTCTAAATCCGATTTTTTAGGATTCAAATCTTCGTTAATTTCTGTATTTATTTTTGCCCTAGTTTGAGTCTTATCCACCAACTGTGCTTGTAAACTTGGTAAAGTATGCTCGTAATTTTGGGTAAATGCAGCATATAATTGGCTAATTATTTTTGATTTAGCACTGTATTGACTCACAATTTCCCTAAATTCATCAAACTCATTTTTAACCGATTTAAGGTTACGTATTTCGTTATTGATTTTACGTAAATCGTAAATGTCTTTTTTGTTCTTTTGGCTAAAATTTAACGATTCGTTTTCTCTGTTATCAGCTATAATTAAGGCCTCTTTCAGGTTTTTATTGGTAATTAATTTGGTATTGATTAAGTACCTGTAAATTTTTGAGAAGTTATTGCTTAAACCATCGCTTTTTACATTATCATCTAGCCAAACTACGCCATTATTCCTGCGCCCGCGTTGGTACACAAAGTTAAAAACTTCACGTTTGTCTTTAAATGCTTCTAAAGTAATGCCTTCGCTAGCCAAATTAGCTTGCACTTCATCAAACTTCATCAAGCGTTTTTCTGCATCTACATAATGGCTTTCTTTATAATCACTTTGGTATTTGTAATATTCTAAATTACCTTCACTATCGCGTTTTAGCAAAATACAATAATATGCTTTTTTAAAAACCTCAAATACAATATAGCTTTGGTTTGGATTAGGAAAATAATGGTGAATGGTTTCTTTGTCACCACGTCTGTTTCCACTAAAAGTCATTTTATTTCCATCAATAATAAATAAAAAATTGAGGGCATAAATTAATGTTGACTTTCCAATATTATTTGGTCCAACTAATTGTAAACTATCGCAATCGTTAAATCGTATCTCGGCTTTGCCATATACTTTCGAATTGATAATGGTTAATGATGTAAGCATGAATTTAGTTTATAATAAAGAGGCAAAATAATATGCCAACTTTACAAGAAACTAACATGAAATACACAAATTAAAAATGGAGTTGCATGTGAGTAATTGTCACCAAATTAAAAAAAAGACGACTAAACAGGCGTCTTTTTGAATTTGATAAAAAAATTAAATTGTTTCGTAAATCACCAAACCAGTTCTTATTTTTGGTTCAATCCAAGTTGATTTTGGTGGCATAATCAAGTTTTCGTCAGCTATTTGTTTTACTTCTGATATACTTGTTGGGTATAAGGTAATAGCCAAATCAAAGTCACCGCTATCAACAGCATTTTGAATGGTTAACAAACCTCTACTTCCATCAATAAAACTTAAACGTTTGTCTGTTTTACTATCTGATATGTTAAAAATTTTCTTTAGAATGAATTCTTCCACGATACTTACATCTAAATTGGCCAAAGCGCCTTTCAGCTCAAGTTCAAATTCAGGTTTTAAAGTAAGTACATAGGCATCATTGTTTAAGTAAATACCGAATTCACGTTTGGTCAATGGCTGAACCGGCACATGTCCGCTTGGAATAACATTAAAATAAGTTCCAATTTTAGCCATAAAATCAGCACTGTTCACTATGGCTTCATCTTTTACCAATCGGTGGTATTCAAAAATATGAAGCTTATTAAATGGAATCAAACATACTGGAAAAAAGTTAAAATGCTCTTTACCGGTATAATTTGGATTTTTGGTACGCATTATATCGCAGTAAGTAGCGCAACCAGCACTGCGATGATGTCCATCGGCTATGTATAAATGGTTTATAGATTCAAAAGCAGCCTCAATTTTCTGAATATCTTCTTTGTTATGAATAGGCCAAAGGTTATGCTTTAATTGGTCTTGACTTATAAAATTATACTCAGGCGCATGGCTGTTTATGGTTCTATTGATTACTTCATCAATATCATTATTATCGGGGTAGGTTAATAAAACTGGATTTCCTAATCCACTATAATATGCAATGTGCTCAGCTAATTCGTTTTGTTTTTCTGTGAGTGTATTTTCGTGCTTTAATATTAGATTATTGTTATAATCATCCACCGATGCAGAGGCAATAAGTGAGGTGTAAGCAACACTACCTTTAATTAATCTGTAAATATAAAAAAGTGGCTCTTCATCTTTGATTAAAACCTGCTCAGCTTTGAACTTATTTAAATATTCAAGCCCTAAAGGAAAATGTTTTTCTGGATTTTTCTTTTCACCTTTGAAATGTAAATATGGTTTTACTACATGTAAATAACTATATGGATTACGCATAATTTCATGAGTTGAAAGCTCGCGTAATGTACTATCATAACTTGGTGCAGATACTTGTGCTGCCTTATCTCTGGCAGGGCGCAATGCCGCAAAAGGTTTAATTATGGTCATAGGGTAGTTTTTTACTAATGCAATGATATATTTTTTGTTGGTAGTTAGTGGTTGATAGTTGTCAGTTGAGTGTTAAAATTCTACACATCATTTGGCAAAAAAGAATTTAATAATCAACAATCACAAGGCTATGGATTCTATAATAAAACATGAAACTAAGGACAAATTCCTCTTCACTTTTTTGTTTGAAATAAACAAATTGTTTTTTGTGTTAGTTCAGTTAGAAAAGTTTTTTACTAACTAATCAACCCAATTAGTTTTGTCAACTATCGACCTGATAATTTGGTCTAATCGTTCAATTTCCGTGTTAATTGCTTTCAAAAGAACTGCTTTATCTTCATCAGATAAACTGCTGTTTTCATTGTTTAATATAGAGGTAATACCTAATAAATTAACCACAGGACTCCTTACCTCATGAGATTGTTGCCATGCAATTTCTTTTAATTTTTTGTTTTGTTCTAATATCTGTAACTGATCTTTTTTATGTTGAGTGATATCGGTTATACCATAGGCTATTCCGAGGGTTTTTCCATCTTCAGTAACTACATTAAAAAGCGAAATTTGAAACCAAAAGTTATTTTGTTCTTGTACAAATTGGATTTGGTTACCTTCAATTACTTTTCTGTAAATAGCTTCTAAATCACTTTTTTCTTCTTCAGTTGAACAATAACTTAAAAAATTATCAGCTGTTTTTATTTCTTTGTTTAAAAAGCGTTTTGCATAATTTTCCTCAGCAGATTTATTAAAATACAGTACTTTAAAATCGTTGTTTAAAAATATAAAACCTTCGTTGGTGCTATTTAATAATGAGTTTAGCTTTGATTGGGTTTCGAGTAGGATATTGGTTAGGTTTTTTTCTTTGGTCAAGTCGTAACCAATGCACAAAATCCCAATGATTTCATTTTTAGAATCGAAAAAACACGAGAACTCCCAATAACTATAAAAATAATCATTGTTGTTGTTTTGAGGTTTTCTAATTTCAACTGAATGCGTTTTAGTTGGTTGTTCAAAACATTTAGTAACAACAGCATCACATTTCTCTACATCATCGGGATGAATAGTATTTACAATTGATTGACCAATAAAATTAGGTGAAATAAAACCAAATTTTTCTGTAAAGCGTTTATTTACATAAGTATAATTACCTTGTAAATCTGTTACTATGGCGTAAATATTAGCTGAGTTTATAACCCAATTAGGCAGTAAACTTATATCAAATTCATTGTTATTCATTGTAATTCTATGGTAAACATAAATAACAAATACAAAAAATACAATAAAAGTTTGTGTTAGTATTAATTTATAAAATTTCCAAATAATAATATGCTGAGCATAAAAAGATTCGAATAATTAGTTAAACATTTTAGTTAACGTTTTGTAAATTTTGTTTCATTTAGAAACATATCTTTTAAAAAACCGTTTATTTATCTAATATTTACAGCGTTTAATAAATTTATGTTATATAAAACTGCCCTCTTATTTCTTTTAGCATTTACCACCAATTTTGTTTTTGCCCAAACCAAATTTACTTTAAGTGGCGAGCTTAGAGACAGTTCTAATGGAGAAACTTTAATTGGTGCTGTGGTTAAAATTATGGAAACCAATAAGGCCATTTCAACCAATACGTATGGCTATTTTGCATTAACATTACCCGCTGGTAATTATACTGTTCAAATAACATATTTAGGTTTTCAAACTAAAATAATAAAAGTTAATTTGGAAAAGGACTCCAAATTGAATGTAAAGCTTGCCTCAAGAAGTATTTCTGGAAAAGAAGTCGTGATTAAAGGTGAACGAGAAGATAAAAATATAAGAAGCACAGAAATGAGCACGGTTGAACTAACCGGAGAGAAAGTAAAACAATTGCCTGTTATATTTGGAGAATCTGATATTTTAAAAGCCATCACATTATTACCAGGCATCAAAAGTGGGGGTGAAGGTGGAACAGGATTTTATGTGAGAGGGGGTGGTCCTGATCAAAATTTAATATTAATGGATGAAGCAGTAGTTTATAATCCTTCGCATTTATTTGGGTTCCTTTCTGTTTTTAATACTGATGCAGTAAAAAATTTAGAAGTAATAAAAGGCGGAATGCCAGCCAATTATGGTGGTCGTTTGTCGTCTATTTTAAATGTAACCATGCGTGAAGGTAATAACCAAAAATATGAATTTAATGGTGGAGTTGGACTACTTGCATCGCGCTTTAGTGCTGAGGGGCCCATTAAAAAAGGTAAAAGCAGTTTTTTAATTGCTGCTCGCAGAACCTATATTGATGTTTTAGCTCAACCATTTTTGCCTAAAAGTGCGCAAGGAAATGCATATTATTTTTACGATATAAACTTTAAAATGAATTGGCAATTGGGCACTAAGGATAAATTATACTTTTCAGGATATTTTGGAAGAGATATATTAGATTTTATAAGTCCTACCAATAATAATGTTAACCTTAATTTTGGTTGGGGAAATGCCACGGCAACATTACGTTGGAACCATGTATTTAAACCTAAATTGTTTAGCAATACATCAATAATTTATAATCGTTACGATTTGTTTAATGATTTCAAATTTGGCGTTAATGGTTTTAGTGTGCGTTCAGGTTTAAATGATTGGAATTTAAAGTCAGATTTTACATGGTTTGCAGCCGATAAACATTTAGTTAAATTTGGTTTCAATTATATTTTTCATTCGTTTACTCCAGGAATTGCTACTGGATCAGTTGGCACCATAAAAATAGATGAAGAAATAAGTAAACAATACGCTCATGAAGTTGCCGTTTATGCACAAGACGAATGGCAAATAACCCAACGTTGGAGCGTAAATGCAGGCTTGCGAGCTGTAGCTTTTAATAGAGTGGGGCCCTATACTCAAGAAATATTTAATGAAGATAATCAAAAAACTGGTGAATCTATAAAATATGGTGTTAATGAAAGTATGGCTTTTTACCCAAGGTTAGAGCCAAGGTTAAATGTTAATTATTTGATTAATGAAGAATCTTCCATAAAGGCTTCTTATACCAAAACATATCAATTTGTACATTTAGCCACTACCAGTGGTGCTCAGTTTCCCGTAGATTTATGGGTACCTAGTTCTGCTAAAGTTAAACCTCAGGAAGCTAACCAAGTGGCTTTGGGTTATTTTAGAAACTTTATAAATAATAGATACGAAGCTAGTGCTGAAGCTTATTATAAAGTAATGGATAACCAAATTGAGTTCAAGCCATTTTCGCAATTGTTTTTCAATGCTAATTTAGAAAACGAAATGGTTTTTGGACAAGGAAAAGCTTATGGTTTAGAATTATTTTTAAAGAAAAAAGTAGGTAGGCTAAATGGATGGATTGGTTATACTTGGAGCCGAGCATACCGCCAGTTTGATCAATTAAATTATGGAGAAGCATACTTTTTTAGGTACGATAGAACGCACGATATGTCGTTGGTATTAAGCTATACATTTAACAAAAAATGGACTGGAACTTTTGTGTTTGTTTATGGAACAGGTAATGCTGTTACTTTACCAAACTCTCGTTATCCTTACAGAATAGGTTATGATCCACAAACAAACGAACCTAAATTTACTTTTATAGATGTATATGATAAAATTAATTCTTATCGATTGCCTGCGTATCACCGCGCAGATATCAGTTTTGTTTATACCCATAAAAAAACTAAAAGTTGGGAAAGCAATTGGAATTTTAGTATTTACAATATTTACAACCGCGCTAACCCCTATTTTATCTATTTTTTACCTGATATAGATAAGTTAGAAGTAAAAGCTTATATGGTTTATTTATTCCCCATTTTACCTTCGGTAGCTTGGAATTTTAAGTTTTAATAATTTAGTTCAATGAAAAATATAATTATAGTTTTATTTGTTTTATTTACCTTTTTAGCCTGCGAAAAGGAAATAACTATTGATGTACCTCCAGGTAAATTGCAATATGTAGTAGAAGCCAGTATTAATAACCGTTTCCCTTTATTAAACTACGTTTTCATAAGCACCACCATTGATTATTTTAAACCTGATTTGTCGCTAAATGGTGTAAAAAATGCAGAGGTTTATATTACACCGGGTGTAATAGTTGGCAATGATACTTTTTATAATGAAGCCAATAGAATAAAGTTATATGGAGTTGATACTTTAGCAAAATTAGTACCTGCTTTAGATAGTATTCTAGGACCATTTTCAGGAGTATATATGAATCCATTTGAGTTAACAGGAGCTGTAAATACTCCCTACAAATTAGATATTTTGTTAAACAATGGAGCAACTGCCATTACTGCTAAAACATTTATTCCACGCACTGTAAATATTGATAGTGTTTTATATAGAATAGAGCCAAAACAAGGGAAAGACACAGTTGGTAAGGCTTACACTAAGTTTTGGTTTGTAGATGGACCAGAAAGAAACAATTACAGATTGGCTGTAAATACAAGTCCAGATTCCATACTTTTTGGTTGGGGAGCTTGTAAATTTTATAGAACTTTTGACGATGAGTTTGTAAATAATGGCAATCGCCCATATGAGTTTGTGAGGCCATTTAACGAAGGGGATACTTTAAATTTATACCTCTCGCACATCGGTAGAAAAGAGTTTTTATTTTGGCAGTCGTTTGGTAAAGCCGATAATAATGGTGGACCTTTTGCAACTCCTGGTTCTGTCTCGTCAAACATTAAAGGGGCAATTGGTTCTTTTACAGGTTATTCGGTAGATTTTAAGCAGGTTATTTTAAAATGATTTACTTTTGAGTAAACTTAACAATTAACTAACAATAATCTAATTAAGTTTGCGCCTGATTAAATCATAAAATCAATCAAAATGAAAGATAAAAAACAATACAAAATTCTTGTGGTAGATGATGAAAAAGACATTCAAGAATTTATTGAGTATAATCTAAAAAAAGAAGGATACGAAGTTTTTTTGGCAAATAATGGAATAGAAGCCATTGAAGAAGCAAAACGTATAAAACCTGATTTGATTTTGATGGACGTAATGATGCCTCAAATGGATGGTATTCAGGCATGTCAGCAAATAAAAGCTAATCCATCTTTAAATAAAATTTTCATTGTTTTTTTAACTGCCAGAGCCGAAGAATACAGTGAGTTAGCCGGTTTTGATGCAGGAGCAGATGATTATATTGCCAAACCAATTAAACCCAAATTATTATTAACACGTTTATCTGCTATTTTACGTAGAAAAGAAAACAATAATAACGAAAGTGGTGAAGTTGAAAATGTTAAACTAACTGTTAAAGGTTTGATAATTGATAGAGATACTTTTTTAGTTTATAAAGGAACAGAAAAAATTCAATTGGCACGTAAGGAGTTTGAATTACTTTATTTATTGGCTAGTAAGCCTGGTAAAGTATTTAAGCGTGAAATAATTTTAGAAAAAGTGTGGGGCGATGAGGTAATTGTAGGTGATAGAACCATTGATGTTCACATTAGAAAAATTCGCGAAAAAGTGGGTGAAGACCTTCTTGGAACAGTAAAAGGTGTAGGTTATAAATTTGAAGATTAAACAATTGTTCTAAAAGTCAAGTTTATTCTTGGTGTCATTATTTTGGTGGTTTTGGGCATACTGTGCTTCCAAAATTTTTGTATTTCATTTTCCATAGTTAGTAAACTGCCATTTTCCAGCTTAATTGCTATTCTCTGTTTTGTATTGTTATGTTTGAATGTAAAATTTCGTTCAGCACCAAAGCTAATGGAAGCTATGGTTCCGTTCGGTTTTAGTTCTTTTTCATTATCGCTATGCCAACCCATGCCTTCATTTCCATTTTGGTATAAATTTAATAAGCAAGAATTGAAAGTTTGATGAGTAATCATTTCAATTTTTTCTTTTATCTCTAATAAAACTGGAATAAAAACGGCTGTATTTTTGGTGATTTTTGAATATTTATAGTTGATATCAGCAGTAGCTGCATAAAAAGCAACTTTTCTGTTAGTAATTATTTTTTTGCCAAAAATTACTACTTCATCGTTTTGCCAATTTATTAAATCCAATAATAAATTACAATAATGCAACGATTCATTGGCATTGAAAATTTTACCATAATAATAAGCATCACCGTCAAGCGGCAATAAATTATCACTTTTGATTGTATCAAATAAATGCATGTGCAAATTTGGTTAAATTATTAATGATTTGATAATTGTATGTGAAGAATAAAATATTATTTTTGACAAATAATTAAAGAAAATATGAAAAAAATATTAATACTAATCTTAAATCTTCTTATTGGCTATTATGCTGAATGTCAGGTATTAACCGAATTGTTAGTGCCCAAGTATTTAAGTGGTAGAACAGCTGCAACTGCAAATAACGCTAGAATGCCATTGTTTTACTGTTTTCAAATTACAGGATTAGTTCCAAATCAAGTTTATGATTTAAAGGCTGGTTTAGCATTAACCACAGAGGCTGCTACAAGTTATGGTGCCGGAAATCAATGGAATGGTAGTGGTTTTTCAACTGCAAATTGGATTGGAGCATTTACCACAGATGCAAGTGGAAACAGTGGCCCAGTTTGGGGTGCTGTTCAACCAACTGGTAATGCTACTAGATTTCTTCCTGGGGCTATAGTTAATTTAAGAATTGGATATATTGCAACTGGAGTTTCAATGCCAGCTGCTCCATCATTTATTGGAACAAAAAATATAACTGGTTTAGATATTGGCAATACAGCAGTTACTCCAGCTACTACTGATGATGGTGCTTTTATTCAAGGAAGTGCAACTGCATTGGGTTCAGGTAAGTATGTATGTGCTTATGATAATACTGCAGGAACTGGTGACCCTATTTCAATAGGATTAATTAGAACGCATTCTGTTAATCAACTTTCAAATAATGAACTTCCCGCTGCAATTGATTCAATTTTAAAGGGTGGAACAAGTGTTGTAGATGGTGATTATGCTTTATTAATACCTATTGGAAGTAATAATCCTAATGGGATTCAAAGATTAGAAATAAGAAATAAATCTAATGTTGTTTCTTTTCCAAGTATTACAGCAACTGGCATTTGGCCAAGTGGTGGTAATACTGTAACTGTAGCAAGAAGAGGAATTATTGCAATAAATTCAGTTGATGCGCCATTACCTGTAAAATACACACAGTTTACTGCAGACAGAAGCAACGATAATATTAAGTTAAATTGGTCAACAGCATCTGAAGTAAACAACAATGGCTTTGAAATTGAAAGAAGCAGCAATGGAACTGATTTTGAAAAAATTGGATTTGTAAAAGGTGTAGGTAATTCTTCAAGGTTAAATAAATATTCATTTACAGATAAAAATAATTCATTTGCATATTACCGTTTAAAGCAAGTTGATTTTGATGGTAAATATGAATTTTCGAAAGTTATATCCGTTAAATCTAACGAATCATCTGTTGAATTATCGCCTAATCCATTTAACGATAATTTAGTTATTAATTCAAATACCGCCATAATCAATGCTGAAATAGTAGATATTACAGGCAGAGTAAAAATGTTTGAAGTTGTTAATAGCAATACTGCTAAATTAAACACTTCAGGTTTGGATAATGGCGTTTACTTTATCAGAATAAACAACGGAGAGAAAGTAATTACCAAAAGAATCATTAAAAATTAATTTAATAAACAACAATAAAAAAAGCGCTTACTGTTTTACGGTAAGCGCTTTTTTTAGTTTAACAGGTCTATAATTTCGTTTACATCGATGGTTTTGATAAAACTTTCTTCGGAGGTAATGATATTATCGGCAAGCAATTTCTTTTTGTTTTGCAATGCAATGATTTTTTCCTCCACAGTATCTTTGGTAATGAATTTATAAATAAATACCGATTTGGTTTGGCCAATTCTATGGCTTCTATCTACCGCTTGGCGCTCAATGGCAGGGTTCCACCAAGGATCAATTAAAAACACATAATCGGCATTTGTTAAGTTCAATCCCAAACCACCTGCTTTTAGCGAAATTAAAAAGTAGGATAACTCTTCTTTGGTTTGAAAATCATTCACCGCTTTCTGGCGTTCATTGCTGGTCATGCTTCCATCTAAATAACTAAATGGAACTTTGTTTTGTCTGAAATAATTTCCGTAAATATCTAACTGTTTTACAAACTGTGAAAACATCAAAACTTTATGTCCTTCGGCTTTAGCTGTATTGGCCCTAGCTACTACCTCATCAAATTTACCACTACCAAAATTATACTCTTTATCAGATAAAAATGGATGATTGGCTATTTGGCGCAATCGTGTTAAACCCTTTAATAACGTGAAGTGCGAGCGACTAACACCAATTTCGGAAACTGATTTTAAAATTTCATTTCTGTAATACGATTTGGTGGTTTCATAAGCCTCGGCTTGTTCATCGGTCATTTGGCAATAAATAATTTGCTCTGTTTTTTCTGGCAAATCTTTAGCCACTTGGTCTTTGGTTCTGCGTAATACAAATGGTTTAATAATGGCTTTTAATTGCTGCATTTTAAACTCATCTTTTCCTTTTTCAATGGGGTTTACAAACCTATCGGTAAATGAACTTAAATTGCCTAACAAACCAGGATTTACAAACGATAATTGACTCCAAAGTTCTTGCACCCCATTTTCAATTGGCGTTCCGGTAAGCACCAACTTATAATTTGATTTAAGCAATTTAACCGCTTTTGACGATTGAGAACTAGCATTTTTTATTGATTGACTTTCGTCTAAAATAATATAGTTAAATTTAAATTCTTTCAGTACATCAATATCTACTCTGGCAGTTCCATAAGTAGTTATTATCAAATCGTAATTGGTAAAATATTTGGTGTTTTTTATGCGTTGCGAGCCTGTGTAAACCAATACTTTTAAATTTGGGGTAAACTTTTTAGCCTCGTTTTGCCAATTAAACACCAACGAGTTTGGTACAATAATCAAACTAGTTCTAATGGTATTTTGTGCTACAGAACTATCAACTACAGTGCTACTTTGAAAAGTTTTTTCAGCTTTAGCAATGGTTGGTAAAACTTCTACTACATTGCTTTTATCAAATAAATCAATTTGCCCCTTAGCATCTATGCCTGTAGGTTCTAGCAGCATTGCGTCATTGGCTAATGATGCACTTATTTTAGGTTTTTCGGGTGCATTTTGCATGGCAAAAGCTTGGTATAACTCACGCTCTTTTTGAATCAATGCCAAAGTTTGAATGGTTTTTCCAAGTCCCATATCATCGGCCAAACAGCCGCCAAATTGATTTTCTTTTAAAAAATAAAACCAATTGAAACCAGCTTGTTGGTAGGGGCGAAGGGTACCTTTAAAATTTATGGGCACTGCCGCTTCTTTTACTTGACCGTAATCTTTTAAACGCTCTAATTTATCGCTTAAGCGTAAATATTTACCCCCATTATTTACTATTTCATCTAATAAACCAACATGTTGTTTTTCAATTTTTATTTCTTCATTATTAGTACTAAACTCAAGTAAGCCGCTTAAATCGCCAAACCATTCTAAAGGAATTATGGCAATCATTCCGTTTGGCAACTTAAATTCTCGTATGCCTTTTAGTAAATAATTGCGCAAAGAAATAAAAGGAATACTGAACTCGCCAAATTTTACTACTGCTTGCACATCAAACCAATCTTTTTGCTCCTTTATTTCCAATTTCATTTCACGAGCACCAATGAAATAGATGTTTTTATCTTGGGTAATATCAATGCCAGCCTTTTTTAAATCAGCATGATGCTCGTTAAGCCATTCTAAAAAATCAAATTTGTTGGTTCCTTCATTACTCAGCGAAATATGTCCAGTTAAAGGTTTAGCTTTATTGGTTTTTAAAGTAAAATATGGCCCATTGTATTGTTTTAAACCAATTTTATTTAATGCAGTAAACTTTTCTGCTTCAAACTCCAAGTTTCGCTTAGTTCGGGTAAAAATATAATTATCGTTTTCTTTTTTTACCACTACCGAAATTTTATTGGTACTTCCGTAATCAAACAAAGCACCATCATAATTAAAGGTCAATTTTAATGCAATATCATCGCCAATGACTTGCTGCATGCTTAGTTGGGCAATTCCTTCGGGTTGTTTGGTATTTATTTCAAAACCTTCAGCATACACATTGTATTTTTCAATCAATTGGTAAACAAATTTATTAAAATACGTTTCTTCAGATGATTTATTGATTTGTATAAAACGCTTGTTTAAAAATGGTTGCAATTTTTTGCCTTCCATGTCTTTTTCAAAGTTGAACAAATCATTTCCAAGCAACATCCACGCTGGGTTATAAGTAATAATTTGTGCATTTTTAAACATAAATTCTACCCTAACACCTTTAAACTTAATGGTTGGGAAATAACGTGTTCCCTCGCTATCGCGCTTAAAATGAAACAGAACTGAAGCTTTTTCTTCGGCTACATTTATTTGAACCGAAGTAGGGTTATTGTCATTCCCAGTTTTAAAAATAGCCTGACCTTTTAATAAATTTAGCGCTTTGTTCATGCGCTCTTCAATAAATGGTTTTATTTTCTCTTCAAATAGGGGCTCTAAAACAACTTTATTGATAAACTCGTGGGTTCTAATTTTCTTTTTAGGGTCTTTGTGAAATTTTTTGAATAAATAATCATCATCCAACTCATCTAAAATGGCAATAATTTCAAAATCCTTTTCAGTAATACATCTAGCAAAGTAATCGGAGGTTTTAGTGAAAATACGCTGATGAGTAAGGGAATATTTCCCCAGACCATTTACCTGAACAATATGAGGTTCAAGCAAATAACCCAACTGCGGATGACTTACCAAGGTATAAACTAAAGAGAAAGGTTGCGTATTTACTACTATCAAATTCTGAAAAAATTAAAGGGGTAAAGGTAAGGGAATTATTTATGAATGTTGAATGCTTAATTATGAATTATGAATGTTGGATTTTGAATTATTATCACGCAAGGCGTGAAAGAATGTTGAAATACTAATGATACTCATTCTATAAGTTCTAAAAAACAGCAATCCTGAAAGGATTGAATATTAATAGCCCTGAATGAAATTCGGGGCGTAAATGTTAACCATATCAACGACCCTATAAGGGTCGAATTGCATTAGGAAATCTGCATTAAATTTCATTGTTTAAAAAATAGCAATCCTGAAAGGATTGAATATTAATAGCCCTGAATGAAATTCGGGGCGTAAATGTTAACCGTATCAACGACCCTATATGGGTCGAATTGCAGTAGGAAATCCGTATTAAATTTCGTTGTTTAAAATAAGTTTACCCTGTTATTAAATTTTCTTGCTTCCAACAATTGCTATTTTATATTTGGCAAACATTCAAAATAATTTAATATTTAAAATAGCTTACATTCAACCATTTTGAAACGCACTAAATGGTATAAATTGAATACTGATTTTATCCAAACTTTATTACTCTAAAAGAGGAAGATATTACGAAAGTAGAATTGCAAAATTTTACTAAAACATTATTGAAATATTGAACATTAACGAAAGCATCAAAGATGTTTAAGGAAAATGTTTAGAATAAATTTAAATAAAAAAGCCAGAAGTTAACTTCTGGCTTTTTATGTTTTAGATGAATCTTATTTGCAAGTCCAGCTAAAATTAGTTTGGTTAACTTCGCCACTAGTGCTTGTGGCTATTTGCTTAGTAACTTTTCCATTGCTATCAAAGTTATAAGTGTAATTAGTTGTTATCTCTCCATTTGTAAATTCAGTTTTTATTAAATTTTTGGTTGAATTGCCTACAAACATATTATCTAAATTAACTTTTGATAAGTTATTGGTTTTATCGGTAAAGTAATCGTAAGTAAATACAGTATTGTTTGTTCCATCCGATTCGTTCATTGTTGTTAAATTACCATTGGTGTAAGTATAATTTCTGGTAGTTTCGCTCGTATTTCCTAAAAAAGTAACAGATTCATTTTGAGTTTTCAAGTATCCATCATTATCGTAAGTATTAGTGGTAATCAAGGTAAAAAATCCTTGAACATCAGTAACAATACTATCTGCATTGCCCTTACTATTTAAAAAATAAGTTCTAAACGGTGTACTACCAATTGAAATAGTAATTAAATTAGTTTCATAACTTACTGTGTAAACTGATGTATCAGAACTTGGTTCTTTATTAACTACCTGTTTAATAGTTCCATTGTTATTATAAATGAATGCAGCATAAGTGGTATCATTTTCTAAAGTTGAAGTAATGGTACAAGTAGGTGTTGTGGTTGTTGGAGTAGTAGAATCTGAATCTTTTTTACATGAAGTAAAATAAGTAGCAGCTGTAGCTGCTATAAGTAACATAATTTGTTTTGTTTTCATTTTGTTTTTGTTGTTTGTTATTTTATTAAGTAGTTAATCAAAATAAAGCCACTTAGAAAGGATTCTAAATGGCTTTTATGTAATTGATTATTGGTGTTTTTAATTATTTTTTCTTAACCAAATATTTAGCACCTTTACCTAAAAAGAAATTAAAGGTATCACTTCTTAAGCCAAGTCTTAATGTTTCACAAGGAATCACATCATTTGGAGCAATGTTTCCCAAGCTTACATTGGCACCTACTAATTTAATAAAATAAGTTTGTTGAGCCTTTTGAGGTGCTTCCCAAATAATTTTTTCTTCTGGTATTTTAGTCAAAATTTCTTGAACCAAACCCTCTCTAACTTCACCGCTACTTCTATAAACACCTACGTTTCCTGCTTCGCGGGCTTCGGCAATTACTTTCCATGCACCAGCCTGAATTTCAGTTTCCATTAATTCAATCCATTGGTAAGGAGGAATAATTTTTTCTACATCTTTACTACCCACTTCACTTAATACGGTAACATATTGACTTAATTTACTTATGTAATCAAGTTTGATATCGTGTGGCAATTCAATGGATCCATCTGAAATTTCTGCATGAGTTAACTTAAAACGTTCTAATACTTTTAAGTATTCATCAAACTGATTTCTTACCAAAAACGCTTCAAATAAAGTACCTCCAAAATACACTATAATGTTATTACGTTGGTAAAGTTTAATTTTTTCTTCTAGGTTGGGAGTAACAAATGCAGTACCAAATCCAAGTTTAATTATATCTATAAGTCCACCCGATACTGAAATTAAGTCTTCTGCTTCTCTGTAGCTCAGACCTTTATCCATTACCATTGTCAATCCTTTTTCGCGAGGTTTTGCACTTCGCTCAGGTATCATTTTAAGTTTAAAGTTGTTCATTTATAAAATTTGCAAAAACTGCTTTTTCGAACTGCTAAAGTATGTTAAATAGTTTTTTAATTCTGTATAAAATTTGTCAGTTTATTAATTAACAAATACCACTAACTAACACTTATGTATATTGACTTTATCTCTTCTGCATATTTGGTTTCTACCACTTTACGTTTAATTTTTTGGGTAGGAGTCATTTCTCCATCCTCTAAGGTAAATGGTCTGCGTTTAATTGAATAATTTTTAACACGTTCAAATTTTCCTAAATTTACTTCCAATGTTTTCATATCAGCATCCATCCAATCAATCACTTCTTTATCTCTAATAAATTGATCTTCTTGTTTAAAGTAATCTTCTTTATAATTAAATACTTCTTTCATTTCTTCTTTACTAGGAACAATTAAAGCAGTTAAATATTCTTGCCTATCACCAATTAAAAATATTTGCTCAATTTTATTTGATTTCATATAAACATTTTCAATAGGGGTTGGATACACATTTTTACCAAACGAGTTAACGATGATGTTTTTAATTCTATCAGTAATTTTTAAATAACCTTTTTCAAATTTACCAACATCACCAGTATGTAACCAACCTTCGCTATCAATGGCTTTTGCAGTTTCTTCCGGTAAATTCCAATAGCCTTTCATTACATTTAATCCACGTACTAAAATTTCACCTTCAGCACTTTCAAAACTTGGATTAAATGATTCGTAAGTTTGTAAAGTAATAATTTCTTTGGTTTCTACATTTTGAATAGCTACCTCGTTGGCTTGTCCAATGCGGCCTACAGTGCCCCAAACTTGGCGATGTACTTCGTTTGCGCAAACAAATGGCGAAGTTTCTGTTAAGCCATAACCTTCTATTACTAAAATGTCTAAATTGGCAAAAAATTCCCCAACGTGTTTGGGTAAAGCACCTCCACCACTAACCATTACACTCATTTTACCGCCTAAGCGTTCTTTAATTTTTGTGTAAACTAATTTTTCAGCTAAAGCCAATTGTAGGTTTAAAAACGGACCGTTACTTTTTCCATTTTCCTTGTTAATTCTGCGTTTTTCGCCAGTGGCCAATGCCCAATTAAATATTTTTAGCTTAAAATCACCTTGTGATGTAGCACTTTTTCTTACTCGTTCTTCTATGCGTTCAAGTAAACGCGGAACAGTTAAAATAGCACGTGGTTGAACTTCTTGAATATTGGTAGTTAAGGCCTCTAAGCTTTGTGCAAACGCTACTTTAAAACCTTTGTAAGTGCTAAAATAATAAGTACAAGTGCGCTCGTACACATGGCAAAGCGGTAAAAACGATAAAAATGTAAAATCTTTGGTAACAATAGGAAGCAGTAAATCGGCCATTACTATGTTACTCATAAAGTTATTATGGGTAAGCATGGCACCTTTAGGCTTTCCGGTAGTTCCTGAAGTATATAACAAACACGATAAATCTTCGTAAGTTACTTTTTCAAGTTCTTCTTCAATTAATTGTTTAGTACTATCGTACAATGCAGTACCTTCTTCAATAACTTTATGATATGTTTTTATTCCATCACCATCAGTATCAAAAGCAGTAATAATGGTTTTTAAAGTTGGACAATTATCTTTTACTTTTTTTAATCGCTTAAGTAAAAAAGGAGTTCCAACTAAAATTGTTTTTGATTCTGAATCGTTTATTATATACTCAATATCAGATTCTGAAGAAGTTGGATAAATAGAAACATTTACAATGCCCAATTGCATCAATGCTTGATCAAAACAAATATATTCAGGACAATTTTCAATTAGCAAAGCTGCTTTGTCGCCTTTTCTTAAACCTGCATTATATAAATAGGCCGATATAGCATTAAGCTGTTCAAAAACTTGAGCATAAGTTATATCCTCATACCTGTCTCTTTTTTTTACTTGCAAATAGGTATCGCTTGGTTTGTTTATTTTATATGCAGTGTTGCGTAAGAAATAATGCAGCGATTTAAAATCTTTGTATTTATCTGTAATAGTCTCGAACATATATTTATATCATATTTCTGGTTGCGAATAAAAGGCATTTTTTTGAAACTTCAATTGCACTGCTCACAAAATGGTGGTATTAATATTGGTAAATAATACTAAAAAGGCCATTTCTTATTGTAAAATTCAATAACCATACAATTTGGCCTAATATTTGTTTGTTTAAAAAAAAGTATATTTTCATTACTAAATGATGCTTTTATTATGAGCAAAGTTTTACATTAATGGTAATAAAATTGAGTAAATTTGTTTTTGTTTTGTATAATCAAATAATTAATAATATGTCAGTTAAATCGATTTTAGCATTATTTACAACAACCATGTTTTTGGGTTCTTGTGCGCTCTTAAATCAACCTGCAACGGCTGATGACGATGTTTATTTTTCAACCTCCAATACTTCAACATCTGGTTTGAAAAAGATTCCGACTGTAGATTTGGAAAAAATTAAACGTGAAAATCCTTCTTTAATAGATCCTACCAAACCCTCTGGTTATAATAATATGGAGGAAACTTCCAATCCAAGAGCAGTTTTGGGATATCCTGCTTACAAAGCGACTCAAGATTCAATTTATAAACAACATCCTGAATACTCTGGATATTATCAACCTTATTCAATGCCACCTTTTAGTTTACGTGAAGAGTATTTACGAATAAAAGCTGAGCGAAGACAACAAAGAAGATTAGCCAGAATTAACAATAGTAGGAATTATGGATATAATAATTTTTATAATCAAGGATTTAATAATGGATTTAATAATTTTTACGATCCTTGGTTCGGAAATACAGGTTGGGGTTGCAATAATTGGGGGCCTAGTTTCAATTTTGGATGGAATACTTTTAATGGATGGAATGCAGGTGTAGGTTTTGGCTTTAATAACTTTTATAATCCTTGGGCCCTAAATAACTTCTACAATCCTTGGGGATTTAATGGTTATAATCCGTGGGGTTATAATAATTATTATCCATGGGGAAATGTGGGAGTTGACAACAGAAGTAGTACCGGTCAACAAGGTCAAAATGCTCCTAGGCAAGTTATAGGTTCTAATTTACCATCCACAAACGGTGGTACAATTGATAATCCAAATCCTAACCCTCTTAAATATGTTCCTAGAGCAACAAATAGAAATGGAGAAGTTTTGGATATTAATCAAGGTCAACCAAATCAGTTAAGGGTGGTGGGCTCAGGTGGAACTTTAATTAATACCGAAAACGGAGTTCAATATGTAACCCCTCGTTCCGAAAATGCTACACCACAAAGTTATTCTTCATACGATAGGTCAGTAGAGCAAAATAATGTACAAAACGAATTTAGAAGAGCTAATCCTCAATATACATCACCTACTCCTATTCCTGCTGAAACTCCAAGGGTAAACAATTCAAATTACTCACAACCCAATTATAATTATCAACCAAATAATAGTCAACCAACTTATTCTCAACCGTCAAATAATTACAATCCACCTGCATTCAGCCAACCAAGTTATGATACACCACGTTCTAATGGTTCATTCAATGGAGGCGGAGGCAATAGTGGTGGAGGTGCAGGAAGAAGTTCTGGTGGAGGAGGTTCTTCAGGAGGGACTCCTGTTTCACGTCCAAGGTAATATATTACGATTCTATTTATTAAACTTTTCAATCAATTTATGAAAAAAATATATTTGGTAATGGCATCATTATGCCTTTCGTTAGAGACTTTTGCCCAAAACGAACAAGATGCATTGCGTTATTCTCAAAATAAAGTTTTTGGTACAGCTCGCGTACAAGGTGTTGGTGGCGCATTTGGCGCCTTAGGAGCTGATGCAAGTGCAATTGCTATTAATCCTGCTGGTATAGCTTTATACCGAAAAACTGAAATTTCGGCAAGTTTGGGAGTTAGTTCATATTTCAACGATTCTCGATATATTGGAACAAATTCAACTGAATCAAAAACTGGTTTAAATATACCTCAATTTGGAATTGTATTTACAAAAATACAACAAGGTTTAAATGGTGACGAAGACAAAGGTTTGGTAAGTTATTCTTTTGGTTTTGGCATGAATAGATTGAACGATTTTAATCAAAATTCTAACTTTACTGGTGTTAATACTAAATCTAGTATTTCAGATTTTTTCGCAGAACAAGCTAATGGACAAAATTTAAATCTAGGCCCGGCAAACTATATTAATAAACTTGGCGGGATGGCCTATTGGAATTATATGATTGATAGTTTAAGTCCTTTGAAATATGGATCTACTTTTAAAAGTAATAACGATACTAATTTTTCGATACAACAATCAAATATTGATAAAATTACTGGTAGGATTAATGAATATGCTTTTTCCAGCGGAATAAATATTTCAAACAGTTTGTATTTTGGTGCTTCTTTATTGTTCCAAAATGTAAATTTTGAATCATCAAGAGTTTTTAAAGAAGAGGTTTTAACAAAAAGTAGTGCAAATAATACCTACCAATCAAGTGTTTTCGATATAAATTCAAAAACTGAAGGAACAGGTATTGGCGGTAGATTTGGTTTGATTGTAAAACCTTTTGATTACTTAAGAGTAGGTTTAAGTTATACCACTGCGGTTAGGTTAAATTTAAAAGATGAATATAGTTTTGGCTTAAAATCAATCGGAAATACTAATGCATACGTTTATATTGCCAATCAAAGAGTTGACTACACTGAATACGATATTGTAACTCCTTCTAAATTAACAGTTAGTGGTGCAATTATGCATCCTAAATTAGGCTTTATTTCAGTTGATTGGGATAGAGTTGATTATACTGCAGCAAGATTAACTTCTGGCGAAAGTTTATTTACAGTAGAAAATAATGCAATTAAATCTAATTATAGAGCTGCTAATAACGTAAGAATTGGAGCTGAGTTAAAATATTTCAATACAAGATTTAGGGGAGGTTATAGTTATTATGAATCGCCATTTAACTCTACTTCTTTAGGAGTTTCGTTAGATAATCCTACTCAAAGTATTTCCGGTGGTTTAGGTTTTTTATTTCCATCAATAGATAATTTTGGAACCGACTTTTTTATTGATGGTGCCCTAACTTACATTTGGAATAAAAATTATCAAACTCCTTATCAATTAGTTGAAAAAGGAAAAACAACTTATAGTGCCGAAAATAATTTCTCCTTGTTAAATGTGGTGGTAACAGCAGGTTTTAGATTTTAATTTAGTATAATTTTTAGGTTATTATTGTTAATAAGTGGCTCAATTGCAGTAGAATAAGTTTATTCTTACTACTAATTGAGCCACTTTTTTTATTAACAAATTGTATTTATATTTTACTAATTGGCTTCATAGCCTTATTTTGCGTAGCTAAAAATAATAAGTTTTGACGTTAATTAAATCAATATCAGGTATTAGGGGAACAATTGGGGGACAAAGTGGAAATGCACTTACTCCAATTGATGTTGTAAAGTTTACTGCTGCTTTTGGTAGCATGATAAAGCAAGAGTCTAATGAATGTAAAATTGTAGTTGGAAGAGATGCTCGTATAAGTGGTGATATGGTAAACCGTTTGGTTTGTGCTACACTTAATGGATTAGGAATTGATGTAATTGATTTAGGATTAAGCACTACACCTACAGTTGAAATGGCTGTAGTGATGGAGCAAGCTAATGGTGGAATTATATTAACAGCTAGCCATAATCCAAAACAATGGAATGCTTTAAAGTTATTGAATAGTAAAGGCGAGTTTATTTCTGACGAGTTAGGTAAACAAATGTTAGCCGTAGCCGAAAGTGGTAATATTGAATTTGCTGAAGTAGATAAACTTGGAAAAATTACTGAAAAGAAAGATTATATAGCCAAACATATTGACGAAATTTTAAAGTTAGATTTAGTGGATGTTGAAGCCATTAAAGCTAAAAAATTTAAAATTGTTGTAGATGCAGTTAACTCAACAGGAGGAATAGCAGTGCCTATGCTATTGCGCGCACTAGGAGTAGATGATATCATCGAAATTTTCTGTACTCCTGATGGTAAATTCCCTCATAATCCAGAACCACTTCCTGAAAATTTAACTGCAATTTCGAACGAAGTTACTAGAAATAATGCTGATTTAGGTATTGTTGTTGATCCTGATGTAGATAGATTGGCTTTGGTTAACGAAGATGGTAGCATGTTTGGCGAAGAATATACATTAGTCGCTGTAGCTGATTACATATTGAAAAATGTTAGTGAAGATAATTTAAAACGCAATGGTTTTGTTAAAAACACTGTTTCTAATTTATCATCAACTAGAGCATTACGCGATGTTACTGAGAAACACAATGGTTCATACAAAGCAAGTGCTGTGGGTGAAGTAAATGTGGTTACCATGATGAAAGAAACCAAAGCTGTAATTGGTGGTGAAGGTAATGGAGGAATTATTTTCCCTGAATTACATTATGGTAGAGATGCCATGGTTGGAATTGCATTATTCTTAACACATTTAGCTAAAAGCGATAAATTATGCTCAATATTACGTTCATCTTACCCTGACTATACTATCGCGAAAAAGAAAATTGATTTAGATGCAAGCATCAATATTGACGAGCTTTTAAGCGGTATTCAAGAAAAATACAAAAAACAACAAATCAATACTGTTGATGGTGTAAAAATAGAATTTGATAATGAATGGGTTCATTTACGTAGAAGTAACACAGAACCAATTATTCGTATTTATGCTGAAAGTAAAAGTGAAGCAACAGCCAACCACTTAGCCGAAAAAATAATTATGGATATGAAACAAATTATTAATGGACAATAATAATTTGCAAAAACTAAAAACAAAGTACTAAAAACTAAGAACTAACGAATGCAGTGTGGAATAGTAGGCTTACCAAATGTAGGCAAATCAACTTTATTTAATTGCTTAAGCAATGCAAAAGCGCAAGCAGCTAACTTTCCTTTTTGTACCATTGAACCTAATGTGGGTGTTATTACCGTTCCTGATGAGCGTTTAAATGTGTTAGAAAGTTTGGTAAAACCTAATCGAATTGTACCAACCAATATCGAAATAGTTGATATTGCAGGTTTAGTAAAAGGTGCTAGTAAAGGCGAAGGATTAGGAAATCAATTTTTAGCCAATATTCGTCAAACTGATGCTATTATCCATGTTTTGCGTTGTTTCGAAGATGAAAATATCATTCACGTTGATGGTTCCGTTAATCCATTACGTGATAAAGAAATTATAGATACTGAGTTACAATTAAAAGATTTAGATTCAGTTGAAAAGAAATTACAAAAAGTAAGCAGAGCTGCTAAAACTGGCGATAAGGAAATGATTAAAGTGGAAAATACTTTGTTAAAATACAAAGCCCACTTAGATGATGGAAAATCGGTAAGAACTTTGGAAGTAACTGACAATGAAAAAGAACATGTAGAGGACTTATGTTTACTTACAGCTAAACCAGTTATGTATGTTTGTAACGTTGATGAAGCTTCAGTAGTAAACGGAAATAAATTTGTAGAATTAGTGCGCGAAGCTGTTAAAAATGAAAATGCAGAAGTTTTGATCATTAGTGCTGCAATTGAAAGTGAAATTTCTGGTTTAGACAGTTACGAAGACAGAATTGCATTTTTAAATGATTTAGGTTTAACCGAAAGTGGTGTGGCTAAATTAATTAGAGCATCATATAAATTATTGAATTTAATTACTTACTTTACAGCTGGTGTTCAAGAGGTTAGAGCTTGGACTATTGACCGTGGCTTTAAAGCTCCGCAAGCAGCAGGGGTAATACATACCGATTTTGAAAGGGGTTTTATAAAAGCAGATGTTATTGCTTACGAAGACTTTAAAAAATATGGTTCTGAGTCGGCTTGTAGAGAGGCTGGAGCTTTACGCATGGAAGGAAAAGAGTATATTGTAAATGATGGTGATGTAATGCACTTTAAATTTAACGTTTAGTGTTTTATCTTTAATTTTATAAAGTTAAGTTTATAAAAATTACGTTTCAGTTTAAATGTAACTATTTTAAATCTAACTACGTTAGCTTTGTGTTGGTTAATTTAATATAATTGATTTATTTTTGGGTTTACATAGATATTAAATTGTCATATTTGTGTAAGCTAAAAATGATGTGCAACCATTGTGAATACTATATTTTACTTATGTATAACAATTAGTAATCAACTATATTAATAAACAAAACATGGAGCCAAAAACTATAAAATTTTCGAAATGGTATTAAATTTTTGTAAACACTATGTGTTTATTCAACTAAAATAATTTTATTCGCAATTAATTAACTAAAAAATAAATAAACAAAATGAATCAAACAGTATCAAAAAAAGAAGAAGGTAAAGCGGGGAGTATTTTTGCTTCGCTTGCAATTCCAATGTTAGTAGTAGTAGGTTTTTTACTATGGAAATTTGTATTAGGAAGTCCAAGTAACTTTGCCGATGGCGAAACAAAGCATACACCTATTAAAGAAGGAATCGGTGCAACATTAGGATTAATTTATTTAGGTGGATTTATCGTTCCTATCTTATTATCATTGGTATTAATGAGTATCACTTTCTCAATTGAGCGTTTTTTAACTATTGCTAAAGCATCTGGTAAAACTTCGTCAGAATCATTTGTTCGTAAGGTAAAAACTCAATTATCTGCTGGAAATGTTGACGCTGCAATTAAAGAGTGCGATGTACAACAAGGTTCAGTAGCGAATGTAGTAAAAGCTGCATTACACAAATATAAAGAAATGGAAGGCGAAAGTACTATGGATAAAGACCAAAAAGTATTAGCAATCCAAAAAGAAATTGAAGAAGCAACTTCATTAGAATTACCAATGTTAGAAAAAAACCTAGTAATTATTGCAACCATGGCTTCAGTATCTACGTTAGTAGCTTTATTAGGAACAGTATTAGGTATGATCAAGGCGTTCTCGGCTTTAGGTAATGCTGGTGCTCCTGATTCATCTGCATTGGCAGTTGGTATTTCTGAGGCGCTTATTAATACAGCTTTAGGTATTGGTAACTCTGCTATCGCTATTATTATGTATAATGTGTTTACAACTAAAATTGATAAAATTACTTATACAATTGACGAAGCTGGATTTACTATTGTTCAAAACTTTGCAGCAGCACACAAACGCTAGTTTTATTGGCAATTAATAATTGCATATTTAAATTTTATAATTTTAAAAAAATAAAACAGACAAATGGCTAAAGTAAAAGTACCTCGTAAGAGCACATCGGTTGATATGACCGCAATGACTGACGTTGCGTTCCTATTGTTAACATTTTTTATGTTAGCTACTCAGTTCAAACCCGATGAACCAGTTCAGGTGTTAACGCCATCATCTGTTGCCGAAATTCCACTTCCTGATGTTGATGTAATGCTTATTACAATCAGCAATGACAATAGAGTTTTCTTTGATTTACAAGGAGAACATTATAAAAAAACTTTACTTGAAAAAATGGGTAAAAAGTTTAACATTACATTTACTGATGAGGAAACAACTAAGTTTTCGAACATGAGTAGCTTTGGAATGCCAATTGCGCAATTAAAGCAGTATATAAACTTAAGTCCAGAAAAACGTAAAGAAATGCCATCAGCAGGAATTCCTTACGATTCATTAAACAATGAATTAGGAGAATGGGTAATGCAAAGTAGATATACCAATAATGGTGTTCGCGTTGCTATTAAAGGCGATAGAGATGTAAGTTACCCCGCAATTAAACAAGTAATTAAAACCCTTCAAGAAAAAGATGTTAATAGATTTAATTTTATTACATCAATGGAAGGTGGTCAATAATTTTAAAGAAAGGAATTAAATAATGGCAGAAATAGAAGGTGGCGGGGGTGGCCATAAAAAAGGTGGAAAACCAAAAGGTAAGAAACTTTCAACTAGGGTAGATTTTACTCCCATGGTTGATTTGGGTTTCTTATTGATTACCTTTTTTATGTTAACCACATCGCTTAACAAACCAAAAACAATGGAATTGAACATGCCTGTGAAAGACGATGGTAGTGAAAAAACTGCCGTAAAAGTTTCGCAGACTGTAACAGTTCTATTAACAGGTAACAACCAAGTAATGTACTATTTTAGCGATCCTGTAACATTAGACCCAATGACTCCACAAATTACTGATTACAGTGCTGGTGGAATTAGACCAATGTTATTGCGCGAAAATAGAAAGCGTGTTCCAAGCATTGATTCAGTTCAAGTTTATAAAGATTTATTCAAAATAAACAAAATGTCTGAATCAGATATGAAAGCAAATATCAATAGACTTAAATCTGATAAAGAAGGTTTAATTGTAATTATTAAGGCGGATGATAATGCAAAATTCAATAATATAGTGGATATATTAGATGAAATGCTAATTTGTAATATTGGACGTTATGCTATAGTAGATATTTCGGAACCTGAAAAGGAATTAATAAAAAGCTCAGCTCCTTTATTGGCAGCAGCTTTAAATAAAACAAATTAACACATGGCAAATACAAGTATTTTTGATAATAATTGGGTTAATATGGTCTTTGAAGGCCGTAACCAACAATATGGTGCCTTTGTGTTGCGTAAAAAAAGTAGCAACTACACTATAAAAGGTATTGTATTTTCTATTATTGGATTTTCATTGGCAATTGCAGCACCGGTTATTATTAACTATGTGAAATCGCAAATACCAAAAGAAAATATCATAGTAGAGGCAGAGGTAACAAAGCTGGATGCACCGCCACCAATGGATGAAGATGCACCACCACCACCACCTCCGCCACCACCACCACCTCCGGTTAAGAGTACCATTAAATTTACTCCACCTGAGATTAAGAAGGATGAGGATGTAACAGAACCGCCTCCAACTCAAGTAGAGTTAGAGAAAGTAGATGCTGGAGCACAAACAGTGGAAGGTGATCCAAATGCTAAAGAAGTTTTAATTGAAGAAACTGGAACTGGAAATGGTGAAGGCGAAATTTTATTAGAAGCTGAAATTAATCCTGAATTTCCAGGAGGTGAAGAAAAAATGTTGGAGTACTTAAGGGATCACGTAGAGTACCCACCTATTGCTAAGGAAAACAACCAAGAAGCTAGAGTAATTGTTCGTTTTGCGGTAATGCCTGATGGTAGTATCGATAAAATTGAATTGTTAAGTAAACCTTTTGGCTGGGGCTTAGATGAAGCAGCAAAAAAAGCTGTAAAAGGAATGCCTAAATGGAGTCCAGGACGTCAGGCGGGTAGGGCAGTTGCCGTTTATTTTACCCTTCCTGTTTTATTTAGCTTAGATCAATAAGTAATAATAATAAAATAATACAAAATAAGCTTGCTAAACATTAGTTTAGCAGGCTTATTTTATTTAAAATACAACCTGAAATTATGAGTTTAGACGAGATTAGAGAAGAAAGAGAAATCAAAGTTGGGAATATTGTAAAATACTTCGGTGCCATTATGGGCTTATTTTACTTGGTACTTGGAGTCAGTATTTTATTAAATAAAGTTCCATTACAAGTTACTGATTGGGTTAAGTATGTGCTCGGTATTGCTATGACGTTGTATGGTGTTTTCAGACTATTTAGTCTTTTTAAAAGTTGGTAAATTAATTTACTTACTAATATTAGCTAACAAATAAATATAAATAAAATGATTCGAAATCCTAAGCCAATTCATATCGCACTATTGGTTTCAAGTACTATTGCCACAGTAATTGCTTTGGTAATGTATTTTATTCTTGATTCTAACCTCATTAATGTAATAATGTTATTTACACTAACATCAGGACTCTCTTTTTTCTTATTTTTTTATACTTTAGAGTTTTTTATTTATAGAAAAATCAAATTGATTTATAAAACGATTCATAGCCTAAAAACCCAAAAATACGATGCTGTCTTAGAGAATTTTGATTGGGATAAAGATCCAATTTTTGAAATGAGTAAAGAAGTAATTAATTGGGCTAGGGATAAGAAAATAGAAATTGATCAATTAAAAAAAGTAGCAGATTTTAGAAAGGAATTTTTAGGCAATGTAAGCCATGAGTTAAAAACTCCCATATTCAGCATTCAAGGTTATTTACACACCTTACTTGATGGCGCAATGGAAGATCCCGAAGTAAATACGAAGTTTTTAAAGAAAGCAGCTAAAAGCACAGATAGATTAAGTGATTTAGTTGCCGATTTATTGGAAATTTCTAAACTAGAAAGTGGAGAGTTGGAAATGAATATGGAGCGCTTTGATATTAATGCTTTAACAAAAGATGTATATGAACAATTTGAGGTAAAGGCTAAGGAAAAGCATATTGAGTTAACTATAAAAGAGGGCTGTAATAAACCATTTTATGTATTGGCCGACAAGTATAGAATAAGAACAGTCTTAGTTAATTTGGTTAGTAATTCCTTAAAGTATGGAAAAGCTAATGGCTTTACATCGGCAGCTTATTATGTTATGGGCGATAACATTTTGATTGAGGTTGCAGATACTGGAGAAGGAATTAGTCAGGAATTTTTACCACGTATTTTTGAAAGATTTTACCGAGTTGATAAAAGCAGGACTAGAAATGATGAGGTAGGGGGAACAGGTTTAGGTTTGGCTATTGTTAAACACATTATCGAGGCACATCATCAGGCTGTAAATGTAAGAAGCACTGCTGGCCAAGGAACAACATTTGGCTTTACTTTAAAAGCTGCATTATAAAAATACTAACACTTTATACATACTGCTAATTTTGTAGCTATTTAAAGTAAAAATAAATTATAATTGCAAGTATGAGTAATGAACCTATAAACGAATCGAATCAATTAAATATTGAATTAAGCGAAGAAATGGCAGAAGGTATTTATGCTAATTTAGCTATAATCACACATAGTACTAGTGAATTTGTATTAGATTTTATAAGAATTATGCCTGGAGTACCTAAGGCTAAAGTAAAATCACGTCTTGTGTTAACTCCAGAACACGCTAAACGTTTATTATTGGCATTGAGCGATAATATTAGAAAATATGAAGACCAAGTTGGTGAAATAAATTTGCCTGATATGATGCCTCCTTTTCCTATGAATTTTGGTGGACCAACTGGACAAGCATAACTAATTTTTTGATTTAATGATTAATTTATTGTTAAAACAATAAATTTAATGCAATAATCAATATCAAATTTCACTTCATTTTTAACCAATAGTTACCAGTATTGAATTGCTAATAGCAAAACGCCAAAAGCATTTTTATGAAAGAACAGTTTATTGAACAAATAAAAGCTGGATATACATTCAAAGGTGAATGCATTCAGTTAGGTGCAGCCATGCTTAACGGTGAAGTAATACCTGATTGTGCCATCAATTTACCATTAAAAACATTAAATAGACATGGCTTAATAGCTGGTGCTACTGGTACAGGCAAAACCAAAACCTTGCAAACAATAGCCGAAGGTTTAAGCGATGCAAGTGTTCCTGTTTTATTAATGGATATAAAAGGCGATTTAAGTGGAATTGCTGCTAAAGGTGTTACTAATGATAAAATTACTGAAAGGTACCAAAAAATTGGATTAGCATATAATCCGCAATCATATCCTGTTGAACTGCTTTCGCTCAGCAAACAAAAAGGTGTTAAATTAAAGGCCACTGTTAGTGAATTTGGGCCAATATTATTATCAAAAATTTTAGACTTAAACGAAACTCAAGCGGGTTTTGTTGCCATGATTTTTAAATTTTGCGATGATGCTCAATTACCTTTATTAGATTTAAAAGATTTTATAAAAGTATTGCAGTACATAAGTAATGAAGGCAAGGTTGAAATGGAGAAGGATTATGGTAAAATTTCAACTACTTCAACAGGTACTATTTTACGTAAAATAATAGAACTGCAACAACAGGGAGCCGATAGTTTTTTTGGTGAAAAAAGTTTTGAAGTAGATGATTTGATGCGCATTAGCGATGATGGTAGAGGCATAATTTCGATTTTACGTGTAACCGATATTCAAGATAAACCCAAATTATTCTCTACATTCATGTTGAGTTTGTTGGCTGAACTTTATGCTACATTGCCCGAAGAAGGCGATATGGATAAACCTAAATTAGTTCTGTTTATTGATGAAGCACATTTAATTTTTCAAGAGGCAAGCGAAGCGCTTTTGCAGCAAATTGAATCCATTATTAAATTGATACGATCAAAAGGTGTGGGCATTTTCTTTTGTACTCAAAATCCGGCCGATGTTCCAGCTTCAGTGCTTGGTCAGTTAGGCCTGAAAGTACAACATGCCTTGCGCGCTTTTACTGCCAACGATAGAAAAACAATTAAACAAACAGCAGAAAATTATCCTTTATCAGATTTTTATAAAACTGATGAATTAATTACTCAATTAGGAATGGGTGAGGCTTTTATTACTTGCTTAAACGAAAAAGGAATTCCAACTCCTTTGGCTGCTACCATGCTTTGTGCACCTAAGTCAAGAATGGATATATTAACCGATGATGAAATTGATGCTTTGGTTTCTAAATCGAGAATTGCTGCCAAATACAATCAAAATATAGATAGTGAAAGCGCTTATGAAATATTAAATGCTAAGTTGGAGCAAGCAGCAGCTAAAATGGAAGAACAAGCCGAGGAACAAAAAGAAGTAAAGGTTAATAGGAACGAAAAATCAACTTTAGAACAAATTTTAAGTAGCCCTGTAACCAAACAAGTAGGTCGAACAGCAGCGCAAATTATTACACGAAGCTTGTTAGGGGCTCTAGGTTTAGGTGGAAAATCTACTAAAAAGTCAAGTTCTTGGTTTTAAAATATTAAAAAATATGCAAATTACAACTACCCCAATTGAAGGATTAATGGTTATTCAACCTCAGGTTTTTAAAGACCCAAGAGGTTATTTTTACGAAAGTTATAATAAAGATAAATTTTTTGCAGCAGGCATTAAATTCGAATTTGTGCAAGACAACCAAAGCCTTTCGCAAAAAGGAATTGTACGTGGATTACATTTTCAAGCCCCACCTTTCGATCAAAGTAAATTGGTGCGTGTAATTCAAGGTGCAGTTATAGATGTGGCAGTTGACATTAGAAAAAACTCGACAACTTATGGGCAACATTTTTCTATTAAACTTACTGCCGAAAACCAAACGATGTTTTTTATTCCCCCAGGCTTTGCGCATGGATTTGAAACTCTAGAAGACAATACTATATTTTTATATAAATGCACCAATACTTATAATAAAGAAAGTGAAGGGGGATTACTTTGGAATGATAGTGATTTAAATATAAAATGGGAGTGCGACAGTCCTGTTATTAGCGACAAAGATCAAATATTGCCCACCCTTAAAAACTTAGTAAGTCCCTTTTAAATTATGGAAAACATGGATAATGAAGTAGTTGATTTAATTAATAAAATTAAAGAGAAATATGCTGCACAAGGCCAAAACTTTAAAAGCTATTTAGAAGGTTTATTGTACCAAGATTATACTCACTATTGGGATTATATAGCAGTTGATAGTTTATTAACGCTTCAGAAACCTAAAACGTTAATTCCTGATGAGATGATATTTATAATTTATCATCAAATTACAGAATTATATTTTAAGCTTTCGTTGCACGAATTGGAACAAATTGCTAGCGCAAAAAACAATATTTCAGTTCAATTCTTTACAGACAGAGTAAGACGTATTAATGCTTATTTTAAAAACTTAGCAAATAGTTTTGAAATAATGGTAGATGGAATGGAGCCTGAGCAATTTTTAAAATTCAGGATGAGTTTATTGCCTGCAAGTGGTTTTCAGAGTGCCCAATACCGCATGATTGAAATGTATGCTACTAGTTTTGAGAGATTAGTGGCTAAAGATAAGCGTGAAGAGTTAAAAGATAAAAGTATAGAAGAGCAGTTTAAATATATTTATTGGCAAGCAGGAGCTACTGAAACTGATACCGGAAATAAAACCCTAACCTTAACCAAATTTGAACAAAAATATGGTGACGAGTTATTGCGTTTAGCTAAAACAAATAAAGCATGTAACCTTTGGGCCATTTATGAGTCGTTAAATGAAACTGATAAACAAAATCAGGATTTAATAGCTGAACTACGTAATTTAGATTTAAATGTAAATGTAAATTGGCCTTTAATGCACTATAAATCAGCAGTAAAATATTTGCAAAAACCTAAAGAGGACGTGGCTGCAACAGGCGGAACCAATTGGCAAAAATACTTGCCTCCACGTTTTCAGTTACGAATATTTTATCCTGAACTTTTTACTCAAGATGAATTAACGAATTGGGGTAAATTTTAAAATGAACCATGCACTTTTAAAAGTAAAATTGTTTTACACTACTATATTTTGTTAGAAACTGTTTTTTACCTTTATTTGAGCAATTAACTATAAAAACTTATGCGTAAAATATTTATATCATTATCAATTATTGCATTGATAGCAAGTTGTACTAATGATGCACCTTTAAATACACAAGAACAAAAATCAGTTGATAGCCTTGTAAACAATGAACAAGCAGCTAGTGATTCTTTAATGAAAGCTATTCAAGCAGAAATTGGTGCTGATAGTTTAGCTGAGGATAGCCTTAACTAATTTTAGAGTTGATAATTGATTATGAAAGTAAATTTAGTGGTTAACTATTACCATTCTTAGTTATTTCACGTTTCTAATTGGTTATTAAATTTAAAAAACTATAATTATTGAATTAAAAAACATAAACTAATTAATGTTATCGGTAATAATTCCAGTATATAACGAAGTTAACAATATAGATTTATTAATAGAGAGAGTTCTTGCAGTAAATATATTAAAAGAAATTATTATTGTTGATGATGGCTCAACTGATGGTACTCGTGCTAAACTTGAAAAATATGCATCAATGCCTAATTTTAAAGTTGTTTTGCATAAAACAAATCAAGGAAAAGGAGCAGCTATAAGGACTGGTATTTTAGAGGTATCTGGAACTGTTACAATTATTCAAGATGCAGATTTAGAATATAATCCAGAAGAATACCTCTTAATTGTTCCGCCTGTAATGAATGGTGAAACCAAAGTAATGTATGGTTCAAGATTTTTAAAAACTAATAATGTTCATTCTTATTGGTATTTTTATGCTGGAGGGCAAGTGGTTACTTGGTTTACCAATGTTTTGTTTGGTCAAAAGTTAACAGATGAACCAACTTGTTATAAAGTGTTTGATAGTGAATTGTTAAAGTCAATACCTTTACAATGTACAGGTTTTGAGTTTTGCCCAGAAATTACAGCAAAAGTGGCTAAACTAGGTCATAAAATCCCCGAAATTCCCATCAGTTATTCGCCAAGAACCTTAGATGAAGGGAAAAAAATAAATTGGAAAGATGGTGTAATTGCTATTTGGACATTAATCAAGTATAGAATTGTGTAATGGAAACTAAAAGTTTTAATAAATTAGATGAATTTATAGCCAATTGGAGGCTATCAAAAGTTAAAAAATATGTAACCAAAGGAGATACTGTTTTAGATTTTGGTTGCGGTTATCAAGCATATTTTTTAAATAATATCAAAAATGAAATTTTAAAAGGAGTGGGTATTGATTCAGATATTGAGGCGCATTCAATAAATGAAAATATTGAACTAGTTCAATTTAATTATCAAGCTAGACTGCCTTTTGAAGATAATACCTTTGATAAAATATTTTTATTGGCTGTATATGAACATATACCATTAGATAAAACCATTCCATTACTTTTAGAATTGAAAAGAATTTTAAAGCCTAATGGTAAAATTATATTAACCATTCCAACGCCTAATGGCAAGCCAGTTTTAGAGTTTATGGCATATAAATTACGTGTAATTTCGATAGTGCAAATATCTGATCATGTAAAATATTATGCTAAAGAAGATATGTTAGAAGACTCGAAAAAGGCTGGACTTAAACTTACCTTTCATGAATATTTTCAATTAGGATGGAATAGTCTTCAGGTATTAGAAAAATAAATTTTTATAGAACTTAACAAAGTTATAGATGGAAAACATTGCTAAAATTGATACTAGGATTTCAATTATATTACAGTTAGAAAAAAAAAATGCAACGCATTTCGAAAACTTTTTTTCTCAAATTGCTAAATCAAAAAGTGATTTAGAATGTATAATCGTTAATAATAACGGAACAGAAGACTTTATTTCGAACAATAAAGTTTTTGCTGAACTAATTGGTAAAAATAAAGGTATTGTAATTAATGAAAAAACTTCATTAGGCAATGCATACTCATTGGCATTAAACAAAGCTACTGGAGCCATTAGTATAATTATTAACGACATTTCTACTATTAACCTAAGTAGTATTTTATCATGGATTACCTCAAATAAAAAAGGCCTTCAAAACAATGAAATTTATGTTGGCTCACATGGAATTAAGAATAGTAATGGTAAAGTAAGTATCAATTTTGCTTCTAAACTATATAACTCAGCTTTAAGGTTTTTTACCCCATTGAATTTAAAAGATCATTCAGCAAATGTGTTGATTTTAAATACAACAAATGCTCAAGTTGTTTTTAAAAGTAAAATGACCTCAGCTAATTCGCAATTAGAAATTTTAAGTTTAGCAACTTACAACGGAATTGCATTGAATGAATTTGCATTAAGTGCTGAAAAAAATGTTCCAAATAAGCAAATTTTCAATGTTTTAGCTATACCATTTATTGCCATTGCATTGCGTTTTAAATATTTTGTTACAAGTGCTATTGCTGAGTTAAAATCAGGAACTAATCCATCATTAGCAAGTGGGAATCATCCTATTTATCGCCTACTGTTTTTCAGCTTAATTATACTTGCCACTTTTGCCATGCCATACTTAAGTAAAGATTTTGGGATGACTTGGGATGAAAAGCAACATAACGATTATTCGATGTTATCTTCTAATTGGATGCTAACTATGGGAGCTGACTCTTCGGCAATTATTGATTCGAAGAGCAGTGCAGATTTTATACGTCAGTGTTATAGATACTATGGAGAACAAAGTAATTTGGTGGCTGCTATGGTTTACCGTACTTTTGATTTACCACCCTTCGAAACACGACATTTTATTATATCATTATATGGTTTATTAGGTTTAATAGGGATTGCGCTTGCTTCCAAAGAATTGGGAGGCTGGAGAGCAGGTGTTTTAGGTATATTATTTACCTTTTTTAATCCAGGATGGTTGGGAAACTCTATGAATAATCCAACTGATATTCCTTTTGCTACTGGTTTTGCATTGTCATTATACTTTTTCTTTAAGATTTTAAAAGCGCTTCCTAAGCCTAAATTTAGCCATTTAGTTTGGCTTGGTATTGCTATTGGAATAGGAATTGGTGGTCGTATTGGTGCATTTTTGTTAATTGCTTATTTTGCTCTGTTCTTAGGTGTAAATTGGCTTTCACTATTTAAAAATAAAACAAATAATAACTTTAAACTCATTTGGCCTTATGCTAAAATATTAATAGCTGTGGCCGTATTTGGTTACTTGTTTGGTGTTTTACTTTGGCCATATGCTTTAGAAAATCCATTCAAAAATCCATTCATTGCTTTTTCTAAAGCTTCAGACAATGTTTCTTTTTATACCAATAATGTGGAGATTTTTGAAGGTAAACGACTATACATGAGAGACCAAGCACCATGGTATTACGTTATTCGATTTTTAACAATGGGTAATCCATTATATTTATTACTAGGCTTTGTTTTGGGTGTAGTATTAATAAAATGGATGAATAGTAAAATCAAATTTGGTTATATTGGATTGTTAATTTTCATGATTATTTTTCCTATTGCCTATGCAGAATATGCTAATTTGAATTACTATAATGGATGGAGACATTACCTATTTATTTTACCAAGTTTAATCACACTATCAGCTATTACTTTTGATTTTTTACTGGGTCAAAGCAATAAAATTATTCGCATAGTAACAGCAGTTGTTATTATAGCATTATTTGTAAAGCCAACCTATTGGATAATAAAAAACCACCCAAATGAGTATGTTTACTTCAATGAATTAGTTGGTGGAATTGATGGTGCGTATGGGAATTATGAAACCGATTATTATTCAAATTCTTGTCGCGAAGCAGGAGAGTGGATTGCAAAGCAACATCCAAATGAAAAACTAGTGGTTTGTATAAATAATGAACCACTAACAGCTTCTTATTATGCCAATAAAATTAATCCAAACTTGCAGTTCCAATGGGTGAGAGAGTATGAAGAGCAAAAACCTAATTGGGATTATTTAATCTTGACATCAAGAACTTATTCGAAAAATGAATTATTAAATGGTGCATTTCCTCCTAAAGGAACTGTTTATACAGTAATGGCAGATAATGTTCCTTTAGCTTGTGTTGTTAAGCGTGAAGTTTCTTATATGCCTTTAGGATATAAATCAATGGATGCTCAAAAATATGATTCTGCTGTTTATTATTTCAAAAAGGCTGTTGAATGGGAGCCAAAAAGCGAAGAAGCTCACAGAATGTATGGATTTGCTTGTATGGTTAGTAATAATTTTGAAGAGGCTTTAAAGCAATACGATGAAGCAATAAGCATTTTTCCTGAAAATTATTCTGCATACTCAAACAAAGGATTATTGTATTTTAATAAAAAAGAATATCAAAAATGTATCGAGGCTTGTGTTAAAGCTACTACTTATAAAAACAATACTACTGAAGCATATTATTATTCTGCCTTAGCTTATTTAAACATGAATGATTATAATGGAGCAATTGATAGGTTAGAAACGGCTTTGAAATTTAATGGACAATCGCCTGAAATATTTTATTATTTGGGTAAATCATATGAGGCTGTTAAAAATAATACACTTGCCGCGACCAACTTTGAATATTGTTTGGGTATGAATCCTAATTTTAAACAAGCATGGTATGATTTAGCAAATCAATATAAAATTTTAGGCAATGAAAATGGTTATGAACAATGTATGCAGCGATTCAACTCTTTACAATAACATTTATCAAAATCCCGCTGAAGGTCAATTAAATATTTTATGATTGGATAATTCAGACTTTAAGATAGAAATATACAACACCATTGGGCAATTAGAACTAGCAGTTAATAATTCAAATAGAACTGATATTTCTGCTTTAGAAAAAGGTATTTACTTTATAAAAATTCAGTTAAAGAATAGTTCAAAAATCATCAAGTTTGTGAAGCAATAAATGGTTAAATAATGAATGAAACTTTAAAGGATAATTTTGTAAAATTAGTTTCAAGATACACCCAAAATAGTTTATTGATAAATGAACTTTGGAATGAAATAGAACAGCATTATACTGAACCTACTAGGCACTACCATAATTTAATACATATTGCTGCGGTTTACAATAAACTATCAGCAATTAAAGGACTTTTGGCTGATTGGGACATGATTCAATTTTCGGTATTTTACCACGATATTTTTTACAATACCAACAAAAACGACAATGAACTAAACAGTGCATTATTGGCAAAAAGTAGTTTGCAAAAGTTGGCTATTGAAGACTCAAGAATTGGTACCGTTTTTAGCCAAATTTTAGCTACACAAACTCACCAAAATACTAACGATATTGATACCAATTATTTTACCGATGCTGATTTAAGCATTTTGGGTGAAAGTTGGGAAAATTACCAAGTTTACTCCAAACAAATTAGAGCAGAATACGTTCAATATGCCGATGAGGTGTATGTTCCAGGTAGGATAAAAGTTTTGAATCATTTTTTAGAAATGGAGCGTATTTTTAAAACTCCCCAATTCCATAATTTATTTGAAATGAAGGCAAAGCAAAACTTAGAAAATGAAATAAAATTACTGAAACAAAATTTATAGCCTTTAATTTATTACTTTTGGCTCTTATTTTATGATTTTATTAGAAAACACCATTGTTTCGGAAGATATTTTAGAGAAAAATTTCATTTGCAATTTATCTGCTTGTAAAGGAGCATGTTGCATTGAAGGCGATTCAGGCGCACCAATAACCCAAGATGAGTTGGAAATTTTAGAAGCAGAATTGAAAAATATAAAACCTTATTTAACTGCTGTTTCGCTTGAGGCTATTAAAACTCAAAACTTTTGGGAAAAAGATACTGATGGCGATTTGGTAACAACTTGTTTGCCAACTGGCGAATGCAATTTTTCGTTACGCGATGAAGCAGGAATGTTAAAATGTGGTATTGAGCAAGCTTACCGCGATGGAAAAGCAAGTATTCAAAAACCTTTATCGTGCCATTTATACCCAATTAGAATTAGCAATGTGGGCGAATTTGAAGCATTGAATTACCACCGTTGGGATATTTGTAAACCAGCATGCAAACTAGGCGAAGAGCATCAAGTGGCAGTTTATCAGTTTTTAAAAGAACCTCTCATACGTAAGTTCGGAGCTGATTGGTATAATGAGTTAGACGAAATTGCAAAGCAATGGAAAGCAGAAACTAATTAACAAATTACATGCAAGTAGTTTTAAAAAGTTTAACCAAAAAATATAACAAGCAAGTTATTTTTACCAATCTCGATTACACTTTTGAGGCCAACCAAACTTATGCTTTGGTGGGGCATAATGGAAGTGGAAAATCAACTTTGATTCAAATAATTTATAACTATAATACCATAAGCAAAGGCGAAATAAACTACAATTTAAACAATGAATTGGTAGAAGAAAATGCCCAACGATTTATGGCTTTTGCTGCTCCTTATGTTGATTTGCCAGAAGAATTAACTTTGCAGGAAATAATTGATTTTCATTTTAGTATTAAACAAAAACGAATCAATTTAGACATTGGACAATTGTTAACAGATGCTAATTTAAGCGAGCATACTGATAAAATGATTAAGCATTTTTCGAGCGGAATGAAGCAGCGAGCAAAGTTGATTTTAGCTTTTGCTACTCAAGCTGATTTGTTACTTTTAGACGAGCCATGTAGTAATTTTGATCATGCAGGAATAACTTGGTATCAACAATGCATCAATTTGCTTTTGGGTAAATGCACCATCATTGTGGCCAGTAATCAACTTTATGAATACGAGTTTTGCCAACACACATTAGATATTTTAAAATATAAATGACAGCAATAAAACTTACACAATTTAGCCATGGTGCTGGGTGTGGTTGTAAAATAGCTCCTGATAAATTGGAGCAAATTTTAAGCAATAATAAATCAACAGATGTGTTTGCCAATTTATTAGTTGGCAATCAAACCAACGATGATGCAGCAGTGTGGGATTTGGAAAATGGACAAGCATTAATCAGTACGGTAGATTTTTTTATGCCTATTGTTGATGATGCTTTTAACTTTGGAAGAATTGCTGCTACCAATGCTTTAAGCGATGTTTATGCCATGGGAGGTAAGCCAATTTTCGCCAATGCTATTTTGGGCTGGCCTATTGATAAATTGCCTTTGGAGTTGGCTTCAAAAGTAATTGAAGGCGCGCAATCAGTTTGTAAGCAAGCTAATATTCCTATTGCTGGTGGGCATAGTATTGATAGTTTAGAACCCATGTTTGGTTTGGCGGTAAATGGATTAATTAACAAACAAAATATCAAACAAAACAGCGGAGCAAAAGCTGGTGATTTATTGTTTTTAACAAAACCTTTAGGAACAGGAATAATTGGAACTGCCATCAAACGTGGTTTGATTGAAGCTGAAGCTCATGCTGAAATTTGCATTGAAAGTATGTGTACTTTAAATAGCATTGGTTATGATTTAGCAAAACTCAATGGCGTGTCTGCACTCACTGATGTTACGGGTTTTGGTCTATTGGGACATTTAATTGAAATGGCAGAAGGAGCTGATTTAACAGCAGAAATAAATTGGAAAAATGTTCCTTATTTTGAGTTTATTGATTCGTATTTACAAAAAAATATTATACCTGATAACACTTATAGAAATTGGAATGCTTACGAGAAAAAAGTTTTTGGATTAAATGACATGAAAGCATTTCAAATCTTAAACGACCCTCAAACAAGTGGAGGTTTATTAATAAGTATTCACCCAGATTCAGTTAATGAATTAGAAGAAATATTTAAAACAAATAACTTATCATTATTTATAAATCCAATAGGCCGCTTTAAAAATGAAACGCCAAATAGGGTAGAGGTTCAACTTTAATTAATAATAAATTCAACTCGCCTATTTTGTGAGTTTGAATCATTGATTGGTTTTGTTCCTCCAAAACCCTTTGCTGTTAGTCTGTTCTTGTCAATACCTAATTTACAGAGTTGTAGCAATACAGCTAAGGCTCTTTCCTCTGATAGTTTTTGGTTTAAATGCGTATCGCCATTAGTATCGGTATGTCCTTCAATACTCACATTTAGCGAGGGAAATCGTTTTAAAAAACTCGCTAACAAAGCCAATTCTTCTTCAGATTTGCCAATCATTTCACTTGTACTTTGTTTAAATAAAATATTTTTCGGTATGTATTTAGCTATTGTATCGGCAATAGGTTTGTTTAAAATAGGTTTGATTTGCTTTGAAACAACTGTAATGTTTTTTAATGGAACTATTGAATCCAATTTTATTGGTTTAATTTCTCGTTTATTGGTAGTGATATCTAGTAGATTATCTTTATTAATAATTTCTATTGAATAAGAACTTGGTTTTTTCCATTTAAATTCCAATTTACCTTCCAACATTCCATTGAAATAATCAATTCTAATATCATAAATTTTATCTTTTTCAAAATAATAATTAGTAGCATAAAAAACCTTATTATTTAAATTCCATGCATCTATTATTTTTTTATCATTTATCCATAACCGAACACCATCATCAACCACAAAGCCAATTTTGTATTTACCCGATTCAGGTGCTACTATTTTTCCAAAACATTTAACTGAAAAATATTCACTATTTAAGTTTTCTATTTCACTATTATAGTCCCAATAAAAATTTACATCAGGACTATATTTTGTAGTTACTTTAGTATTAAATTCAGCTCCATTATAATACTCAATTATAAAACCTTTTTGCCCAAATATTGATGATAATAAAACCAATTTTAGCAATATGATCAAATAAAATTTTAACATTTTAAAAAATAAAATAGCCTAATTTGAATCCTATAAGTGGTGAAAATCCATTAAAAGAATAATCCCAAAAAATATTATCGTAATTCCTTAGATTGTTTAGATTATTGCTTGCTTCAGCATTGGAATAACTGCTGCCTATCCAGCCATTAAAAACAAATTTACCTTTTGAAAAAGTTTGTCCTAAATACAAGCTGCCTGTGGTTTGAATACAATTTGCATCAAATTTACCTATTCTATATTCATAAAAAGTTACACCATCATCAATAAATGAAAAATAACCATAATCATTGAGTACAAAATCAAATCTGTTGTGTTGTAATTCTCCACCAATAAATAAATGATTGTCAGTCTCAGTTTCAAAGTAATATTTAACACCTACATTAAATCCCTTACCATTTATTTCATCATTGTTTCGTTTGCTTTGGTCTGCAGTGCTACCTATGCTATTTTCTTTGGATTTACCGCCACCTTGATTTACTAATCCTGTATAATATTGTCCTCCAACAAAGATGTGAATTTTTGAATTAATGGAATATTCAAAATCAGCTTTAAATCCATTAATAGCTAGGTATAATGGCTGTATATTGAAAGAGAGTTTTGATGAGTCGAAACTATTTTGAGCACAAGCTGAATTAATGATAAGAAATGCTACAATTGCTAAGTATTTTTTCATCATAATTATTGAGCGTTAGTTTGAATTTTACTCATATGCCAAATGCTATCGTTCACAAAACCAAGTTGGGTTATTCCATCAGCACCAACCAAAATTAACGAAGAGTCAAGGGGGATAATATCATGCGCTGTAATCGTGTAGTTTTTTTTGCTTACTAAATTACTTGGGTTGGTTGCATCATACCATCTTAATAAATTATCGCATACAAAAAGATTATTGCCTAATAATCCCAATCCTTTTGGTTTGTTTAAGTTATAAACCGACATGGTAATTGGGTTAGATAAATTTGAAATATCATAGGTTATTAATTGATTAATGCTTCCCCAGCAGTTTCTTGTGGAGAAACTCCCTTCGCTATTAAGTGTAACAAATGCATAGTTTTTATTAGCTACCACTGGGTCGCATGCCCTGAAATGGGTTATTAAGGCCGTTTGTGATATTAATAAAGGATTTGTAACATCATAAATGTGCATTCCGTTTTGTGAGCCAATAAAAATAGTTTTTTCATCGCGAGGAAATATGGTTTCTATATCAAACCCAATATTAGTTGAGCTAATTTTATTTGGTTTGTTCGCATTTTTTATATCAAATACGTTTAAATTTTGATGATCGACCGTGTAAAGATAATTGCCAATAATAGCAAAGCGAGCAGTAGAACCTGCCAAACCAACTCCATTACTTCCTAATGAACCTGTTGTGTCACTTTTACTACATGAACTCAATATAATAAATGATATGCTTATAAAAACGATGTACTTTTTCATGACTAATTGGTTTTATTCCATTTTACTAAAACTAAATCTGCAGGCCTGTTTTGTTTTAAATGTTCAGGTTTTACTAATAAATTATCTGGTGGAACAGGTTCTGGAAAAACATCTACAAGACGCTCTGTAACGTTAATTTTATTAGGATTACTTAAATCAATTGTTACTAAATCTGTTGCGTTGTCAGCATACAAAAAATTTCCTTTAATTGCCATATCAAAACAGCCTAATATTTTAATAAAACCAATATTATTGGGTGCATATGGATCATGATTATCAATAACATGAACACCCACACCTGCCTCACTAATAAATAAGTAATTATCCTTAGTATATATTTTAGCAGGCGTACCTAATGTTCGTGGCGAGCCAATTGATATGGAGTTTTCTAAATCAACCCTTTTCATAAAAACAGGATCATATTTAGTATACACTATTGGCTTTTCGCACTTAGAACTGCTTAAGCTAATAAATACCAATAAGCCTATTGAAAGTTTAACGGATAAATGTTTAAATTTTGGCATGACAATTAATTTTATTAAATCAAATATTGCACAATTATTTTACAAGAACAATTAGGCAGAAAAAAATTATCAAAAATTAACTTTTAAAAAAGGGGGCTAATGCTTCAACTAGTATTGCAGGTGCTTGTGTTAGCCTATTTGTTTTCATATCAATGTTTACCAACTCCACTTCAGCTTTGGTTATCAATTCATTTTGTGGGTTATAAATTTCATAATGAAAATGAATTCTAACCTTTGGCATTTCTTTAATTGTAGTTACGATAATTAATTCATCATCGTAGTATGCCGATTTTATATACTTACAATTTAGACTTAAAACGGGCATCATGATACCACTATCTTCAAAACTTTTGTACGACAATCCGATTTGTCGCAAAGCGTCAGTACGCCCTATTTCTAGGTATTGAGCATAATTTCCATGGTAAACTACACCCATTTTATCGGTTTCTGCATAGCGCACTCTTACTGTTGTTTTACTGGTAAACATATGGTGGTTTTTATTGAATAATTTTAAATTCTGTTCTTCTATTTTTACTTCTGTTTGCTTCCGTACTGTTATCTACAAGCGGTTGATTATCGGCATATCCTTTAAATGATAATCTTGTCATTTCAATTTTATTGGTAATTAAATAATCGTAGACAGCTTTTGCACGGTTATTTGAAAGGATAAGGTTATCTTGTTTTTTACCTTGATTATCGGTATGCCCTCCAATTTCTATTTTCAGTTTTGGATTTACTTGTAAAAATTGCACCAGTTTATCCAATTCAGTAACTGATTCAGGTTTTAAATCAAATTTTCCTGTTTCAAAAAATATATTCTTTAATACCACTTTGGCCCCTGCTGAAATTGGTATCAATGGCACATCTAAAAATAATGGATTGGTATTATTCTGTTCTTTTAAACTAAAGTTTTCGGAATAAAACATATAACCAGCCAAGCTAACATTTAAAGCATAGTTTTTATTGCCTTGCAAGCTTAATAAAAATTCCCCAGTGGTTTTATTGGAGCGCGATTCAATTACTGTTTTTTTTGTCGCCAAGTCAATTAATTCTAATTTAGCAGCTAACTTATTTTTTTTAATTGCATCATAAACTACCCCTTTAACATAACCTGTTTGATCAGGGCGTGCTTGTTTGTATAATTCAAATTGGTAAATATCTAATCCGCCAAATCCACCTTTTTTAGCTGATGAAATAAATGCATTAATACCATCGCTGGTAATGCAAAAACTTTGTTCATCTTCATTGGTATTAATTGGATAGCCAATATTAACAGGTGTTTGCCAACGACCATTAACCGTTCTTTTACTACTGAAAATATCCAAGCCGCCCATTCCGGGGTGTCCGCTACTTACAAAAAACAAAGTTTTATCGTCTAAGGCTATAAATGGATATTGTTCCTCACCTTCGGTATTAATTTCTGGCCCTAAGTTTACAGGAGGAGCCCAACGACCATTATTATAACTTGTCATCCAAATATCGCTGCCACCAAATCCACCTGGCCTATCACTAGCAAAGTAAACGCTCTTACCGTTAAAAGATACACTTGGCTGAGTTTCCCATCTGCGGGTATTAACAGGCGAGCCTAAATTTTTGGGTTCGCTCCATTGATCCCCATTAAGCACACTTAATAAAATATCGCAGCTATTCTCTACTTCGCCACAATAGGTATAAAATATATATTGGCCATCAGCACTAATAGAGGCAGTGCCTTCGTTCTTGTCGCTATTAATGGGAGTGCCAATAGATTTAGCCTTTGAGTAACCTTTGCCGTCTTTTTTACTTATATAAAAATCTTCATTACCAGTTCTTCTATCTCCAATATTTCTTGTAAATAAAAGTGTTTGCCCATCGGCTGTTAGAACTGGAAAATAGTCATCGTAAATTGAATTTACATTTGAACCTAAACTGATAGGATTATAAGGAACTGGATTTTTTACAGCATTTGCTGCAAAATCTATATTTTTTTCTAACTTTAATCCAACTGGCTTGCGGGCAAACCAATCGGGGAACTGAATGAATTTTTTAATATTTATTTGAGCACTATCGTATTTTCCATTTGCATACATATAACTTGCCATACCTAAATAACTTAATGGAAAATTAGGGTTTATAGTTACGAGTTTATTATATAGCTCTTGTGCCTTTTCTTCTTGTTCATTTTTTTCATACAAATCGGCTAAAAGCATGTGTGCATCAATGTAATTTGCATCTATTTCAAGTGCTTTTTTACATAATGAAATGGCTTCACCATAATTTTGAAGAGTAAAGTTTTGAAGTGCTTGATTAAATATTTTATCAGCTTTTTTGTTTTGGGTGGAAGTAAATGGTTTATCCTGCGCTAAAACCGATAAATTCATTAATAAAACGAATATAAAAAGGGTGCTTTTAAACATGCAAGCAATATATTCAATAATTGTGCTAAAAAAATGATGTTAATTTTAGGTGGATTTTTTTAATAAAATTATTAAAAATTTTACCGCTTAAGTATTTTGTTCTATTCCATTTTGTATTGCTGCTTTTAGAATATCCATATTAATATCCTTCAATTTTTTAAATTTGATACAATAACCACTTACACTTGCTTTGCCAATATCTTTACCAAAAGTATTGTTCAAGTAAGTTTTATCTTTAATACCCATAATATAAACTGAAATCCCTGTAGTATTGGCACTCAAACCTATTTGATAAAATGCTCTCGTTTTTCCATCAGCATATGTAATGGTAAGTGTTCCGTACCCAATATTAGGATTAGAAACTACTTTATTTTCACTGTTTTTACCATCTAAGAACCAAAGCTTGCAGGCTGGCATCATTTCCAAAATTAGTTGATGCAGTGTTTGCAAATCGCTACATTTTGCCTCAGTTTGACTTAATATATATTCATTTATTTGTTCTTGAATATTCATGTAAATTGTGATTAAATACCTTAACTATTTGTTTAATAGTGTTGGTTAAAGTTATGTTTCCTTTTAACAAAAGTGTTTTATTTTAAAGGTGCAAAGCGTTACCATTATTGCGTTTAAAACTTAAAGGTATACTCACTATTTTTTTGTATAATTTATTTTAGACTATTAATTTATTGATATTACTTTTTCGTATGCTTTTCGGGGTGCTCCCATTAACAACACCTCACCACAATACACATAACCCAGTTTATCAAAAATTTTGAGCATGGGTATATTGTCAAAATTAGTATCCACCTTAATACTATAAACATTTTCTTTCACACACAAATCCTCTATCATCTTAAATAAATTTGTAGCAACTCCTTTTCTTTTTACTGCATTTAATGTTGCCACTCGGTGTATTACCACATAATCGCCATTGGTTAGCCATTTTCCTTTTATATCATTGTAAGCTGGTTCAATGCCAAATATAATAGCCGCATATGCTATTATCAAATTATTATCAACTAGCACATACCCATATCCATTCGAAATATCATTATGAACAACTTGTTCATTTGGATAACCATTTTGCCATTGGTCGCTGCCATCCAGCTTCCTTTGCAGAATAGCTTGCTGTAATATTTCCCAAATAGCAGGTATTTCTATAAAAGTGGCCTTTCTTAAATTCATATTATTCTATTATTTTAAGTATTGGGTTGAATTATTTTTTTGTTTGATGAATAATTTGGCTCAAATCTTCAGGTATTTGCATTGGCTTCAACGGAGGAACATTTGCACCACCTGTATTACCAATTGGAATTTCTCCAACAAATGATTTTACACCACCAAAAACCAAACGTGGTATTTGGCCAAAAACTTCTTTAATATTTTTTGTACTAATTCCAAAGCCCAACATTTTATAATGAACAATAGTATGAGCCAAAGGATAAGGTTGCCCTAAAATGTGCGCTCTTTCAAGATGTTGCCAACACAAATGGTAGTGTTTTAACTTAAAAGCAATAGCCGCATTGTTAAGTTCTCTTTTAAAATATGGAACAAGTTTCTCGGGAATTTTTGTATTAATTTTCATGGTTAATTTAAAACACTTTTATATAGTTAATTTATAAATTTGAAGGACTCAGTGCAATTCAATTATTGCCGAATAAAACCAATTTGTAAAAAATAAACAAAGTAATTTTATTGAATTCAATTTGTAATTACCACTTTGCTTGAGGTTGGAGTTTTCACCAACCTACTCATTAAATTGGTCGGTGAAAATACCGACCAAAGGCAAATTTGCTCTCCAAATTGAGCATTGATTTGAACTGTATCCTTTTGAATTGGGTCAATTTCATTGTCATTGTCAAAATCAAATGAACGATTGATAGTAATGGAAAGCTCATTAAATTTTATGGTTGTAAATTTGTCACTTTCTTCTTCCTCATTTGTAAGTGCTAATGGGTTACCTGTTTGATCAGAAATACTGGTAATTTCACTATCTATACTGTCTATTTGGGTTGCTTCACCTTTGTTTGACAAAGAATTGTTACACGAACAAAGTATTGTTATTGTTATAATGCTAATTATGTTTTGTAGTGTTTTCATAATATTTTTTCTAAAGTCATAGTGTGAATCCTATATACATAGGGCTTATTCAAAAACGTTCGGTAAACATGCTAATAAAAGATAAAAAAACAAAATGAATTATTAAAATGCATTTTTTTACTAGTATTAAATATTAGATAAGTCATAATTGAACTTTACCAATTTATATTCTTTATTTTTTGTATTGGTAATGTCCAATTATTTTGAAGTTAAACAAACAGTCCTCCAGTACTTGTCCACCGCCAATATTATGAACTATTAAAAATCTTTCACCATTTAAAGATTTCTTATTCACTATTATCCCAATATGTGTAACTGAACCTCCAAGATTCCAACATACAATATCACCCGGTAAATAATCAGTTGAATTAGTTGATATTGGTTTGGAAGTCCCTTTTCTATTAAAAAATGTCATTAAGTTAGGAACACGCCTGTGGTCAATGTTTTTATCAGGCGTATTTAACCCCCAATTGGTTGGGTATTTTGAAAAATTTGTTTTCATATCCTCATGAACCTCTTTTTGTAAATCAATTCCCAATTTTCTATAAGCCCTAATTACCACATCAGTGCATACTCCTTTGCCATTTGGAACATCACCATTTGGATAGTCAATTTGAATGTAAGTTGGATCGTAACTAACATTTTGTTTCGTTAATGTAAATGCAGAGTCTGCCAATTTTTTATAAAAATTAGCTTGTCCTGAAGCAATAGAAACAGCAGAAATAAATAATAGGATGAAAATTGTTTTTGTCATAATTGGAGTATATAACGCCAATTCGTGAAATATATTTCACAAAAAAAGCCTCCACTTGGAGGCTTTTTGGTAATAATGATTAATTATGTTTTAAAACTTAACAAATAATCAAAAAGCTCATATTACGCTGTAATTTGTTAAAAAAACATGCTGAACGACATCAGCACAAAATTATTTTCAAAAAACACCTTGCTGCCCATGGAGGTTAAATATTTTTATTTTCTTACTGTTTGTTTACCAATTTCTCGTTTTAATATCAATACTTTTAATTTTATTGTCGTTTATGTTTTGGAAAAACGTTATGGTACTACAGCGAGTTTGGGACTAAATTAAGACCATTCTTCGGATTTTCATCCCGAAGCTTCGGAACCCAAATACAAAACCATTTTTTCATTAAGCCCAATGCCCAAATCCGTTGTAGTGTCTGTTAGTCGTTCGGTTTTTATGAAACATAAACGTTTATGAATATTGTTTGGTTATCATCATAGAAAGCAATGTTTAAATAATGATCTTCTTCGCCTTTAATTTGTCTTATAAAACTTGCCGTAAATTTCTTTTCTGTCTTGTTTCCTAAAGTATAAAAGAATTCCTCAAACCCTATATTTTGTCCATTTTCAGTAAACTGATTGTCTGACTTGAGTTGTGTTAAAAGTTTTTGGTAATCTTCTTTTGATAATTTTATTTGTGAGCTTGAACAATAATCTCCCTGAAAATCTGGATATGAAGATTTTTTAGAAACAAATTTGGCTGATTTTGGAATCTCTCTTAACGTAACTGTTTTGAATTCTTCTTCATAAAAACTTTCAGATGGAAAAAAGGCGTCAAAAGTCTGATATGCTGAAAATAAGAAAAGTAGAAATATATAGATTATATTTATTCGTTTGCTTTTCGCTGGAGTTAGTTTTCCACTTTTTAGAAGTTTACGTTTTATAGGCAAATAAATTAAGTAAATTATTCCACCGCATATTCCGACAAAAATAGAAGTAAAAACGAAAGCAATAAATCCCATTATTAAATTAAATTCCATTTTATAAATTAATTTTTAATACTGTTTCTTTTCTGTTAAACTGACGGCTAACTTATATATATGTCCATTAAAATGAGACCATCTCTATATTTGATTAGATAGGCACAACTAGATAATTTTTTTCCTATTTACAAACATATTTATTATTAGCACTAAAACAAGCCGAATTTAACAGCACATTTATTTCTAGTTCTTAAAAAATTGGTGATTGGTTATCATTGTTTTTACTTTAAAAAACTCATTGCTCAAAGCAAAATCTTCAATATTTATATTATTATTTTAAATGATGATTGGTTTGCTGTAAAAATATTCCTGCATAACTGTTTGGGAAAAGTGATGAGCAAATTAGTTTAATTATCTTTTATTGCATGGCAGTTTAAGTACTTTTTACTTTAACTATTTTTATATGTTTATATTTGCCCAATGGAATTAACCTTAACCACACCTGCCATTTTATTTCCTGCCATTAGCTTACTTATGCTTGCTTATACCAATAGGTTTTTGGCATTGGCTAATTTAATCAGAAACTTACATGCTAAATTTATACAAAATGGCGAAAATGAAAAAGTGGTAATAGCACAACTTAAAAACTTAAGACTTAGAATAAAGTTAATAAAGTACATGCAGGGCTTAGGCGTCTTAAGCATATTTCTGTGTGTATTATGCATGATATTTTTATACATAAACTATGCACTAGTTGCCCAATTAATTTTTGGACTCAGTTTGCTTATATTTTTAGCATCGCTTTCTCTTTCATTAATCGAAATAAATATTTCAACCAATGCACTTGAATTTGAATTGAGCGATATGGAAGAAAAATATTTCTAATTTACTCGTATAAGCCTTGCGCTAAATAGTTAGTTACATAATCCTTTACAGCCTCTTCAATGGGTGTAAATGGTTTTGTATAGCCAATAGCTTTTAATTTATCCATATTGGCTTCAGTAAAGTATTGGTATTTATCTCTAATATCTTCAGGAATAGGAATGTATTCAATATTTGGTTCTAATTGTAATGCACTAAAAATAGCTTTCACCAAGTCGTTCCAAGTACGCGCTTTACCCGTTCCTAAATTATATATACCCGAATTTTTGCGTGTTTCCATTAAAAATAAACAAACATCGCAAAGGTCTTTAACATAAATAAAATCGCGCATTTGTTCCCCATCGTTATAATCTGCCCTGTGCGACTTAAATAAATTCACCTTACCATTTTCCTTGATTTGGTTAAATGCATGGAAAATAACCGATGCCATTCGGCCTTTATGGTATTCGTTAGGGCCATACACGTTAAAAAACTTTAGCCCTGCCCAAAAATAAGGTTGCTTAGTTTGGTTTACAGCCCATTTATCAAAATCATTTTTCGATTTACCATATAAATTCAATGGATTTAAAGTGTTTAATTTGGTTACATCGTCATCATAACCATTTTCGCCCTCGCCATATGTAGCAGCACTTGATGCATAAACCATTCCTATTCCTTCGCTCACGCAAATATCCCATAGCGATTTACTGAAATCGTAATTAAGTTCTTTAAAAATAGCTGCATCGGTTTCGGTGGTATCAGTGCGCGCGCCAATATGAAATACAAACTGAACTTGATTGGCATTTTTGGCAAGCCAAGCAAAAAAGTCTTTTCTATTTACTTTTGCCGAATATTTTTTACCTATTAAATTAGCCGCACGGTTTGGCCAAGTATCAAAGTCGTCAACTAAAATTAAATCATTAAAATTATGTTGGTTTAATTTGGCTACCAAACATGAACCTATAAACCCTTCAGCACCTGTAATTACTATCATTTATTGTTTTGTAAAAATACTTTTGTTTTAACTAAATAAAAGTATTTGGGAATTAATATTCTAAAAAATTTATGGCAAATAACTTTATTGAATTGATAAATTCAAATCAAATGTTTTTATTGTGCCACTGCAAATATATAACTAGATGAGAAACTATACCATAAGTTGGCGTTATACAAGTATAATTATTGGACTATTATTGCTTTTTGCTTTGTATAAAATTACTTCCGACTTGTTTTTAAGTAATACCAATCCCGATTTAAACAAAACAGCATATATTTATATTCAATCAAACCAAAGTTTTGATAGGCTCATTTTAAATTTGCAAAAAGATAATCTGCTTGACAATGTTGAATCGTTTGAAAGAGTAGCTAAATTATTGAATTTGGATAAAAATATAAAGCCGGGACGTTACAAGATAATACCGCGCTTAAGTAATATTCAATTGATTAGGATTTTAAAATTGGGTAGGCAAGAACCCGTTAACTTAATAATTAACTATGCAAGAAGAAAAAGCAACTTAGCAGCTACCATTAGTAAACAAATAGAATTAGATAGCAACAAGCTCATGGCATTAATGAGTGATAGTATTTTATTGCAAAAAGTAAATATGGATAGCAATAATATTATCAGCTTGTTTATACCCAATACCTATAATATGTATTGGAATATTAATAGTACTCGTTTTATGGAACGTATGTTTAAAGAGTATAACAGCTTTTGGAATAGCAGCAGAACTACCAAATCCATATTGTTAAAAATGAGTCCGCTACAAGTTGCTACATTGGCCTCTATAGTAATGAGCGAAACCAATAAAGTAGATGAAATGCCAATAATAGCTAGGGCATATTTGAACAGGCTTAAAATTGGAATGCCTTTACAAGCAGACCCAACTATTATTTTTGCCTTGAACGATACAGCCGTAAATCGAGTTTTGAGTATCCATACAGCTATTAATAATCCATATAATACCTATTTAAATAAAGGTTTACCACCAGGTCCAATATGCATGTCATCGGCTGCTGCCATTGATGCAGTGTTGAATGCGCCAAATCATAATTATATTTATTTTTGTGCAAAAGAAGACTTTAGCGGGTATCATAATTTTGCTGAAACATTTAGCCAACATCAAATAAATGCACGCAAATATCAAAACGAATTAAATAGGAGAGGGTATTAGTTATAATTTTATACAAACATTCTTCTGTTCTGTAAAAAACCTTAAAGCTTCCCAACCACCTTCGCGGCCAACACCACTTTGTTTCATTCCTCCAAAAGGAGTTCTTAAATCGCGCAGTAACCAACAGTTAATCCAAATAATTCCACTTTTAACCTGCGCGGCCATGTAATGAGCGGTATTTAAATTTTCTGTCCAAATGGTAGCAGCTAAGCCATATTGCGTGCTATTAGCCATTTTCAAAACTTCTTCTTTGGTTTCAAATGGAGTTAAGGTAACTACAGGGCCAAAAATTTCTTCTTGGTTAGTTCTACAGTTATACGCCAAACCTTCTATAATGGTTGGTTCCATAAAATAACCTTCCGCATTTTCACCATCTAGTTGTATTTTATGGCCTCCATATAAAATGGTTCCACCTTCTTGTTTGGCTAAATCAACATAACTCAACACTTTATCAAAGTGCATTTTACTTGCTATAGCGCCCACTTTAGTATCATCGAGTAGAGGATTTCCCACTTTCATGGTTTTGGTTTTTTCAATAAATGCTGCTTTGAACTTTTCGTAAATTGGTTTTTCAATAAAAATACGTGAGCCACATAGGCAAATTTCACCTTGATTGGTAAAAGATGAACGAACACTTTCACTCACCGCTTTCTCAAAATCACAATCCGCAAAAATGATATTCGGATTTTTTCCTCCTAATTCCAACGATAGTTTTTTAAACATGGGTGCAGCAACTCTAGCTATTTCAGCACCAGTTTTGGTTCCACCTGTAAATGAAATAACCGAAATTCCGGGATGCGAAACAATAGCAGAACCTACTTTTCCGCCCAAACCATGAACAATGTTTAAAACGCCTTTTGGCATTCCTGCTTGTATGCATAATTCAGAAAATAAGTAAGCTGTCATTGGCGTAACTTCGCTTGGTTTTGCAACTACACAATTACCTGCAGCTAGGGCAGGGGCTATTTTCCAAGTAAATAAATACAAAGGTAAATTCCAAGGACTGATACAACCTACCACTCCAATTGGAGTGCGCAAAGTATAGTTAATGGCGTGGCTTCCCATAGAGTGCGACTCGCTAGCATAATGCTCAATTGCGGTAGCAAAAAAATGAATATTTTGAACTGCTCTTGGTATTTCGCCAAGCTTGGCTAACCAAACAGGCTTACCTTGATCTATGCTTTCAGCAATGGCTAATTGTTCGATATTTTCTTCCATTAGCGCAGCCAATTTCAAAAGAATTTTACTTCTTCCATCGGCACTCATATTGCTCCATTCAGGGAAGGCTGCGTTTGCTGCTTGGTAAGCTAATTCTACATCAGTTTCATCACTATCAGGGCAAAGTGAATATACTTTTCCTGTGGCAGGATTTATATTGTCTAAATAACTTTTTGCATTAGGTTCTACTAACGCTCCATTAATATAATTGGCTATTTTTTGCATAAAATTTTTTTGAATAAATTATCTCAAACACTCTGCTGGATCTTGCATGGCTGCGCGCTTAGCAGGCAGTATACCAAACACCAATCCAACGCTTATTGAAATGGTAAAACTTAAAAATACACTTATTGGTGAAACAATGGTTTCAATATCGGTAGCTGCTTGAATAATTAAACTAATGGCAATGCCTAAGAAAATACCGATAATACCTCCACTTACGCTAATGGTTACACTTTCGGCCATAAATTGCATTACAATATCGCGCTTACTTGCTCCAATACTCATGCGTAAACCAATTTCTTTAACACGCTCCAAAACGCTTGCAAGCATAATATTCATAATGCCAATTCCACCCACTAACAGCGAAATTGAGGCTATAATTCCTAATACGGTATTGAATAATTTTTTGGTTTTTTGTTCTTGTTTTAAAAGCAACTCTGGTACAATGATTTCAAAATCATTTACTCCATTGTGCCTGCGTAATAAAATGCGTTGCAATACATCTACAGTTGCTTCAATTTCAGAACTTTTTGCCACCTTAACCACTAATCTGTCTAACTGATGGTAGTTATTATCTGTTGTATTTTGATTATTTCCTTCTTCTTGGTTTTGCGAAGCTTTTAAGCCCGAAATAGTTACTAAGCCACGGTTTTTATAACGCAATAAAAATGTTTTTACGGGAGTATAAATTTCTAAGTCTACATTACGGATAGAAAGCTTTTGCATATTGCCTTCATCCACGTTTTTATTGTTTAAAACACCCACAATTTTCAACCAATTATTGCCGCATTTTATTTCTTTACCAATTGGATCTTCGGTATTGAAAAATTTGGTGGCTACTTTGGAGCCAATAATACAAACTGGTTGCGCATTTATCAATTGGAAATCGCTAAAAAAGTTGCCACTCAATAGCGAAAAATCAAGCAAATGAAAATAATCGTTACTTACTCCAACTAGCTTGCCGCCAAGCTTAATTCCTGATCTAATAAATAAAGTTTGTTGTTCTATTTCGCTGCTAACTACTTCTACATCGGCCAAAACTTGCCTAATGTTTTCAGCATCATGCATACTTAAACCTGGGCTAAACTTTTTTTGTTCAATACCACTTTCTTTCAATTGTTTTTCTTCTTCTTTGGTTTTAATAATGGGTTTTATAACAATATTATTAGAACCAACTTGTTTAATTTGTTCTAAAATTTGTTTTTCGGCACCATTCCCAATGGCAAGCATTGCTATAACTGCAGCCACTCCAAATATAATTCCAAGCGAAGTTAATAAGGCCCTAAACTTATTGGTTAGCAGGGCTTCCATGCCGTTTTTAAAGTTGAAAATAATACGTTGTAAATGCATGGAAATTAATTAATTATCTATCTTTACTGTTGAATTTTCTATAACCGCTATCGTTACTTCCTAAAGTAGGATTTTTGTTGTTTTGGTTGTTGTTATTTGGTTTGCGGTTATTGTTATTATTGTTGTTTCTGTGGTTATTATTATTGTTGTTTCTAAAATTACGATTGTTGTTATTTCTGTGATTGTTGTTTTGGTTATTGTTCATTCTACGCATTTGTTGCGCTTTAAAATCAATATCCTCCGAATCGTTAATTTGAATTTTACCATCACTTAGTTGTTCTAAGTGAGCCATTATTTGTTCATCGCCAATTACTTCATCGTTCCAATTGCGGCAATTGGTTTTCATAAAACTTCCAATGGCATTGATATACGAGGTTTTAAAAGGCCCTTCGGGCAATTCAGTAACCTTGTTAATCATGTTTTGAATATTTTTGCCATAAAACCTGTACGAAATTTTGCTTTGCGGATATTTCATTGGTTCTGGCTTCACAAAAACTGTTTCTCTAGTCGGTTTTGGATAAGGCGAATCAAGCTCTAATTTAAAATCAGAAATAATGAATAAATGATCGTAAAGTTTGTGCTTGTAGTCAGCAATATCGCGCAAGTGGGGGTTAAGCTGACCCATTAAGGTTAATATTTCGTCAGCTACTTTTTTGCGTTTTTCAATGTCTTCTATTTGGGTAGCATAATCTACCATTTTTTGAATACTGCGTCCGTATTCCGAAAGTATTAATTTATTTCGTTCGGTATTGTATTCTAATGTTGCTTCTTTTATCATAAAGGCGCAAGATAATTTTTTTGATTTAATATTTAAAAGAGATTTTTTGGGTGGAAAATGGTGTTTTATTAGCCTTAGACAATCAATTTCATCTTTCGAGCGTGTGTCTAATTGGCGTCCTGCCTTTATCTTAATAAATCAGCCGGAGGCTTTTCAATATATTCATCCGCAAGATTCAAGCGAATGCTGTGCTTAAGCCAGTTATTACAAATATCTTCGCTTTATACAAATGCTTCTGTTTTTGAATAAAAACTACCTAATTAATGTAATATTTCCTTTAAGTTGCTTTACTATATCATCGTTATTGGTATAATCAACAATATAGTAATAAACATCTTCTTGGCAAGGGTTTCCATCAAAAGTTCCATCCCAGCCTTTGTTTACATTATTGCTGGTAAAAATTAATTGGCCCCAACGGTTATAAATACTTAAAACTGCTCCTTTTGAGTTATTGTACAATACTCTAAACTCTTCGTTTAATCCATTTTGATTAGGAGTAAATGCATTAGGAATAAAAATATTATTACTACCTTTAATATGCAATAATTTGGAGGTTGTATCGCTACAAATGCGGTTAATGGCTTTTAATTGAATGCGATAAAACCCTTCATCTAAAAAATGATAGATTGGATTTTGTATGTTACTAAATATAGTATTTTCAAAAGTCCATAAATAATTATTAGCAAATTTACTATTTGATACAAATTGAACAGACTTATCAATATTGGGATTCAATGGCATTGTGTAAAACTCAGCTATGGGCTGAGGTACTACTTCAATTGTTTTTTCACTGTTACTGCTACAAAAATTTCTAGAAATAATATACTTAATTTTAAAAATCCCAATAACATTAGGTGTAAATAACTTATTAAATATGTGTTCTCCTGCAAATACGCCAATGGAATCAATTGGGGTAATTGTAACAGGTTTTGAAAATTGACAAACCAAAGTATCACTTGGTTCAAAATATGCATTTGGAATAGGGGTGAAGTATACTTTAAAAGAATCTAATAAAACACCACATTTGTTTTTTGAAGACAAAACGAGCCACTTATTTCCTTCAGTTGTTGGTTTGGCTTTAAAGGTAGTTTGAAGTAATTTGTAATTACCAAATGTACCAAAATCATTTTGAACCCAAAAAACAGAATCATAATTTATGGCAGCCCCTTTAACTTTTAATTCTAAGTCATTACACATAACTGTATCCTTTCCAGCTTTTATTAACGGCCTCGAATTTAGAATTATTTGGGTTGTATCAGTGTTAAAGCAGCCATTAAAATCTTCATATTTTATCCAATAACTTCCATTAGTTGGAACTAAAATAGAATCAGTTTTTACACCTGTATTCCATAAATAAGATTTAAATTTACTTATTCCAATTTTCCCAATTTCTGTGCACAAATAGGTTGTTTTAGGTAGATTCACTTTGCTATTTGGGTACAAACTTATTTTTGCAATTTGAGAAATTACACTATCACATTGGCTTCTAACAATTACTGAATAATTGGCAGAATCGCTAGCATTAACAGCATTAAAATATAAAGAATCTGCATTTGAGCCTAGTATGATATTGTTATTTTTCAACCATTGGTAAGTTACCAAACCAGTTCCAGTTCCTTTTACTTTCAAAACCACTTTAGAGTTAAGGCATTGTAAAACGCTTTGAGGTTGAAGTATTATTTTTGTGTTAGGAACAATTGAAATTCTTGCGGTAGCAGAAGCTACACTATCGCAATTACTTTTTACATTAACAGAATAAATTCCAGTATCAGCGTAATTTATATTATTTATTATTAAAGAATCGTTGGTTTGTCCTAAAAGAATAGTATTCCCTTTTTTCCATTGATAAGATATTACACCTGATCCAGTAGCTTTTACAGTTAAAAAAGCTGTTGTATTTATACATTGTGAAACAGATTGTGGTTGAGTATTTATTGTGGTGTTTTTGTACAATCTTAAATAAACAGTGTCGCTGAAAATAGATGTACATTTACCAATAGCTTTTATTTGATAAAAACCAGTATCAGAGTTAGTGATATTGTTAATTACTAGCGAATCTTTATTGGCTCCAATAACTAAATTTCCATTTTTATACCATTTGTAAATGATATTAGTATCATTTGTAACCCTTGATTTAAAAATAGCTTTAGTGCCTGAACATTGTAAAATACTAATAGGCTGCGTGGTAAATATTGGAAAGAAAACTTTAAGTTTAACACTATTTGATAAAACGCTATCGCAAAATGAGGAAACTAAAACCGAATAATCAGCAGTATCGAAATAATTAACAATTGGGATTACAAGTGAATCCGCATTAGCACCAATAATATCTTGTCCATTCTTTTTCCATTTATAAGCTACATTTCCGTAACCATCAGCATTTACCTTAAATTTTACTGTACTATCTTTACATGCCGAAACATTAACTGGCTGAGTTAATATGGTAGTACTTTTAAATATAATAAGCTTAGCAAAAGAAGAAATTACTGTATCGCACAAACTCCAAATTTTTACTGAATAATCACCCGAATCGGAATAATTTAAATTATTTAAAACCAATGAATCTTTAGTTTGTCCAATCAAATCAATGTTTCCTTTTTTCCATTGATAACTCAATATTCCAGGCCCAATTGCTTTTACTTTAAAAACTGCTTTACTATTCTTACATTGAGAAATAGATTGAGGTTGTGAATTAATAATAGTTGTATACGCTATGGTTAATTTTACAGTATCACTATTGGTATAGCTACATTTACCAGTTACTTTTAAATAATAAAACCCTGTATCTAAATTTCCAATATTATTAATTACCAAGGAATCTTTATTGGCCCCAGGAATAAGTATGCCTCTTTTAAACCATTGATAAACCATATTAGTATCGCTCGTTACAGTTGTTTTAAAAACAGCCCTTGTGCCGGGGCATTGTAATAAACTAACAGGTTGAATTACAAAAACTGGCTTTATTATTTTGAGGGTTGCAATATTAGAAATTACACTATCGCAATTGGCAATTACCAAAACAGAATAATTTGCGGTATCGCTATAACTGGCATTTGGAATTACAAGAGAATCGGTGGTAGCACCAATAATATTTACCCCATTTTTTTTCCATTGATATGAAAAGGTGAGTGTACTATTTACCGTTACTTTAAATTTTGCTATGCTATCCAAGCAAACTGAAATGTTTTTGGGTTGACTAGTAATGTTTAACTTCAATGTAACTGTAAAACTATCTTTTTGTACACAACCATTTACATCTGTGGTGGTTAACAAGTATTTTGTAGTACTTGGCGGAGAAACTACAGGGTTTAAACAATTGCTGCAACTAAGCCCTGTTGAAGGTGTCCAATTATAATTAATTGGCTGAAAAAATGAACTTACTGTAGCCGTATTTTGAAGTGGAAATGGAGTGCCTCCACATACCAGCGTATCATTTTGTAAATTTAATTTTAAATCAGAAATTCTTATTACAGTCGTCAATGTATCAGCACAACCAAAAGTAGGGTAAGGTTTTGTTATTAATTTGAATTTATTGTAAATGGTAGGGGTTGAAATATTTAAAATTTGCGAACTTCCTAATAGATTGGTAAAAGAAGAATCATACCATTTATAATCGGTAAATCCACTTGGCCCAATAAGTGTGGAAATAGGATTTCCTTTACATGAAATGGTGGAAATTTTATATTGATCACAATTTACATCCACATAACCATAGCCAAAATGCGCTGTATGCGTACAATCACCACTTGCAAAATCTACAGCAATTGTTTTGCCACCATAACCAGATAAATCTAAATTAGCAGATGACCAACTTTTATAATACACGTCTGAAGAACCAACACGAAAAAAACCGGGTAATGCAGAGGTGGCAACAAAATTAAAATTTACACAAGGAAGTAAAGTATTTGTTGCTGAATCAAAAGCATTTACACTAAAACGAGGTTGATCCCAATCATTATGTCCAGGATTTTGAAAAACAACAGCATATTTAAAAATTAATTTGTAATCATTTACACCAGCAGGAATTCTTATATAATAACGGGCTCTTTCAGCCTGAGCTCCAGTATTATCATTTCCTAATTTTAATGAATAATTTCCACCATCGGGAGCTACAACTGGAAATCCTCCATAAGGATCAACACCGGAGCCTGACATTAAATTATGTCGATTTAAAATGGCTGCAGTCGGGTTGTTAGCAACAATTGGACAACAAAAACCGGTGTAGAATAACCAATTATCTAAATTTCCGTTTTCAAAATTAATATTTGGTGGGCAAAACACGGTTTGGGCATTTGATTTGGAAATGCTGTTTAATACAAACAAAATGGCAAGCGCAAAATGAATATTTTTCCTTTTAAAAATAAATGTTGGATAAAAATGTATTCTTAAATTTCTTATTGCCATTAATAGTTATCGTGTAACTTCTTAAAGTTATTTTTCAAATGTATTGTTTAGTTATTAGTAATTCAAGCTAAAGCTATAATCTGCATATTTTAAATATATCTTATAATTAACATTATGTTAAGTAATAATTTAAAATATAAAAAAACCGACTATTTATTATCTAGTCGGTTTTTGTGGTTATTAATAATTTGGGCACTACCCTTTTTTCTTGCTATTGATTATTACTTCTTCTTTCTTAGCGCGGTATTCATTTGATTTGCTTTCATTTTTCATACCTGCATAAATTAATTGTAAACTATAATAAGCATCTTTAAGATATGCGTATTTAATTGCTTTATCTTCAGCTGTTTTTTCAGATTTTACTTCAGCAATTTCAATTACTTTTTCAAATTGAGCAATTGCTACGCTAAAAATACTGTCTTGAACTTTTTTATATGCATTGAATTTTTTGTCGTATTCTGTTTGCGTTTTAGCATCTATGGCATTAATTTTTTCAGCAATTGCAGTTGTTTTGTTATTTGTTAACGCACCTAAATTATAGTATGCATCAATCATATCAGGGTTTAAGTCAATAGCTTTAAAGTAATCAGCCTCAGCCTTTGATTGGTATTGAGCTGCTTTTTTATTTAACTCTATTACTTTTGTGCTTAAATCTTTAGCCTGTGCCTCTAATTGCTTTTTAGTAGCAACATTTTTTTCGATCTTAGCTTTTTTATTTATTGCAGCTGCCTCCTCTTTGTATTTTTTAATTTCTTTCGTAAATCCGGTTGCAGCATTATCGTATAAATTTCCTCTAGTATAAATTAAATCAGGGTCTTCAGGTTTTTGTTCATTTGCAAGTTCAACCTTTTGCATTAATATATCTAGCTTGTTTTGAGCTATATAAATATTAATCTCTTGTCCAATTAAATCTTTCTTTTCTGGAAATAAAGTTCTGCCTTTTTCTAAGTAACTAATTGCTGTATTTGTATCGCCTTCTTCAAGGTATATATTAGTTAAATAAGCGTAAATCAAATGATCTTGGTAGTCTAATTCAATTAAACGCTTCAAATATTTTTTTTGATCTTCCTTGATTTTTTCTTTATTGGCAAAATAGAATTGATTGAAAACAATTGACTTTTCAGTTAAATTGTTGGTTTTCATATCACCATTTTTATCATAAGGCAATAAGTCAATAACCAATTGATAATATGATTGGATTTTTTTGTAATCACTTCTTTGGCTAGCTTCGTATGCAGCACTATTACAAGCAAATGCAGCATTAACTATATTATATTCAATTTGCTCTTTGTAAATTTCTTTTTTATCTAACTCTAAGCAACGTTTTGCAGCCAAAGCCCATTTCTCTGCAGCATCAATATCTAATTTTCTAACTTTTTCATCTTTCGATGTAGCAATGGTATCATAAATTGCAGCTCTGTAATAAAGCATTTTAACATTATCTTTGGTATCTGGATGTTCAAATGCGGCATCAATGGCTTTTTTAGCATCTTCCATTTCTGCATTGTTAAAGTATAGAGCAGCTGACTCTACTTGACTTTTTTGTGCCCAACCACTAATGGTTATTAAGCACATTAAAACTAAAAGCGTTTTTTTCATGGTATATCTATGTTATGTGTTATTAAATAAGGTTTACAAATTGCCTGCCAAAAGTAACAGTAAATTGTATATAAGCAAAAGTCAGCCTAAAATTTAATATGGTTGCTTTTGCTTATTTTTTATGCCAATACTAATTGCAATGAGCGCCTATTACGTTGTTCCAACAATATTTTTTTGCCTTCGGTAAATTTATTGGCTTCAGCCGATTCGTAATTACTAATGGTTAAAAGCTCTAAATTGTTGTTCGATTTTACCCTGTAATTCTGCTCCAATTCGTTGATTAAATCATTGCATTTGTGCTCATTATAGTCAACACAAACGGTAAAACTAATAGCAGAATTTTGCATTACATTTATCTTTACTCCATAACTAGCAAATAATGAAAAAATACTGCTCAGATTTTCTTCTACTATAAAGCTAAAATCTTTACTAGCTATAGAAATCAGCATTTGATTTTGCTTGAAAATATAAGTTGGAACCAAGTCTTCTTTTTCTCGAGGAACCCCTACTGTTGTTCCTTCATCGCCAGGATTGATAAACGATTTTACATATAAAGGAATTTCTTTGTTTAAAAGTGGTTGAATGGTTTTTGGGTGAATTACCGTAGCGCCATAAAAGGCCATTTCAATGGCTTTATTATAACTCAAACCTGAAATTTTTACTGCTTCAGCAAAACGTTTTGGATCGGCATTCATAACTCCGGCTACATCTTTCCATATGGTTACACTTTCGGCATCTAAACAAAAAGCAAAAATTGCTGCACTGTAATCAGAACCTTCTCGGCCCAATGTTACCGTGGTATTAACCGAACTGCGACCAATAAAACCTTGGGTAATAACCATCTTTTTTTGTACAATTGGTTTTAAGGTTTTGGCTATTTTTTCGTTGGTTAAACTCCAATTTACCTTTCCTTCGCGGTAAGTATTATCGGTGCTTATAAAATTTTGAGCATCCATCCAACGGTTTTTTAAACCGGCTTCATTTAAGTAAGTACTTACTATTTTAGTTGATAATATTTCACCATAACTTACAATTTGATCGTAATGGTAATCGTAATTATTATCAGGCTCCGCCTCCAGCAAACATTCTAATTCAATAAAAATGTTTTCTATATCATCAAAAGCGTGGCTTTGTGTTTGTGGTAATAATTTATCAATAATATTATAATGAAATTGCTTTATTTCCTCCAAAGTTGAGTACTTAGCATCGGTTCTATTGAAATAAGCATCTACTAATTTTTCTAACAAATTAGTAGTTTTTCCCATTGCTGAAATAACAATTAATACATTTTCGTTGGCAAAATTGCCTAACACCTTTGCGACATTTCTGACCGCATCTGCATCTTTTACCGATGCACCCCCAAATTTAAAAACTTTCATTGATACTGATAAAATACTTGTGTTGCAAAATAAAACTAATATTTGATTTACCTATGTGGCTGTAGGTTTTGGATTTCTACATTAACTAAATTAATACAAACTTGTCTTTATGTTTAAATCTCTTGTCCTGTCGATTGCAATGCCTTTTGGAATGAAAACATCTACTTTTTCACTTAAACCAACCCAGATAATTCTATATTCTTTTTGCCATTTATCTTCAATAGATTTCAAAAAATGATTCCTATTTAGTCCTTTTGTATACTGACAAAAGCCATCTTTTCCAATTAAACCTATTTGTTCATTCAAAGAATTAAAAAGTTTTACATAATCAATAATTTCAACGCAAAACATTTTCTTAAACTTAAGAGCAGCCTTTTGATGGAAATTAGTACTAAAACAAATTATTAGTGCATCTTCAAATTTTTGATAATGATAAATATTATGATTTATCATTCCATTATAAAATATTTTATTATTCTCGGCATGAATTGTAACATTGTTACCAAATTCAAATACTCCTGGTATATATAAAGGATCTCCCTTTGATTCGATTTGAAGATTTTCATCAGGAGTATAAATTCCATTTCTATCTTTATTCCAATAATTACTTGCTAAAGATAATGTTACTGGACCTCCACCATTAATCCACGTTTCTACATGTGTTTCTTTGTTTAAATATAAATACAATTTCATTAGTACCCTTACCCCAACTCCTCAAAAAAGCCAGTTTGTTTGTTCTTTTTGCAGTTGTTCCAGTCGTAATAGCGACCATTCATGGCAATATAAATACCTGCAGGTAAGCTTTGTACAAAAGCCAAAGCGCTTCCAAGGTTAAATAATCCATCACTTGAGCCAAATTTATACGGAATCATGGCTCCTGTAATCACCACAGTTTTACCTGGAATTTTATCAGCTAAATATTTAGCCGTTTCGGTCATGGTATCAGTTCCGTGGGTAATTACTATTTTATTTTCATCGCAACGCTGGCAACTTTCCAAAATGATATTTCTATCCGTATCGGTCATTTCTAAACTATCAATTAACATCAATGTGCGCACACTTAAATCTAATCGGCTGCGGCCAAGTTTCAGAATTTCATTGATATGTGAATCTTTAAAGAACAATTGTCCTGTTAATTCATTGTATTCTTTATCAAAAGTTCCGCCTGTTACAAATAGTCTAATTGCCATAATTAATAATTAATTTACGCTGCAAGAATAAGGAATTGAATAAGGCTATTATATTTGAACCCAATAAATTTTTTAAACAATTGAAAAAAAATGTATTCAGTTTTGGAGTAATACTATTGGTGTTGCTTGCTATTGGCGGATCTTATTCGTTTACCCAAAAAGCTAAAAAGCCAAAAGTTAAAAAAGTGATTTTTATAATTGGCGATGGAATGGGGCTTGCTCAAATAAGCGGAGCCATGAGCGAAAGTACCGACCGCAATGCTTTTGAAAGATTTAAGGTAATTGGCATGAGCAAAACTTCATCGGCCGACAATTACGTAACCGATAGTGGTGCTGGTGCAACAGTTTTTGCCATTGGTAAAAAAACTTTCAATTACGGAATTAGTGTGGGAACTGATTCATTGCCATATCCAAGTTTATTTGAAATGATGAAAAAGAAAAACATGGCAACTGGTGTGGTTGTTACTTCATCCATTACTCATGCCACTCCTGCTTGTTTTTATGCACATGTTTCATCGCGCAAAAGCGAAGATGATATTGCAGAATTTTTATTAAAAGGCAATTGCGATATAGCTATTGGTGGTGGAACTAAGTTTATTACCGATAGAAAAGATAAAAAGAATTTAACTGAGTTATTGCAACTGAATGGCTTTATTGTAAAAACAGATACCACCAATAATTTTGAGCCGTTTAGTGGCAATAAACAAGTTTACACCTTGGCTTACGATGGCATGAAACGTAAATTAGATGGCAGAAACGATTTTTTAAAACTTGCTTCTATGCATGCTATAAGTCAGTTGAATAACAACAAAAATGGTTATATGTTAATGATTGAGGGAAGTCAGGTAGATTGGGGCGGACATGCCAATGATTACCAATACATGAAAACTGAATTATACGACCTAAACCAAACCATTAATGCTGTTTTAGATTATGCTGAAAAACAAGGTGATGTTTTAGTGGTTGTTACAGCCGACCATGAAACAGGAGGACTTTCATTGCATCCAAATAAAGACGATAAAAAACAATTTACAGCAAATTACTCAACTAGTGGTCATTCAGGAATAATGGTTCCTGTTTTTGCCTTTGGCCCAGGAGCTGAATTGTTTGGTGGAATTTATGAAAACACTCAAATTCATTATAATTTCAAACAATTATTAGGCTTGGAATAATATAATAAAGGTTGGTGAGAACACCAACCTTGGACAAAAAATTTTGATGGGCAGGAGTTTCAACCTTAAGAGAGTTGGCCATATTGTAAGATGGGTACTTTCCATTAGCTGGCCATCAATAAGTTCAAGGAAGATTCCTACGGAATGACTAGCAATAATTAACAAAAAAAATGAAAGAAATAAAACAATTGATAAAAAACCTCTTGCTTATTGAATGGCGCGAGCGCTATGCTCTAAATGGAATTTTATTGTATGTTTTTTCGTCTATTTTTACAGTGTCGCTATCAGTTAAAATGCTTAATTTACCTGCATGGAACGCCATTTTTTGGGTGTTGATTTTATTTAGTTCTATCAATGCCATTGCCAAAAGTTTTATAGCCGAATCAAAAGGTAAAATGCTTTACTTTCATGGTTTGATTTTGCCAGAACATTTAATTTTAGCAAAATCAATTTACAGTGCCATTTTAAATTTGGTACTAAGTTTTATTGCCCTGTTGTTTTACAGCACTGTTTTAGGCAACCCAATTCACAGTTTAGGGTTTTATTGTTTGATATTGGTTTTAGCATCCATTGGTTTTGCTTTTACCTTTACTATGATTTCGGCCATTGCACAAAAAAGCGGGAATGGTAACCTGCTCATGCCTATTTTAAGTTTCCCTATTATTATCCCATTTTTGCTTTTACTTATCAAATCAAGTAAAAAAGCCATGGATGGCATAGATGTAAGCCTAATTTATACCGATTTATTCCTTTTAGCTGCCATGAATATTTTGGTGGCTGCGTTGGCTTATGTATTGTTTCCTTTTTTATGGAAAGAATAACTGCAAAATTCTAATAAAAAAATCCGAAATTTAGAATTTAGGATTTTTTTTACCTTATAAATTATCAGCTTTTCGCTCTAATTCAGCTTCTTTTTCTTCCAATTTGCGTTCAATTTCTGCCTCTTTTTCTTCAATTTTACGTTCAAGTTCAGCTTCTTTTCTCTCAATTTTACTCTGTTTGCTATTCGAATTTTTATAAAATTCGACTTCATTTATTTCAAACCAAAATTTTTCTGGATTTTCATTTTTTTCAATCAACCCAAATACTTTTTGAGCAGTTTCATTAGCATAAAACTTTACATTTTCTTTTAAATAAAACTTAACTTTTACAGTCTGAAATTTAAACTTATAAAGTTTAGGAATAAAATAATGACTTGGGAAAATTATTGAATCACCAACTAATTTATAATTCAAAACTATTTGAGCAAGTTTAGCTTTTGTTTTACTAACCATTACACCTTTAAATTGCTTATTAATGGTATATGTGGATTTGTTTTCCAGCGTGTTATCAATTTCATAATTAATTGGTACAAAAATCCCACTATCGCACAATTGAATTTTAAATTCATTTCTACTAAAAAAATCTATTTGTTTTCCTGTGTTCAATTCATTAATTATTATTTTTAATGAATCATTTTGTGGCAAATTTTCATTCTCTATATCAGTAATATCAACAGCTTGGAAATAGTTAGCCCCCATATTTACACCAACATAGATTAATAAGCCAATTCCCAAAAAAAACAAAAATACCAATCCAAATCCAGCATATCTAAATTGTATATTAGCTTTAAATGCATATTTAGCAATAACTGCTAACAAAAATAAAACTGGTGTAAAAACAATTAAAAGAACTCCGGTAAGTAAAATACTTAAATTTTCATCAAATGGAACGGTATTAGATAGAAAATCAAATAAATTAATATTAGTAAAGAAACTGAACATACCTGCAGTAAAAAAGAATGAAACAACTAAAATACCTAATAAAAAAATGGCTATTAAAGCAATAATTAATTTAAAAACAGACCTAATGCCATCTAATTGAGCATTGTTTTGTTCAACATAATTTTGATTATTATTTAGCTTAGTTTTTTGGAATTGGTTATTGGCTTCAGGAATGGTAATCCAAGCAATGATATAAATTAAAAAAGAAGTTCCCCATAAAAATAATCCTGCAAAAAATGCCAATCGCACTACCCAAATTTCAATTCCAAAATGTAATGCTAAACCACTGCAAACCCCTCCTATTGCTTTAGTTTCCTTGTTTCTAAAAAGTTTATGAACATTGTTATTTTCATTTTTAATAATCTTATCAGCATCTTCTCCAGTTGCTTTAGGTATTACAATCCATAAAACAATATAAGCCAAAACACCTGTTCCAAAAAAGAAGAAAGCGAACACAAATGCAATTCTAATAAAACTAGTATCCACGCTCAAATAATTGGCAATTCCACTACACACACCACCCAAACTTTGGTTAAATGGATTTCTTCTTAACTTAGGTTTTGATGAATTATCATTGGAAAAATCTGATTGATTAGGTTCTTGATTTGAATAACTTTTTTCAGATTTATGACTGTTGGTTAATTCTTCAACGGTTCCAAGTGTTTTTATTACTTCATTGATATGATTTGCTTCAACAATTTCAGTTTGAGTTGCTGCTAATTGTATAGTTAACAATTCAGCTATTCTAGCTTCTATATCAAACAAAATATCAGGTTCTGAATTAAAACTATTTTTTAATGCAGAAACATAATTATTCAATAAATGGTAAGCATCGTTATTTAATGTAAAGGTTGTTTTGTTTAAATTTATTTTGATAGATTGTATCATAACTGCTCGTTTATTTTTTTGTGATTGTATTTACTGAGTTTACTAAATCAATCCATGATTGATTAATTTCCTTTAAAAACTGTTGCCCATTTTTAGTTAATTGATAGTATTTCCTGGGTGGTCCACTATTACTTTCAAACCAATTATAATTTAATAAATCTTCATTTTTCAACCTAGTCAGTAAAGGGTATAATGTCCCTTCTACTACAATTAAATTTGCTTTTTTAAGTTCCAAAATAATATCGCTAGCGTATGCTTCACCCCTACTTATAATGGTAAGAATACAAAGTTCGAGTATTCCTTTTTTCATTTGTGCTTTACTATTCTCTATATCCATTTGAAAAAAAATTACACCACAAACATATTATAATTTTAGTACTATGCAATACATAGTATCATTTAGTTTTACCTTTCAAATAAAAAAATCTTAATTAAAATAATTATGTTTCAAATAGGGTTAAATGCTTCTTCATTAATTAATATTTTGATTGATGTATTTTAAAAATAATTTTTATGAAGGTTTGATAGAAATTATTATTTTGCCGAAAATAAAATTACATAATATGATATTAATTGCAGATAGTGGTTCTACAAAAACCGATTGGGTAATAATTAATAAAGATGGTACTGGCCGCAAGACTTTCCATACAATTGGGTATAACCCTTATTTTATTGACAGTGAAGCAATTTATTACTCACTGAGTGAAAATTTATTGAAGGATTTAGATGGAACTTCTATTTCTGAAGTTTATTTTTATGGAGCAGGTTGCTCTACACCTGAAAAAAAAGATATTGTTAGAAAAGCATTAACAAGAAGCTTTCCTTATGTACCAGATATCTTTGTAGGCCATGATTTATTAGCGTCAGCTCGCGCATTATTAGGTAAAGGAAAAGGTTTCGCAGCCATTTTAGGCACTGGCACCAATTCATGTTTATATGACGGATTTGATGTTTTTCATAATATTGATTCTTTAGGCTATTTAATGGGTGATGAAGGAAGCGGAAGTTATATTGGTAAAAAGATATTGCGCGACTTTATGAGAGGTAATCTTCAGCCTGAATTACAAGCTAGATTTAAAGAGCGCTTTCAAATTGAAGATAATGAACAAATTTTCACTACTTTATACCAAACTCAATTCCCTAATAGGTATTTGGCTAGTTTTTGCAAGTTTGCAGATGAATATGTTTCACATCCATACATAAAGAATAAAGTACGTGATGGATTTAGAGATTTCTTTAAAAATTTAGTGTCGAAATACCCCAATTATAAAGAATACACTTTTAATTGTGTAGGATCCGTAGGATTTGTATTTAAAGAAATTTTAGAAGAAGTTGCTTTAAGTTATGATATGAAAATTGGAAAAGTAATTAAGTCGCCAATGGACGATTTGATACAATTCCATTTAAATGCATAACTAATTATTATGTTTTTTTAAAGCCGCTTATGCGGCTTTTTTTATGCCCTTTAGTGTAAGTATTTATTATAATCTACATTTAAAATTTTTAATTTATATCAATATTTACAATTGTTTTATAGTAAAATTTAGACCAAAAATAGCGATAAAATTTATCCGTAAATATCAAAAAATCAAATAAATATCCATACAAATATAAATACAAAAACTAACTATACAAGAACTCTTTAAAACACAAATGTAAACCACGTACTTTACATTTGTATTTTACTAAACCATTTGTAAATTCGCAGCTTTACAAATGTATTATATATCTGATTGCCAATATGGATGAACTTAACAAACGTGTATACGAGGTAATGGAGCGTTTCTGCGGCTCTAAATCAATATTTGCTACTGAATTGGGCGTTGGCTTACCTGTAATTACCCATATTTCATCAGGCAGAAATAAGCCTGGAGTGGATATTTTACAAAAAATACTTCACACCTACCCTTCTGTTAATGCTACTTGGCTGATGATTGGAAAAGGAGAGATGATAAAAACTGTAAAACCATCATTAGATATTGATAATGAAATCAATAATATCAAAAATTTAGCTAACCAGTTGGAGCAATTTAAGGAAAATACGGCTTCGGTTATTAGTTACCATAAACTATTTATGGATGAATTAAGGCACTTTACCGAACTTGATAGCGTTTTACTAAAAACTCAATTCGGTATGAATGAAATTCAGCAAAAAATTGGTGAACAATTATTGAATTTAAAATTGAAAGTTGAAAAATAGATATAATATCATATATTCTTGATAAATATATAATTATAAAAAATAATTTTATGTTTTTAGTTAAACTAAAAATTGGATAAATTACTATCTGATTTTCCTTATTAAAAAATCAAGTCTTATATTATTATAAAATTAATATAGTTTTACTTATCCTCCATCTTTTTATAACCCCTGAGAATGGGCTAAAAAAATCATAAAAACTTTTGAGTGAATATAAATGTTAATTGTATGTTTGCATATCAAACTTAATTAGACTAAATAAAAATAAGATGACTGAAAATACTGAATATTGGAATATATATGCTGAACAAACTCCTAATCCTGAAACGATGAAGTTTGTTTTCAATAAAATGATTTTACCTGATGAGGCCGAAGATTATCCTACAAAAGAAAAAGCAAATGCCTCTCCTCTAGCTAAAAGTTTATTTGAATTTAGCTTTGTAAATGGTGTTTTTGTAATGAATAATTTTGTAACCATTACCCGTGCTCCAGAAACTGAATGGCATGAAATTACTCCAATTGTAAAAGAGTTTTTAAAGGCTTACGTAGAGGCTGGTGAACCAATAAGCTACAAATCTGATAAATCAAATATTGAAGGTGCTGATAACATTATTGTTGCTCAAATTTTAGATATTTTAGATACTTATATAAAACCAGCAGTAGAAAATGATGGCGGCATGATTTCATTTAAATCATTTAACGAGGAAAATGGCTTGGTAACTGTTGAATTGAAAGGTTCTTGCAGCGGTTGCCCATCTTCGACTGTAACTTTAAAACGTGGCATTGAGGGTTTATTAACCCGCATGGTTCCTCAAGTTAAAGAAGTGGTAGCTGAAAGCCTTTAAAAAAAAATATTTTTTTGATTACATATAAAAGCTGATTCATTTTTGAGTTGGCTTTTTTTATTTAAATAATACAAACAAAGACTTCTGTTATTTGAGCAATACTTTTACTTTTTCGTTTAAAATTTAACGCCAATTCTTATTATAACTAATTTCTGCCATTTCATGTCTATTTTGTTTTGAATATGAATGCTTAAGTTAACTAAATTTGCCTCCTGATTTGGTTTATTATTTACTGATATAATAGCCTTTTCAGATTTAACTATCAATGTTTTTGGCTTGACCTAATTTATTTATAAAATCAATGCTTTAAAGCGAAAGCGACATTGTTTTGGGAGATGTAAATATTACAAAGGTTCACATAAACTATTTGAAAAATTTACAGATTTTCATTTCAAAATATAAAAATAAACTACTCTCTAATTTTGTTATAAATTATGTTTTTGTTTTTCGTGAAAGATTCAGATTGATAACAAATAATATGCACAGTAGGAATATACAAAGAAAATTATAGTTCGTAGTATCCCAATTAATATTTTTTTCTAACATTGAGATTAATAGTGATCCTCCAGAAACCAAACCTAAAAATGCAATTATAAGGAAACTAATTAATTTGGTAATCCTGCTAAGCCATTTGCTAGAAAATTTCCAACTTGTTTCATATGCCAACCACATGAGTAAAATTAGTGCGTATAAATTAAGATATCCTCCGTCCATGTAACGATATTTTATTCCATAAAGGGATATCGATAATCCATAAATATAAATTATTATGGCTATTACTGTTAAAGTTTTACGTCTGTCTTCTATCATTAATTTTCGGTCTTTAAAAATGAAGTATACCTAATTGTTAGATTTTAATATTAATAGTAACTTTTTTATTTAAACTATTAAAGGGATACATTCTTAACTGTGAGACTTGTTTATGGTTGTTGAAATTTCATATCCACTTATTTGTGGTTAAATTCTCTGTTTTTAGATTGTGAGTCTTTGAGATAGAATTTGTTATTATAAACTAATAATTCAATTTGCCTATCAACGCCTTTACTTCATCGTTTTTAGGATTCACCACCAAAATACGTTTTAATAATTTCAAGGATTCAGTTTTATTATTTTCCAAATTATAAACCGCTGCTAAATTTAAAAGTGCTTGTTCATTATCTGGGTTCAAAGCCAACGCTCTGTTATAATTAATTTTAGCCAAAGCAAGGTCATTTTGTTTTAAATAAGCAAAGCCTAAATTAACCAAACTTCCCTCCTGCTTTGGATTATTGGTTAGGTTATTGTTTAATAATAAAATGGCTTCATCTAACTTATTAAGCATTATTTTTACTTGTGCTAGTTTGTCAATAAAATCAATACTTTGAGGCGAAAGCGACACTGCTTTTTGGAAAAACAATTCAGCTCTAACAAAATCGTTTTTGGCTTGAAAAGCTTGCCCAACTCGGTAACACATCCACGCACTTTTTTGCTCATCTATATTTATAAACGAAGTCTTGGCTATAATGGCATCATAATCGTTTTGTAGGTAGTGTAATTGCACTTGTGCATCTAACCAATTTTGTTGGTTATCATCTGTTTTAAAATAAGTTTTGGCTTGTGCTAAAGCTTCTTTTTGTCCATTAAATTTTTCTACATAATTTATTAGCGCCTTCACTTTTGACAGTTCGGTAGTTTCCTTATTATTAATACAATATAAACCTGCAAATTCTTTTACTTTATCTATTTCATTTTGTTTTACCGCTTTAACAGGCTTTTTTATCCAATGGTCGTGAACGGTAACATGCGGAATATCAATTGTTCCTGAGCGCGGCATGTGGCAATTGCTACAATCATTATTGTTAACCATTCTATTTTTTTCTGGTTCGCTACACAACGTTTGATTGGTATTGGAATGACATTTAATACAGGCGTTGTTAAATATTTGTGTGCCCGTTTTTTTTACACTTACATGCGGATTATGACATGTAATACAAGTTAAATTTAAGGTTTCAAAGTTTTTGCCTTCTGTTTTATTTTGTTTGTTACTTTCAATAAAACACTTACTTAGTTGCAGTCGTTGAGCATGGCTAGCCATAATAAATTGATCGTCTTGGCCTTTGTATTTAGGCATATATACTTCCCAAAAATCGCTTAACACCATGCCAGGTTTAAAATCTTTAAAGGTTTTTCCTTCTTTTAAAATGGCGTTTCCTTGTAAATGGCAGCGTTGACAAACATCTATTTGGCGTTCCCAAGGCAATTTTTTAGGATTAACAATGGTGTAATCAATTTCGTGAGCAGTATCAACCAAATGGCCTGCAAGCTTTTCTTTCAAATGCACTTCGCCTGGACCATGGCAACGTTCACAATCAATTCCATTTGGAATACTGGTAAATTTATTGGCCGTAAAATCGGTTACACTAGGAAAACCATTATGACAACTCATGCACTCAAACTCAATAGTGCGACTAAAACGGCTATTGTTTCCATTTTCAAAACCGGGAGGTAAATCCCACTTTTTTTCTTGTGCATACCAAGTAAGTGGCATCTGATACAAATAGCCATTAATATTCATCAAATGTGAATTGGTATGTTGACCCGAACCAATTACATAATGAACCTTTTCAATACGTTTATATACAGTATCTTTTCCATTCATTCTGTATTCCAGAATAAACATATTATTGTTTTTCCAAAATGGATGGTAATACAGGTTTTTAAATTTATCGTAAACTACGTGGTGTTTGCTAAAGTCTGCACTCGATTTTTGTTTGGTGGCCAAATCAAAACTTTTACCCATGCCAGTTTCTATAAAAGTATTGTAAATATCAGCATGACAACTTCTACATTGCTGCATGCCTACATACTTAACCGAGTCGTTGTGATTTAAATATTTAGTATCGACTTTTTTGTCTAAATCCTGACCACAATTTAAATTCATCACCAAAACAATTGCAGCAATAGGTATGAATAAGAAAACTAATAAATGTCTCAATTTTATAAATTATATTAATTGATCTAATGGGGTTCTTGGTTTTATAGCTAAGGCTTTGTATTCACTAACCGAATAAGAAGTAATTTGTTTAAATTGGTTACTTAAGTATTGAACACTGCTGTAGCCCATTTGATAAGAAATTTCGCTTAAAGTCATTTCATTATAACTGAGTAACTCCTTTACCCTTTCTATTTTTACCAAAATAATAAACTTTTCTAGTGTAGTATTGGTTTTTTCACTGAATAATTTACTTAAAAATGAGTACGGCTGCTCTAATTTATCACTTAAGTAATCTGAATTTCTAATAATTGTATTTAGATTATTTCCATAATAAATCATTTCCAAAACAGCCACTTTAATGGCTTCAAGTAAGGCCATTTCTTTATCATATATTAAATCGAAATTATGTTCTTGAAGTTTTTTTTGCAGAGCAATAAAATCTATGGTTCCGTTTTTATTATTGATTTGCGCTGCGCCTAAATACACTTTTTCAACTTCAATATTAGGCGTATTTTCAAGTACATTTTGAACCAAAGAAATACACCTGGAACTCACCATGTTTCTTATCTGCAAAATTGTACTTTTACCTAACTTTCCCATTTATTAATTGATACTTACAATAATGCGAATAATTAAACATTTTTGCTACTCAAAAAAAAATTTTGTAATAACTAAAATCACAAAAGCAATTAATGGTAAATAGTTATTTTGCAAACTTTCATTTAAAACATATGAACAAACGTACACAATTACAAGAGCTACGCGACCAAGCACAATTAGGTGGTGGAGCAGATAGAATAGCATCTCAACATAAAAAAGGAAAATTAACAGCTAGAGAGCGCTTACATTTTTTATTTGATGAAGGAAGTTTTGAAGAAATTGGTGCGTTTGTAATGCATCGTTCTAAAGATTTTGGAATGGAAAACCAACAGTTTTTAGGCGATGGGGTAATTACTGGTTATGGAACTATAAACGGTAGATTAGTATATGCTTTCTCTCAAGATTTCACAGTGTTTGGTGGTTCGTTATCTGAAACCCATGCTGAAAAAATTTGTAAATTAATGGATTTAGCCATGAAAAATGGTGCACCATTAATTGGCTTAAACGATAGTGGTGGAGCTCGTATTCAAGAGGGTGTGGTTTCGTTAGGTGGCTATGCCGATATTTTTTATAGAAATACCATGGCGAGTGGAGTAATTCCACAAATTTCAGCAATCATGGGGCCATGCGCTGGTGGAGCAGTTTACAGTCCTGCTATTACCGATTTTATTATGATGGTTGAAAATACAAGCTATATGTTTGTAACAGGTCCAAATGTGGTAAAAACAGTAACGCATGAAGAAGTAAGTAGCGAAGATTTAGGTGGCGCTTCGGTGCATTCAACCAAAAGTGGAGTAGCTCATTTTACTGCTGCTAACGAAATTGATTGTATCAATCAATTGAAAAAATTAATTAGCTATATTCCAGAAAATTGTGAAGAAAAAACACCTGATTTTGCATACGAAGCAACAGATGAAATTAGATCAAAACTAGCGGATATTATTCCAGAAAATGCAAACCAACCTTACGATATACGCGAGGTAATTAGCGAGGTAATAGATGAAGAAAGTTTTTATGAGGTTCATAAAAATTATGCTGAAAATATAGTTGTTGGTTTTGCACGATTAGCAGGTAGAAGCATTGGTATTGTTGCAAATCAGCCAGCTTATTTAGCAGGAGTGTTAGATATTCATTCATCGCAAAAAGCTGCTCGTTTTGTGCGTTTTTGTGATAGTTTCAATATTCCTTTATTGGTTTTTGAAGATGTGCCAGGGTTTTTACCAGGAACCGACCAAGAATGGAATGCCATTATTACCAATGGAGCCAAACTTTTATATGCATTTTGCGAAGCAACAGTGCCACGCATAACTGTAATTACGCGTAAAGCTTATGGTGGAGCGTACGATGTAATGAACTCAAAACACATTGGTGCAGATATGAACTTTGCTTGGCCAACTGCCGAAATTGCGGTTATGGGAGCTAAAGGTGCTGCTGAAATTATTTTCAAAAAAGATATTGATAAGGCCGAAGACCATGTGGCTGCATTGGCTGCAAAAGAAAAAGAATATGCCGATTTATTTGCTAATCCATACCGCGCAGCGGAACGTGGATTTGTAGATGAGGTTATTTTCCCAGAGGAAACACGAAAAAAGCTGATTAAAGCGTTTAAGATGTTAGAAAATAAAGTGGTGAATTTACCTAGAAAAAAACATGGTAATATTCCTCTTTAAATTTGCGATTTAGGAGGTGTGATTTGTGATATAACCTTATTTATTAAGAAAATGTATTTCGAAGTGCTCAATTTTAACGGTCGTTATGCTTGTTAGATAGCTATTAGACCAAACCAATGAAGTTGGGCGTGGTAGTAATGATAAATTGGAAATATCAATATATTTTGGAATCATCAGCAGTCACGCAGCGCATCTCCTTAATTTGTCAACTAAGTTAGCTAATGGAAAGTAATCATTTATAGCCAAGAAGATGCTTACAGTATGACTTTGTTTTAGTGTATTGCTATTTTTACTTTTAAAACTTTTTTAGTAAACCATGAAAAATTCAAAAAAAGAAAATGTGTTGCAAACTGTTGATGATAAAAAATTGACTTTAACAAAAAAACTAAGCCTTGCCGAAGGCAAGAAATTTGCATTTCATTTAATCGATAAATTAAATAAAGACATGAAAAAAATTAAATCAATTATACTCATTTTAGCACTTGCTACATCATTCAATTTATCTGCTCAAAATGGAATAGTAGTTGATGATTTTATTTATACCAATAAAAAACAAACTGAAAAAAAAGTAAATAGCATGGTAAGTGCTGTTACTGTTTTTGCCAGTCAGGCGCAGGTTACTCGTGTAGCTAAGGTTTCGGGCGAAGCAGGTGTATTTAATATTGTTTTTGAACAACTATCTCCATATATAAATATGAATAGTTTAGAAGCAAAAACAGATGCTAATTTAACCATACTGTCGGTAAGCAATAGAAACGATTATTTGAATAAAGGCGAAAAGCCTGCTGATATTATTGTATTAGAAGATTCCTTAAATAAAATACAATCAGAATTAGAAGATTTTAAAGCCGATAAAGAATCAATTGTACATCAAAAAGATTTGATGCTTGCCAATAAAAATGTAGGCAGTAATCAAGTGGGTGTTAAGGCTGATGAATTGGACGATTTAATGGAATTATACAAAAAAAAATTGGATGATTTTAAAGTGAATTGGTTTAGGTTGACACGTTTAGAAGATAAATATAACAAAGCGAAATTTAGTATTGAGCAACAATTGGCAGCCTACAACAATGGTAAATTAACCTTAAACAATGAAGTAATATTAACGGTAAAAGCTGAAAATAATTTTCAAAATGCACAAGTGGAATTAACTTATTTGGTAGGAAATGTTAGTTGGTCGCCCTACTACGACATAAGAGTAAAAGACAATAAAAGCAATGTGCAATTCTTTTTAAAGGCCAATATTTACCAAAGTACAGGCGAAGACTGGAACAATGTAAAATTAAAACTAACCACAGCTAATCCTGCCGAAGGAGGTGTAAAGCCTGAATTACAAACTAATTGGTTAGGATATCAAAACTATAGAAATGATGGATTAAAAGAAGTGGTAATAAGGTCAAAATCAATGTTAATAGATGCTAATTATCCTACACAAGGTTATGGAGTAAATTCAAGTGCAAGTATGCCAAATATTAGAAAAAGTTTTTCCCAAAACATGTTTAATACAGAGTTTGAAACAAATATAGCTTATTCTATACCAAGCGATAATCAAAATCACCAAGTGGATTTAACTAGTTTTGCGCAAAGCGCTATTTATGGTTACTCAGTAGTTCCAAAACTGAACAAAGAAGTATTTGTAACTGCCCAAGTTTTAGCAAATGATTTAATCAATCAAATTAGTGGTGAAGCCAATGTGTATTACGATGGAACTTTTACAGGAAAAACATTGATTAGTCCAACCGCAAACGATACTTTATTGCTTACTTTAGGTAAAGACAAACGCATACAGGTAGAAAGAAAAAAGCTAAAAGAGTTCTGCTCTAATTCATTTTTTGGAGGTACCAAAACCGAAAGTATAACATGGGAAATTACCATTAAAAATACGCGTAAAGAAGCAGTTATTTTAATCATTGAAGATCAAATTCCGGTAAGTACCGATAAAGAAATTGAAGTAAAACTAACCGATAAAGGGTATGCTAATTTAGATGAAGTTACAGGTAAGTTAACTTGGAAATTAGATTTAGCACCCGAAAAAAGCCAAACTATTAAATTTAGTTTTGATGTAAAACATTCTAAAGCCAAGCAATTGACAGGATTTTAGCTAAAGTCAATTGAATCTTGATAATTGCGAGAATTTGACTTTTAAGTGATTCAAGCTTAAGCTTCCAATTTTAATAATGGATAATTAAACTGAATAATTGGTTTTTAATCATTCAGGAATCTATTCAAATATTCAGGCCTCATTACCCAGCAAGTTTTTGTTTTCCCGAAAAACTTATACCTGTTTTTTGCAATGACATCATAAAAGAAATCATTAATGGAAGTAGGTATGAATTTAAAAATAGATAACAATTTAAATGGGTATTTTAGATTTGAACTAATTAAAAGTGCTGCTTTAGATTTTATGTAAAATACACTATTTTCATAAACAATAATTGAATCAACGTTTAAATTAAAGCCATTTTTTGTAAAAAATTGAATGGCAAAATCACTCTGCAAACTACAAAATTGATACTTTGGTTCAACTTCATTAGTTAAAACAACCTGTACAAAATTATTGCATAAATTACACGCGCCATCAAAAAAAATAATGGATTGCGAGCTAGTCATAACTATTTTTTATTTATTAAATTAATGTCGAACTTAATTGGTGAAAATAAATAAAGCATTAAAACACGTGCATATCTGTATGTAAATGGTATTGATAAAAACATTGACAAGAAAATTGGAATAATATAACCCCAAAAACCAGCATCATGGCCACTTAAAATATAAACAATAGCGCCAACAACTAACATCATTCCAGTGGTAATTGCATAGCTAACGTACATAGCACCCCAAAAAAAACCTGGTTCTACTTCAAAAGTCAAATCGCAAACTGGACAAGTATCAAACATTTGTGTAAATCCATTTAATTTGAATACACTAAACTTAAACATTTTACCACTTTGACATTGAGGACATTTTGCTTTTAATATAGATAAACCTTTATTGGGTTCGTATTTATTACACATATTTATTATTTAGAGTTAATAGTCAATTTCTTTTTAGCTCTAACATTTTTAATGTATAAAAATAAAAATACCATCGCCAATATGTAAGGAAATACAAATAAGTAAATAATTCCATTATTAAGTGTATTTCCTACACTTGTTTCTCCATCTGCTCTTGCTGAAGCTAATGACTGTTTGCACATAGGGCATTGAGCATCAATTTTTAATGGTAATGAAATAATAAAACCAAAAACTAATATTAAAAATGTAATTGTTTTCCTTTTCATAGAACAAATGTATGTTTAAATGTCTTGTACTTTTCAATGACTTTTGTCTTTGATTAACACCGAAACAAAAATTATCAATTTGAAATTTTTTGTTATTCTAAAATATATTCTTCGGCTTCTAGGCCATCATTTTCTAGCCTAATAATAGTTTGATGTTTATGAGTTCCAATAATTATTGCCTCAGCAATAAAAAGACCGTCCGCTTCCTCTACTAACACGTCATCAATTTTGTCATTAATTAAATTTTGCCAAGCGTTGGTTTTACTTGCATTACGTGTTTGATATTGCAAACTACCAGAAAACTCCACTTGTAAGTTATGGTTTAAAAGCTCAATATCCAATGTGGCTATTGGTAAAATCATTTCACTGATTTCTTCTGCTTTTTGAAGAATCAACTTACTATTGTCGGTAAACTGTAGCTCTATATACTCCACAAAACTAAATATATCTTGCGGGTTGGCCTTATTAACCCAAAAGTGGTATAAAACATTGCCTAGTATCTTACCTTCAGCACTTTTGAGTAACTTTAGGTGTTCTGGATTGTAATACATAATTACATAGCTAGTTTGTCTAATTCTGATAGGATAGCTTTTTCCATTTGATCTTCAAAATTATCATAACCATTTTTAATAAATTCTAAGCCTGTAATGCTTTGATACAACTCAACATAGCGATTGGTAATACTATCAATTAAATCATCAGGGAATGTTGGTGCTGTAGCTCCCTCCTGCCCTTGAAAACCTTGGCTGATTAACCATTGACGCACAAACTCTTTCGATAATTGGCGTTGTTGCTGGTCTTTAGCTTGAATTTCTTGATAAGTATCTGCATAAAAATAACGTGATGAATCAGGAGTGTGAACTTCATCCATTAACATAATTACACCATCTTTGTTGCCAAATTCATATTTGGTATCCACTAAAATTAAACCTTGCTTTAAAGCAAACTCAGTTCCAAATGCATACAATTCACGGGTATATTTTTCGATTTGAGCAAAATCTTCAACACTTACCAAACCTTGAGCAATAATTTCCTCTTTGCTAATATCTGTATCATGACCGCTTGTAGCCTTTATTGTTGGGGTAATAATTGGTTCAGGAAACTTATCATTTTCGCGCATTCCTTCAGGCATTGAAACACCACAAATAGTGCGTTTTCCACTTTTATATTCGCGCCAAGCGTGACCAGTTAAATATCCGCGAATTACTATCTCAACTTGGTAAGGTACACATCTATGTCCAATAGTTACATTGGTATGTGGCGATGAAATAATCCAATTGGGAACTATGTGTTTAGTTAAATCAAAAAAGAATGCCGCAGTTTGATTAAGTACTTGTCCTTTATAGGGAATTGCCTTTGTCATTACCACATCAAATGCCGAAATTCTATCAGTAGCAACCATAACCAAAACATCGTCATTTATATTATAAACGTCTCGAACTTTACCTCTGTAAAAGTTTTTTTGTTTTGGAAAAAAAAAGTTTGTTGCAATTATAGCTTTCATATGTTTATAGTAAATTAGGAAGCCGCAATAATACAATATTAACTATGTAATTTGACCACTGTTTATAAACAAATGATGTCAAAGGCAAACTATCTTTTGGTTTAGAACATTAAATCAAATTCTTGCTTAACAAAAACTATAGCTTTATGGGTAGGTGTATCGTTTAAATTTATAATTTCTTCAAAAATGGCTTTACTAAGGTCTATACCCACACAGTTAGGGCCTAAATTAGCATAAGAAGTATTAATTAAATTAATCATTTCTTCTTTCACTACCCTAATCATTTGCCAGCACTGTGCTGAAACATACAATTGCTGTGAAATATTATGACTAAACTCTTGGTTAATACTAGCTATCAAATCCATTTTTAATTGTGAAGCACTGATACCAGGTTGATGAATACGAATAACCAAACTTTCAGGACTAATACGCTCAATAAACAAAATCATGCGTTCATAAGCTTGCAATTTTAATGGCAATAAAGTCTTTTCTTGTTCTTTTCTTAAGTCAATCATTCGCTTTTGGTACTTGTCATCAAAAAATGCTTTTTGTTGATAGTAAACCACTAAGAATATTACCAAAGCAGGTAATAAGTATTTTAAAAAATCTAAAAAAAATGCAAAACTTTCGTTCATGTGTAATATTTTAATTAATTATTTGCTTTAGCATCCTCAGTTTGGTATTCTAAAGCATTATCTAAATCAATGTTTTCAATCTTAATTTCTTGGATAGCTTCATTTTGATCAGCAAAAATTTCTATTTCTAACTCATCTTCTACAATCAACTTTTCTTCCAAAACTTCCTCTAATTGATTCTCAGTTGATTCGTTTTTATCTATAATAAAACTTTCTTCAAATACCTCGTTCAAATGCACTTCTTCTAATTCGTCTACTCTTTCTTGAGTTATGAAAAAGTCTTTTGGTGTATTTTTGAGCAATTCAATTGCTTTTTCGGAGGCTTGCTGCTCGGCTTGTTTTTTATTGGTATGTTCCGCTTCACCAAACACTTTTTTGTTTACAATTACCGAAACTTTGAATATTTTTTGTTTTCCGTGAGCCAGCTCATCAACTTTAAAATCTAGGTTCATGCCCGATTTTTGAGTATATTCAATGAGCCTGCCTTTAAAGTTTTTTTCAGTTTGTTGCAATTTATCTACATCAATGTGCAAACGAAGCAGCTTTTCAATGATAAAGTATTTTGATTTTTTAAAACCTTTGTCTAAGAATATTGCACCAATAAACGCTTCTAAGGCATTACCAAAAATGCTATTCCTAACATTAATATTTTGCATACTTTTTCTATCGTACTCAACCAATTCGCTCAAACCAATTTTAAGAGCCAAATCGTTTAAACTAACTCTGCTAACAATCTTTGATCGTAACTCTGTTAAAAAACCCTCGTCTTTGTATGGATATTTTTTAAATAAATATTCGGCAATTACAGAGTTTAAAACAGCATCGCCCAAAAATTCCAATCGTTCATTGCTATCTTTACTACCGCTATTATGAATTTTACTAGCAATAGAATGATGCCTTAACGACTGCTTATAGCAACTTAGGTTTAAAGGTGTAATACCTGTAATCTGTTTTATCCTTGTAAATAAAACACGATCTTTAGAAAAATAGTATTTAAAATTAGAAAAAAAGGTAATCAAATTATTCCTCAAATTTCTTTATAATAATCGAGGCGTTGTGGCCACCAAAACCAAATGTATTACTTAAAACTGCTTTTACCTCGCGGTGTTGGGCTTTATTAAAAGTTAAATTTAATTTTGTGTCAAATGCTGGATCGTCTGTAAAGTGATTGATAGTTGGAGGAATGATACCTTTATTAATAGCTAACAAACTGGCAATTGCCTCAATAGCACCAGCTCCACCTAATAAATGACCAGTCATTGACTTAGTAGAACTAATATTAATATTGAATGCATGTTCACCAAAAACAGTTTGAATAGCTTTTATTTCTTGCGGATCACCTAGTGGAGTCGATGTGCCGTGTACATTCACGTAATCAATTTCGGTTGGTTGCATACCTGCATCTAACAATGCAGCTTTCATAACATTAGCAGCACCAATTCCTTCTGGATGAGGGGCTGTCATATGATAAGCATCGGCAGTTGCTCCATAACCAACTATTTCGCCATAAATTTTAGCACCACGAGCTTTGGCATGCTCTAATTCTTCAAGCATTAATGCACCAGCACCTTCACCTAACACAAATCCATCTCTATCTAAATCGAATGGACGTGAGGCAGTTTCTGGACTATCGTTTCTTTCAGAAAGCGCTTTCATTGAGTTAAAACCACCCATTGCAGCTTCGTTTACTACAGCCTCAGAACCACCAGTTAAAACCATATCGGCTCTATTTGATTGGATGTACATAAATGCATCTCCAATAGCGTTGGTACTTGAAGCACAAGCAGAAACAACTGCAAAGTTTGGACCTCTAAATCCGTATTTTATTGAAATTAAGCCCGCTGCTATATCAGCAATCATCATCGGAATGAAAAAAGGGCTAAAGCGTGGGGTTCCATCGCCTTTTGCAAACGAAGTAACTTCGTCTAGGAAAGTTTTTAATCCACCAATTCCAGAAGCCCAAATTACCCCAACTCTATCTTTGTTAACTGTCTCTAAGTCAAGTCCGCTGTCTTTAACGGCTTCGTCAGAAGTTACCATAGCAAATTGGGTAAATCTGTCCATTCTCCTAGCATCTTTTTTATCAAGAAACTGGTTTGGATCAAAGTTTTTTACTTCGCAAGCAAATTTTGTTTTGAAATGGGTGGTATCAAATTGGGTAATTGGCGCACTGCCACTTACCCCATTTGATAATCCATTCCAATACTCCTGCAAACTGTTACCTATTGGAGTTATAGCTCCAAGGCCAGTAATTACTACTCTGCGTTTATGCATGTAAGATTAGTTTTGGGAGATGTTTGTTTTAATTTTTTTTGTAAAAATTAGCTGATTATGATTTTACATTTTGTTCAATGTAACTAACAGCTTGTCCAACTGTACCAATTTTTTCAGCTTGATCATCAGGAATTGCAATATTAAATTCTTTTTCAAATTCCATAATTAGCTCTACAGTATCTAATGAATCTGCGCCTAAATCGTTTGTAAAACTTGCTTCGTCTGTAATTTCAGCTTCTTCAACACCAAGTTTGTCCATGATGATGGTTTTTACTTTTCCTTTAATTTCTGACATTTTTGTATTGTTTAAATTTTTAGATGTGGGTGCAAATAAAGCAGTTTTTATTAAAAAAATAAATTTTTATCTATTTCGGTAATTACTTAAGCTCGTTTTGCGAATGAATTTTGTTTTTATATATTGTGTTTTTTTCAATATTTATATTGTAATAATTTGATATTCAATACTATTTATTTTAACATTTTACTTATCAAATTTGTGAATAATATTTATTCTTATAATACAATTTAACTTTCCTTTAGCAATAAATATTTACATTTTTATACCGTATGCTAAATCGCCTGCATCACCTAAACCCGGAACTATATAACTATTTTCGTTTAAATCCTTATCAACTGCAGCCGTTATTATACTAGCTTTAGGCATAAAACGGTTTATATAAACCAAACCTTGCTCACTAGCTATTAGACTAGCAATAATAACCTTAGCAGGAACCCCATGTTTGCAAATGGCTTGATAAGCCAAATACATGCTTCTGCCTGTGGCTAACATTGGGTCTATTAATATTACTGTTTTATCTTGCAAATTGGGAGATGCCATGTATTCAACTACAATTTCAAATTCGCCTGGAGCGCTATGCTTTCTATAAGCCGATACAAATGCAGAATCTGATTGATCAAAAAAATCTAGAAAACCTTCATGCATAATTAACCCAGCGCGTAAGATGCTGCAAACTATAGGTTGATTATTAATTACATTCACCTCTGCATTTGCCAATGGAGTAGTTACAGTTTTGGTTTCGTAGTTTAATTGCTTACTTACCTCGTAAGCCAATATTTGAGCTATTCTGAATAAATTTTTTCTGAACCGAAGCGCATCTTTTTGTATTTCTTTATCTCTAATTTGAGCTAAAAAATGCTGAACAATGGAGTTTTTTTCAGAAAGATTGATTAACATAAATAGAGGTAATTAATGTAGTTTACTTTTTTAACGATGGTGTTTTGTAAATTTTAACTGTATCAATTTTAGAATTGTTAATGTTTGTATTTTTTACACTTGATTTGAAAGCCTTTATTTGAAATTTCAAACTATCTTGCTTAGTCAATGTTCTAATTTTCATAACACTGTCAATCGCATTTTGAAATTTGTTGATGCGCATTTTACTCGCATCATTTAAGCCCATTGTAATTGGGTCTATTAAGTCCGTAGAATATATTCTTACACCAAAATCAACTGAACCTTTTAACATAGGTGCTGCTGCAATTTGGCTATATTTTTTCAAAAAAACTAAATCTCTGGTATTGTAATTTTGACTTGCAATATTCTCAATTAGTCTACCCGTTTCCACTTCCCAAATTTTTATACTACCATCATTACACCCAGTTGCACAATATTTACTATCAAAACTGAAAGCTACAGCTGTTACTTTCCAACAATCAACGGGTAGTTTTTTTAATTCTTTGCCCGTTTTTACCTCCCAAATTCGAGCACTTTTATCATTACTTCCACTTAGTAAATACTGTTGATTAGGGCTAATTTCTATGGCATTTATCATATCAGAATGACCAACAAATGAACGTTGAACCTGACCATTTGCAACATTAATAACCTTAATAATTGGCTCTCTTCCTGCAACAAATACTGTTCTTGGATCATTACTCATAACCATTGCATTTACTGCACTGCCAGTATTCAACTCTCTTAATTTTTTCTGTGTTTCTAAACTCCAAATAATAATTTTACCATCATCATCGCCACTAAAAACTACTTTACCACTATTATCAAACATAATCGAATTAATATTTGAAACATGGCCATCATTGGCTACTAACATTTTTGTCTTTTTGAAAGTACTGTCAAATACATTAACTACAAAATCGTTTGAAGCGCTTGCAAGTAAATTTCCTTGTTTATTAAATTTTAAAGCATTTATAGGTGCTCTATGTGCATCATTTATCGATTTAATTAGTTTAAATGTGGTATCGTTGCAATTGTAAATATTGATAGTATTATCCCAACCTGCAGATGCCAATAAATTAAATTTAAAAGAAACAGCCAATGCATTAACATCATTAGTGTGTCCTGGTAAAATTAACTGATGCGAAGCAAGTTGTTTTTGAGCAAAAGCACCTTGCAATCCAAAAATAAAAAGTACAAATGGAATTAATTTCTTCATTTTAGCTTAAAAAAATATTTGTCGCAATCTAATGTTTTATAAGTAAATTCAAATAGGATTGTTACAAAAAGTCCAAATTTTAAATAGGCAAACCTTTTTGCCACTTAGGATATGATTTACAAAATTCGGTTAATTTACAATTATCACACTTGGGTGATCTTGCGGTGCAAGTGTATCTTCCATGCAAAATCAACCAATGATGAGCTACAGCCACATATTCTTCTGGTATATATTTAATTAGCTCTTTTTCGGTTTGAAGTGGTGTTTTTGAATTGGTAGTTAAACCCAAACGATTACTTACTCTAAAAACGTGCGTATCAACGGCCATGCTTGGTTGGTTATAAACCACCGAAGTAATTACATTGGCTGTTTTACGGCCTACTCCTGGCAGTTTTGTGAGAGTTTCTGTTGTTTCGGGAACTTTTCCGTTAAAATCGTTTACCAGCATTTGAGCCATACCAATTAAGTGTTTGCTTTTATTACTTGGATAGCTAACTGATTTTATATAATAAAAAACTTCATCAAACTCAGCTTCGGCTAATTTTTGTGGAGTTGGAAAAGCTTTAAACAATGCTGGTGTAATCATATTGATACGTTTATCGGTACACTGAGCTGAAAGAATTACTGCTATTAAAAGTTGGAAAGGATTTTCATAATGCAGTTCTGTTTCTGCAATTGGCTGATTAGTTTTAAAATAGTTTATAATTTGCTCAAATCGATCTTGCTTTCTCATAAAATGGGTTTGTTTTATTTCTACAATATTATGCTCAAAATGTTTAAACAATAATTGTATTGATTATTATTGCTCCAAAATAAATAAAAACATGAAACTATTTTCAACCATTGCCTTTATTTTAGTATTTACTATTGTAGGTTTTTCGCAAAACAATGCCGATTCGTTAATGAATGCTTTTACGCCTGAAAAAAAATCGGCTAAAATATTTACCCAAAAAGCCATTCAATTTAACTCAAACGATAGTATAAATCCTGATTACGAAATAAAAGCAGGTAATAAATTATTATTTGAGTACGAATTTAGAAGCAAAGAATACCTTCAAATAGCCGATGACGAAATATTAGAAAGGTTAATTTTTACCATTAACCTAAAAGCAAATAGTTTTTACTTTAAATCATCTAACTTAAAAAACATACCTATATTATATACTCAAAGTTGTTTTTGCCGCGATGCAGGAACCTATAAAATAAAAAACGGAACATTTATAGGTACAAAAGTTAACAGCACTACTTGGAAAGTAAAAGTTAAATTTAGCTATATAGCCCGTAACTCTAATTTAGTGGTAAAAAAAGCATACACTTTAACCTACAAAATAGCTAAAAATAATGACTGATATTTTTGAAATAAAACCTGCTACCAAAAATGATGCAGGAATCATTTTAGAATTAATAAAAGATATAGCCGAATATGAAAAATTATCGGACCAAGTAGAAGCAACTGAAGAAAGTATTGTAAAATATTTATTTAGAGAAAAAGCTTTTGCGGAATGTTTGATTGGTTTTGAAAACCAAGTTCCAATTGGTTTTGCCTTGTTTTTCCATAACTACAGTACCTTTGTAAGCAAGCCCGGTATTTACTTGGAAGATTTATTTGTTAAAGAAAAATACAGAGGAAAAGGTTATGGCAAAAAATTGTTGTTAAGACTAGTAAAAATAGCTCATGAGCGCAACTGCGGCAGAGTAGAATGGAGTGTGTTAAATTGGAACAAACCAGCTATTGATTTTTATGAAAGCTTGGGTGCTACACCCATGAATGAATGGACAGTTTACCGATTAAACCAAGAAGCAATAAATAAGTTAGTATTATAAATGATTGTAAATATATATACCGATGGTTCAGCAAGAGGAAACCCCGGAAATGGCGGTTATGGAATAGTATTAACCAGCGGACAGTTTAGAAAAGAACTTTCGGCTGGCTACCGATTAACTACCAATAACCGAATGGAATTATTGGCTGTTATTATAGCATTGCAACAACTTAAAAAACCTAACACACAAGTTAACATTTACACCGATAGTAAATACGTATGCGATGCCATTGAAAAAAAATGGGTTTTTGGATGGAAACAAAAAAACTTTGCTGGTAAAAAAAATGGTGATTTATGGAATGAGTTTTTAAAAATATATGCCCAACACCAAGTAAAAATGCATTGGGTAAAAGGCCATGCCGGACATCCGGGGAATGAACGCTGCGACCAACTAGCCACAGCAGCTGCCGATGATAGAGCCAACCTAATGATTGACCATGTGTATGAACAAGAACAAAAAGCCGAAAAAGGTTTAGTTTAAAATATTGAATTATAAATAACCATGAAAGAAATTACCAAAACCTACACCAATGATGAAATAACCATTGTTTGGAAACCAAACACCTGCATTCATTCACGCATTTGTTTTTCAGGATTAGGAAAAGTATTCAATCCATCAGAGCGTCCTTGGGTAAAACCAGAAAATGCTTCTTCGGAAGAGTTAATGGCGCAAATAGATAAATGTCCAAGTGGGGCTTTGAGTTACTATAAAAAAAATGAAGCCAAAACTGAAAATGTAGAAGTGGAAACCATAGCCGAAGTTTCGGAAAATGGACCATTATTAGTTTATGGAAACTTAAAAGTGAAAAAAAATGATGGAACCATTGAACAAAAAAACAAAGTAACTGCTTTTTGTCGTTGTGGTGCCTCTGGCAATAAACCATACTGCGATGGCAGTCACCGCAAAATTGATTTTAAAGGATAAAGCGTATTTTGGAAAATAAAAAATACTTAATTAGTGTAGTTGGGCCAACAGCTGTGGGCAAAACAGCCTTGGCAATTGAATTAGCTAAACACTATAAAACAGTAATTCTTTCGGCTGATAGCAGGCAATTTTATAAAGAAATAAGTATTGGTACAGCTAAACCGAGCCAAGATGAATTAAACGCAGTAAAACACTATTTTATTGATAATAAAAGTGTAACTGAAACTTATTCGGCAGGCGATTTTGAACGCGATGCAATGGATTTATTATCAAATCTGTTCCAAGAAAACAATCTTGTAATTTTGGTTGGAGGAAGCGGCTTATACATAAAAGCCTTATGGGAAGGTTTAGATGAAATGCCTCCAGTTGATGAAGCATTGAGGCAAGAACTAATCAATAATTTTGAGCAAAAAGGTATAACCTGTTTGCAAGAAAAACTGAAGGAATTAGATGCTGATAAATTACAAAATATGGATGCCCAAAACCCGCAACGGTTAATGAGAGCCATAGAAATTGCTAGTCAAAATGTTACCTTGAACAAAAATAAACCCAAGCGTCCTTTTGAATTAATAAAAATTTGTTTGAATAAAGACCGTGAACAACTTTATGATACCATTAACAAACGAGTTGATATAATGATAAACAACGGTTTGTTAAAAGAATGCGAACAAATGGTAGATTTTCGAAATCATTATGCACTAAAAACGGTAGGTTATACCGAAGTTTTTGAGTTTTTTGATGGTATTCATTCATTGCCAAAGGCTATAGAATTAATTAAACAACATAGCCGAAATTATGCTAAAAGACAAATAACTTGGTTTAAGCGCGAAACTGATTTACAGTGGTTTGAACCCAATGAAACTACAAAAATTATTGAATTTATAAATAATAAAATGGCGTAAAAAAAGTTTGTTATTTTTTTGTACTTTTGCGGTTCAAAAAATAATCCACTTTCTTTTAAACTATGATTGAATTTTTAAGCTCTCCAGAAGCTTGGTTAAGTTTATTTACTTTAACCATCCTAGAAATTGTACTTGGTGTAGATAACATCATTTTTATTTCTATCATTACAGGAAAACTACCTAAATTACAACAACTTAAAGCCAGAAGATTAGGATTATTTTTAGCCTTATTTATTCGTATTATTTTACTAGCATTTATAAGTAAAATTGTTCATGAACTAACTGATGATATCATAACTTTATCGGGCATTGGCTTTAGCTGGAGAGATATCATTTTATTGGCTGGAGGTGTATTTTTATTATACAAAAGCAGCATTGAACTTTACGAAAAACTTGAAAAAGGACATGATGAAACAGAAGGTAAGTCAAAATACAACTCGTTTTGGAATGTAGTAATGCAAGTTATTGTTATTGATATTGTTTTCTCTTTCGATAGTATTTTAACTGCGGTTGCAATATCTGATCATATTGAAATTATGGTAACTGCGGTTATTTTATCAATGATTGTAATGATGATTTTTGCTCAAAAAGTGGGTGACTTTATCAACGATAACCCATCAATGAAAATTTTAGCTTTAGCTTTCCTATTAATGATTGGTGGCTTATTAACAGTAGAAGCTTTCGAAATTCATGTAGAGAAATCGTATATTTATTTTGCTTTGGCATTTAGTATTTTAGTAGAAATGTTAAACTTACGTTATCGCAAAAATGTAAGTAAAGGTAAATTTGATAATCACTAATTAAAGCAATTAAACCATGCAAATTATAAACGGAAACGAAGTAGCCAAACAAATAAAACTTGAAATAAAAGCCGAAGTAGAACAACTAGTAGCCAATGGTTCAAAAAAACCTCATTTGGCTGCCATTTTAGTTGGAAACGATGGTGCAAGTATGACCTACGTAGCCGCTAAAGCTAAGGACTGCGAACAAGTTGGTTTTAATTCTACCGTTTTACGTTTTGACGCTACCATAACCGAAGCAGAATTGCTAAATGAAGTTGAAAAAATTAATAATAACCCTGAAATAGATGGGCTAATAGTTCAGTTACCCTTACCAAAACATATTAATGAAAAAAAGGTAACTGAAACTATTAAATGGCAAAAAGATGTAGATGGTTTTCATCCATACAATGTTGGTTTAATGTTTAAAGGTTTACCTTGCTATTTACCTGCCACTCCATTTGGAATTATTAAATTATTAGAGCATTACAATATTGAAACTAACGGTAAAAATTGCGTTGTAATTGGCCGTAGCGATATTGTGGGTAAACCAATGAGTGCATTGATGCTTAATAAAAACTGTACGGTTACTATTTGCCACAGCAAAACGGTAGATATTAACTCCTTTACTCAAAAAGCAGATATTTTAATAGCTGCGGTTGGTATTCCAAACTATGTTAAAGCCGAAATGGTAAAACAAGGTGCAGTGGTTATTGATGTAGGTATAACCCGTGTAGACGATAGTACTGAAAAAGGTTATAAACTAGTGGGCGATGTTGATTTTGAAAATGTATCAAAAGTAGCTGGTTATATTACTCCTGTTCCTGGTGGTGTTGGCCCTATGACTCGTGTTGGTTTATTGCTAAATACTTTGCTTGCAGTAAAAGCTAAGTAATTTATTACCATTTTAATACAAAAAAAACTTTCAAACTTTTATTTTAATGAAGAAAATCCTTTGGGCTTTGTGCATTTTTCCTGTTTTTTTAAAAGCTCAAAATATTCCTAAAATAGGTAACGATACCCTACTCGATATTGCAGCATGGAATATAGAATGGTTTGGCGATGCAACTAATGGGCCTAGTAATGAAACTTTACAATACAATAACGTAAAAGCAGTTATTACCAAAACCGATATGGACATTTGGAGCTTAGAAGAAATGAGTAATCCAGCTTCGTTTACTGCATTAAGTAATGATTTACCCGCTTATGGAAGTGTAAATAGTACTTTTAGTCAAACACAAAAAATGTGCTTATTCTACAAAAAAAACATGTTTAATTTTATAAATGCTGAACATATCTTAGCTACTAGTAATTACGATTTTGCTAGTCGCCAACCGCTAATGGTCACACTTGCCACCAAAGGCGATAGTTTAATAATAGATACCATTTATTTTATAGTAGTTCATTTAAAAGCCAATAGTGATGCCACTGCTAGTGCCAAATTGGAATCTTATAATCGAAGAAAACGAGCTGCAGATGCTTTAAAAATATTTATTGAAACTACCTTAGCCTATAAAAAATATTTTATTATGGGTGATTGGAATGATAGATTAGATTTTTCTATACATAATGGAACCGACATTACTCCATTTAAGCAATTATTAGATGCAAAATATAACTTTATAACTAAACCCTTAGCTGATGCAGGAAAACGCAGTTATGCTTTTTCTGCCGGGTTTATAGACCATATGATGTTAGCACCCAGAATGGATTCGTTTTATGTTAAACAAAGTGCTGGGGTAATGGATAATATGGGGCAATTTATTTCTAATTTTAGCAATAACACTACCGATCATTATCCTATTTATGGTAGATTTTTAATGAATAGAATTAAATATTCAACTCCAATAGATTCCATTCCAAGTGATACTTTACCAACTGATACTGTTCCAAATACTTCTGTTAAAACCGTTATCAATTCAACTTTTAATATTTATCCTAATCCTAATAATGGTGCATTTTTTATTGAGTGCCATCAATTAATAAACCAAACCAATATGGAGATTTATAACACTTTGGGGCAATTGGTATTTAGCAAACCTATTGAAAGTAAAATAGACGAAATAAAACTAAGCAACTTTACATCAGGAATTTATTTTGTAAAAATAAACAGCAGTTATTTTAAAATCAGGATTCAATAGTTTATTATTGTTTTAATAAATAATATTTTTATGGATGATTTTACATTAATATTGGTTGTGCTAAGTTGCACTATTCCTTCGATTGTTGCAGTTGTTTTTTATAAAAAACGTAACAATAAAAAAGACAATTAGGAAACCCTAATTGTCTTTTTTATTACATTATTATTAAACAAACTACATTTTTTCAGGAACATTTATTCCCAATAATCCAAAACTCGATTTTAAAATATGAGCGGTTAAGTTAACTAACTGTATTCTAAAATTACGTTGTGATTCATTTTCCTCTTTTAAAACAGAACATTCGTGGTAAAAATGGTTAAATGCTTTAGCTAAATCGTAAGCATAATTACAAATTATACCAGGACTCATGTCTTTTCCTGCATCGGCTATGGCTTGTGGGTATTGGTAAATAGCAAAAACTAATTTACGCTCAGGTTCTGTTATATTGGTTTTTGAAAAATCAAAATTAGTATAATCAATACTTCCTGCATTGCGTAAAATAGACTTGATACGAGCATGAGTATATTGAATAAATGGACCAGTGTTTCCTTGAAAATCAATAGATTCTTCAGGATTAAACATCATTTTCTTTTTAGGATCAACTTTAAGCAAATAATATTTTAAAGCTCCCATACCAATGGTTTCAAAAAGGTGTTGTAATTCCGCTTCAGGAATACCATCTGTTTTACCTAAAGCCTTAGTAGTTTCTGTTGCGGTAGCAATCATTTCATCAATCAAATCGTCAGCATCAACCACAGTTCCTTCGCGGCTTTTCATTTTACCATGAGGTAATTCTACCATACCGTAGCTTAAATGGTAAATACCATCAGCAAAAGGCTTGTGTAAACGCTTACAAATTAATTGCAATACTTTAAAGTGGTAATCTTGCTCATTACCAACTACGTATACCGAGCGTTCACAATCAAAGTCTTTGTATTTTAACTCTGCTGTTCCAATATCTTGGGTAATGTAAACCGAAGTTCCATCGCCACGTAATAATAATTTTTGGTCTAATCCATCTGCTGTTAAATCAATCCAAACCGAACCATCATCTTTTTTGAAAAACGCACCCGATGTTAAACCTTGCTGAACAATGTCTTTACCTAAAATATAGGTATTTGATTCGTAGTAAAATTTATCAAACTGAACACCCAATTTTTTATAGGTTACATCAAAACCTTGATATACCCAGCCATTCATGGTTTTCCAAATGTTTACAGTTTCTTCATCGTTTGCTTCCCATTTTTGTAATAACTGTTGAGCAGCCATTATAGATGGAGCTTTCTTTTCCGCTTCTTCTTTGGTTAAACCTTCTGCTATTAAACCTTCAATTTCTTGTTTGTAATACTTATCAAAAATTACATAGTATTTTCCTACTAAATGATCGCCTTTTAAACCTGCAGATTCAGGAGTTTCGCCATTGCCAAATTGCATCCAAGCATACATACTTTTACAAATATGTATTCCTCTATCGTTTACTAAATTACAGGTGTAAACTTGGTGTCCATTTGCTTTTAAAATTTGAGCAACTGAATAACCTAATAGGTTGTTTCTTATATGACCTAAATGTAAAGGTTTATTGGTATTTGGCGAAGAATATTCTACCAATATTTTTTGTCCGCTATGGGCAAAAGTAAAACCAAAATCTTTGTTATTATAAGCATTGTTTAAAAACTCAAACCAAAATTGGTTATTGATTGATAAATTTAAAAAACCTTTTATAACATTGAAACTAGCCAATTGGCTAAAATTAGTTTTTAGGTATTCACCAATTTCTTGAGCGGTTTGCTCAGGTCCTTTTTTGCTTTGCTTTAAAATAGAGAAAACCACATAGGTAAAATCGCCTTCAAATTCAGGTTTGGTATTTTCAACAACTATTTGATTATCTATTACTTCTATTTGGTATAAATGTTTGAGCGCAGCAGCTATTTGGTGTTTAATTATTTCTTGAATCATGATTATCTATCTGCTACGAAAATATTTTATTATTATGGTTTTTTATAGTATTAAATTAGTAAAAGGCAAAAAAAAAGTTGTTACAATATTTGTAACAACTTTTTTTAAATTTTCTGGTATTAACTAACACTCTGGTGTAGAAAACCTAACATCTATTTTGAGTTTATTAGTTGCAGGTACGTAAGTTGCTGTACCAGTTAAACCACTAATATTTGGTAAAGTTGTACTATTTTTAGTTACGGCAAATTCAGTATTATAGGTTTTACCTTCATAAACAGTACTAATTACATAAGTAACACCTTCTTTTAAATTTGCAAATGATAAAGCCCCATTTACCATGTAATAATTTTGAGCAGTGCTAGCAGCTGCTGTTTTTTCTCTAACTGAAAAATATCCTGTGTACAATACATTGTTTTTCCTTTTTTGACAATAAACTAAAGTATTCACATCAACATTTAAAATAGGGCTTGTTGGCGGTGCTTGAGGAATTGTAACAATAATACTTCCTTGAGAACAAGGATTAAATAAAGCAGTTTGAGCGATAATATTATTAGGATCAGTAGCTGAACCACCACGGTTTTTCAAAACTACAATTCTTGCTTGTTGATTTGGAACTCTCGGAATTACCTCAACCATATTATTAGAGATGGTAACAGGGCTGCTCCAAGATGTATTTGTATATAAACCAGATAAGTATCCTCCATTTGCACTCACTAACCTAACCCAATATTGATTAGGTGTAGTAGAGCCTGTTAATCTAAAATTCACAGTTAATGAGCTATTACAAGTACCTGTGTAAAAGTCGATATTCCAAGCAGATAAATGTGCTGCTTCAAACTGTGCTTCTAATTTTCCATTTGCATTTTTTACTAACACTGCATTTCCTTCAAAATTCCACTCTCCAGTCTCTTCATTTAAACTCCAAGTCGGTATTGAATCACCTTCTTTAATAGGATTTCCAGTTTCAGGATTTGAAATATTATCTGCAACTTCTGCTTTAATTTCTAATGGTTCTGTAAAAGATTTAACTTCTTTATCCCCTATTTTCATGTTAATAGAAAAAAATCCAGCAGTTGTAAATGTTCCGCCACCTTCTAAAGGACCAGTAGGGCCTTGAATATTTGCCGGATTAAACCCTCCAGGGAAAGTATTTAATGAACCCTCTGTTAGTGTGCTATGGTATACAATTTCTGATTTTAAATTATCGCCCTTTAAGGTGTCTCCATCAACACTTATAAAACTAGTACCTTCCTTAACCTTTACCTCTGATTTAAGTGGCGTTTCAGGTGTGGTTGGAATAACAATTTTTGTTTCAGGAATGGTTCCGTTGGTATTTAAATTAATTGTTGAAACCAAACTTGCAGTTCCTTCAGAAGGATCACTGTAATCAACCAAAGTGATTATATGTTCGCTAGGTTCATTTCTTGTAATTACAAAAGTTTTTGAAACTGGACTAAAACCTTCAGGTTTTGCATAAATATTAAATTCAATTGGGTTAGATTCTGATGGTTGCACTGATTCTAGCATAGCTAAAGTGATAACTCCATTATAAACCATAAGTTGCTTTTTTCCACCTGAAGTGTAAATTCCATTTGCATTTTTTCCAGAGATTGTTAATTCAAAAGTAGCAGGCTGTTTTGAACTGCTTTCCTTTGCATTTACAAATTGTATTAGCATTTGATTTTTTAAAAAACCAGATGTAGTAGTAATTTTTATACCCTCGGCAGGATTCTTACATCCATTAAATATTGTAAATACTCCTAAACTCAAAATAGTTAGGAAGTAGAAAATAGGTAATTTTATCGTTTTCATATTTTTATTTATTAAGTTTAAAGTTAAATGATATTGCTAATTTAGGTAGCCACTGATAACCGCTTAGGTTATCTTTTAATACAGCACCTTGTGAAGAAGTTGGTTCTAACAATTTTGTTGTTTCAAAAGTAACAGATGGAGAACCAATATAATAAGTACCTAATTCAAATGAAACGCCAAATCTTGTTTTTGGAATTGCTCTACCAAAACCGATTCCAATATACGGTGTAATTGGACCTGGTTTTATTTCTAAGGTTATTTTTCCAATATCATCAGGAGAAATCATGATGTCATTTTGTTTAGTAGAATCGCGAAGTTTTGCATTTCCATTTAACGAAGTAAACATGTAGGCAACTCCACCTGTTATTTTAAATGAATTATTAAAAGGGTGCCAATCAGCATATAAACCAATTGAGCCCAATTTTACATCAGCATTTGCAATTAAAACAGAACCAGAAAAATCTGCTTGGTACTTTTTAACAGAAATTGGTAAATAACTCCCTCCAAGTCTAGCTACCAAATTGCCTTTAGTATTTAATGTTTTAGATAACTCTAGGCCTAATCCATTTGAAGAAAGACTAAAAGCTGTTCCCCAGCTTTTCGATGTTGTATTAGGAATTGGGTCTCCTAATTTATTTTTTGGAATTGTTTCTTCAGCATAAACACTTATAAAAGTGGATGTACTATAAAAAACAGCTAATAAAAATCCAGTTAGTAATTTTTTTCTCATTGTTTTATTTTATAAAAGTGAGGCGAAGATAGACTTATGGTATTAACACAGTGTTAAATTAAATGGGATTTTTGTAATAAACTTATACAAATTAACAATAATTGATGTTAAATGGACTGTTTTTTCATTCAATTTATATTAAGAAAATTTGTTTTTATATTAAAACACTTTCAATAAATTGTTTTGTATTAAAGTATAGTATTGTTAAGTTTGCCACCATGTGGAAAAACAACGTATTAGAAACCATTGGAAATACGCCAATGGTAAAGCTAAACAATATAGTTAAAGACTTACCCTGCACGGTTTTAGCAAAAATTGAAACTACTAATCCTGGTAATAGCATAAAAGATAGAATGGCGCTTAAAATGATTGAAGATGCCGAACGTGATGGCAGATTAAAGCCAGGTGGAACAATTATAGAAGGTACTAGTGGGAATACAGGAATGGGCTTAGCTATTGCGGCAGTTATAAAAGGTTACAAATGTATATTTACCACTACTGATAAACAAAGCAAAGAAAAAGTAGACGCTTTAAAAGCTTTTGGTGCCGAGGTTATTGTTTGTCCAACCGATGTAGAACCTGAAGATCCTCGTTCTTACTATTCTGTTTCAAGTAGATTAATTAATGAAGTTCCGAATTCATGGAAACCAAATCAATACGATAATCTTTCAAACTCATTAGCTCATTATGAGCAAACTGGTCCCGAAATTTGGGAGCAAACCGAAGGTAAAATTACGCATTTGGTGGTAGGTGTAGGTACCGGTGGAACACTATGCGGAACTGCAAAGTTTTTAAAAGAAAAAAATTCTAATATCAAAGCATTAGGTATTGATACCTATGGTTCGGTATTTAAAAAATATAAGGAAACAGGCATTTTTGATAAAAACGAAATTTATCCATATATAACGGAAGGAATTGGAGAAGATTTTTTACCTGCCAACGTGAATTTTGAATTAATTGATCATTTTGAAAAAGTAACTGATAAAGACGCAGCCATGATGACCCGCAGAATTCCGCGTGAAGAAGGGATTTTTGTAGGAAATTCAGCTGGATCTGCTTTAGCAGGTATCATTCAAATGAAAGATATGTTTAAAAAAGAGGATGTAGTGGTTGTTATTTTTCATGACCATGGAACACGTTATTTAGGCAAAATGTTCAACGATGATTGGATGCGCGATAGAGGTTTCTTATTAACTGAACAAACCCGTGCTATCAACTTAATTGAAGGTCATAAACACCAAAAACTAGTTACTGCAAAAACTACTGATAGTGTAGGTGCAGCAGTTCAATTAATGAAAAAATACTTTATTTCTCAGCTACCGGTAACTAACGAAACAGGTGAATTTGTTGGTTCGTTGAATGATACAGCTTTATTTAGTATGTTAATGGAAAACCATGAATTGAAACAAAAGCAAGTGAGTGAAGTGATGAGTCCAGCCTTCCCATTTGTTGACGCAAAAGCTAGTATGGAAGAAGTTTCGCGTTCCATTACAAAAGATAATGCCGCAGTTTTAGTTAAAGATTTGATGAATCAAGTACATATTATAACTAAACAAGATTTAATTGAAGCAATCAGCTAAATTATGAATTATGAATGCTGATTTGTGATTTGTGAAATATTAATAAAATAAAAAATAAGTATTAACGCTTCGGCTTCGCTCAGCGACCAAAACTAAGTACTAAAAACTAAGAAATATAAACTAACCAAAAAATGAAAAAATCGCAAATAAGAATAGATGTAGAAATAGATGACAAAAACATGCCTTCCATGATAAAATGGGATGCTGATGATGCTGATTTTGATGGCCAACAACCAGCCAAAGCCGTATTGCTTTCTTTATTTGATGGCTTACAACAAAATGCTATGCGAATAGACCTTTGGACAAATGAAATGCAAGTTGATGAAATGAATTTATTTATGTTTCAAACTCTTGCCACCCTCGGTGATACTTATGAGAGAGCTACTAATAATAAAGAAGTGGCTGATGAAATTAGAGAGTTTGCGCATCATTTTGGGCATAAAACCGAAATATTTGGCCCAGACCATCAACATTAAATTCCAGTATAAAGCAGGTGTAATAGTTTTTATTATTACACCTGTTATGTTATTACCCTGTAAGAGTGAGAATAAATATTAAACCTGTTTTCTCTTAAAAAACCAATTAAAGTAATATCAAATTCAATGGCTGTCTGAACAGCCAAACTACTTGGAGCACCAACAGCACAAACCATTTTTACTCCTAACATGGCTGCCTTTTGGATTAATTCAAAACTAGCCCTCCCACTTAAAAGTAGTATTTTTTCTTCATATGAATTAGATTCATTTTTATTACTTATCAATGAGCCGATTAATTTATCTAATGCATTGTGCCTCCCAACATCTTCCCTACTTATCTCCATTTTTCCGTTTGAATCAAACAAAGCGCAACCATGAATACCTCCAGTAAATTTAAATACATCTTGTTGAGTTCTTAACTTATTCGGTAATTGAGTAATTATGTTATGATTTACTTCAAATTTACGATTAGACTTACCAACAGCACAAACCGTTTTAATTGCATCAATACTTGATTTCCCACATATACCGCAACTTGATGTAGTATAAAAATTGCGTTGCAACTTTTTAAGATCAATTTTAACAAATTCCGATAATTCTACTCGTACAATATTTTGATTATCCTTTTTTGTGTTTAATTCTGTACAGTATTTTATTTGCTTTATATCTTTTGCGTTTTCAATAATACCTTCTGTAAATAAAAATCCTAAAGCTAACTCAAAATCATGACCAGGTGTACGCATGGTAATTGATATATTTTTTTGCTCACGATTATTTACTGGGCCATAACCAATTCTAATTTCCAATGGCTCCTCAACTGCAATTAAATCGTTTGAGTTGATAATTTCACCGTTATTAAATGTTATGATTTGTATAGTCGAAACGGAGGGTTTGATCATGTTTACTAAATTAGATTTGACTTTATATAATTAAAATCTGATGACAAATCTACACTGATTATATTTTTCAAATTTAATGGTTCAACTTTTATGGCATCAATATCATTTAAAAACAATTGCAAACTAGTATTGCCATTTTTATAAAAACTCAATAATCGGCTTAAATCACTTGGGTGATATATAGCAATAAATGGTTCTCTAAAATTTGTATTATTATTATAAAAGGAAACTGTTTTTTTGTACTTAAGAAAAGCATCTTTTAACATTACTAAATCAACTGATGTTAGTAAAGGATAATCGCAAGCTAAAACAAAAATAGCCTTGTTTGGATATAGTTCAAATGCTGTTAATATAGCGTTTATTGGCCCTGAATTTTGATAAGTCGCACTATCAACAATTACTTGATAATTCTGGTCTATTTTATCTTTTTGTGATTCATTACAAGATATAAAAACCTTTTCACAAATGGAATCCATTTTGTCAGCTAAATAATAAATTTGTTCTTTACCATGGTAATTTAAAAAGGCTTTATCTGTTTTCATTCTAACACTTGAACCACCACACAATACCAATCCATATAGATTATTTTTTCCAGGGATTTCAGCTAATGATTTAATTATTTTTGCATCTTGTAAATGATATTTTTCAATACATTCATCCAATAAGTAATCACGAATTACAAGTATTAAATTACTTGAAATTTCCTTATTTAAATATTTTTTTATGATAATCCCTAATGCAGGTTCTAGTCCTTTGTTTTGATTTAATTCTAATCGTCCAATTTCATCAATTATTAAAAAATCAGAATCAGTTTGATTCAAAATGATCTGTTGTGCTTTTTCAAAAACATGTTCAAAAAAATTATATTTTCCTATAGAAACTATATTTGTTTCAGTAAAAGGTTGTTTAGCTTCAAAATCAATATATGTTTTGTTTACAATATCGTAAAGTTTTCTGGAGCCTTCAATATCTGGTGTAAGTATACCAATTACATTGTCTTTACCCTCGCACCATTGCATTAAAGAGGTAGTTTTACCTGATTGAATCGGTTTGCTTAATATAAAAATATTAGGCTTCATCGTATAAAGTTAAGGTAATTAAAATCCAAACAAATTCTTTATAACGGCTTATTCCATTTTTATTTTCACTTGCCAAAGCATAAGCCAATTCAGCAGTTTGCCTTACTTTAGGCAATTCTTTTACAATTTCATTAATTCTAGCCTGCTTACTAATTGAGTATTTTTTAATTACAAATTGTATCAATGGCATTACAATAAAATAGAGAAGTGCAATTACAAAAACTGTGCGTAAAACAACAAACAAAGCATCCCATTTGTGGACTCCATTTACTAATATTACTATTATTATAAATGAGAGTGTAAAAACAAAACCAAGCCATTTAATTTTTTTATATTTATGCTTATTTTTAGGAAGTTCAAATAAATCAACACTAATAACTTTATATTTAATTTCACTCCATTTTTCCGCCAATAAATTAGGTAAATTTGACAACCAATAACCTAACACAATACCCCAAATTGCATATATTAACATGTAAGACACTATTAACCAAAAACTAAATGAAACACCTGATTTTAAGCCAAACTCTTTAATCACATTAATAAAAAAAATATCAATAGCATTCCAAAAACTCATACCATAAAAAATGGTTTTACTTATTATCATCTGAATACTTGATTCAACCATTGCTATAGAACCAAATACAATAGCACTTATTTTATTAAAACCAAATCCTTTAAATACAATTGCTCCAACTAATCCTTGAAATAATACTGCAAAATAAGCAGCAGGTGGAGATTGCGGGCTAACAGCCGCTTTTACTAGTATTACAAGTAATGTTGATTGAATAATTATTTTAAAACTTTGGTTGCTTAAAAATGCTATTAACCCAATTATTATTATGGCAAATCCACCAATAAAAAAACCCGTAAATGGAACCTTAAACAAATGCATTAAGCCACCAAGACTACACTCTGCAAAAGCCCATAAGGCAGTTAATTTATAAATTGAATTTGTACCATGCATACAATGCAATTATAAACAATTTACATTTATAAAATTAAAGACTAAAAAATTAATCACCAATTAATTTGTATATAAACTATCAAGTTTATTAAACTTAATCAATACATATGAGGCAATTTGTTTTATTTCAAAATCACTCAATTTTTTGCTGCTAGGCATGGCCATATTATAACTAACTCCATTAACCATAATTGGCCCCTTTTGACCGTATTTTATAATAGAATCAACAGCTGTAGTGTTATTTTTAATAAAATCTGAGTTTAACAATGGCGGGTATAATTGTGCTAGTCCACTCCCATCTGTTTGGTGGCAATTACTACAATTTTTTTCATACAATTGATAGCCAGAAGCTAAATTAACAGTTGCATTGTTAAATTTATTATCAATGCAACTGCTATAAACAGCTATTAAAACACCTAGAACCAAAAACTTATTCTTTTTCATCTAAAAGTATTTCAATGTCTTTAATTAATACTTCAGCATCTTTAGCACTTGTACCATCGTAAATGCCACGTACCCTGCGGTATTTATCAACTAAAATCAAACCTCCGCTATGTACATAACCTCCTGGTTCGGTTGAATCGAGCAAAGCTGTGGCATAATAACCATGTGTAGCAATTTCATAAATCGAATCTCTGTTTCCAGTTAAAAAATGCCACTGCTTGCTATCTGCACCTAAACGAGTAGCAAAATCTTTCAAAACAGCCACAGTATCATGCTCGGGATCGATGGTATGCGACAAAAACACAATATTATTATTGCCTTTGTAAGCATTGTAAATAGTAAGTAAATTCTTTTTCATTCGTGGGCAAATAGTTGGACAAGTAACAAAAAAGAAATCCGCTACATATATTTTATTTTTAACAACATCTTGCGTTATTATTGCGCCATCTTGATTAATAAAAGTAAAATCTGGAACTGATTTATAAACAGTATCTACAACTTCTTTACCATCTACCATCTTAATATCTATCGCTCTTTCGCCCATTATGGGCAATTGTTTTTTACCACAAGCAGTAGTTAAAAACAGTACAATTAAAATTGGAATTATTTTATTTTTCATTTTTTAAAATAGCCTCAGCAGCTTTAATGCTTTCAAAGGTAATAGAATGTACTTTATTTATTTTTTCTAATTGTAAATTCAAATAAGCTGCCGCTGTATCAGTTTCATAATTAGGTGTTTGGTATTGATGCATCCAATCAAGCATCAACCTATCAGCAGTGTACAGCTTCACAGAAATAGCTTGTAACGAATCCTTTAAAAATGAATCACCTACAGCATCAAGCTTGTTGTTTATTTTTCGTTTCAAAGATAATACGTAACCCGATTTAGCCATTGCTTCATCGTGTTTTTGCATCACTTCTTTGTCAATTTGTTCTGCCTTATTCATACTTGAATTACAAGCTATCAATTGCAACGAAAGCACTAATAAAAATATAGAAAATTTAACGATGTACATGAAAGTTAGTTGTTTTTAAATTAGATATTTCATTAGTATCAGTAACACCTACCATTAAATTAAAGTTTGCATCAGCCGTAATATTTATGGTATACGTGGTATCAAAAGTATAATTTTTTAGGCCAATTACATTTGGTTTTAAATTCAAAATGGTATCATTGTTTTGTAACAAAATCAAAAAGGCTTTTTCCAAAACATCAATATGCCTAATAGACGCCTTTATATTTAAAATATCACCATTATTAAACGACATATCAGTTGGCGATAAAATTTCAATAGTTGGCTTCGTATTTTTGATGGTATTTAATACCTTGAAATTTTGTGTTGTAATAAACTTCTCGCCATTGTGGTTTAAGGTGGTAACTATTATTTGCATTTCGGCATCCATATTTACATTTGGTATAAAATTAACTTCAGTCAAAGCCATATTTTTATCTGAATGGCCATAATACATATAACTTTCAGTACCTTCTGTTATGTTCATTACTTGAACCGAATAGTCGTGAATTTCGTTGATTGCTTCAATTTTTATTTGCAAAAACACAGTGTCGCTTTCAGTAAAAACATTTTTATTACTTGGGCTTACAAAAGTTACCGTTGGTATATCTGAGGTTATATGTACGTCTTTATTGCATGCAAAAATTAATAGAAACAAAACTAAAGCTGATCCTATTTTTATATATTTTTTTTTCATTGATTGCTTTAAAATTTAAAATAAATAAATAGCCTGAAGGCTTGTTCGGTATTTGGTATTTACCATTTTTTCGTTTAAACCCTCAGAAATTGGCAATGAAAAACTCGCTCCAATTGATACTTTTTTATAATATAAATCCAAACCCATATTGGCATAAAATCCATTACCTCCGGTATATTTTTGAATTACATTATTTTTTAAATCTTTTTCAGCATGTTCAGCCAATATTCCTAAGTTTGGTATATATGATGTAATGCGTTTTTTTTGCCAATAAAAAAACCTCAAACTAGTCGATATACGGTTGCCAAATTGATAATTTTCATTGGCACCATTCAGTCTATAATTGGCATCTATATTCACACCCCATTTTTTATAACGACTAGTATAAATTGTTGTAAATAAATAATCCCAAGTTCCGGTTCCAATTTGTAAGGCTGGTGCACCATCCTTATCAAACTTTCCTGTTGGCGCTTTAATACCTGCTCCTACCGAAAGTGTATTTTTCCAACTTAATCGGCTAGTATCGCCTGTATTTATAAGTAAATAATTAGCTAAAATACTTATGTCAGACAAGCCATGAGTAGTTTCAGAAATCCCTTCTTCAGTTTTGGTATTAATTTGATAAGGAATAAATGCAAATAATTGAACGCGATTTATAGGATAAAACCTCCCCCAAACTTCTGTTCTTTGTAGTAAATCGGTTGATAAAGCATTCCTGCCAGAACCTAAACCCAAAGATGCCAAAGGTTTTGATTCAAAACTATTTAACTGATGTCTAACACCAATAAAATGCTGTTTAAACTGAGGTAAAATACCCAAATAACTACTCGTTACAGCACTTCCACACAAATCACAAGCTATTGATTTATTGACAATTACAAGAACAGCAAAAAAGCTAGCCAAGGCTAGCTTTATACTTTTTTTAAACATACTTTAGTTTTCGTTCTCTTTATTACACAAACCAACTATTTGATGAAAAACATCATGCAAACTATTTAAAGACTTAATGATATCAGCATCTGAAATCTTTTTACCTTCAATTTGTTTATTTAGTTTTTTCGAATCTTCAGCTAATTTTAAAATGGCTTTTTTTACCTTATCATTTTTAAATTCATTAGGAATATTTGATTTTGATAAAGCGCTTGCTTTTGTTGCCAATTCTTTGCTGCGTTCTTTAATTGGTTGTAAATTACCCTCTTCACTTGGGTGAAAAGTTTGTGACATTACACCGTGAAATGATTTTAATTCAGGCCATTTGCTCATGGCATTTTGTGCTTTTGCACTTATAAATACAGTTATTAACGATAATAAGAATATTATTTTTTTCATTTTGAAAGTTCTTTGATTGATTGTTTTAACAGCAACTAGCTGTAATTAAATTAGTTAAAAATTTATTTATTAGATTATTACATCAAAATAAATAGTATTGTTCATTACATTTCCATTTTTCTTCAATGTAATTTTTACTCGCCAAGCACCTGGCATACTGTAATTTACTGTACCTTTATAATGACCATCAGCAGTAAGTGTTGGATTGATATTACCGGTAGAACCATGACCCATGCTCAACATAAGAGGCTCAATTTCTACACTATAATCATTAACCGAAGCATAGCTAGTTAAAGATTCAGCCTTATGCAATGCTACTTCAAAATTATTTAAACCTGTAATTGGTTTTTGACTACTTACTAAAGTTACATATAATAATGAGCTATCATCAGCTGATATTACAGTACTTTTAACTAATGGCGAAGTTGGGTTAACTACATTTATATCTAATTCACCCTCCCCTTCCATATCTACTTTATGGTTATGAAAATGCATGTGTAAATGCCAATTTCCAGCCATTGTGAATATAACATTAGCTTTCCAAAATTTATCAGTAGGCACAGAAACATCTTCGTTTTCTGTTGGGCACGAATGTTCCATATCTCCTACTGCCATCATAGGTTCTACCTCTAAATGGCCATCAGTTAAACGCGTATTAGTAGCCGAATCATACATGGCTACAAAAAGTTGATTATATCCCACAAAAAGATTTCCGGTGCTATAAACTACTGCTTTGGCTGAGGCACCAATTATGTATGTTTCGCCTATTTTAACATAACTACTAGGGATAGTATCAGTATTTACTTTAGGCGTATTATTTGTTGTAGATTCTTCTTTTTTGCACGCATTAAGTGCAACCAAAACAATTGCAAAAGCAATTGCTGTTAATTTATTAAATTTCATAAAATTATTTGTTTAAGTTTAAAAGATTGAAAATGTTGCTTCGATGAAGCAATTATTTGTTTGAGAGAAATATCAAACAGTTTGTTTAAACAAATAATAAATTGGGTGGGTGAAATACTGATGAAAAACTTAAATAATTATATAAGTTTTTATAATCAGTAAAATGTTTAGTTAACGGTATTGAAAACTTAAAATCAATTGATTTGTAAACTTCCAATACCGTTACTATTTCATTAATATCTTTAATTGCAGTTGGTAATTTTGTTGTGGTAGGTTCTTCTGTTTTTGAAAGTTTATCATTTAAAAAACAACTTCCTTCGCAGCATGAACGTGGGTTACTTTTGTTTATACAAAGTGTATTGGCAATATATGTTTTATTGGCATGGTAATAACTTATAACAGCTATTTTAGCTATTATTTGGCTAATAAAAACCAATGTTAACAATTTGGCAATTCCTTTTTTCAAGTATTACAAATGTATTAGATGCATCTCTTAATTTAATCCTAAAAATAAAATTAAGCTTTTTTCAAAAATTCAGCTTTTAAAACCATCATCGATTTTTCTACTTTGCCTTCAACCTCTTTTGGATCATCTGTTAAACGAATATTTTTAACTACTGTACCACGTTTAATAACCGATGAAGAGCCATTTACTTTTAAATCTTTAATGATTGTAACTGAATCGCCTTCGGCTAATAATGTTCCATTGCTGTCTTTAACTTCCATAATTTGTTGAGTATTTTTGAGTGAGTTTTATGTTTCAAAAGTAACTTATTTGCTTTATAATAGAGGTTACCTCAACCATGATTTTTGTTTTGAATGGTTTGAATAAATTTTAAATAATTAGAAATTAAAAAATAGAGGGTTTGCAAAATGAAAACTTTTGCTAAATTTGTGTATGAAAATCCTTGTAAAGAAAACGATTTTGTATTATATCAAAAAATATCCTTTTGCAGAAACGCAATTATTAATATGGTACACAGAGTTTTCTAAACAAAAATTCAATAATTTTAATGAACTAAAAAAAGTTTATGGAAATGCCAGTATTGTTAATAATAACAGGGTAATTTTCAATATAAAAGGAAACGAATTTAGATTAATTGTTTCAACCAATTTTATGCAAGATGCTTGTTATATAATATGGTTTGGAACACATAAGGAATATGATAAAATCAACGTTGAAACCATTTCATTCGACACAAAAATATTAAGTAATAAATAATAACAATATGAATTGGAAAGTAATAAAAACCGAAGAAGATTACGAAAAAGCTTCTATCAGATTAATGGAAATTTTTCATGCAGCACCTAATTCACCAGAATACGATGAATTAGATTTGCTAATGGTTTTAGTAAAAGATTATGACGATAAGCACTATCAACTACCTGAGTTAAATGCTTTAGAAGTTATAAAATATAAAATGCAAGAAATGGGCATAAAAGCTAAAGATTTAGAGCATATTATAGGTAGTAAAGGGCATGTATCGTCAGTTCTTTCTGGAAAACGAGAAATAACACTTAAAACAGCTCAAAAACTAAAGGACTTTTTTAGCATTCCAGCTGAAGTATTTCTGCATAGTGCTTGAAGAAAATTTGCGGAAGTTGTTTCGAATTTAACTTTTTCGGATTTCCATCCAATTACCCCAAATACTTTGCTACCAAAGGCATTCTGCGTCCTGGGCCGAACGATTTAGATGAAACCCTTAGAACTGGTGGTGCTTGCAAGCGTTTCCACTCATTATTATTTACCATTTTTAAAGTGCGTTTTACCAATTCTTCACTAAACCCTAAAGCAATAATTTCATTTGGCCCTTTTCGTTCTTCAATATAATGATTCAAAATGGCATCCAATACTTCGTAATCAGGCAATGAATCGCTGTCTTTTTGGTTTGGTCGTAACTCAGCACTTGGAGCTTTGGTTAGTATATTTTTAGGAATGATTTCTTCATTTCGGTTTATGTATTCACAAAGTGCATATACCTCCGTTTTATACAAATCGCCAATTACGGAAATACCACCACACATATCGCCATACAATGTTCCATAACCAACAGCTAATTCACTTTTATTAGATGTATTGAGTAAAATATAGCCAAATTTATTGGCCAAAGCCATTAAAATAACAGCGCGGCTGCGGCTTTGCATGTTTTCTTCTGCAATATTAAATTCTGTATTTTCAAACTGTTTACTTAAAGTTTGCTGCAATGCTGCAAAAGTATTTTCAATGGAAATTAAATCACTTTTTACTCCTAAATTCTCAACCAATTTTTGTGAATCAGAAACCGAATGATCACTACTGTATTGTGAAGGAAGCATAACAGCCAACACATTTTCAGCACCTAATGCTTTAGCTGCTAAGCATAACACTAAAGCTGAATCAACGCCACCCGAAAGGCCTAAAATGGCTTTACTAAATCCTTGCTTCCTGAAATATTCTTTAATACCTAATACCAAAGCTTGCTCAATATCTTGGTAATTGATTTGATTGGTTTGTGCTGTTTCAGTAATGGAATTTTGATTATTCAATTCATATAAATCAACAGAAATTACATCTTCTTCAAAATGTCTCAATTGACCAACAAGCTTGCCATTGCTATTTAAAACACAACTTCCACCATCAAAAATTAATTGAGTTTGAGCTCCAATATGGTTAACATAAAGCAATGGTAAATTATATTTTACAGCATTATTTTTTAATACATTTAGCCTTGTATTTATTTGAACTTTACTATAAGGTGAAGCCGCAATATTGATAATGCAATCAGGACTTTGTTTAATCAATTCATCCATTGGTGAGTTGATATACATAGGATTTTCACTCAAATTCCATAAATCTTCGCAAATTGTAACCGCTAATTTTTTGTCTTTATAATTAACTATTTCAAAAGTTCTGTTAGGTTCAAAATATCGGTATTCATCAAACACATCGTAATTAGGCAATAGTGTTTTATGAATAATTTGTTGCACTTTTCCATCTGCTAAAAAGTAAGCAGAATTATATAAATCTTTACCTTCAACTTTTGGGTTAACAGTGGGAGCACCAACAATGGCAGCTATTCCAACACAATGTTCAGCGATTAGCTGAACACTTTCGGTACATAAATTTATAAAATCATTAAACTCTAAAAAATCGCGAGGAGGATAACCACAAACTGATAATTCAGAAAAAACCACTAAATCGGCATTTTCTAATTTAGCCTTGTTAATAGCATCTAATATTTTTTGAGTATTCAATTCAAAATTACCTGTGTGGTAATTCAATTGTGCAAGTGTAATTTTCAAAATACGTATAATTTGCTTTTAGCAATAACCAATCAAAACAATGATTGATTTAAAAAATTATTCCAAGATTTAATGAAGTAAAGCTATTGTTAGCTATCCATTTATCAGCATCCATATAATCAACCAATCCACCATCGTAACGTAAGCCTACATATCCTTTGGTTTGTCCAAATAAATCATATAAAACACCTCCACCGATTATAAATGAAGGACGTAAAAAGTTCACTTTAGTGCTGTAATTTTTATCAAATTTATTTGAATTAATAAAAAACTCATCCACTTTATCTGGATTGTCTACGTCTACATTGGTTAAATTTAAAACAGATGAATTTACATCAGCTTTACTGCGTACTAAAAAACTTAAACCAACACCAAACTCACCGTAAACACGCCATTTGTCCTTAAACTCATCAGTGTACATTTTAAAAATAATTGGCACTTGAACATAGCGTAAGTTATAGTTAATTGCTAAATCATTGGTTTTATTACCATTTAGCTTATCGCTATAAATAGCTAATGAATCAGTGAACTTAATTTTAGAAGTCATATTAATTACATTTACTTCAAAAGCAATGGCATACCTGCTTGTAAATTTTTTAGCCACATGAAATCCATAATTCCAATCAAGGCTACCGCCACCATTTTCTAAACTTTTACTATCAGGGCTACTCCAACTGATTTGCGGAGCAATACGTAAACCAAATTCATACCTTGATTCATCGCTAACTTGTGCATTTGTTTTATTTAAAATAAAACTGCAAATAATTACGGCTAAAATGTTTTTTATTCTCATATTTTTGTTGCCATGAAAGCATTGCAATTTATTGATAGTTTTAATAAAAATAGTAAGATTTTTTTAGCCGGTTTAAGTATTTGTTTTTTAGCTTCTTGCGGCAATAATTCACCTATTTCAACCCAAGCTAAAGATGTAGAACACATAACCATAAAACGTTTTGAGCAAGATTTAATTCCAATTGATACCTTTCATATTACAGAAAATCATTTTAGTGATTTAGCAAAGAAATACAATGAGTTTTACTTTGGCTTTTGCGAAAACACCTTAGGTATTTTACCTGAAACCAAAGATCCATATTACGCCCAAGCGCTTTCTGGTTTTGTAAAATATCCAAGTATTCAAATGCTAAAACACGAAATTGATAGTCTTTATCCTAATTTAAATGAGTTAGAAGATGGCATTTCGGTGGCTATGGCTAGGTATAAAACTGAATTTCCTAAGTCTAAAGTGCCTCAATTTGTATCTTATTTATCAGAATTTACCGAAGCTCATTGCGCTTACGATAGCATTATTGGAATTGGTTTAGATATGTATTTAGGGAAAGATTACCCTTATTATCCGGCCGAATTTCCTGAGTTTATGCGTAAAAAAATGACCAAAGATTATATACTCTCAAACACATTAAAGGCCATGGCTATTTCTAATTTTGATACGCAACTAAAAGATAAACGCTTTTTAGCTTACATGCTTTTTGAAGGTAAGGTTAGGTATTTTGTAAAAAAATTGATGCCAGAATTAGCCGACACATTGGTGTTTGGTTATACAAAAACTCAAATGGATTGGTGTAATGAAAGTGAAGGACAAATTTGGAGTTTTGTTATTGATAAAAAATTATTGTACAATAAAAACCCAAATGATTATATGCGTTTGTTAACAGATGCTCCTTTCACTTCTGCTGAAGGTGTTCCGCAGGAAAGTGCTCCTATGTTAGGTGTGTATTGCGGTTATAAAATAATTGAAAATTTTGCTGATAAAACGGGCGCATCATTGGAAGAAATAATGAATAATAACAATTGGGACGAAATACTTAAAGAAAGTGCATACAGACCAAAATAAATTTTCGGAAATTAATATAATAAAAAAGGCTTCACAGAATTTCTGTAAAGCCTTTTTTATTGGTAGCGGGGAGCAGAATCGAACTGCCGACCTCAGGGTTATGAATCCTGTGCTCTAACCATCTGAGCTACCCCGCCATTATTACAAATTTGTTTTTTATTAAATCTCAAAATTATAATTTGATTGAGTTAATAAATAATATTACATACTGTAATAAGGGCTGCAAATGTAAAAATATTTATTTTATAAGCAAATATTATTTCACTTTTTGCAATAATTCTAAACTAAATGCCTGAGGTTTATTGTTAAATAAAATTTTAGTTTGAGCCCAAGTAGTTTTAAATAAATCTGAAAAACGGTATTTGTTTAAATGTTCTTCACTTTCCCAATAACTTAAGGTATATAAAACATTTTTTTCATTGGCATCTTGCATTAATTGTAATCCATTGCAACCTTTAAAAGCCGCAATTTGAAGTTTACTAGCTTCAAAAACTTTATAAAAGTCATTCACTTTTGCAGGTTCAAAACTTAATCGTACTATTCTAGTTATCATATTTATTATAAAAATTCAATCATTATTTTACTCCCTACCCTTAGTCCAAGTAGTTGTGAGGCATTTCCTTCATTAGTTGCTATTTCTATATACCCACTTGAATTAAACAAAATAGCCTCCTCTCCTTTTTCTACCTCTTTATAATGCTTGTTAATTTTATCAAAAAACTCTTTTCTTGCATAATAAATTTTGAATAATCGTCCATTCCTTACATTCTCAAAAAGTATTTTATCAACGTTCAAAATAGCATTACCAAAACCATCGATAAAAGCCACAAAGGCAACTATACCTTGATCGTGAATCTCAATATTAGGGTGGCTTAGTTTATAATTTATTTTACCATTTGTAGCTATTAAACTAATGGGTGAGTTTGATATTAAGTGTTTCGCAATTAAAACAAATGCTTCATTTTCAATAAACGAATCGTTAGAGTTACAGAGGTTACTGTTTAATGTCCAAATTTCATCAGGTTCACCTTCAAACATAAGGTTCAAGATTCCATTATCCAATGCTATAAAATACTGATTTTGGTGCTTTGCAATTATTATTTGTTCATACATAAACAAGTTTGTATCAACACAAATAAGATGAACTGTTCCTTCTTCAAAATTTTTATATATAGAATTTAAAATAAATGCAGATTGCATTTTATTGAACTTTTCAATTGTATGCGAAATATCAATAATTCTGATATTAGGAACTGTTTTGAATAAATTACCCTTTAAAGCAGCAGCATAATGGCTTGCATTTCCATAATCTGATATTAAGGTAATATTTTTCACTTGTAGGACTTAGCTATTTTAATAAATTCGTGCAAAAATATAATTAAGCAGCATATAATTTGAATAATAAAGAAATTCTTATCGAAAATTTAGATCCTTTAGAATTATTGGGTCACAATAACCGCAATTTAAAAATACTTCAAGCACATTTTCCAAAACTAAAAATTGTAAGCAGAGGCAATCAGTTAATATTAACTGGGGATGAATTGGAAATGGAGTTATTTGAAGAAAAATTTACACAACTCGAAGCAATTATTTTTAAGAATGGAACCATCTCTGATAGTCAGTTTAAGGCTCTTTTAGCTGGAGATATAGCGCAAAGTAAGAATGAGGCGGTAGAATCAAATACCTATAATGCAGATGTAATTTTACATGGAAATGGTGGAAAAGCTATTAAAGCCAAAACACCAAATCAAAAATTAATGGTGGAGCATATTCAAAATAATGATATACTTTTTGCAATTGGCCCAGCAGGCACGGGAAAAACATATACAGCTGTCGCACTAGCAGTAAAGGCTCTTAAAAACAAGGAAGTTAGGCGAATAATATTAGCTAGACCTGCGGTAGAAGCTGGCGAAAGTTTAGGGTTTTTACCCGGTGATTTAAAAGAGAAAATTGATCCTTACTTGCGTCCACTTTACGATGCATTAGATGATATGATTCCTGCCGAAAAACTTAAGCAATATCTTGAAACCCGCGTGATTGAAATTGCACCTTTAGCTTTTATGCGAGGCAGAACACTTGATAATGCTTTTGTTATCCTAGACGAGGCTCAGAACGCAACTGATTTGCAATTAAAAATGTTTTTAACCAGAATGGGGCCTCATGCTAAATTTATTGTAACTGGCGATTTATCGCAAATAGATTTACCTAAAAAACAACTTTCAGGATTATTAAAAGCTGTAAAAATATTAGAAGGAATTGATGGTATAAAATTTCAATATTTAACCTACGAAGATGTAGTTAGACATAAGTTGGTTAAAGATATTATTAAGGCATATGACAAAGGGGAATAGTAATATTCCTCTATTTGTTTATTATTCTTAGAACAACCTCTTCTATTTTTGCACTGCTTGATTTTTGAATCGTAAATTCAAAACCATCAATTAACAATTTTTCTCCTTGCATTGGAATATCCTCATGATTTGCAGTAATAAATCCACCTAGCGTATTGTATTCACCTTCTGGTAAGTTCAAATCATACTTATTGTTGATATAATAAATTTCTAACCTTCCTGAAAATAAATACTCATTTTCACCTAATATCTTCTCGGTTAAAGACTCTGTATCATGCTCATCATCTATTTCACCAAAAATTTCTTCCATCACATCTTCAATAGTTACAATTCCTGCTGTTCCACCTAGTTCATTTACAACTAAAGCTATGCTTTTTCTGGTTTTACTAAATCGATTCAATACGTCCATCACAGAAGTAGTAGCCGGAACTATTTCTATAGGAAACACTATTTCCTTAATTGAATTTACCTTTTTAAAAATCTCTTTTTGATGCACATAACCTATTATATTGTCGGAAGTGCCACCATAAACCAAAATTTTAGAAAGCCCAGTTTTTACAAATTTTTCATATAATACCTCCGGTGTTTCTGTTATGTCAATTATCTCCAAATCTGTTCTAGGTGTCATACAATCACGCACCTTTAAATTTGAAAAATCAAGTGCGTTTTTAAACATTTCTGTATCAACCTCAGCATCCTCATCTAAATCGTTATCACTAACTTGATTGATGTAATCATCTAAATCTATTTTAGTAAATACTGGTGTTGTTTCCGTATATTTTATCTTTAAAAAACCATTCAAAATAATTTTAGATAACCAAATAATAACATGGACAACTGGCCAAAACAAATAATAAAAGATTAAAAAAGGCAATGCTAAAACTTGTAAAACCAAATCAGGATTTATACGGAAAAGTACTTTAGGTATAAACTCTGCAGTTACCAAAACTATTAATGTAGAGACTATAGTTTGAGCAAATAACAAAAGAAATTTATGGGTTTCAAAATAAGGTGAAACACTTACTAAAAAAGGATCTAATACCTTAGCCATATATATACCATAAATTACAAGGCCAATATTATTGCCTACTAGGGTTGTGCTTATAAATTTAGATGGATTGTTAACAAAATTGGATAATATATTAGCAGTAAGGCTTCCTTGTTTACTTTTTAACTCTATTAAAAGTTTATTTGATGATATAAAAGCTATTTCAGTCCCTGCAAAAAAAGCAGAAAATAAAATACTTGATAAAATAATGACTGAATAATTATCCATGATTTAATAAAGCACAATAATACAAAAAATGTGCGATTTTTAAATTGATTTAACTATTTTACTTTCTTTATTATGTGACTAGTTTTTTTTATTTTTATAAAAATTTATAAACAAACCATTTTTAAAAAATTTGTTTCAAATCAGTAAAAACCATTATTGTTGCCAATTAAAAAACAAAAAATGAAAAAAACAGCACTTATAACTGGCAGCACAAGTGGAATTGGTTTAGCCATAGCAAATAATTTAGCAGCTAGCGGATATAATATAATTTTTAACGGATTAGAAGCAAATGGCGAGCAAATTGCTGCAGAAGTAGCTCAAAAACATGGAATTGATTACCTTTTTTCGCCATGCAATTTATTATTCACAGAACAAATAGAAACCATGGTAAGCCAAGCCTTAGCTAAATTTGGAAAAATAGATGTATTGGTTAACAATGCAGGTATTCAATTCGTATCTCCTGTGCAAGATTTTCCTCTGGATAAATGGAATCAAATTATTGCCATAAACTTAACAGCTACTTTTGTTTTAACCAAACTTTGTTTTCCAAGTATGATTGAAAACAAATTTGGACGAATAGTAAATATTGCATCAGCACATGGATTGGTGGCAAGCGAATTTAAATCGGCATATATTGCATCTAAGCATGGTGTAGTTGGTTTTACCAAAACAATTGCATTAGAAGGTGCTCCTCATAATATTACAGTAAATGCAATTTGCCCTGGATATGTTCATACGCCAATTGTTGAAAATCAAATTGGGGATCAAATGAAAGCACACGGACTTAGCAGAGAAGAAGTAATTGAAAAAGTAATGTTAAGCAAACAAGCTATTAAATCATTTATAGCTATTGAAAGTATTGCTCAAATGGCAGCTTATTTAATTTCTGACAATGCAGCAACGATAACAGGAACGGCTATTCCGGTAGATGGAGGTTGGACAGCACAATAATATGGATAATTTTACCAGTAACTTTTTAGAAATTAATAATATTAAACTTCATTTTTTGCATTACCCCAATGCCGATAAACCAATAATATTATTACTACATGGATTAACTGCCAATTGCCATGCCTTTGAAGGCCTTGTTAATAATGGCTTAAATAATAACTTTGAACTTATAATACCAGACTTAAGAGGCAGGGGATTAAGTAGTCATCCAGCTTTTGGATACAGCTTTAAACTTCATGCCGAAGATATTATTGGACTAATAAAGCCATTCACTTATCGTGAAATAATATTAGTAGGACATTCATTTGGTGGGCTATTATCTTCCTATTTATGTTATTATTATCCTAATTATTTTAGTAAAATAATTTTTTTAGATGCCGCTCCCGAAATGAATCCTAAAACCCCATTAATGTTGCAAACTTCGATGGGTAGGCTAGATAAAAAATTTGAAAACAAGGATGCTTATTTCCAACAAGTTAAAAATGCTCCATATGTCCATTTTTGGGATAATGACATGCAAACCTATTACGATGCAGATATTGATATCAATGAAGATGGTACGGTAGAATCAAAATCAGATTTAGCACAAATAATTCAAATAGCAACTCATGTTAGTAAGGAGCCGTTCGCTATGTACTTTAGCAGTATAAAAAAAGATACTTTGCTAATAAGTGCTGATGGTGAATACAATTTAAGTGAACCTATTTTACCTAGATACCTTGCTCGAAAAGCAGTTAATTTATTAAAAAAAGGGGAATTAAAAACTAGTGAGGGGAATCACCATACCATGTTATATGGCGAATTTGCTGCTGAAATTGTAAATTGGATAAATCAATTTTTAGCCCAATAATTTTTCAATAGCTTGTTTTAGTTTTAGTGAATTAGGTTTGGTTACAGTAAAATAATAATCAACTACTTGACCATCCTTATTCACCAAATATTTGTGAAAATTCCATTTAGGATACATATTTATTGAACCGTTTAATCTTTTTTCACTTAAAAATTGATACAAAGGGTTAGCTCCAAGTCCTTTTACTTTTATTTTATTAAAAATAGGAAAAGTGGTATTGTATTTAGCATGACAATAGTTTTCAATATTAACGCCACTTAAAGGCTCTTGAGAGCCAAAATCATTACTAGGAAAAGCTAGTACCTCAAAACCCCTATCCTTGTATTGCTTATATATTTCTTCTAACTCTTTATATTGATCAGCATATCCACACTCACTTGCTGTATTAACAATTAATAAGACTTTTCCTTTAAATTTTTCGAGTAAAACCTCCTCACCCATTAAATTTTTCAGTTTGAACTTATAAATACTTAATCGTTCTTTTTCACTCACTAACATAATTTTAATAAACTAAATTAGTTTGTAAAAGTTTTAAAAAAATAAAAAAAATTACAATTATTATTATTTTCTATACCATGCATTGTATATCCTTGTACTCATTAAGTTTTATTCTATGATCAAAAAAAATACCCTATTAAAGTCCGTTTTTGTAATACCTGTTTTGTTTATTTCATTATCGGTATTTACTAATTCTAGTAATCCTCCATCAGCTAATGCTGGCGAACCAACCGGTACAAACTGTACTTCTTGCCATTCGGGAACTGCAATTACAAGTGGAGCCAATTGGAATGCCATCAATATTTCGGGACTACCTGCAGGCGGTTATGTTCCAGGAACTCTTTATACATTAACTGTAAGTGGTGGCGCTGCAGCCACAAGTAAAAATGGTTTTCAGGTTACTTGCTTAACTTCATCAAATGCCAATGCAGGAAGCATGGCAGCAGGAACAGGAACATCAACAAGTAGCAGCGGAGGAAGAACATACATTTCGCATGGTTCAAGTACAAGTGGAACTTGGTCGTTCAATTGGACAGCACCTGCATCTGGAACTGGAACTGTTACTTTTTATACTTGTTACAATGCAACCAATTCCAATAGTGGTACCGGTGGAGATGCAGTTTATACCAAAACATTTGCTTTGAGCCAAGCAGTTACCAATTTACCAACAGCAGTGATAACAGCATCAAGCACCACTATTTGTGTAGGTGATACTTTGTATTTGAGTGGAAGTGGTTTAAATAATCCTACAGGATTTAGCTGGGTTTTTCTTAATAGCAATCCAAGTTCTGCTAATACCAAGGATGTAAAACTTGTATACACTTCAGCGGGAAACAGACAAGTTAGATTAACTACATCTAATGCAGACGGGAATTCATTACAAGCATCATTAACAATACAAGTTATAGCCAAACCAACCGCTACAATTACAGCCAGTGCATTAACCATTTGCGGAAATGATTCAATAAACTTGCAAGCTAATACAGGAACTGGATTTACTTATTTATGGACTCCTGGTGATTTCACCACTTCATCTATTTATGTTAAAGATAGTTTGAGTTATAAAGTAAAAGTAACCAATGCAAGCGGTTGTTTTGCCACCTCATCCAATTTAAAGCCAACCAAAGCTAATTATCCTCAAGCCACTTTTGTTAATAATAAAGATACCATTTGTAATAGCGATAAAGTTTTGTTTGATATAACTGGTAATGGATTTAGTGCTCAATATTTTGTGAATGATACTTCTGTACAAAACTCACAAAATTTGCTTTACGAGTTCAGCAGAAGCAAAGCAGGAATTTATAAAGTAGCAGCACAGATTACAGCAGCTGGTTGTGCTACTAATTTACCAGCAAAATTTATATCAATTGAAACACAGCCAAATGCACCGATTGTAAATTGTGGCAACAGTACTACTTCTACTATTGAATTTAACTGGCAACCTGTATCAAATTATACGAATTATGAAATTAGCTTAGACACTGGAAATACCTGGGTAAATGCCAATGGCAGTAATCAATTATCGCACACCATCAATGGTTTATTGCCTAATACTACTAAAACTATTTGGGTTAGGGTAAAAAGTAATGGCCCTTGTGGAAATGGATTAATTGCTAGCAAAACTTGTATAAATAATGGCTGTAATCCTATAAATAGTTTTTACAATTACAAACGTTTTGTATGCCTAAGCGCTAATGAGGTAGTTACTACAACTCCTTTTGAGGTTAAAAATATTTCAAATCCTAAATACTTAATTCAGTATGAAACAGATTCAATTACAAGTACTTTTTCTCGCAATACTATTTTTAACATGCCAATAAAAGCAGGTAATAATAGTATCAGGATTAAAATAAAAGACAGTGTTGAAACGGGTTGCCCAATTATTGATTCTGTTTTTACTATTATAGGAAATCTTAATCCAATTGTTCCAAACATAACTAGTAATAAACCAAATGCAACTTATTGCAAAGGGCAAAATATTATTTTAACCGCTAATAGAGCAAATAGCCTTAATCTGATCTCGTTTTATCAATTAAATCCTACCAGAACACTATTACAAGCTGGATTTAGCAATGCAATTAACTTGACCAATAAATTGACTTTACAAAACACATTGATAAAAGCCACTGTAATTGATACAGCTACTTTTTGTTCAGATTCGTCAACTGTAATTGCAGTAACTGAAAATCCTATTCCAGTTGCTAATTTTAGCCTTGAATATTTTAAATCAGATTCAAATAACGTAAATAAAAACAGTGTAGTATTTACTAATTTAACAACCGATTCAAGCAATTATACTTGGCATTTTGGCGATGCTGCTAATACTACTGCCAATACCAAAAACACTAGCTTTGTTTATACTAAAGGTGGTGTATATTTAGCTTCACTGGTGGCTGTAAATTCTTTTGGCTGTAAAGATTCGGTAAGTAAATCTGTTACCATAACCAATACTGGTGTTAAAACTTTATCAAATCAATTAGGTGTTAAAATATATCCAAATCCTGCCAACGATTTTATAACTATTGAAACCAATGAAAACAGTAAAAATGGCGCTTATTATTTATTGGATATAAATGGTAAAACAATTCAACATGAAGCTTTTAACAAATTTCAAACGATTGACATTAATTCATTACCTGCGGGTGTTTATTTTATTAAGTTAGTAATAGCTGAAAAAATAGTTTATGAAAAGTTTGTAAAAAACTAAAGAAAAAATACAATAACAATTCATCAAAGCAAAAAGCCCTTTCAAAATTTATTTTGTTAGGGCTTTTTTATTTTATAACCTTGCAACATGCAAAGCGGCCCTATAGGTATATTCGATTCAGGTTACGGAGGACTAACCGTAATGAAAGAAATTGTTGACTCGTTGCCTCAATATGATTATGTTTATTTGGGCGATAATGCACGTGCTCCATATGGAAACCGTAGTTTTGAAACAGTGTATGAATATACTTTACAGTGTGTAAATGCCCTTTTTAACAAAGGCTGCAAATTGGTAATTTTAGCTTGTAATACGGCATCGGCAAAAGCCCTTCGAAATATTCAGCAACGAGATTTACCATTAATGGATAGTCGCCTACGAGTATTAGGTGTTATTAGGCCCACTACCGAACTAATTGGTAAATTTAGTAAAACAAAACAAGTGGGAGTTTTGGCTACTTCAGGTACTGTTACTTCCAACTCCTACCCAATTGAAATTGAAAAGTTTTTTCCTGAAATAACTGTTCATCAGCAGGCATGTCCCATTTGGGTTCCGCTTATTGAAAACAATGAGTTTGATAACCCTGGAGCAGACTTTTTTATTCGAAAACATATTAACCAACTCATGGCTAAATCAGCTGATATTGATACCATTTTGTTAGGTTGTACACACTACCCTTTATTGCAAGATAAAATCAAAGCACTTTTACCCGAAGGAATAACCTTACTAAGCCAAGGGAAAATAGTAGCTAATAGCTTAACACAATATTTAGATCGACACACAGAGCTAGAAAAACTTTGTAGTAAAAATAGTAAAATGGCATTTTACACTACCGATTCCACCGAAATATTTGACCAACAAGCCGAAATATTTTTTGGCAAAAAACTTAAAAGCGAATACTTGCATATTGATTGATTTGGTGATTTTTATTTTGTGATTGTTTAATTGTTGGATTCCTTAATTGTTTAATTGTTGTTCATGGCTTTTTATTCGTCATTGCGAGGAACGAAGCAATCTCACTCGAATTATTCAATGTTCGATGTTTCGAGTTGTTTATTATGAGTGATGAATTGTTTATTGCCACTGGTCGCTGACTATAGTCTGATTGCTATCGGACGAAACGTTGCTCATTGAAAACTAAAAATTGCTAGCAATTCCGACTTCGTCATGCCGTAGGCATCTTCCTTAACTAACTAATAGCTTTCCATTATCTGCTTGCCTTGATTAGTATTCTACCCTTTGGCGCCCATGTTGGTGTTTAAGCAAAGCGAAATCAACATGAATTCTGCCCTTTTTAGTATTTTAAACTTGAGGTACCAACAAAAAACTATTGAATTATTTTTTCTTTTCCATATTCAAAAAACAATGTTTGCTTTTTAAATTAATTTTCGTGTGTTTTGATATATTGTAAATTGGCAAGAGAAAAACTGTTATTGAAGTTTCGTTTAACACAACAACATCAAAATAAAACCTATTAATCCAATAAAAACTATGAGTAAAATAAACAAATTAATTATCTTAATTTTATGCAATTGCTCATGCGGTATTTACAGACAAAATGTGGTGAATGTGCCTGCTATTACTCAGAAAGGCCAATTACAATTGAGTGTTCACCAAAGTTTTAATGGGAGCGAAATTCATGGAAGTTATAGTGTAACAAATAATATTGCATTAATGGCCAATTATGGAAGTATAGGTAATGACGAAGAAAATAACGCTAGTAATAAAATCGTTCAAAACCATTATTTCAAGGAAATTGGATTAGGCTTTTACAAGCCTTCAGCGCCAAATAATAATCAAACCATTAAGGAAATTTTTGCCATAGCTGGCCAAGGTTATACATCAAAATATACAGAAACTTATGTCGGCTCAAAACGTAAAATAGATTTTAAATAATTACACCTAATTATGACACCTTTAGACTTAAAATTGAATCAAATTTTGAATGTATTGCCTAGCCAAAAGCCCGGTTTTATTTATACAATTCCGTTTGCTCCCAATTTGCTCAATCACTTTAATAGTGTGCATGCAGCAGTAATTTTTTCGCTTGCTGAGGCTACAAGCGCACAATTTTTACTTCAAAATTTTGAAGCATTTCAGCATGAGTTTATTCCTTTGCTTAGAAGTACGCAAACCAAATATAAGCAACCTGCATTTTCGGCTATTTATGCCAAAGCTGAATTTAAAAATACCAATAAAGAACTTGTAATAACTGATTTGCAAACTAAAAAACGTGCATTGGTAACCAATTCTGTAACTGTTCATGATGAGGAGGAAAAATTAGTTTTTACTAGTGAGCTAGAATGGTTTTTAACCTTAAAAACTAATTGATGCCTTAAAGCGTATATGATAGTATGAAGTTTTTTCAAATAATTTGTTTGGCAGCGGTGTTAAGTGCTTGCAGCAAACAAACCACTACCATAAACCAGCCGATTGTACCAATTACAACACAATCTGATACTTTTAAAGTAAATTATTTAGCACTTGGCGACTCTTACACCATTGGGCAAAGTGTGGCATTTGAGGAAAATTTCCCAAATCAGTTGTCAAAAGCACTGGCTAACGATACCATTTTATTTAATGAGGTAAAAATTATAGCCACTACTGGTTGGACAACCACCAATTTGATTGATGCTATCAATAATCAAAATTTGGATAAAAAATACAACTTGATTTCGCTTTTAATTGGGGTGAACAATCAATACCAAAATAAACCCATAGAACTCTATAAAACTGAATTTAAAACACTTTTAAACAAAGCCATAGCATTAGCTAATTTTGATACTACCAAGGTTTTTGTGGTTTCTATTCCTGATTATGGCTTTACACCTTTTGGTAAAAACAACCAAAGCACCATTTCTGCACAACTTGAAAATTACAATCAAATTAATAAAAGCATGACAGACTCCTTAAATGTAAGTTATGTAAACATTACGCCTATTTCGCAAATGGGCTTAACCAATCCTGAATTAGTAGCTTCTGATGGTTTGCACCCAAGTGCTACCATGTATAAAATGTGGGTTGACCTGATGAAACCTGTGGTTTATAAAAAGATAGTGGGTAAATAATGGTTTGCTTATTTTGAATTTTGTAAAGACGTTTAATTTAACATCTCTACCATGATAACAGAAAACTAACAACCTAATTTAAAGAGGTTGCGCGCAACTTCTTTTTTGTTGGAGATGTAACATGTTACGTTTCTACAATTTTCCATTACAAAAAAATAGCAGGCCGTTAACGGTCTGCTATTTTAATTTTATATGTTCTATGAACCTTGGTGGTTTTGGCACCTAGTTTTTCAAACAATCCGTGCATTTTCGGGTTAAAGTCCCCTATCCATCCTAATTCTGAAGTATTAATTTTATGATGTTTTCTCATGGATTCATACAAACTTATAATCATACCACTTTCTATTCCTTTTTCTTGATAAGCGGGTATTACTCCAAATACCTCACCCCTAATTCTACTTACTTGTCCAAAGTTTTTATACCAAATAAACTTAAGCATTCCTAACCAATTGAGTTTGCCATTTACTTGTTTAAAAATTTGGTTTACATCAATTACACTCACATAAAAACCAATTGGCTTCCCGTTGGCATAAGCAAACCAAATGGCATCTTCCATAATAATAGGCTTCAATTGTTTTAACTCAGCCATTATTCTTTCATTAGTCATTGGGAAAAAATCTGGTCTGTGTGCCCAAGCTTGGTTGTATATTTCGGTAAAATCAGCTGCATACTTTTTCAGATTACTCATTTTAAAGTGCTCAAAAGAATATTCCGGGTTTTTCATTACCCTTTCAGAAAGTTTTTTAAAGCGCTCAAAATCGAAGTCTTTATAAGTAATTTCGCTAGTAGTTTGTTCTGTATGTTGCTCAAAACCGGCAGCTAAAAAATGGCTTTCGTAATAAGGCCAATTAAAGTTTTCCTTATACGAAGGGTTTTTAAATCCACTCACCATTAAACCCCAAAAGGCATTTTTTTCTCCGAAGTTAATTGGACCCAAAACCGTGTCAACATGTTGTTTTTTTAACCATTCAAAAGCAGTAGTGAATAGTAATTTAGATGCATTTAAGTTATCAATACATTCATAAAAACCAATTCCTCCCACATGTTCTTCGGGTTTAAAATGGCTTTTATCAAAAAAAGCCGCTATCCTTCCAATGTTTTTACCATCATTATCTTGCAAAATCCATTGCTTAGCATCACCATTTTTGTAATAGATGTTTTCCTCTCTATCAAAAACCTTTATAATGTCTTTGTCTAGTGGGCATATCCAATCTTTATGTCCTTTATAAATGGTGCGGTGAACGTTTATAAATTCAATTAAATCTCGGTGGTTATTAACTTCTTTTATTTTCAACTTTTAATAATTTATGGAGTTAATAATTACATTCTTCTAAACAAAGCTTCTATGGTTTCAATAGTTACTTTTTCTTTCCAATCAGTTCCAATGGCATGGTTCCACATGTGTGGTAAATTATAGGCTACATGTGCCATAGCTGTTATTTCAGCATCGCTCCAGTTTTTACTTAAACCTTGAGGTAAAGTAATATTGTGTTTAGCTAACATGGTATTAAACTCAGCCACACCTTCAGGATAATAATCGCCCAAATGTTGGAATGCCAAACAATTGGCATAACAATGTTTTTCACCAAAAATTTTGCTTAAACCATAACTCAAAGCGTGGCAAACACCTACTTCGCTATAGGTCAAACTTAAACCGCCCATTAGTGATGCTACCATTAACTTATCATCGTTCTCTGCACTTTGTCCAGCATTTTCACCTAAATAAATATCGCGGCAAAGCTTTAAACTTTGTTCGCCATAAGCCATGCTATAAGCGTTGTTTAAAATACCATCACGGCTTTCAATACAATGAATAAAAGTATCCATTCCTGTATAAAACCATTTATCAACAGGAACTGTCGCAGTAAGCTCAGAGTCTAGTATTACTTGATCAAAGATGGTCCATTCGCATTTCAAACCTAGCTTTTTTTCTGGGCCAGTTAATACTGCTGTCATAGAACATTCAGCTCCTGTTCCTGAAATAGTAGGAACACCAACATGGTAAACTCCTGGTTTTTTTATCAAGTTTAATCCTTGGTAATTTTGCGATGGGCCTTCGTTGCAAAGCATCAAAGCAAGTGCTTTGGCAATATCCATAATACTTCCACCACCAATACCAATTACACCACTTGGCAAACCTTTGCCAGCTAATATTTCATCACGTAATTGATCAATTTGTTCGGTAGTTGGCTCATGCGGATCAACATCAATAAAGTAAACAGTATCTTCAGGTTGATTTTGAAGCTTATTAGCTAAATCTTTTCCGTTAAAATAGTTATCAACTATATAAACAAAATATTTATTGTTTTCGCTTCGTTTTGGAGCAACAATTTCTGCTAATTGCGCAAAACTGCCACGTCCAAAAACAGTTTTTTCTATGCTTTTAAAATTTTTATGCATGTTGTTTATAAGCCACAGATTTCACTGATGGCACTGATTTTTTTAAGTACTTATCTCAAATTACAACTTTCATTGTAATCTGTGGCTAGTTGTTACGCTGTTTGTCCTAAAGCTGCTTTAATGGAAGTAGTCATTTTCGCAACCAGTGCTGTTAATTCTTCTTCTGTCCAAGTAGCTTTAATTCCAAATGAAATTAATCTTCCAACGGTTTCTTGCGTTTTTGGCAAGTCAAGATTTTTGTAATCTTGTGGAGCTCCAAGCAGTTGTACGTTGGTTTTGGCCGCAACGCGACCTTCTTTAATATGATCCCATTGATTGATAAAATGATACATATTGGTAAACCAATAATTAAAGCCAGCTACACCATTTTTATTAAATTCATCAACTGTGGCCATTGCAGCCGCAGTATTTGGCATTAACATATTTAAAAAAGTTGCAGAATCTCCATCAGCATCAGGAATGGTAGCAAAGCTAACACCAGGATTTTTACCTAACTCAGCCATCATAAACTTTTTATGTTTATTATTTACTTCTCTAATCATTGGCACTCTGCGGGTTTGAGCCAAACCAACAGCAGCATGTAATTCAGATATTCTATAATTAAATCCTAGTACAGGATGATTTTCCATTCCGCGGTTATTACCTTGGTGGTCATGCCCATGGTCAGCAAAATTATCAGCTAATTTATATGCAGTTTCATCGTTTGTAACAAAAACGCCACCTTCGCCTGCAGTAGCAATTTTGAAGAAATCGAAACTATAGCAACCCGTTTTTCCAAATAACCCTGTAGAAGTTCCTTTGTAACTTGCAGCCATTGCTTGTCCAGCATCTTCAACTAATATTAAATTATGCTCTTTAATAACTTGCATAATTTCGTCCATTTGCGCCATTTGCCCGCACATGTGAACCAACATTACAGCTTTGGTTTTAGGCGTAATTGCTTTTCTAATTCCTTCCGCACTTAAACATAAAGTTTCGTCTATTTCAGCAAAAACAGGCAATGCACCTGCAAAAATTACTGCTTCAACTGAAGCGATGTAGGTAAAAGGAGGAACAATTACTTCATCGCCAGCGCCAATACCTGCTGCTGCTAAAGCACAACTTACAGCAGTACTTCCGCTACTTACTGCATGAGCATATTTAGCTCCAACTAATTTGGCTACTTCTGCTTCAAACTCGCGTGCTTTCCAAATATTATTACGTTGCGCATCGTGGTTGTATCTAAATAAAATTCCTGTTTCTAAAACATCGTTTATTTCTTTGCGCTCATCTGCGCCAAAATATTCATTACCTGCCATTATTAAATATGTTTGATTGTTTAAATTAATTGATTGTACAAATATAATTTTTGTAGTGATTAAATAAAATGAGTTTTAATGACATAATGAATAAAAAATAACACTAAATCAAACTTAAAATGGCATCTTCAATTCTTTTATTTTTAAACTCAAAACCTTCGTTTGTTAGTTTTTCAGGATAAACCCACCTGCTTTTTAACAATAATTCAGTTTCTGTATTAATGAGCCAAGCCCCTATTTCTAATAGCCATTTAGGTTGATTGATACCTATTGGCATTTTTAGCTTTTCTCTTACTTGTTGCATAAAATAAGAATTAGTTACCGCGTTTGGTGCTGCTAAATTATAAGTTCCTTCACAGTTATTGTTATTTATAAAATAATCTATTGCGCTGCAAAAATCATCCACATGAATCCAACTAAACATTTGTTTTCCACTCCCAGCTTTGCCTCCAAGTCCAAATTTAGCCAAGTTTTTAAATGGAACCATTACACTTTTATCTTTTTGTAAAACAATGGCAATTCTTAAATTAACTTGCCTTACCTCATTAAATGAAAAACTATAAAATAATTGCTCCCATTTTTGACAAACATCAACGCTAAATCCTTCTCCAATAATTCCATCGGTTTCTGTATTTGGCTTTTCATATTCGTTTCTATAAATGGTTCCTGAAGCAGCGTTCATCCACACTTTTGGCTTTTGTTTGCATTGTTTTATGGCTTCGCCTAAAATGGCCGTGCTATCTAATCTTGAAGCATAAATTTCGGCTTTGTTGGCTTCATTATACCTACAATCTACTGATTTTCCAGTAAGGTTAATCAATGCTTCGGCACCTTCTAATTCAGCGACCCAATTAACTAAACTCTTAGCATCCCAATTTATAAAGGTGATGTCATTTTCTCTTTTTGAATTACCTCGCGTTAATACAATTACTTCGAATTTATTTTTAAAATAATTAGCCAATTCTTGGCCAATAAATCCACTTCCACCTGCTATTACAATTTTACTTTTCATACTAGAATAATTTAAAAACCAACGGATAAATAGCCAATCTAAATACAAACCAACTCACACATAACCAAACAGATACTTGGTACAATTTTACTCTTTTTAAATGTTCTAAAAACATAAACATATAAACCATTCCATAACTTACAGGTGCAAGAAGTGATATATTTATTCCTAGTTTTTGAATCAATAACAAACCTACTCCTAATACTCCTAAAAGTAATGCACCAAACAAAGAAATAGCAGCAATTTGTCCCGCATAATCGTAAAAGTTTTTCTGTTTTAAACCATAAAACACCAAAGCTTGAATAGGAAATTGTGATGCATATAACACAAAATCAGGAAAGTTCATTTTATGGTTTAAAAAAGAATGCAGAAAAGTTTGGAAAAACCACGTTACAGTAACATGAACCACTAAGCCACAAAATACGATGAAAGCCAATCTATATGTTAAGTTTTTTTCTGGATTACAGTTGTTATTTTGTGGACTTTTTCCGGGTGCAATCATTTTCCTATTGTAAGAAATAAAATTGTACAACCTATTTAATAACCAATAAACAAAAGGTTGTTTTCCGATTTTAGCCATTTTAGGAAAACTAAAACCAACCACTTTTAAAAGACTATCTACGCCATAAGTAATTTCATTATTGGTGCTATCAATTAAAGCTATTTTATTGCAGGCTAAGTTTTTATCAATTTTAGAATTGCCTGCAAAATCAAAATTGGCGAAGACTATGCGGCCATTTTTATCTAACATGCCTTGTTTTATAAATTGGCTTGTGTAAGCACTACAAAGCGGACATTCAGCATCGTAAATTAAAGTGTGGTTGGTTAAGGTTTTCATGGTTTTAGTTCAGTATTATTTCATATTCTCAATTACTTAACTCCTTTGGAGTTCTTTATTTCATTAACTCCGAAGTTGTTGAATAATTCAACAACTTAATTTGCAAGTGCTTGGTTTTCTCTTGATTTACGTTTGCCTCTAAAAAATAAATATAAGTTAAAGAATAGCATCAAACCAAGGTAAATAGAAAATCCACCTACTTTTAAGCTCAATACTTCCAATAAAGTTTGTCCGTTAAAAACCTCATAATTGGTTTTTAGCATCAGCATAGCAAAACCAATATTCAATAAATAAAACCCAACTCTAAATAAATGATTGGTTGATTCTGCTATTTCTACCCTTCCTCTAAATATATCAAGCATAAAAATTTTACCGCTATTAAAAAGAGTTTTAGCTACATAATAAGTTAAAAATAAGGTAACAGGTAAATAAACTGAGTAAGCTGCAATTAAAAAATTGTTGTTCATAAAAATTGTTGTTTTAAAGTGTTAATGATTGTTTGAATATAATTTTTGAATTTGTTTGTTAAAGTGCGAAAAGGTGTACATATTAAAATAATGCATCAGTGCTAAACCAATAATTAGCATTCCAATGCGTTTGCTTAACTCCTCAATTAATTGAGTAAAGGAATTTATTTCTGAAAAAATATGGATTGAAACTGCTGCATATCCTAAATTTAACAAGTAATAACCTAACAATAAAAACCTATTCAAAATGCTTGCTAATTCTGTGTTTGAATTGAATGCGTCATTTAAAAATACAATACCTTTTTTATATAAAACCCAACCCACAATTACTGTAATGTAAAATGTAATAGGAAGGTAAATAAGGTAACTTATAAAATTATAATTATTCATAAAGTTTCTGTATTTTCAGTTCTTATTGAAAGTTTATTTTCTAAAAAAACTCCATTTTCAGGAGTTGTAAATTTTATTTGTACTATTTCAAAATGTTAGTTAGTCAATTTTAGACTTAATTATCTTCGTTTCGTCCGAAAGCTTTCGGACTACGCTCAACGACCGCGGACATTGAGCGAAGTCGAAATGTATTCTCCTTAACTAACAATTTTGTAAACTATTTTATCATTTTTAATATGGTTCCAAAAAACCAATTTTCGTCTGCTTTCAGCATCATATCAACAGATTTATCCATTTTGCCTACAAAATTACTTAGGTTATTTACTGTTTCGGTAAATGCTTTTACTTCTTTGTCACTTTGGTCGCCCTCTACTTCTTTTAATCCATTAAGCACCTTTAAAACAGGTTCTATTTCTCTGCGTTTACGTTCTCTGGCTATAATTCTAGCAATTTCCCAAATATCTTTTTCAGCTACAAAATATTCCTTTCTATCGCCTGGAACCAATTCTTTATTTATCAAAGTCCAATTCATTAATTCGCGTAAATTCATATTAGCATTGCCTCGCGAAACATTCAATTGTTCCATAATATCCTCGGTACACAATGCATTTGGGCTGATTAATAACAAGGCATGAACTTGTGCCATGGTTCTATTTATCCCCCACTCGCTTCCTAAAGTTCCCCAAGTTTGAATAAATTGTTTTTTGGCTTCTGTTAAATTCATGGCACAAATGTAATTGAATATTTTAAACTTTCAATTATTTCTGAAAGTTTATTTCTTAAATTGACAAATATCAAAGTTTAGAGCATAAAAAAGGCTGCTTTAATATAAAAGCAGCCTTTAATCTATAATTGAAATTCAGTTGATTATAAACCAAATTTACCTCTTAATTTTTCAACTTCAGCAACACGTTGAATTGATACAGCATAAGCCGCAATACGCATTGGGATATTGTATTTTAACGAAGCTGCGTAAACACCTTCAAAAGCAGTTTTCATTACTCTATCTGCTCTACGGTAAACACGCTCTTCTGTCCAGTAGTATCCTAAACGGTTTTGAACCCATTCGAAATAACTTACCGTAACACCACCAGCATTAGCCAAAATATCAGGAACTACTAAAATTCCTTTTTCATTTAAAATAGCATCAGCGCTGGCGCTTGTTGGGCCATTAGCTCCTTCTACTATAATTTTAGCTTTAATACGTGAAGCATTTTCTTCAGTAATTTGATCTTCCATTGCTGCTGGAACCAATACAGTTACTTCTAACTCTAACAATTCAGCATTGGTAATTTTAGAAGCATTTTTAAATCCTTCTAAAGTTCCATTATTTCCATCGCGGTAAGCAATAGCTTCTTCAATGTTAATTCCTTCTGCATTATGGTAAGCACCGCTTACATCGCTAATAGCTACAATTTTTAAACCTTGTTGCGCAATTAATTTAGCACTGATTGAACCTACGTTACCAAAACCTTGAACAGCACAAGTAGCACCAATTGGGCTAATGCCTAATTTGCCTAAAGCAGCTCTTGTTGATACCATAACACCACGACCAGTAGCTTCAACGCGGCCTAATGAACCACCTAAAACAATTGGTTTACCTGTAACTACAGCTGGTGATGAATGTCCAACTAATTTTGAATATTCGTCCATAATCCAAGCCATTTCTTGTGGGCCTGTACCCATGTCAGGAGCTGGAATATCTTTATCAGGGCCAAATACGTTAACCATTAAATCAGTGTAAGAACGAGTTAATCTTTCTAACTCACCTTTACTCATACTTCTAGGATCGCATTTAATACCACCTTTACCTCCACCGTAAGGAATACCAACAACAGCACATTTCCATGTCATCCAAGCTGCTAAAGCTTTTACTTCATCTAAATGCACATCCATGCTGTAACGAATTCCACCTTTGCTTGGGCCTAAGTTTGCGTTATGAACTACTCTAAAACCTTCAAACACCTTCACTTTGCCATCATCCATTGTTACAGGAATATTTACAATTACTGCTTTTTGTGGGGCAATTAATACATTGTAATCACTTTCATCAAGACCAATAATTTTTGCTGCTTGATCAAATCTTTGCTTCATCGACTCGAAGGGGTTTTCTGAGCCGTGTTTAATCACGTTATCTTTTTGTGACATATTTTTATTGTTTATTGTTTAAAAATAATAGTTGGAACAAACCTAAACAAATTTTATAAAAATGCTAATTATTTAGTGTCAGTTATCCACTTGATAGTTGTTAGTTGTTGTTTTAAGTTTTTAGTTCTGAGTTTTAAGTTCGAAGTACTTAGTTCTTACTGATTATATCATAATTAAACAATTCATCCTTCTAACAATCTACAAAAAAACTAACTCACCCTGTTCATCAACTCTTCGGCTGTGTGGGTTAATATGGTTTTCTTGGCTTCATCTACTTGCACATCGGCTAAATGTTGGTAAGCTAAGTCTAAATATTGCTGTTTTTTGCTTTCAGCAAATTGTTTAATCATGTATTTATCGTACAGATTGATAACGCCTTGAACCTTGTTTTCTGCATCAGTCATTTGCATTAAATCGTCTAATAATTTCTTGTCGTCTTTATGCACCGATTCTAATAACTCAATCAATAGCAACGTTTTTTTATTGGCAATAATATCACCTCCAACTTGCTTGCCGGTAATGGTTCCATCACCAAAAGTATCTAAAATATCATCTTGAATTTGAAAAGCTATTCCAATGTTTTTGCCAAATTCATATAAATGCTGTGCATCGTCATTGCTTGCTCCACCAATTAAAGCACCAATTTGAAGCGAACAACCTAATAATACAGCTGTTTTCAGCTTTATCATTTCCAAATATTCATCGTGCGAAACTGACTTTTGGGTTTCAAAATTCATGTCTATTTGCTGCCCTTCGCATACTTCAATAGCTGTTTTGTTAAAAATTTGAAGCAATGATTTTAAGTTAGCTGTTTCAGTTTCGCAAAGTAATTCTGTTGCCTTTATCATCATCAAATCGCCACTTAAAATAGCAATTGGCATGTTCCATTTTTTATAAACAGTTTCCTTACCTCTGCGCAATGGTGCATTATCCATTATATCATCGTGAACCAAAGTAAAGTTATGAAATACTTCAATTGCATGTGCAGCATGTAAGGCTTTTTCTATATTTGAATCAAATAAATCACAAGCCATTAATGCCAAAATAGGGCGTAAACGTTTACCTCCCAATTGCATCATGTAATCAATTGGTTCGTATAATTCTTTAGGATTAGAGCCGTAATTAGCCGCATTGATATGGCTGCTAAATATTTCAAATAATTGCTGGTATGTTTTCATTAGTAATTGATGAAGCTCTATTTAATTATGATAAAGCAATTTTCAAATCCTCTATTAAATCATCAATGTCTTCTACACCAACACTTAAGCGCAATAAACTATCAACAACTCCTGCTGCTTCGCGTTCTGCTTTTGGAATAGAAGCATGAGTCATAGTAGCAGGATGGTTAATTAAACTTTCTACTCCACCTAAACTTTCGGCCAAAGTAAATACTTTAAAACCTGATGCTATTCTAAAAGTATCTTCTAAACTGGCATTTTTCAAAACAATTGAAATCATTCCACCAAAATCGCGCATTTGTTTTTTAGCAATGTCGTGGTTAGGATGTGTTTCAAAACCTGGCCAATATACTTTTTCTATTTTAGGATGTGTAGCCAAGAAATGAGCAATTACGCGACCGTTTTCGCAATGTGCTTTCATACGCAAATGCAGAGTTTTTAAACCACGCAATACCAAGAAACAATCTTGAGGACCTGGAGTAGCACCGCAACTATTGTTTATAAAAGCCAATTGCTCATGTAAATTATCATCATTCACTACCAAAGCACCCATAATTACATCACTATGTCCACCCATGTATTTGGTGGCAGAATGCATTACAATATGCGCTCCTAAATCTAGCGGATTTTGTAAGTAAGGCGAGGCAAAAGTATTATCCACTCCTAAAATCAAATTATGGGTATTGGCAATTTTTGCACAAGCTTCAATATCCACTATTTGCATAGTTGGATTGGTAGGCGTTTCAATCCAAATTAGTTTGGTATTGGCATTGATACTTGCCACAATATTTTGCGCATTGTTTAAATCAATAAAATGGAATTTAATACCATAGTTAGCAAATATTTTGGTAAACATGCGGTAAGTTCCACCATATAAATCGTTTCCTGTAATTACTTCATCGCCTGGTTTTAACAATTTAACGACTGCATCTATAGCGCCCATTCCGCTACTAAAACACAAAGCATGTTTACCATTTTCTAAAGCAGCAATACAACCTTGCAAAGCTGTGCGTGTAGGGTTTTTACCGCGTGCATAAGCATAACCTTGGTGTTTTCCTGGGCTTTCTTGCCAAAAGGTAGATGTTTGGTAAATAGGAGTCATTACTGCGCCTGTGGTTGGATCAGGCTCTTGACCAGCATGTATGGCTTTGGTAGCAAATTTCATTTGTTGTTTTGTTTAAATTATAGCTACAAACTTAGCCTATTTTTTAAAACATGCTATTTAACTTTTAACAGAAAATGGATAAATTTTAATAGCTATTTCAACGAGTTCTTTTGGAATGACTATAAGCCATCATAAATAATTGCATTAATTTTTCGGTTGGTTGGGAGACACAACCAAGGGCAAGTTTAGTTCTCTTGAGACTGCTTCGTTCCTTGCAGTGACGCTAGTTTTTGTTATCTAAAAAAGTAAAGTCGTTGCAGTGCAACGTCTTTACCAATTTATCTAATAACAGAAATTTCGTTTTTGAATTTATTCACTTGCATTTTTCAAATTCAGCTTTAACAAACTATGAAGAAGCATTGGTTTAATTGACTTTAAACGATTGACTTTAAAGATTGTTTATCTTTTGCAAACTTAAAATTTTACCAATCTTAGCATTTGACAAAATAAATAATGCAAATATGATTATGTTTGATTTTTTACAATTTAAAAGTCATATTGAATTCCTTTATGAAGAAAATTCTTATCATAATACTGAGTCTCTTTCTAGTTAAATCAATAATTGCAAAGTGTTTATGGACAGGAATATCTGTTTTCCCGTCTAACAATTTAATAAAACAAAATTCAATTTTTATGATTGAAGGTTACGCTGAAAGTCAAAAAGTAATTTTAGGCCTCAACAATACTTATAATATCTATTTAAAAAGTGGAAACAAAAAAATTAAACTTCTTGTAACAAACACCTATATAGGCCAATTTCATTTAACACAAGCATTTTTAAAACCAGAAACAAAACTAGAAGTAGGCATTGAATATACAATTTATATCGATAGTTTACCTGATTTTGAAATTTTTCAAAAATATAACAAAAATTTAGAAAAAAATGAGGTAGCAAAATATAAGGTAATTGATAAAAATGATTTAGATATACCAATAATTTCAAAAAAATCAAAGTTATTAAGAAAGGAATATTTTGAATTAGGTTGCGGACCAGTAATTCTTGCCATTTTTAATTACCCTGTTAAAGACAGTTCAGAAATATTAGCAAGAGCAACAGTTAAAAATTTAAAAACGGGTATTGAAACAACCTATTTTTTAAAACCAAAAGAAGGAGAGATAAATGTTGGACATGGAATGTGTAGTGGAGCGTTCAAATTTGAAAACGGAAATAAATTTGAAGTTGAATTTACTTTTATGGATGCATCTGGCAACTTAACATCTTCAGTTAAGCGAATAAAATTTAGCAAGCCAAGGAAAAAAATATTTTGACTTTAGTAAACAATAAAATTCATTGCTATTACGTATTTTTTTGGTCAGTAGATAAAAAACTGAGGGCAGAAATGTAAAGGCTTTTAATTAATCGTCTCTATTATTTTGTTATTTAAAACAGTAAAGACGTTGCAATGCAACGTCTCTACCAATTTATCTATTAACAGAAATTTCGTTTTCGAATTTCAAATTTAATTTTTCTTATTTATTTACAATTCTCCAATTCTTCTTTTACAAAAGCCATTAATTGTTTGATGTATGGCGCTGTAAAGTTAAACTCAATGCCAGCAGTTTTATAAATTTCACCAATGGTTTTGGTATAACCTAAACTCAAAGCAGCTTTGTATTGAGCTAAGGCTGTTGGTTTATCGGCAATATAGTTTTTCCAAACAGCCAATGCACCAAGCTGAGCCATTCCGTATTCAATATAATAAAAAGGTACTTCGTATAAATGCAATTGTTTTTGCCATGTGTAAGCTTGTATGTGCTCAAATCCTGTCCAATCAACCATGCCTGTACCAAACTCTTTGCTTAACTTTACCCAATAATCTCTGCGCTCGGCAGCAGTGTGAGTTGGGTTGCTGTAAATCCAATGTTGAAACTTATCAATAGTGGCTATCCAAGGTAATATTTTAATAATCCCTTCTAAATGTTCTTCTTTGGCGCGGTTAAAATCTTCTTTGGTAGTATAGAATTCGTCTTGACCTTCGTAGCTGATTAACTCCATGCTCATGCTAGCTAATTCGGCTACCTCGCTTGGGCAATTTTTAAATGCAGCCAATTCTAAATCTTTACTCAAAAACGAGTGAACTGCATGTCCGCCTTCGTG
>CANHVU010000004.1 GCA_947464275.1 Bacteroidota bacterium
AATTACAAATAGAAGGAACCAGCAATACCATTGGTTTTAAAAAATTTGATTACAGTTATGCTATTTATAAAAACAATGCCTTAGTTAGTCAAAGCGGAAACTATCCTTACCGAACCATCAATAGTAAAACTACCGAACAAGAACAATTTACTCATTTTATTGAAAATGGATTTGAACATTTGCAATACAAAAACGATAACCAACTTACTGTTATAGTGAGTAAAAAAGATGATACTTTTTACGAACCATTGGGTTTGTTCTCACTTATTTTTACCTTTTTTACATTATTACTTATTTTCTCTTTATCAATTTACGCGGTAGTAAATTCAAGATTTTTAAAGGGTTACAAACTAATCAAATCAAAGGCTTACCGTTTTGTAAAACATTTTATCAATAGGTTTTTATTTATAAAAGATCCTGATGTGGTATTGATTAGAACCAGAATTCAAGTATCTATTATTTTAATTGTATTTATCACTTTAAGCATTACAGCTTATGTAACCATTAGTTTTATACAATCGGAATACAATACCAAACAAAACGAAAAACTAAGTAGAAAAATACGCAGTGTGGTTAACACACTTCAAGGCGAGGCAAGCGATTATATTATTAAAAATAAGCAAAACGAAACCAAGGCTTACTTAAACCAATTAGCCGATTTTTATGATACCGATATTAGTATTTATAACTTAAATGGAAAATTGGTTGCTAGTAGCATAAGCAAGGTTTTTGACGAAGGTGTTATAGCCGATTTAATTAACCCAACTGCTTATTACCACTTGTATTCTTTAAAAGAATCGCAGTTTAGCCAAGCAGAACGCATTGCCGATTTTAGTTACATAGCAGCTTATGTTCCTATTTATAAAAACGAAAACGATTTAATAGGTTATGCGCAATTGCCTTATTTTAGCAAACGTGCCGATTTATTGAGCGAAATCTCAAGTATTGTAGTTGGCTTTATTAACTTATATGCATTGTTATTTATTGTAATTGGAATCATTGCTTATATCATTTCGCACAATATTTCTTATCCGCTTATTTTAATCCAAAAACAATTAAGTACTACCAATTTAGGCAAGAAAAACGAACCTATTTTATGGAATAGAAAAGACGAAATAGGCGACTTGGTGAAGCAATATAATTTAATGATTGATAAGCTTGAGGAAAGTGCCAATAAATTGGCACAAAGTGAACGTGAAGGGGCTTGGAGAGATATTGCAAGGCAAATAGCCCATGAAATAAAAAATCCGCTTACGCCTATGAAGCTAAGTGTACAACATTTGCAACGAGCTTGGAAAGATCAACACCCAAAACTAGAAGAAACTTTTCATAAAGTAAGCAAAACCATTATTACTCAAATTGATGTATTAAACGATTTGGCAAGCGAGTTTAGCAATTACGCAAAAATGCCAACTCCTGAGTTTGAAAACATACTTTTAAAAGATGCTTTACAACCCATTATTGACCTCCATCAGAACGATGATAATATTAAAATCATCAATCAAATACCAGAAGACCTTTATGTTCATTTTGACAATAATTATTTAAACAGAACTTTTACCAACTTAATAAAAAATGCTTCGCAAGCCATTCCTGATGATAAAAAAGGTCTAATTGATATTAGTGCCACCATAGATGAAGCACAAGTAAAAATACACATAAGCGATAACGGAAAAGGCATAAGCAAGGCAGATGCTGATAAAATATTTACACCTTATTTCAGTACTAAAATTTACGGTATGGGCTTGGGTTTACCAATGGTAAAAAACATGATTGAAGCAGCAGGTGGTAAAATTAGCTTTACCAGCAAAGAAAATGAAGGAACTGTTTTTGAAATAATATTACCTCTAGCGAATTAGTGTAATTTGGGCGTAACCCGCTTCCAACCCCAAAAGCCAAAAAGCGGGTCGGGTCATTCGCTCCAATCTTTTTTGCTTCATGCTTCGCAAAAAAGGATTTCCGCTGCTACCCCTTACGCAATTGTTTTCATCATTTAAAGGGCATGCTAGCTAATAACTTTTATTATGATTTTCCTTTTTACGTTTCAATAAGCTCAACGCCTTAAATTTAACATCTTCATCAATTTGACACCACAAAATACAAATAAAAGCCATAATGTCTTTTATTTTCTTTTTATTTTACCACAAAATACAAATATTAAGCCATATTGTCTTTTAAAATTCAGTTGGAAAACTTTTTGATTATTAGAAAATATCAATCAAAAACAATTAAACAACAAACAATATGAAATTTTTAAAATTAAATCCAGCTCGCGAGTACTTTATTGAAAACTCAGTACCTTCTCAATTTTTCAACTCTGTTGATACCATTTTTAACCACAACCTAGGTAAGTTTGAGCGCGATGTTCACTTTACTCCAAGAGTTGACATAACCGAAGATGAGCACAATTTTACTTTACATGTGCAATTGCCAGGTGTAAAAAAAGAAAATGTGAATGTAGAGATAGTAAAAAACACCCTTGTTATTAGTGGTGAACGCAGTTTTAGAAAAGAAAACGATACGCGTAAATTCCACACTATTGAGTCGTTTGAAGGTAAGTTTAAACGTAGTTTCCACTTAAACGAAAGCATTGACAAAAACCAAATTGATGCTAAAATGGAAGATGGTATTTTAACCATTGAACTTAAAAAAGTAGAAAACAAAACAGAAAAAATGGCTGTAGCTATTAAATAATTGGTTCAAAAAACAAATAGCATATAGTAAGCAAAAAGCCTATCCGAATAAATTTGGATAGGCTTTTCTCTTTTATTATAAATTCAGCAAAAATGCTATTGTATCAACATTATCAGCATAATCCCAAAGTTCTGGCTGTTGGGTTTTTCCAAATGGAATATTATAACCTAAATCTATTTTACTAACCACGCATTGAATTTCATCTTTACGTGCTTCAAGAGTATCTTTTACTTCATCTAAACTTTCGTAATACTCGTAAAATAAACTTGCCAAAGGAGATGCCATGGCTTTGTCTTCTTTTAAATTAATCAGCCCATTTTCTAAAAAATCATCCTGATTCAATAACCAAATTGATTTATGGTACATTAAGTTATTGCCGTATTTATTGTGTTTTAAATACTCATCGTAATCGTGGGTATTTTCAAAAAATAAAGCCATATCAAAACCTTTAGGTAAGTATAATTTACTTACATTTCTGCAACCCAAACCAAAGTAAGTAAAAATATCTTTGGCTAATAGTTTCATTTCCTCATCGGTTTCATGGCCAGTTAAAACTGCGACACTGTTGCGATTTTTACGTAAAATATTAGGAAACTTACTAAAATAATACTCAAAATAACGGTTGCTATTATTGCTGCCTGTGGCAATTACTGCATCATAATTACTTTCTAGTTTTTCATCGTCTTTAAGCAATTTTATTTTATCGGCAAAAGCAGGTTCAATCTGCATTAATGCAGCAACTATAAATTTAGGTAAAATTTTATCATCGCTACTTAATTTAACAATGGCTTTATGTCCGCAAAGTAATACACATATCAAATCGTGTAACCCAACCAAAGGAATATTACCGGCCATCACTATGGCTACTGTTTTTTCGTTTACAGGTTTTTCAAAATCATATTTTTCAATCCATTGGTTCATTTTATGCTCGCTTAAAGCATCGGCCCAAGCTTGTAAAGCTAGGCGTTGGCTTTCTTCGGTAAACCAATTATTATATAAGTAGGCTTCAACTATGGCCTTATGTGCATTATTAGCAGCATCTTGTAAAAAATTTCCTAGTTGAATAAAAGCTTGTACACGTTGTTGAAAAGTCATGTTATTTAGAACGATTCTATTTTTAGATTTGAGAGAACAAAACTAATCTTGCAGTAGTTAAATACAATAGAAAAAAACAAAAATTAATTTATAACATATTATGGCAATAATGATAACTGACGAATGCATCAACTGCGGTGCATGCGAACCTGAATGTCCAAACAATGCAATTTACGAATCGGGAGCTGAGTGGGCTTGGAAAGATGGAAATAGTTTAAGTGGAAGTGTTGATATTGATGGCGAAACGGTTGAAGCAAGTTCACGTTTTGCTCCTAAATCAGACGATACTTACTATATTGTAACAGGTAAATGTACAGAGTGTGTTGGTTTCCATGAGGAACCTCAATGTGCTGCTGTTTGCCCTGTTGATTGCTGCTTACCTGATCCAGATAACGTAGAAACACAAGAACGCTTATTAGAAAAGAAACACAGAATGCATTTATAATCAACAAATGATATTTCAGTTTATAAAAAGGCCGTTTTTTTAAGCGGCCTTTTTTGTAGTATAAAATTTACAAAAAGTATGTGTTGGTTTTAGATTTTTTTATATTATTGTAAAGTCTAGATAATAAAAAAATCAATTCGAAATGAAAAAACACCTACTCCTATTTTCCATATTAACCTTTTTAGCAAGCTGCGATGAAACACCTAGTAATAGCGGTGAACTTAAGACTGATGTTCCCCATCAATTTAAAGATCCTTACATAAAAATGCTTGACCTATGTGGCGATTGGGAAGTAACTTTTAAAGTACATAAAATTAATAACAAGCGCCATACAGAAAAAGTAATAAAGGAAAAATGGAAAATTAAACATGAAAGTAACAGGGTTATTTTAAATGTAATATCTGGAAATACTAAAGGTTGGAGTACAGTAAAACGTTTTGAGGGTGAAATTACTGGAGATAAACTTACGGTTGAAGGTGAAAATTTAAATGTATTTACTATGTATGAAATAAACATACTAAACGAAAAGGAATTAAACGGAATTAAAAACGTTATTTTTCCTGATCCTGCAAGCGTGGACTATAAATTTACAGCTGTTAAAGTTAATTAATAGATTAGTAATAAAATAGGTTTAGATAATGGGAAAATTCGGCTTGGTTTTATCTGGTGGAGGAGCCAGGGGATTTGCTCATCTAGGAGTAATTAAGGCCTTAGAGGAGGTAGATATTATTCCAAGCATTATTTCAGGAACTAGCGCAGGTGCAATTGTAGCTGCTTTTTATGCTGCTGGTTTTAATCCTGAAGAAATTATAGAAATAGCATTACAAGGTAATTTTTTTAGCTTTTCGAATTTGTTATTAAATAAATCTGGTTTATTTAAAATGCAGTCGTTTGAAAAAATTTACAAAACACATTTCAAACAAAACTTAATTGAGAAATTACCTATACCGATTTGTATTACTGCTACTGATATCATTAAAGGTAAATCAAAATATTTCACAACTGGAAGTGTATCAAAAGCACTTTTGGCATCATCTTGTTTACCTATGGTATTTGAACCAATAAAATATAATGATACATTATATTTAGATGGAGGAATTTTAAATAATTTACCTGTTGAGCCAGTTATTGGAAAGTGTGATTTTATTATTGGTGTACATACCAACGAAATGAGTTTAAAAGCTGAAAATTTTCACATGAAAGATATTTTGGATAGAAGTTTTCACTTAGCCATGAGTAAAACAGTATATGATAAAATACACTTGTGCGATTTATTTATTGAACCACCCGAAATGAGTAAATATGGTTTATTTGAGGTGAAAAAAGCTGAAGAAATATTTTTATTTGCTTATCAATACACCAAAGAGTTTTTACAATCGAAGGAAGTATTTGAAAAAATCGAAGATTTAATATGATGAAATTAGACAATTTAGTTGAATTGAATTCATCATTTTAAATTAAGAATAAGCGAAAAGATAAACGCCTACTTAATTTTTTTAATGACAAAATGTGATTCAACAAATGGCTATACATTATGGTAAAGAATGAAGATTTAGCCAACTAATTAGAATTTGAACGTGTTGTTGTTTAGAGCATACTAAAACTAATGGAAGAAATTTGTTCAAAACTTAGTTGGAATAAAAGATATTTGTTCAAAACTTACTAAATGAAAAACATTTCAAAAAAAGATATTTTCTTTGTTGGCAACCAATTAGTTTTATTCCTATTTTATGTAATACCTACTCCTGCCTATCAATTAAAATATGATAGCAAAATAGCAGAGAATGTCTTTTTTATTATTACACTCTCAGGCATTTTATTAATTGGGATTTCATTGCTTTTGCTCAACAAAAATTTAACACCTTTTCCCTCTCCAAAACAAAATAGTGAATTAATAAAAACTGGAGTTTATAAAGTTATACGACATCCAATATACACTGGTTTAATACTGACTACATTTTTTTATGCGCTTTATTCACACAGTTTATTAAAGATAGTCATAGCAATTATCCTTTTTATATTATTTTATTTTAAATCAAAATATGAAGAAATTCTATTGGGTGATAAGTTTCCTGAATATTATAATTACTCAAAAAACACATATAGATTTTTCCCATTTATTTTATGATAATTTTATACAAAAAGAGCCGTAAAAACGGCTCTTTTTGTATAACTAATAATTGATTATTTTATTAACGACAAACCTTCCAAAGAAGAAGTATCATTTGGTGCTATTAATAAAACTCTGTTAAACAATTGTTTTGCTTCCTTAGGTTTACTTAATCTATAATTTGTCCACGCTAACATATGTAAACCATCGTAAGAAAATGGATATAAATTAACCAATAATGTAAAACATTTATGCGCTTTTTCATATAGTTTTCCATTATAATAAATCATACCTAAGGCATATAGAGCAAAGCTATTATTGGGGTCTAATTTTAAAATAGCTTGGTATTGAAATACTACTTCATCCCATTCGTTTAAAACTGATAATGGATAAATATAGCCGAACTTTGCTTCAAGCGAAAAAGGCATTAATTCCATGGCTATCTTGTAGTATTGTTTTGATTCTTTTTGTAAACCAGCACAATAGTTAAGCCAACCTAGTCTAAGATTTATTTCGTAAGATGAGGGACTGTAAACTTCAATCATTTTACTTATTGCTGATGTGTAATTACTTTTGTTTTCAAATCCTAAACTAGAGGCGAAAGCGGTTTTAACTTTATCATCTTGAGCATTAGCAAAGCCAATAAAAGTTAAAGTAATAAAAAGTGATAAAATTGTTTTTTTCATATTATAAATTGTATTTGATTCCTAAAAAAATAGAGTTAAAATGATAATCTGTTTTTGATAAATGATCTTGCTTTCTTTCAAATTGATATACGCCAAACATATATAAATTATTGGCAAATTCGTATCTTATATTAATATTTGTTCTATCATATGATTTATCAGCAGAGTTGTATATAACAAATCCGTTTTGGTCACTATAATTTACTTGATTAGTATAAAAATAATCAGCACTAATATTAACCTCCTCCGAAATAGCAAAACTTATAGATGGTTTAAAAAATGTACTAATATTTGAGTTGTTTACAAAATGATATAGACCTAATCCAAAAACCAATTTTTCATTGTTTTTTAAATCATATAATACTTCTCCTCCTAGTTGTAATTGATCTTGTTTTTCTGATAAATTATTAAGATTGCTGCATGCAATTGAAGGTTTTAAATATAATTTTTTTATGGCTACAGTTGCATGCATTAGAACTAAATAATTGTTGTTATTAATTAATTCATTAGAAATGCGAGCTCTACTATTCAAATAAGAACCAGCAAAACCCATTTTAAACTTTTTATTAAATTTGTATTCTAAATTAGCATAATAGCCCGCCTGACTCACATTTCCCCAAAAATTATCTTGACTCAAATAATAATAATTATGGAAAAGTGTTAACTTTTTAGCAAGTTGATGCTGCAAACCAATTAAACCAGCATGTAAATTACCCGTAGTATCCATATTACTACTCCATTTAACCCCTGACTCCACGTAAATTTGATTAAATAAATTAGTTTTTCCTAACCGCATTATTCCTGCAGGTTTTTTGAAACTATTATTCATTAAATTTACTTCCTTAGCCCAAATTGGATTAAAGCACAAAAACATTATTATTATTATAAAACTTCGCATATTGCTTTAAATTTAACACCATTAATGGTTGATTCAAATTGTTGTATTTTAGCATCTAACAAGGTAATTGTACCTGTTAAATGTTTATTAAGCATAAAGGCAGATTTTAAATTAATATTGCTTTGTAAAACAATATTTCTCGTATACATGTAGTCATCAATTGAAAAATATGTTAACCTGTATTCTGCTTTAAGTATATTTTTAAAAGGTAAAATAAAATCATTCGCAAGCCTATTCATTGGTTTAAAAACATCATATATTGGCAATGAATCACTTATAACCATATCCTGATAATAACTAAACAATATTTTATGAGCATTGATATAAAAACTATATAGTAAGCTATTTTTATTCCCTTCAAATGAAGTGAAATAAAATTGATGACTATCCATACAAAACCAAGCCGTTGATTTAGTATTGTAACAGTATATATAAGAGTAATTATTAATATCGGTAAATACTTCCCATTTTACTAACTCTGATTTTCCGCTTTCGAACTTTAAATCCCAATTCAATTTTTTACCTGGTATTAAGTAAAAGGCACTTTTCAGTAGTGAATTAATTGTGGCATTAGCTACAATATCGTTCTCTTTCGGAATTCCATTACTGTAATAAACGTATTTATTACTCTCCTTTACTATATAATTACTAAGAGGATATTTTATAGTAGTTGCGGCTAAAACTGCTGTACTCTGTAGCTGAAAATGAACATGAGGCTCAGGAGAACGACCCGAACTCCCGTTGCTAGCTAAAACCTGACCTTTATAAACATAATCGTTTACAGCCACTTTGAAACTTTCCTTTTTAATATGGCTAATTTTACTGTACAGAAATTCTGCATGTTTAATAATGATAGTGTTACCCCAATTTTGTTGTAAATTAACATCACCTATTAAATTATCATCAATACCATCAATAATATCAACTACATAGCCATCTGCAGGAGCCAAAACTGGTAATGAGTAACAATAATAATCTTCTAAATTTGTTCCAGGTAACCTAAAGGTTTTTAATTCATCATCCTTTATAACAAAATCCCAAGCATATTGATATTCTTTTTTATGGGTAATATTTCCATTTTGTCCTTGCGAAATAAACCATTCTCCATAAAATGGTAAGCCTATTTTTAAATATACCTCATCGTTAAACCTTGCTTTTTCATTTAGGTATCTGTACAAATTTTTTTCTGGAGAAAATAATTGAACTTGAGTTAATTTAAGTTTATCAGCCTTTACTCTATTGTATAAAAAATAAAGAACCATAATAACCATTAAATTAAAAGGTAATGACAAAACAGGCAATCCAAAAGAACCTAAAATAGTAGCTGAAGCTGCAATAATCATTGAAATTATGGGTGCAGCAACGATTACCAATAAAAATGAATATGAATTTGATAACAAAAAATACCCACCAATGGCGATGGCAGCCAAAATAAAATTGAAACCTATGTAGGTATAGTTAATTAGGCCAATATTACCTTGAAGTAAAATAAAAAAATAGTATCCACTCAAAAAACCTACTACAGAAAGCATAAATGCAATTCGGGAGAAAATTAATAAGCCAATTACAATTAAAACACCTGCAACAATATTATATTGAAAAATAATTGCCCCTAATGATTTTAAATAAACATCAATGATTTGAGGTAATTCAATATTATCGTAGAAGTGATATGCATTCACCATATCGCTCCCTCCTAGTTTCATTAGGTCATTATAAATAAAAATACTGCTATCGCTGTCTATTAATGATGTAAAATGTGGAGTAGCCAAAATTATTAACCAAACAGTAAACAGAAATGGCAAACTTAAAAATGGTAATTTTTTATTAGCTTGAAGTCCAGCAATAACAATGGTTAATACGAAACATAAAAAACTAGCGAATGCTGAAAATAGTAACAATTGCCAACTTGGTGCATAAGTATAACCTATAAACAAACCAACCAATAAACTATTGAAACCATAATAACCTTTTTGAATATAATGATGATTATAATTTAAAATATTGGCAAAAAAATTAGTTAAGACAACTGATAACAAGCCAAACAAACCAACATAAATATTAATAAATGAGGCCAAGATAACCAATGAGGCAAGCCAATAACTATCAGCTAAAAATAGTTGAGAGTAACTGTTTACTAATCCTTGGGTATGTAAATTAAAATAATATGATAGCTTGGCTTTATTCAACTTTTAGTTTGACGATTAAAATAAAAAACACATTCGGTTAGTATTAACATTTCACCATTAATAGAAACAGTCTTTCATAAAAAAGATGTCGAACTTAATAAAAAAGTTCAACATCTTTTGTGATTTATTACCTATAAAAATTACAACTTAAATTCACTTAAATAGCTAGGTGTAACTTCTAAACTATTCATGTATTCTAATGTTTCTTTTTTTCTAATTAAATGTGGCTTACCTTCCATATCAATAATCACTACATTTGGTCTCATTGAAATAAACTGCATCCACTGAGTCATGTTATATGCACCAACAGTATGTACAACCACATTATCACCTTTTTTCATTGGTGGTAAAGTTACATTTTCTCTAATAACATCAATATTCATGCACAAAGGACCATAAATAACAGAATCTTCGGTGTAATGACTAAACTCTTGAGCTGGAGATATTTTATGTTCGTACCAAAATGAGGTAAATAATAAATTTACACCAAAGTCCATTATGGTAGCTTTACGTCCATCACTTAGGCGTTTATTAGCTAAAACAGTTCCTAATAAATAACCTGCATCATCAACCAACGATCGACCACTTTCTAATATTAATAATGGCAATTCATCTTTACTATAATCAGAATTTAATAATGCTGAACAAATTGCTTCTGCATAATCATCAAAAGTAGGAACAGTATCAGCACCCATTAGATATGATCCTTTTAAAGTATTGCGAGATGCAAATCCTCCTCCCATATCAATGTAAGAAATATTTTTTCCAAACTTGGCTTTAATATGAAAAGCTAAGTCAGAAAGTTTGGTAGCAGCCACAGCATAAGCACTTGGTGTTAACATAAAAGTACCAATATGTGAATGCAAACCTATTAAATCCATTTTATCAGTTAAAATAATTTTATTAATGGCATCCCATGCTTGTCCACTTTCATAATTAAATCCAAACCTATCCCACATCGGATAAACACCAGTATCCATGTTAACCCTAATAGCAACTTTTGGTCGTTTTTTTAATTCTTCAGTTAATTCTATTATTCTATAAAGTTCATCAAGATGGTCAATGTGAATCATTGATTCATTATTAATGGCTAGGATTAAATCTTCATCTGTTTTATCAGGACCATTGAATATAATTTTATTTCCAGGAACTCCGTTCAATAATGCTTTATTATACTCAAATCCAGAAACAACTTCCGACCAACTTCCTTCTTGATGAAACACATTACAAATTGCATTATTATAATGAGTTTTGTAACTCCAAGCAAATTGCACTTTAGGGTAACGCGTTGTAAAAGCACGAACCGCATCCTTGTATGTTTTGCGAATTGTTTGCTCACTCATAACAAACAATGGAGAACCAAATTCGGCTATTAAATCTTTAACTTTAGCTCCATCAATATTTGTAAATGGAGTATATTCTGTACGAGTACCGTACTTGTTCATTACGCCAGTATTTAACTTTTTAATTACTGGTCTTTCATATCTAATTTTTTCCATTGGATTTATATTTTTTAGGCCTCTGGCGGCTAGCCTCTGGCAATTTTTGTTTAATTTTTTTTGCAACTAGCTGATGGCAGCTGACTATTTTGATTCATAACAATAACATTTTTTCGCTAGGGGCTAACAGCTAGTGGCTAACAGCTATTTTTAAAGTTCCCCTATTGTTGAAATTTGCTCAAATTCTTTTAGGTCAACAATCATATCATATGAATACCTAATGAACATTTTACCTATTTCGTAATCTCCAAAAGGTTCAACAGATTTACCTAAAGCTAATTTAACCAATGCCTCGGGCTGATTATGGCCACAACCGGCAGCTAAATATACCCATGCTGGAAAACGTGGATTTATTTCAAGTAAATAGTATTTGTTTTCAGCAGTTTTAATAAACTCTAGCTCCATTCCACCTCTCCACTTTGATGAAGAAATTACATTTTTAGCAATATTTACCAATTCATCATCATCTAATGAAATACCTGCCCAAGCCTTGCCTTTATCTGTAATAAACAATTTACGCATAGGTACTGCACTAATTGCATTTCCTTTTCCATCGCCCAGTGCAGTAACATTTACTTCACTTCCAAATACATACTCTTGAATAATAATAGGTAAACCCCATTTAGCGCTCAATTTATTAAAATAATTAGCTACTTGTTCAGGATTGTATGCAATATAAGCCTCATAAAACTTTCCCTTAACCACCATTGGGTATGAAAATTCAGTGGCAATGGCACTTATTTCATTGGTACTAAACATCATTTTACTGTAAGGAACACTTACTCCATGTTTTTGTCCAAATTCATATAAATTGGCTTTATGTCTTTCGTCAAACTGTTCTTGAGTTGGTAAAAACATGCTAATCCCTAGTTCTGTTTTTAACCTTTGCTCAAGTTTCATAAAATTAGCTAATTCAGCATCAAAATTAGGTATTACCACATCTACATTTTCTTGGTTATTGATATAACTTAATCGTTCCATCAATGAATCAACTCCTGCACTTGGTAATGGTATTTGATATGACTTATTAACTAAATCGTGCATGTATAAACCTGGTTCAAGGGTTTCGTAACTTAGCCCAATTATATTTACATCAAAATCTTTACTTTCTTTTAAAGCACGAATTACGGGTATTCCTGGTCCAGGACTATCAATATTATTAAGTCCAGATACTGCGACTGTTATTTTAGGTTTCATAGTATTTTATAATTTATTACTATTCCCCCTCGTCACCCACTTGATTATTTTGAAGCATCATTACAAAATCGTAATAATCTTTTTCAAAAGTAGATTCATCAGCATTGTATTTACTTAAAATAGCTTTTCTGATATCATCTTTACCCTTTTCGTCCTTTAGCATTCTTATTATTTCTAATCCAATTGGATTAGTGCTAAACGAATCACCTGTAGTTGGATTGAATATAAATCCAGATTCGCTAATGGCTACATTTTTTTTTATTTTCATGAGCGTATTATTTATAATTAACTTTTGCTAATTTGTAATACAAATAAAATCTTCTCTCTAAAAATAAATGTTATAATTTTGTATAATTAAGTTATAAAATTATGAAAAAGTATAAGTTTCCTCTATTTTAATTTTTAATACACTTAAACGTTTGAACGTTTGAACCTGATTCAATTTGGAGAATATATATGCCATTTGACAGTTTTTGTACCTCAGGAATTTCAATTAGGTTATCGCCTATAATTAGGTTGGCTTCATAATTTATTACTTTGGAGCCCCAATTATTTAATAACGTAATATTGGCACTAGAACCTGTTTCTGAAAATATGTTAATGTTTAAAAAATTAGTAAATGGATTTGGACTTACCACTACTTTTTCACTTGTAATTTTAGCAACTTTCTCAACTCTACTATAACTGAAATTACCATCAAAATCAATTTGTTTGATTCTATAGTATAAAATATTATTTGAATTCATTGAACCAATTTCATCAGTAATGTTATATGATTTGATACTGTTACTATTACCCGCACCCTTAACTTCACTAATTTTTATCCAATTATTGCCATCGTAACTTTTTTCTACTTCAAATTTATTGTTATTAATTTCACTTGCAGTTTTCCAATTTATTAGCACATTGGCAGGATTTATAAATTTGGCATTTAACGATAACCATTTTACAGGTAATGAAACTATACCACTATTAAAATAAGTTGTTGTATTGTAATTAGATATGTTTGAAACTCCATTGTACTCCACTATTGCAAAGTAATAACTGGTTGTATTATTTAAACCTGTAACATCACAAGAGCTGCCAGTTCCATTATATACTACAAAACAATTATTTCCAAGATTAGAACCACTTCCAAAAACTGAATTGGCAGTATAAGCCACAGTATCAATAGGTAAAGAATTAACTGCACTTCCAGCTTTACAAATAACTAATCTTCTTACACCATTACCCGTTTTCCAACTTAAGTTTACTGTATTTGTTCCATTATTTGTATATGAAAAATCAGTTGATGCGATAGTAGGCTCATTGTGAATTGCACCGCCCCATATACGTTGAGCATATTGAGGACTGTCAATAAATGGATTTCTGTTTCCTTGAATTGCAGCTATAGCATTGTTTCTCTTTATTTCTTTATCACTAACAGGATCAAGATTATGCCAACTTAATAGTAAGCTTAACTGCCAAGGTTTAAAAACAGGATAGTTATTCCCAGCCAATATATCTGTCGCGCCTGCATTTGAGGTCCAAGAAGCAATCAAGTTTTCATACCTAGTAGCCATAAAAAAATAACCTCTTGCTAAGTCACCTTTATACTCATCAATTGGCTCAAAAACAACTCCAGTATAGCCAAAATTGTTGGTACTAGTACCTAATTTTCCGCCATAAAGGCTAGTATAAGTTGCATTTGTTACATACCCATAGGGGTAGTTATTTCTCATGCCATTTACTTTTCCATCAGAAGCAAATACATGGTTTAATTCTGTTACCATAGGACTTGCTGAATTAAACCAACTTTGAGGAAATGAATGTTCTCGATTATAACAATTACCTTCTACAGAATATGTACCACATTGATTACTCACCAATGTATATTCATAAGGAGATGCTTGGTCAAGTCTTGTACTGTATATGTCCCAAACTTTTCCATTTGGCTGAACATCGGTAGTAGCGTATGCATTCCAAACACCAGGAGTATAACTAACTGATGTAGCTCCAACAGAAATTTTATTATAAAGAGCCGTTTTTAAAGCAGCTCCCCTAACATTTCCAATGGTATTAAAATAAGTATTTACTCCTGTAGGAATTGTTGTTGCAATGCATGTTCCGCTAACTGAAACACTAACTGAAGCAGAACCAATACTGCTATTTAATATTGCATTTGAAGTACTTGGATAACTTGCTACCAATGTGGGACTAAAGCGAACAAATATTTTTGTATTAGCGATTGTGCCGGCCAATGGTGTCAGTGTTATTTTATTGCCATACCCATAATTATAATTTAATGAAACCTCAAAGGCGGCTGAAGATGAGATAACTATTGGTGCTGTTAATGAAGTTCCAGAAACCGAATAATTTAAACTTGATGAACTATTATATGGATATACATTTCCAAATGAAGGAATTGATGTAATGTTGGTTATTATAGAACCAGCTTTTGTAAATTTACTAAATACAACTAAAAAAATGACTAAGAATGTTTTTGCGCTCACTCTGCAAATATATTGAAAATACGTAGTTGACAATATTACATTATGATTAGTTTTTTCTTAAAAACTAAAAAGCCTAATTTGATTATTCAAATTAGGCTTTTTTATAATATTTAACTACTTAGTTTCTTCTACTTTTTCTTTAGCATCTTTTTTGTCTTTATCACAGCTTTTATCTTTTTTCTTATCTCCACAACAAGCTTTTTTCTCCTCTTTTTTATCACAACTTTTTGCTGATGATTTTTTGTCGGCACAACATGATTTTTTTTCTTTCTTGGTTTCAGCTTTAGCCGGTTTTTCATCTTCAGGATTTCCTGAAACAACTTCAGTTGGTGGAGTTGAAACCAAAACTTCTGATTTAGGACTTACATTTTGCGCTTTACTTGCAAAAGAAATTGCTGCAAATGCAGCTACTATTAAAAACTTTTTCATTTTATTTTATTGATTAATTTATAATCAAATTTAATTATGTATTTTACAATTGCAATAAAAATTTACAGAAACAATCTTAAAAATTACCTAAATTTTACTATTGATGATGATAAGGTTCGCCTTTTATAATGGTAAAGCACCTGTACAATTGTTCAATAAAAATTAATCTGATAAGTTGGTGAGAAAAAGTAAATGCAGATAATGACAACTTTGCATTAGCTCTATTATATATCGTTTCATCAAAACCAAAAGCACCGCCAATTATAAATACTAAACTACTTTGCTGAATGCTTAAATTTTCAATGTAATTGGCAAGTTGAATTGAATTATAAGTTTTACCATTTTCATCAAGTAAAATTACAAAGTCTGTTGATTTTAATTGTTTTAAAATTATTTCTGCCTCTGCCTTTTTAGTTTGAATAATATCTTTACTTTTAAGTTTAGTAGGTAATTCAAAAATTTTATTTTCAAATTTACAATAATGTGTCAGTCGTTTTGAAAACTCAACAAAACCCTCATTTACAAAACTAAAATGTGTTTTACCTAACTGTAATAGCGTTACTTTTACCATTTTTCTGAATCTGTTTTAGGTAATAATTTTTTTATTGCTAAATAATTCTCTTCAAACTTATTTCCTTTTTTACCACCAAGTTCACGCCAATGATTTAGCATATTTTCCTTTCTGTTTTCTGGAGCAGGGTGTGTACTTAAAAAATCCAACTCTTCTTCTGTATGATTATCTTTTTGTAACTTTTCAAAAAAACCATTTGCTTCACTGGCATCATAAACCGTGTTGTATAAGTAATTTATTGAAAATTCGTCTGCCTGTGCCTCGTTATCCCTATTAAATTTTAAGCCAATCAAACTTTGGGCAATATTAACTAAACCGCTTCCATCTCCAAAAACTAAACTTACTAGCGATGATAATCCAAGTTGTTTTGCCATATTATCAATGGAATGTCGCTTATCTGCGTGTGCTATTTCGTGACCTAATACTCCAGCTAACTGAGCTTCATTATCTAGGTAATTTATTAAACCAGTGTAAACATAAATTTTACCACCAGGCAAACAAAAGGCATTTAAAACTGAATCGTTTATTATTTTCAATTCCCATTTAAAATCATCAGCATGGATAACCTTACCCGATTTTAAAATACGTTCTATAATTAAATTGATGCTTTTGTATAATTCTTTATTTTCTTTTTCATCTAAAATTTGGTCAGCGTAAATGGCATCATATTGGTTTTGAGCTGATTTACCCATTTCTATATCAACCTCAGTGCTAATATAGTTTTTCCAACTATCGCCACACGAACTGAATACAACCATTAAGGCAAAAAATATGACTATATTTTTAGTAATTTTCATGTCTGATTTTTTCTACGAATTTAACAACATTATTAATATTATAAATAAATGACTTTTTGCAATGGCTTATAGTTTTATATTCGCCACACTTTTTAAAAAATGAAAAAACAATATATTTTAAGTTTTATAGCGGTAATTTTTAGCATGCAATTGCTTGCTCAGCAAGGCAGAATTAAAGGTTTGGTAGTTGATAAAGATAATGGCGAACCTATCATTTCGTGTAATATAAAGTTAACTGAAATTACGCCAAACAATGAAGTTAGTGTAAAGAAACCTATTATAGTACAAACCGATAACAATGGAATTTATGTAGTAACCAAAATTCCTTTTGCTAAATATAATGTTCGTTTTGCTTTTATTGGTTATGAAATCCAAAATCAAACCATAGATGTGAACGATGAAGAACCTATTCAGTTAAACTTTAATGTAACCAAAAAGAAAAATCAACTAAATGAGGTTACAATTAGTGGTGAAAAAGAAAAAGCCAGAGAAAACGTTAATATTTCTACCAATGTTATTACCCAAAAAGAATTATCTCGTCTTCCTACTTTTGGTGGCGAACCTGATTTAGTTCAATATTTACAAGTTTTGCCTGGGGTTAACTTTAGTGGCGACCAAGGCGGACAGCTTTATATTCGTGGAGGTTCTCCAGTAATGAATAAAGTAATGCTTGATGGCATGATAATTTATAACCCTTTTCACTCCATAGGTTTATTTAGTATTTTTGATGCTGATTTAATAAAAACTGCGGATGTTAGTGCTGGTGGATACAATGTTCAGCATGGAGGCAGAATTTCGGGTGTAATTGATGTAAGTACTAGAGATGGAAACAAAAAAGATTTTTCAGGTAAAATTAGTATCAATCCTATTACCGCCAAATTTCATATTGAAGCTCCTCTAACTAAATATACCGAAGGTGGTGGATCTTCTTCTTATATTATTTCGTACAAAACTTCTTATTTAGACAAAACAGCACCAATTCTATATAAAAATGCTGATCCTGAAAATGGATTACCATACTCATTTAACGATTTATTTGGTAAATACTCGTTTACTGGTGCGAATGGAAGTAAAGCTAGTTTTTTTGGTTTTAGGTTTGATGATAACTCAGAATTTAACAAGTTAAAATACAATTGGAACAATGTTGGTTTAGGAGGAAATTTATTAATTATTCCTGATGGAAGTAGTACAATAATTAATATTGCTGGAGGTTATTCTAATTACTTAATAAACTTAACCGAGTCAAATGGTAGACCGCGTTCTAGTGGAATTAACAGTTTCAATACTTTATTTAGCTTCACCAATTTTTTTGGTAAAGACGATCTAAAATATGGATTTGAAGTAGTTGGATTCAATACAATATACAAATATTTAAATTCAACAGGTCGTAATATTGATCAAGAAAATAGTAACACGGAGGCCTCAGGATATGTTAAGTACAAAAAAGTAATTGGAAGTCGTCTGGTAATTGAACCAGGAATCAGAATGGTATATTATGCATCTTTGTCTGAAAGCAGTTTTGAGCCAAGAATCGGAGTTAAATATAATGCCAATTCAATTTTAAGGTTTAAAGGAGCAGCTGGCTTGTATTCGCAAAATTTAATTAGCGCAGTTAGTGATCAAGATGTGGTAAATTTATTTTATGGATTTTTATCTAATCCTGATGGTATTTCGAGAAATGGTTCATTAGCAAATAATACCAGCCGTTTGCAAAAAGCATGGCATACCGCATTTGGGTTTGAACTTGATATTATAAATACACCAAAACATAAACTAAATTTAAATAGTGAGGCCTTTTACAAAAACTTTAATCAAATAATTAGCATTAATAGGTATAAAATTTTTGAAAACAACCTTACTAATGCCAGTAGACCTGAATTACAAAGGTTGGATTATATAGCTGAACAAGGATTAAGTTATGGTGCAGATGCTACCATTAAATATGAAACCAGAAAATTAAATATTTGGGCAGTATATTCATTAACCTACGTAACTCGAAACGATGGAGTGGTTGGTGAATATGTCCCACATTTTGACAGACGACATAATTTTAATGTAGTTGTAAACCAAAGTTGGGGTAATAAAAAGAATCCAACTGCTTGGACAGCTAACTTACGTTGGAATTTTGGTTCAGGTTTTCCATTTACACAAACCCAAGGATTATATGAAAAACTTAATTTTGCGGGTGGTATTAGCACAAATCCAATAGTTCAAAATGGAAATTTAGGCGTGTACTATGATCAAATCAATACTGGTCGTTTACCATATTTTCATCGTTTAGATGTTTCTCTTTCTCGCAAATTTAATATCAGCAAAACTTCAGTATTAAACATAACTGCTGCTGCTACCAATGTTTATAACCGCGAAAATATATTTTATTTTGATGTGCTTAATTACAAAAGAATCAATCAATTACCTTTCTTACCAACTTTAGGTTTTAGTTTAACTTTTTAAAATAAGTTATTCAATATTTTATAAGCCATTACAAATCAATTGTAGTGGCTTTTTTGTTGCATAAATATTTTTAATAATCCATTAAGCTACACACATTTTCTGCACTTATTTGGCTAATTTTCAAGCATGCTTGATATTTGGTTTATCAAACGTTATTTTCGCGCCACCTTTAAAAATCCAAATCGGGTTTTTATACAATTTTTTAAAACAAAATGACCAAATACAAAGAATATAAAAAACTTGATTTTCCTGCTTTTGAGCAAGAAATATTAAAGTTTTGGGCCGATGAAAAAATATTTGAAAAAAGTGTAGCTAATCGTAAAAGTGCAAAACCATTTGTGTTTTACGAAGGGCCGCCAAGTGCCAATGGAATGCCTGGTATTCATCATGTTATGAGTAGGGCTATCAAAGATATTTTTTGTAGATACAATACGTTAAAAGGTTTTCAAGTAAAACGTAAAGCTGGTTGGGATACACATGGTTTGCCTGTAGAGTTACAGGTGGAAAAAGCTATGGGAATTACCAAAGAAGATATTGGTAAAACCATTTCGATAGAAGATTATAACGAAGCATGCCGCAAGGATGTAATGAAATATACGGATGTGTGGAATGAATTAACTACCCGCATAGGTTATTGGGTAGATTTGAATGACCCATACATTACTTACGAAAACAGTTATATCGAAAGTCTTTGGTGGTGTTTAAAACAATTACACAATAAAGGTTATTTGTACAAAGGTTACACCATTCAGCCATATTCGCCTGCAGCGGGAACTGGTTTGAGTTCACATGAATTAAACCAACCTGGAACTTACAAAGATGTAAAAGACATGACTGCTGTAGCCATGTTTAAGATATTGGATACAGATTTTTTGACTAATTTGTCGGTAGCTGAGCGTAGTCGAAGCTATTTCCTAGCTTGGACTACCACGCCTTGGACATTGCCATCGAACACAGCATTGGCTGTAGGCCCAAAAATTGATTATGTTTTAGTAAAAACAATCAGCCAATTTAGTCATGAAGAAGTAAATGTAATTTTAGCAAAAAATTTAGTTGGAAAATACTTTAAACCTGAACAAGCTGATTTAAAATTTGAAGATTACAAAGCAGGCGATAAATTGGTTCCATACCAAATTTTGGCTGAATATAAAGGCAAAGATTTAGCAGGTATCAAATACGAGCAATTATTGCCATTTGATGGCATTAAAGTAGAAAACGGAAAAAGCTTTGAGGTAATTACAGGCGATTTTGTTACCACTGAAGATGGAACTGGAATGGTGCATATTGCGCCAAGTTTTGGTGCAGACGATTTCAGGGTTGCGCAGCAAAATGGAATTGGTTCATTAACTCTGGTTGACAAACGTGGTAAGTTTTTAGCTGAGGTAAAAGACGATTTGTTCCTTTATGGCGAAGAGTATGTAAAAGAGGCTTATTTAACCGAAACTGAAAAAGAAGCTGCTTTGGCTTTGCAAAAAGATAAATTACAAGGTTTTATAAAAGATACCAGCAAGCTTAACTATTTAAGTGTAGATGAGCGTATTACATTAAAACTTCAAAACGAAAATAAGTTATTTAAAAAAGAAAAATACGACCATACTTATCCGCATTGTTGGAGAACTGATAAGCCAATTTTATATTATCCTTTAGAAAGTTGGTTTATTAAAACCACTGCTGTTAAAGATAAATTGGTGGAGAACAATGCCAAAATTAACTGGAAACCAGCAAGTACCGGAACTGGAAGATTTGGAAATTGGTTAGAAAATTTGGTTGATTGGAATTTGTCTCGTTCTCGTTATTGGGGAACTCCGCTTCCAATTTGGAGAACCGAAGATGGTTTAGAAGAAAAATGCATTGGCTCAAAAGCTGAATTAACTGCTGAATTTGAAAAAGCAGTAAAAGCAGGATTTAACCAAAATTCGAAATTCGAAATTCGAAATTCGAATTTAGAGATCGACTTACATAAGCCTTTTGTTGATGAAATAGTTTTGGTTTCAGAATCAGGTAAACCAATGAAACGCGAAGCAGATTTAATTGATGTTTGGTTTGATAGTGGTGCTATGCCTTATGCCCAATGGAATTTTATGGGCAAAGACTCAACCGAAGAAGCTAAAGCGCAATTTGAATCAGCTTACCCAGCTGATTATATTGCCGAAGGAGTTGACCAAACACGTGGTTGGTTCTTTACTTTGCATGCATTGGCAGTTTTATTGAACGATTGTTCAGAAGAAATAAAAACATTTAATCAAAAAACTGGAAACCCAGGAATTGCATTTAAAAATGTAATTGCTAATGGCCTTGTATTAGATAAAAATGGCCAAAAAATGAGCAAACGTTTGGGCAATGTGGTTGATCCCTTTACTACTATTGCTAAATATGGTGCCGATGCAACACGTTGGTACATGATTAGTAATAACGATCCTTGGGATAACTTAAAATTTGATTTAGATGGAATTGGAGAGAGCCAACGTAAGTTTTTTGGAACTTTATACAATACCTATTCGTTTTTTGCTATTTATGCCAATATTGATGGTTTTGTTTACGATAGCAGTAATATAGTTGCTGTAAAAGAACGTACTGAACTTGATCGTTGGATTATCAGTAAACTAAATAGTTTGATAAAATTGGTGAGCGAGAAAATGGATGATTACGATCCAACTCCTGCTGCTAGAGCTATTGAAGAATTTGTGGGCGATCATCTTTCTAATTGGTACGTACGCTTAAGCCGCAGACGTTTTTGGAAAGGCGAAATGAACGATGAGAAAAAAGCTGCTTACGAAACTTTATACGAGTGTTTAGAAACTGTCAGTCAGTTAATGAGCAGTGTCGCGCCTTTTTTTGCCGATTGGTTATACCGCAACTTGAACGAAAGTTTAATTGATTCAGGTAAAAACAACTTGCAGTCAGTTCATTTAACTGATTTAAAAATAGCTGATAGTCAATTAATTGATTTAACTCTTGAAGAGCAAATGGATTACGCGCAGCGCATTTCATCATTGGTTTTATCAATCAGGAAAAAAGAAAATATTAAAGTTCGTCAGCCTTTGCAACGCATTTTAATTCCTGTTGTTGACCAAAGGATAAAAGACGAAATTACGCATGTTAAAGACTTGATTTTAGCCGAAGTAAACGTTAAGGAATTAGAATATATTGATGCAATTGATAAATCTATTAAACCTAATTTTAAAACTTTAGGTAAAAAAGTAGGTGCAAAAATGAAAGATGTAGCTGCTGCCATAACCGCTTTTGACCAAAATAAAATTCAAGAATTGGAGCAAAATGGAACGTTAAACCTTGAAATTGAAGGCGAAACATTCGAAATTTTACTAACAGATGTGGAAATATTATCGAAGGAAATTACAGGATATAAAGTAGCCAATGAAGGAAAAATTACTGTAGCCTTGGATATAGAAATGGACGAAGCCTTGCTGAATGAAGGAATAGCCCGTGAAGTGATCAGTAAATTACAAACTTTAAGAAAAGAATCTGGCTTAGCAGTTATGGACAAAATAAATGTTCAAATAGCTGACAATGTTTATACAAACGCATCGTTATCTGCTTATAATTCATATATTTGCAGCGAAATTTTAGCGAATTCTATACAAGTAGTTGAAAATGTGACAGATGGAGTTGATATAGATATAAACGAAAACCTTGTAAAAGTAAAAATAATTAAAGCTTAAATTATAATGGCAAAAAAAGTTGTGAAAAAAGCTGCTGCAAAAAAAGCAGTGAAAAAAGTTGTGAAAAAGCAAGTAGCCAAAAAAGCTGTTGCCAAAAAAGTTACGCCAGCTAAAAAAGCATTACCAGCTAAAGCAGTAAAAAAGGTAGTTAAAAAAGCCGCTGCTAAAAAAGTGGTTAAAAAAGCTGTTACCAAAGTTGCTCCCAAAAAATTAGCAAAAGTGGTTAAAAAATCAACTCCTGTAAAAGCAGTTAAAAAAGTTATTGCTAAAAAGGCAATTGCTAAAAAAGTAACAACGCCAGCTAAAAAAGTTGCTGCTAAAAAAGCAGTAGTAGTAAAAAGAGTAGCTATTAAAAAAGTGGCAAAAAAGGCGGTAGTTGCAAGTAAAAAAGTTGCTACCAAGGTTTCTAAAGTTGTAGCCAAAAAAGCTATTAAAACTGTTACAAAACCAGTTGCAAAAAAGGCAACTAAAGTGGTTAAAAAAGCAGTGGTAAAGCCAGTAGTAGTTACCAAAGTAAAAGCTAAAGTTACTAAAGCAGTAGTTGCAGCAAAAACTAAAGTAGCATCAAAACCAACAAAACCTGCTGTAGTAGCTAAAAAAGTTTCAAAAAAATCGGTTTTGGTTAATAAGCCAATAAGCAAAAAAGTAGTAGCTAAAAAAGTTACACCAATTGCAAAACCAAAGGTTGAGAAAAAACAAGCTAAAGAAATAAAAGAACCAGCTCCTTACCGTCCAGAAATGAAACAGTTGGAAATGGCTACTGAGGCAAAACGCTACAGTGATGCAGATTTAGCTGAGTTTAAAGATATCATTGTTAAAAAAATGGCTTCGGCTAAAGCTGAGTTAGCCAACTTATTAGACCAAATGCAAAATCCAAATGCAAATGGTGGAAACGATACTGATAGTAGTTATCAAACTTTAGAAGATGGACAATCGAGCAGTGAAAAAGAGCAATTAAGTCAATTAGCTGCTCGTCAACGTAAGTTTATTGAAAACTTAGATAATGCATTATCTCGTATTGAGAATAAAACTTATGGTATTTGTAAAGTTACAGGTAAATTAATCGCTAAAGAGCGTTTAAGAGCCGTTCCTCATACTACTTTAAGTATGGAAGCTAAGCTTCAACAGTATAAATAATTTTTTTAAAAATATATAAAAATTAATAGAGACGTAATGTATTATTGCGTCTCTATTTTTTTAAGCAAATAATGAAAAACAAACACGTGGTTTACCCAATTGCTATTGGGATTATATTATTAATTATTGACCAATGGAGCAAAGTTTATGTAAAAACGCATTTTAACTTAAGCGAAGAAGTAAATGTGGTTGGAAATTGGTTTAAACTTCATTTCCTAGAAAACTACGGAATGGCTTTTGGTATTGAGTTTGGAGGCGATTGGGGTAAAATTATACTCACATTGTTTCGCATTATTTTTTGTGGAGTAATAGTATATTACATAAATGGGTTAATTAAAGCTAAGTCTCATTTGGGTTATACCATTAGTTGGACAATGATTTTAGTGGGAGCTTTAGGGAATATTATTGATTCGGTATTTTATGGCGTATTGTTTTCAAAAAGCGATTATTGGAGTTTAGCTACTTTTTTACCTGCCGATGGTGGTTATGCCTCGTGGTTCCACGGTTCGGTAGTCGATATGCTTTATTTCCCAATTCTTCATGGTACATTTCCATCGTGGTTACCAGTTTGGGGTGGTGAAAGTTTTGAGTTTTTTAGACCAGTGTTTAATGTGGCAGATGCAACTATTAGCGTTGGTTTTGTATTGATATTATTGTTTCAAAAAGAATTTGCTGAACAATCAGCACCCAAGGACCAGGTTGATACTTTAGAGGAGGTTGGGGAATAATCAATTAGCAATTGACAAGTAATAATATAACAGTCTAACTACTCACAACTCAAAAATCAACAATAAAAATATATGGAATTTGAATTTATATTAGTAAACCCCAATTACGATAAGCATATTGCTTTAATTCAATTAAATAGACCAAAAGAATTAAATGCATTGAACTTACAATTGATGTTAGAGCTGAAAAAGGCTTTACAGCAATTAGATGACAATGACGATGTGCGTTGTATAATCATTACTGGAAATGAACAAGCTTTTGCGGCTGGTGCCGATATAAAGCAAATGGAAAGTAAAAATGCCATTGATTTATTAAAAATTGATCAGTTTGAAACTTGGGATCAAATTAGAAAAACTAAAAAACCAATTATAGCTGCTGTGAGCGGTTTTGCTTTAGGCGGTGGCTGCGAGTTAGTAATGACTTGCGATATGGTAGTAGCTAGCGAAACTGCTAAATTTGGTCAGCCTGAAATAAAATTGGGCATTATGCCTGGGGCTGGAGGAACCCAACGTTTAACTAAAGCTGTAGGCAAAGCGTTGGCTATGGAAATGGTATTAACAGGTAAGTTTATTAGTGCCGAAGAAGCATTAAGTGCTGGATTGATTAACCGCGTAGTGCCAACTGAATTGTATTTAGAAGAAGCTGTTAAAATGGCAAAAGAAATTACTATTCAAAGTCCAATTGCCATTCGTTTGGCTAAAGAAAGTGTATTAAAAGCTTTTGACAGTGGCTTACAAGAAGGTTTATATTTTGAACGTAAAAACTTTTACATGTGTTTTGCTTCAGAAGATCAAAAAGAAGGCATGAAAGCCTTTGTTGAAAAACGCAAACCTATTTTTGAGGGAAAATAATTTAATAATTCTGAAATAAAAAAAGGTTTTATACTATGTATAAAACCTTTTTTGTTTGGGGTGGAATATGGGGCTCGAACCCACGACCTCCTGAACCACAATCAGGCGCTCTAACCGACTGAGCTAAAACCACCGTTTATTAATCAAACTCTTTTCGTTTGATGGGCTGCAAATGTATAAATTTTAAAAACAAAAACAACCTTTTTTTTAAATTTAATTTCAAGTATTTGGTTTCTAATTGAATGTTATTTTAACTCAATTGTTAATTTTTAAAATGAAGAATAAAAGTAATTTTTATATTTTACTATTAATGTTATATTGCAGTTGAAAAATGCAAAAAAATATTTTTAAAATCTTTTTTACAACCCTTTTAATATTGTCTTTTACGAGACTATCTGCCCAAAATGAGGTTAAAGATACCACCTTGCATTTATTCACCCAAAAAGGATACGCAAGTTATTACGCTCGTAAGTTTGAAAAACGAAAAACCGCAAATGGTGAAAGATATAAAAGAAGAGAACTTACTGCAGCGCACAGAACACTTCCATTTAATACAAAAGTTAAAGTATCCAATCCAAAAAATGGACGTTGGGTTATCGTTAGAATAAATGACAGAGGACCTTTTCATAAGAAAAGAATAATTGATGTGTCAGAGAGGGCAGCAAGACATTTGGGGATTTTTGGACATGGGCATTCAATGGTAATTATTCATGAAGTACCAGATAGTGCTCAAATTTGGTCAAATCAATCGCAACACTACTAATTAATTTATTGTTATAGATTAACTTTTATTTATATGTTTAAGTTTATTTTTGTTTACAAACAAATAATAAATTAAAATGAATTCAATAAAAAAAATTATTGCAGCAGATTGGGTAGAAATGGGCGGAATTCCATTACGACAACCGCTGCCAAATGGATTAATAAATAATATTGGACCATTATTACTAATTCACCATCATAAATCAACAATTCATGCCGGTTCCAAACCTACCGATGTTGGAGTTGGTCCTCATCCACATACTGGTTTTGCACCTGTTACTTTTATTTTTGAAGGAAATGTAAATCACAGAGATTCAAGAGGTCATAATTCAATTGTGGAGGCTGGTGGGGTTCAATGGATGAATGCAGGTAAAGGGATTATTCACAGTGAAAGACCTTCAGCTGAATTTGCTGCAGAAGGAGGTGTGCAAGAAATTATTCAAATTTGGATTAATTCACCTGCTAAATACAAACAAGAACAGCCTAAATATTTTGCATTGAATAAACACGAAATTCCAGTTATTGAAGAACAAAATTTAACAATAAAAGTAGTTGCAGGAAAGTATAATCAAATTCAAGGATTTAGTGAAATTCAAAGTCCCATGACCATTTTAGAGGTACATAGCGATGGAAAAGCAAGTCATACTTTTCAATTTACCAAAGGCTATGAACATGCTATTTACAATTTGGATGAAGCATTTAATGCAGAAGGAAATCTAGTTAATGGTTCTCACTTGGTAATTATCGATAATGAAACAACCGAGCTAACCGTAAATTTTGATAAACCAACTAGACTTTTGGTTTTTGATATGGAAGCAATTAATGAACCTATTGCTACTTACGGCCCTTTTGTAATGAACACTCAATCGGAAATAATGCAGGCCATGCGAGATTATCAAATGGGAAAAATGGGTATTTTAATTGAAGAATTTTAAATAAAAAGTGGCTGTTTAATTAAAAACAGCCACTTCAAATTTAGAAAGGAGCATCTCCATTAAATGTCATTGGCCCTTCATCATCTACATCGCTATCCCAATTAATACTAGAACTAACCGTAATTGTTCCATTATTGCCATTATTATCATTATAGTCTGGAATTGCATAATTATCAAAGTCGGTTTTATCAGCAAATTTAGTGTACTTGCCAATAAATCTTAATCTTACATCATGGAGTTCACCATTCCTATGCTTGGCTACCATTATTTCTGCTTCATCAGCGCAAGGAGTTCCATCATCCCATTCGGTTAATTTATAGTATTGCGGACGGTAAATAAACATTACCATATCTGCATCTTGCTCAATGGAACCTGATTCACGTAAATCGGAAAGAATAGGCCTGCCTGTTCCTGTTCCTGGTGAAGCACTCCCTCCTCCTCCACGTTTTTCACTTTGACGACTTAGCTGAGCTAAAGCTAAAACAGGCACATCAAGTTCTTTTGCTAAAGCCTTTAAACTTCTTGAAATATAACTTACTTCTTGCTCACGATTACCATTTTTATTATTCGAATCATCACCACGCATTAGTTGCAAATAATCTATAATAATCATTTGAATATTATTCTGTTGTTTTAACCTTCTACATTTTGCACGAAGCTCAAATACTGAAATAGCAGGTGTATCATCAATAAATATTGGTGCTTCGCTTAACTTAGCTATTTTAGAATTCAACTGCTGCCATTCGTGGTCTGCTAAAATTCCTTTTTTCAACTTGTCTGATTCTATTTCAGCTTCTGCACTTATCATACGGTTTGCCAATTGCTTAGAACTCATTTCTAGTGAAAAAATAGCTACAGCCCTTGGTGTTTCGGTATTTGATAAACAAGCATTGCGAGCAACACTCAATACAAATGCAGTTTTACCCATACCAGGTCGGGCGGCAATAATTATTAAATCAGATTTCTGAAATCCAGAAGTAACTCTATCTAATTTACTAAATCCAGAAGGAATGCCTGTTAATCCACCTTCTTTTCCTCTTAACTCATCAATTTCATTAATAGCTTCTTGCATTACGCTACTAATGTTACGGTAATCTTTTTTAATATTTCCTTGCGAAACTTCAAATAGTTTTCGTTCAGCGCTATCTAATAATTCAAAGGCATCCGTGCCATCTTCATAAGCCTCAGTTCCAATTTCACCACTTATTCTGATCAACTCACGTTGCAAAAATTTTTGAGCAATAATTCTAGAGTGGTATTCTATGTTAGCTGCACTTGCTACGCGATTAGTTAAAGAAGTAACGTAGTATGCACCTCCAGACATTTCTATATTACCTTTCTTTTTAAGTTCATGGCTAACAGTTAAAATATCAACTGCACTTCCATTTTGCCATAAATTTAAAATAGCTTCATATATATTTTTATGTTTGGGATCGTAAAAACTATCTGGTTTTAGAACTTCAGCAACAATATTAATGGCATCTTTTTCTAGAAGTAAAGCACCTAAAACTGCTTGCTCTAATTCGGGTGCTTGTGGTGGTAATTTTCCCGTCTCAAAAATTTGAGCATTTGTAAGTGTTCTTTTCTTTCTATTTGCAACTATTTCCGCCATGCTACTTATACTTTTCTTTATTACTTTTCTCCCAAAAATGTATTAAAATGTTCTAGTACCCAAATTGAAAAATGATATACACATAAAAAAGATAGTGTTAGTTAACTGTTAATAACAGTTATATTCATTTCTATTTACCTGATTTTGATACCAATTTTATACACATTTTAAATAAGTAAATTTTATAAATAGCTCATGTTTATAGCAACGAATTTCAATGAAGTAATAATTTCTTAACAATAAAAGTTGGCAATAAAATTTGATTCAAAAACCTTGTGAAACATAAAACTAAATGAAATATGGGTAATAAAAATTACAATTAAATTCAATGAGTTACTTTTATTTAAAACTATTTCTTTTAAAATTAAATTTAATTACATTTATTGTAACAAATATTAAATAAAAATATGCAGTTTAAAAATATTTTGGTAATTGCAATAACTGTTTCCATTTTTTCATGCGAAACTAAACAGCAAAAAATAAAAAATGAAATAGTTGTGTTTAAAGAATTTTCTGATTCTTTATTAAGAGTGAATAAGCATTATGTTGAAGTATTATATGGCGATACCAACTTATTTAATATTACAGACCCTTCTAATCCTGCATTAAGTTTTAACGATACTGCAATTCAACTGCATTCTAATATTTTTGATACCACCACAGAGTATACTCAAAAAGTAATGATGCAAACTTTGAAAAGATATAATGAATTGGAACAAAAATATGATACACTTAAACATTTAATGGATAAAAATACTATTCAAATATTTGAAACGATTAAAAATAATATAAATACAATTAAACAACCAGTTAAGTAATTATAAATGAAAAAACATAGAGGGAAATTTATAGCATTAGCTGTATTAATTGCGATGGCTACCATTTATTGGGTGGTAATAAAAAAGGTGGATGAAAATCAAATAATGGTTTTGGTAGAAGAAGGAAGTTTTGATGTAACAGTTTTAAATACTGGTGAATTACGTGCAAAAAATTATACTGAAATTTCTGCTCCAAGTGCTTTACGACAAGTAGGAATTTGGCAAGTCAAAATTAGTAACTTAGTTGCCGAAGGTACTGTAGTAAAAGAGGGAGAATTTGTAGCTGAGTTAGATAAAACTGAGATTATGAATAAAATTAATGAAGAACAGTTGAATGTACAAAAAAAACAATCTGAATTTAAATCTACTCAACTTGATACAACCTTAACCATGCGCGATGCTAGAGATGAGTTGTTTAACTTAAAATACGCAGTAGAAGAAAGAAAACTAACTAAAGAACAATCTATTTATGAGCCACCTGCTGTATTGAGACAAGCCGAAATTGAATATGAAAAAGCTATAAGAAACTACGATCAAAAAAAAGAAAACTATAAAACCAAGCAACAACAGAGCGTTACCAAAATGCAAATTATAGGAAATGAATTAACTAAGGCTCAAAATAGATTATCGGAACTAACTACTACTTTAGCTCAGTTTACCATTACTGCACCCAAAAGTGGAATGGTAATTTATGCCAAAGAATGGGATGGAAAGAAAAAAATAGTTGGAAGTACTGTTAATACTTGGGATCCAACCGTAGCAAACTTACCCGATTTAAGAACAATGGAAAGTATAACCTATATTAATGAAGTAGATATTCAAAAAGTTAAAACTAATCAATTGGTTAATATTGGGCTTGATGCTCAAACAGGTAAAAAACTACAAGGTATTGTTAAATCGGTGGCTAGTATTGGTGAACAAAAACCTAATAGTGAAGCAAAAGTATTTGAAGTTGTAATTGATGTTACTTCAATTGATACTTCATTGAGACCAGCTATGACCACTTCTAACAGTATTTCAACTAATACCTTAAAAAATGTATTGAGTATTCCAATAGAATGTGTGCATACCGAAGGAACTAAAAGTTTTGTTTATAAACTCGATGACAAAAAAGCCGTTAAACAAGAAGTTAAAATTGGGGCTAGCAATGAAACACATACAGTAATACTAAAAGGATTGCTAGCTAAAGAAGCTGTTTATTTATCAATACCAAAAGATACTTTAGGCATAAAATGGGCAAATTAATTTTACTAATTTCTTAAAACAAAAAAAACATGAGCAATAACGATATATTAAAAAAGCTAAGGGTAGCACTACAATTGAAAAATACTGATATAATAGAAATATTAAAGTTAGTAGATTTTAAAATTTCTGAGAGTGAATTAGGTGCACTTTTTCGCAAGGAGGACCACCCAAAATACATGGACTGTGGTGACCAAATTTTACGTAATTTTTTAAATGGTTTAGTAATTCATTTACGTGGCCCACGAGAGGATGGTAAATTAGTTGAATAATAAGAAATTACTGGCGCATAGTTAACTTAATGAAGCTAATTTAAGAAGCATAATGAAAACAAATTTCATTGTGCTTTTTTTTTATAAAACTCAAAAAGGAATTGATGTTAGTTTTTATACGTTTTGATTTGAAAACGCTATGATAATTATGTAGAAATATTAAAACAGTATTTCAAAAAATAACCCTATTTTAACTAATATGTTTTGGAGCATAAAAAAAGCTCTGAATTTCTTCAGAGCTTCTCAGTGATCCCGCTGGGATTCGAACCCAGGACCCCTACATTAAAAGTGTAATGCTCTACCAGCTGAGCTACGGAATCTTGCTATCAGTTATCCTTTTTAGCGGGTGCAAATATAGCCCTCTTTCTTTACTATGCAACCTCTTTTTGAAATATTTTTTTATTATTTATATTTTACCATGAAGCAAATTTCTTATTCACTTAATTCTAGCCATTTTAACTCTTTTTCATCTATGCTATTATTGACTTCTATCAGTTCTTTTCCCATTGTAATTATGTCGTCTGTACTAGCATTGGGAGCACTTAATTTAGTTTCTAAATCATTTTTTTTATTATGCAATGCAGCTAAATCTTTTTCTAATTGTTCAAATAAACGTTGTTCGTTAAAAGTTAATTTACGTTTATTGGAAGCTACTTGTTCTATTTTTATGGGTTCGGCTTTAACTGCCGCTGCGTTGGCAGCTTTGTTTGCATTGCTTTTGGCTAATAGTGCTTCAGCCTGAATTTCTTCTTGTTCATTTAAATACTCTTGGTAATTACCATTAAACGGACGAATTTTTCCATTGCCTTCAAATACAAATAAACTATCTACAATGGTATCCATAAAATACCTATCATGGGTAACCACCATAATACAGCCTTCATATTCTTCTAAGAACTCCTCTAATACGTTTAAAGTTTCAATATCCAAATCGTTGGTTGGTTCATCTAACACTAAAAAATTAGGCTTACTCATTAATATAGTAAGTAAATACAACCTTCGTTTTTCACCGCCACTTAATGAACTTACATAATTGTGTTGTTTTTTAGGATCGAATAAAAAACGGGTTAGCAAAGTTTTAGCAGTAAGCTTTTCACCTTTGGTCATCTCCACATATTCGGCTATATCAGTTATTACTTCAATCACACGTTTATCATCCTTTAGCTGCATGCCAAGTTGATTATAATAACCCACTTTTACAGTATCGCCCAAGCTAATTTTACCACCATCAGGTTGCTCAGTACCTAAAAGCATATTTAAAAACGTAGTTTTACCTACTCCATTATTTCCAATAATTCCAATTCGTTCCCCTGGTTTGAATATATAAGTAAAGTCTTCACAAATTTTCAAATCGTCAAAAGATTTTTTCAATTGTTGGACTTCTAAAATTTTAGAACCCAATCTTTCCATTTTCATTTTTATTTCCACCTTAGCATCATCGCGCTTATACGATGCTTTTTCTTTGGTTTCATAAAAGTCCTCTATCCTACTTTTCGATTTAGTGGTTCTAGCCTTAGGTTGTTTACGCATCCATTCTAACTCCTTACGCATGTGCTTTCTTGCAGCATCAGCCTCCTTATCTAAATACTCTTCTCGTTGGGCTTTTTTCTCTAAAAAGTATGCGTAATTGCCTTTGTGGGTATATAAATTGCCTTCGGCCAATTCAATAATTTCATTACAAACTTTATCTAAAAAATACCTGTCGTGTGTTACCAAAAGTAAGGTGGTATTATTAACAGTTAAGTAAGTTTCTAGCCATTCTATCATTTTTAAATCTAGATGATTGGTAGGTTCATCCATAATAATAAAATCTGGCTGTTGAACCAAAACGGTAGCTATAGCTAAACGTTTCTTTTGCCCACCACTTAAACTTGCAATACTACTATGCAAGTGATTGTGCAAGTTTAATTGTTGTAAAATGGTTTTTATTTTTGTTTCAATATCCCATGCATTATTCAAATCCATTGCTTCCATAGCATACTGAAGTTGGTTTTGATTGTCGATATTTTCAGGATCTTTGTCTAGAATTTCAATTACTTCCTCATACCTAGCTACACAATTTAGTAATTCGTTATCACTTTTATATATGGCCGACCAAACATCATCGGTTTGGTAAAATTGCGGATCTTGTTCAATATATGCCCAACGTATATTTTTATCGATAACAATTTGTCCTTCGTCACCTTTATCTCTGCCTGTAAGTATGTTTAATAAACTGGTTTTACCCGAGCCATTTTTAGCTATTAAAGCTACTCTTTGTCCTTTGGTTACTGTAAAAGTAATATTACTGAATAAATGTCTTTCGCCATAATATTTCGAAAGGTTTTCAGCGCGTAAATAATTCATGCCGCAAGTTTAAACTAAATAAAACAATAATTATGAATTATGAAGGATGAATGTTAGATTTTGAATGTTGGATGTTGAAATTAGAATTGAGAGATGAGAGTTGGGAAAAAGCAAGTAATGAAGTATGAAGTATGAAGTATGAATTATGAATTATGAAATGGGAATGGAGGTATGAGAGTTGGGAGATGAAAAATTGGTAAAAACCATTTAAGCAAATAATCAAATAAACAGTTAAACAAAAATGAAGTATAAAGTATGAAATGAGAATTAGGAATTAAGAGGTGAAAAATAAGCAATAGTTAATTAAGAACAATCCCTAAATCAACAAATCTCTAACTTAACTATCCAACGATTAACCAATTAAGCAATATAACCATCCATTAATCAAAAAACAACAAATCTCTAAATCCTAAATTAAACAATTAACCAATTGCATTGTATTATAAGGCATGAGAGAATATGTATTAGAAAAAACAACACAAATAAACAAACCATTGGCAGAGGTTTTTGAGTTTTTTAGCAAAGCTGAGAATTTAAATAAAATTACACCTTCACAAGTTTATTTTAAAATACTCACTCCTTCACCCATTCCAATGGCCAAAGGTACTTTAATTGATTACCGTATTAAACTAAATGGCATTCCATTCAAATGGAAAACTGAGATAAGTGAGTGGAATCCTCCATTTAAATTTGCAGACCAACAATTAAAAGGTCCATACACTAAATGGTACCATGAACACTTTTTTGAAGAAAAAAATGGCATCACTATTATGACTGATAAAGTAACTTATCTTTCAAAAGGTTGGATATTAGCTCCATTTTTACATTGGCTTTTTGTAGATAAAAAAGTAAAAGAAATTTTTGAGTTTAGAGAAATTGAACTAATGAAAATATTCAAATAAAACGGTATCATTCATTTTAAAAGAACAAATAACATTATAACAAGGTATTGGGATATTTAATTACCCGATGCCTTGTTTTTTTTATTTAAATTGTATACTTTCTCATCAATGTCTTCAACAAAAAATATAAATCAAAAAAAATGTGAACACTGCCAAAAATGGACAGATGGAAACAAAGCTTTTTGTGAGTTTTGCGGGGAAATTCTTGATTTTGGTTATAGAAAAGACTTATATGAGTTAGAAAAAAAATGGCAAAATCAGTCGTTATTAATGGATGATTTTAAGATAAAAAATTCTGATAAAAATAAATTTCTTTTTGTGATCGAAAAATTAATTCAAGGAGGTCAAGCAATTATCATTGGAATTATAACGTTGGTTACAATTGTTTTAATGGCTTTACCAGGCTAGGAAGCATGATTAAATTAAATAATTTATATTTGGTTATTCCCTTATTTCTTTGGTTTGCCCATCAAATTTTAGTAATAAGTTTAATTAATATCAAATGGTTGGATTGCTATTTAGACGATCTCGTTGTATTACCAATATTACTTGGAATTTCATTAATTATTCAGCAAAATTTTATTTCTAATTATTCATTTATTTTTCATTTAAAAACAATCGTTTTTTGTATCTTTTACTTTAGTTTAGCTTTTGAGGTAATTATTCCAATTTTCAATCAACATTACACTTCAGATTGGAAGGATTCAGTTGCTTATGCAATTGGAGGCTTCTATTTTTATTTTTTTCAAAATAAGCCAAAATCAAATTAATAAGCTGTAAAACTATTAGGTCTCAATTATAGAATTGTTCGGAGATTTTGAAATTCAAAGGCTATAACTTGATGGTTGATGGAATATTATCTTACTAACTAAATTTATTTAAAAAGTAGGCTTTAGTTTGTAACGAAAAAAAACGCAAAGTTTAACAAAATTGAACTAATAAATTTTTTTAACAATTATCAATTTATAAATACCTTATTCAATTTAACCACTTGTTCTATTAATGAATGTTTGTCATCGTTTATGATTTCAAAATTTGCTTTAGCTAATTTCTCTTCTTGTGTAAACTGATTATTCATGCGTGCTTGCACTTGTTCTTGAGTAATATTATCGCGGTGCATGGTGCGTTCAATTCGCAATTGCAAAGGAGCGGTAACTACTATATACTTTTCTAAACCTTTATAACTATCTGTTTCAAACATCAATGCTGCTTCTTTAATAATATAAGGAACACCCAGTTTTTTTTGCTCCATAATCCAATTATCAAAATCAGCAAATACAGTAGGATGAACCGTTTTATTTAATTCAGTTAGTAATGCTTTATTGTTAAATGCAATGGCCGAAATATGCACTCTGTTTAAACTTCCATCAGTAAAATAACTTTCTCTACCAAACAACCTTTTAACAGTACTAATTATTTCATCATGAGTAATCATGAGTATCTTTGCCCTATCATCTGCATTATAAATAGGAATTCCTAATTGTTTAAAAATATTACATACCAAAGATTTTCCGCTTCCTATGCTTCCGGTAACCCCAATTTTTTGCATATTCAAAACTAAATAAAAAAAGTCAGACAAAGATGCCTGACTTTTTTTAAAAATTTTTTAATAAAACTATTTTTTAGTTTCTTCTTTTTTAACTGGATTTAAAGCTTGAGTAGCTTCTAAGCTCACTGCACTTTTGTTAATACGTAAACGAGTACCTTCGCTTTCAATAATTAAATGGGCTTCGTGAACTTCTACCACTTTAGCTTGAATACCACCAAGTGTTACAATTTTTGAACCTTTTTCAATTGATTCAATTAATTTTTTTTGGTCTTTTTGTTTCTTCATTTGAGGACGAATCATAAAGAAATAAAAAATGGCAATCATTGGAACAAAAAATATCATTTGTTCCCATCCGCCACCTTTGGTAGCAGCTGCTTGTAATAAAGTTAAATTCATGGTTTTTATTTGTGTTATTATTTTAATAATTAATGTGCTTGTGTTGCAGAGCCTTGTTTTGGTGTTACTTCGCCTTTAATTAAAAGCATGGTATTGGTTGGCGTGGTATTAGCCACTACAGTAACCGTTTTTTCTGCATGGTTTGGCTTACCTTCGCTGTTAAAAGTTACATCAATTTCCCCACCTTGGCCAGGTGCAATTGGTTCTTTGGGCCAATTTGGAACTGTACAACCGCAGCTTGCTGAGGCATTGGTAATTAACAATGGATTTTTACCTGTATTTTTAAACTTAAATTTATAATTTACAAGTTCACCTTCTTTAATTGTACCAAAATCAAACATATTTTGTTCAAAAGTTATCTCCGTTGCATTTTCATTCTCAGCAGTTGGATTTTCGGCAGTAGCTGTATTGTTTACTATTTCAGCACCTACTTGTTTGCTTGATTCATTATTGCCGCAGGCAATAGCCATTAAAACTAAAGTTGAAATAATTACTTTTTTCATTGTATAAATTTAAATTAATTTGATTAAATCCTATCTATTAAACTACTCCACCAGGCCTCTACCTGTTTTGTTAATTTTATTTTCTTTGCGCAATTCTAATTGAACTTTATCTAAAACACCATTCATAAAAGTATGACTATTAGGACTGCTGTATAGTTTAGCTATTTCTAAATACTCATTAATACTTACTTTTATAGGTATTTGATTAAAATTAAGTATTTCGCACATAGCCATTTTCATTAGTAACATATCTACAGTTGCAATTCTATCTGCGTCCCAATTTTGGGTTTTTGAACTAATTAATTCAATTAAAGCATCTTCTTGCTCCAAAGTTTCTAAAAATAAATTAGACACAAAAGTAGTATCTTCATATTTATCATTATAAAAACCTGGTAAAATTTCAGCTCCTTTATTTTGCTTAATAGAAGCTAAAGTTTTTTGAAATGCAATTAGAACCATTACCTCATCATCCTCCCAGTTAATAAACTGTTCTTCCATGTAATGATTAAAAACTTCGCTATCTGCTACCAAACTCTCAACCAACTCCAACAAAATTTGTTTTTCGGCAAACACCGAAGTATCTGCTTCTTTAGTGGCATCAACTATAGTTTCAATAGCTTTTACTTCAGTCAAAATTTGACGAAAGAAATCATTGCTTTTAGTCCAATCTAATTTTCTTGCTTTAATCTTTTCTTGTAAAATAATATCATTTTCAAGTAAGGAAATAGCTGCATTGTTATAAATTGCTTTTAAAAATGCCATTTGCTCGGGCTGAGGAATATGTTTGTTATTTTGAAGTTCTATTTCTTTACCCACAAAAAATTTGAACTCAATAAGGAAAGACATCAAAAATACATATACATCATATGCTTTATCGAGTGATTTTACAAGGTTATTTTTAGCCACCGCCCTACTCGTTGACTGATCTTGTTTGTAAGCGTATAATGCTTGAAAGGTTTTAATTCGTAAAAAACGTCTGAATAGCATAGCTATTATTTTGGGTATGTATGCTAATTTATATAAAATTCTGTAGGCTTAGCAATACATTTTTTAAATTACCTAAAGAACTATTTTGAAAAACTAAGCCTAGTTTTATGCTAGGCTTAGTTAGTTTTAATATTATTTACTAGTAAGTTGAACCTACACGCATCATATCATGTATGCGTTTTTCAGCCAATTCTGTAGCAGCTTTTTGTGTATGTACTTTATCTTTATCCGATTTTTGGAAAATGGCTAAAGTAGTATCATAAATTTTTTCTGTGTTACTAAATGCAGTTTCACGGTTATAACCGATGTGTTCTTGGTAAACATTGATTAAACCACCAGCATTAATTAAGAAATCAGGTGCATAGGCAATACCTTTTTCCATTAACATTGGGCCATGAATATTTTCGTCAGCCAATTGATTATTAGCAGCACCAGCTACTACTTTACATTTTAGTTTATTAATATTAACCGAATCTAAAATAGCACCTAAAGCACAAGGAGCAAAAACATCAACATCTAAACCGTAAATTTCATCACCTTTAACTACAGTTGCTCCAAAATCTTTACTATATTTTTTAAGCATTTCTTCGTTAATATCGGTAATAAAAAGTTTAGCACCTTCTTTGTGTAAATACTCTAACAAATGGCCACCTACTTTACCAATACCTTGAACAGCTACTTTTTTACCAGCTAAACTATCCGTTCCAAAAGCATGTTTAACAGCTGCTTTCATACCTACAAAAACACCATAAGCAGTAACAGGGCTTGGATCTCCTCCGCCTCCCATACTTTCTGGTAAACCAACTACGTGGCTTGTTTCCATGTTAACATACTCCATATCACGGGTAGTAGTATTAACATCTTCAGCTGTTATGTACTTACCATTAAGGTTTTCTACAAAACGGCCAAATTTACGCATTAATGCTTCTGTTTTAAGAGTTTTTGCATCACCAATAATAACAGCTTTAGCACCCCCCAAGTTCAATCCAGAAATAGATGCTTTGTAAGTCATACCTCGGCTTAAACGCAATACATCATTCACTGCATCTGCTTCGCTGGTGTAATTCCAAACTCGCGTTCCGCCTAAACCTGGTCCTAAAACCGTGTTGTGAATGGCAATAATTGCCTTCAATCCAGTGTATTCGTCTTGGCAAAATACTATTTGCTCATGATCGTGTTTTTGCAACTGAGAGAAAATATCTGACATAATTTTTTGTATTTTAAAAGGCTGCAAAACTATGCTTATTTTTCATATTTCATAATGTGATATTTTATGATTTAAAGTCTTGTCTTTTCTAATTAAACTAATTAGTTAGTTCCATAAAAAAAGCACACCTAAATTAGATGTGCTTTTTGCTTACTCTTCCGTTTTATCAATTGGAGCATCTTTCTTTTTGCGCTCTTTTTTCTTAATAGTAGTAATTTTTAACTCATCGGCATTGGCCTCTTTGTCGTAATCTACTTCTATTGTTTCACCTTCGCCTGTTTGTTGTAATAATAATTGCTCGGCTATTCCATCTTCCACATACTTTTGAATTGTTCTTGCTAAAGGTCTAGCTCCTAAATCTGCATCAAATCCTTTTTCAGCTAAAAATGCTTTTGCCGAATCGGTTATGCTAAATTTAAATCCTAGTTCTTCAACTCGACTAATCAATTTACTTAAGTTAATATCTAAAATTTTAGTAATTGCTTCTTTATCTAACGAGTTAAATACAATTACATCGTCTACTCTATTTAAAAACTCTGGCGAGAAGAAACGTTTTAAAGCATTTTCAATGACCAATTTTGAATCTTTTTGTGCATTTGCATCTTTACTTGGCGTACCAAAACCAACACCTGCACCAAAATCTTTCAATTGGCGACTACCAATATTCGAAGTCATGATGATAATAGTATTTCTAAAATCAATTTTACGACCTAAACTATCAGTTAAAAATCCTTCGTCTAATACTTGTAAAAGTAAATTAAATACATCTGGATGTGCTTTTTCTACCTCATCCAACAAAATAACTGCATAAGGTTTTCTTCTAACTTTTTCGGTTAACTGACCACCTTCTTCGTAACCTATGTATCCTGGAGGCGCTCCAACCAAACGGCTAACAGCAAATTTCTCCATATACTCACTCATGTCAATACGAATCATAGCATCATCGGTATCGAACAAGTAGCGAGCCAATACTTTTACCATTTCTGTTTTTCCAACCCCTGTTGGGCCTAAAAATATAAACGAACCTATTGGTTTATTTGGATTTTTTAAACCTGAACGGCTGCGTTGAACAGCTTTTGCTAATTTTTTAATTGCATCATCTTGTCCAATTACTTTACCACTCAACTCAGTTCCCATTTTTAATAAACGTTCGCCCTCGCTTTGCGCAATGCGTTTTACAGGAACTCCAGTCATCATAGCTATAACTTCAGCCACATCGTCTTCACTAACGTTATAACGTTGGTTTTTCGATTCTTCTTCCCACTTAGCTTTTTCAGTTTCAAGTTGCTCTAATAAATGTTTTTCTTTATCACGTAGTTTTGCAGCCTCTTCATATTTTTGGCTTTTAACTACTTGATTTTTTTCTATTTTTATATCTTCAACTTGTTTTTCAAGTTCAATAATAGCAGCAGGAACATGGATATTACTTAAATGAACACGTGCACCTACTTCGTCTAATACATCAATTGCTTTATCTGGCAAATGTCTGTCAACCATGTAACGTGTGCTCATACTTACACAAGCGTTAATAGCTTCTGGCGTGTAAGTTACACTGTGGTGAGCTTCGTATTTATCTTTAATGTTAGTCAATATTTGAATAGATTCTTCAGGAGTAGCAGGTTCAACCATTACTATTTGGAATCTACGTTCTAATGCACCATCTTTTTCAATATATTGGCGGTATTCATCTAAAGTGGTAGCACCAATACATTGTATTTCGCCACGGGCTAAAGCAGGTTTAAACATGTTTGATGCATCTAAACTTCCGCTTGCACCACCTGCGCCAACTATAGTGTGTATTTCGTCAATAAATAAAATTACATCTGGACTTTTTTCCAACTCATTCATTACTGCTTTCATACGCTCTTCAAACTGACCACGGTATTTTGTACCTGCCACCATGCTAGCCATATCAAGCATTACCACTCTTTTATTGAATAGAATTCGGCTTACTTTACGTTGAATAATGCGTAATGCTAAACCTTCGGCAATGGCAGTTTTACCCACACCTGGTTCGCCAATTAATACAGGATTATTCTTTTTCCTTCGCGATAAAATTTGTGAAACTCTTTCAATTTCTTTTTCGCGGCCAACTATAGCATCAATTTTACCTTCTTCGGCAGCTTTGGTTAAATCTCTACCAAAATTATCTAATACAGGTGTTTTTGATTTTGGATCAATTCTACGTGTAGGTTCTTGCTTGCGTTCAGATTCTCTTCCAGCGCCCGCGCCAGCAAAATAATCATCTTCGTCAGCAGGCAGTTCATTACGAGGATTTGATTTTTTGCTATCAAAATCTTCATCAATTCTGTTTTCAATAGCTTGTTTAAAAATGTCGTAATTAATGCCAAATTGAGATAAGATTTGAGAAGCCAAATTATCTTCATCCCTTAATATAGAAAGCAATAAATGCTCGGTTCCTATAATATCAGTTTTAAAGATTTTAGCTTCTAAATAAGTAATTTTCAATACTTTTTCTGCCTGCTTGGTAAGCGGTATATTAACAAAATTGGTATTATTACTTGCAGTACTTCTAATCGAGTCTTCAATAGTTCTTTTCAACTTTGAGTTATCTACACCCAAAGCCTTCAAAATTTTTAAAGCCTTGCCTTCGCCTTCTCTAATAAGGCCTAATAATAAGTGTTCAGTTCCAATATAATCATGGCCCAAGCGAATTGCTTCTTCTCGGCTATAACTAATTACATCTTTTACACGTGGTGAAAATTTAGCTTCCATGTTATAATTCCAAAATTTTTTCATTTAACTATTAACTAGTCAAATTCAGTTCCAAATATGTTGTATGCAATTTAGTAAGCTTGGTTAATATATTTTACTTATTTATTCACAAACTAAATTTTGCTGTACATTTATTTTATTATCAACGGCTTATTATTCATTTTGTTTCAAAATAGTTAAAAACAAAATTACCAATTCATGGCAACCTCATTTTGTATAATATCTGCCATTGTTTCTCGTTTTCTTATTAAATGAGCTTGGTTATTGTAAATCAAAACTTCGGCTGGTCTAAACCTAGCGTTATAGTTACTACTCATGGTTATTCCATATGCGCCAGCATTTAAAAAACACAAAATATCGCCTTCTGATACTTCATTTAATTTCCTATCCCAAGCAAATGTGTCAGTTTCGCAAATATAACCAACCACCGTGTAAATTCTTTCTTTGCCTTCGGGGTTACTTAAGTTTACAATATGATGATATGAATCGTAAAGCATTGGCCTTATTAAATGGTTCAAACCACTGTTTACGCCAACAAAAACAGTGGCGGTAGTTTGCTTAATTACATTTGCTTTAACCAAAAAGTAACCGCTTTCGCTCACTAAAAATTTTCCTGGCTCGAACCAAAGTTCCAAATCTTTGCCATATTCTTTGCAAAATTCGGTAAAACGATTGCTTAAGCTTTTTCCTAATTCTTCTATATCGGTAGTAATGTCGTTTGGTTTATAAGCCACTTTAAAACCACTACCAAAATCAATAAAATCTAATTCAGTAAAATCTTTAGCCGCATCAAATAAAATTTCGGCACCTTGTAAAAACACACCAGCGTCCAAAATGTCACTTCCGGTATGCATGTGCAAACCATTTACGTGAATATTATGCGATTTTACCACGCGCAATACATGGCGTAATTGGTAAACAGAAATTCCAAATTTTGAATCAATATGTCCTGTTGAAATTTTACTATTTCCGCCAGCTAAAATATGTGGATTTAAACGAATACAACATGGAACTGAATGCCCATATTTACTTCCAAATTGCTCTAAAATAGAGATATTATCAATATTGATATGAACGCCTAATTCTACTGCTTGTTCTATTTCTTCAAAACCAACACAATTAGGAGTAAAAATAATTTCATTAGGTAAAAAACCTGCGTTTAAACCCAAATGTACTTCGTTAATTGATACCGTATCTAAACCACTGCCTTGTTGTTTTAATAATTGTAAAATGGCCGAATTATTTAAAGCCTTACATGCGTACTTTATCTTTATATTTAATGGTTTAAATGCGTTAACTAACTTGTTAAACTGGTTAATAATAGTTTCTGCGTGATACACGTAAACAGGTGCATCATAAGTTTGAGCAATCTGTAATAATTGTTCGTTTAGTTCTTGATTAATCATTAAAATTTGTTGGATAAAGTTCGAGGCTGCAATATGCAACAAAAAAGGCAATTTACAATTGAGTAAACTGCCTTTTAAAATTTTTAATTGACAAAATTATTTTATTAAATGATTTTTATTTTAATAAGAATCGGGATTGGGGTGTGTTAAAAATCCTAAGGTTTTATTAGTTGGCATTCCGCTACTGTAACTCATTAAATTTTTTTGCTCTAAGGAAATAAACTGCATGTTTTCAAAGTTTGGTACCATTAAATCAAAATGAAGTGCAAAATTAATTGATTCAATGATAATTTTATATGCAGATTCCGAGTTAAATTCTTGTTTTTCAAAGTCGTTAAATAAATACGAAAGTTGCTTTTTCCCCTCTAGGAAAAAATGATTTTCAAAATTGATGAAAAATCTTCCAACCAAAAATCCAGCATCAGCCTCACGGTTATACTTTATTGAATCACTTAAAAAATTATAGATTTGAATTAATCCACAAAATTCTCTTAATTTATTTTTATGAACATATTTTGTTTTAGTAATAAAATGTTCATTATCAAAATCAAATACATTGGTGTGCATCATAAAAACCAATGTATCGCCACTAAATTTCAAATGAAATTCAAAAGGAGTTTTTTCAATAAAACTTACTTCAATATGTTTATCAGCTTCGGATATTGGCGAAGCTAATTCAGAAACAATTGCCTTAACACTAGCTTTAAAAATTTCAAAAGCATCTTTTGTATTTCTAAAGGTTAACTGTTTTGTTGAAGATTTGAGTAGTAGTGTATCTTTAATTTTTTCTAATTCGATATCCATTTGGTTATTCCCTTTCTACTTTAAGTTCGTGAATTAAGTTATCTTTCATAAAAATATACAACCTTAATTTTAGTCCAGATGCAGTTTCATAACTTGCAATAGCATATTTGGCGCCCTGTGCAGAAGCACCTCTGTGTTTAATGGTAATAACTTTGGAAGGATATTTATCAAAGAATTTTTTCAACATTTGTTCTGCTTGTGCCTTACTACAAAGACTTTCAGTTTCAAGCAAAGTTATTTCAACATTGGCATTTAAATACTTTGTAACAGCATCACTATTATTGGTTTTTATGGTTGTTACCACATCATCAAAAACATCGGCTTTGCTAATAAAAGGAATAAGCAATAAAAAAAATAATATACGTTTCATAATTTATAAGCTTGAAAAATTTAACAATGCAAGCATAAACAAAATTTTACTAAAACCGTGCCATTGTTAAAAAATTCACCAAAGACATGGTTTTTTGAATATTTTTTTTGTAGCAACATTAACTTAATTATGCAATGCAAATTGAAAATTATATTTTGCCACGTTTTTAAAAATAAAATTAATGAAATTTATTTACGCAGTTATTGCTTTATTTATTATAAATACATACAGTTTTGCCCAAAATACTGGTTTTATTACAGGTAAAATTATTGATGCCAAACGAAACGAAACTTTAATTGGGGTGACCATTGTGGTTAAAGGAACATCATATGTTACCCAAACAAATGCTGAAGGTGTCTTTACCTTAAAAAACATAAAGGCCGGTGAATATAATATTGAAATAAAATATTTAGGTTATAAAACTGTTTTAAAAACTGAAGTAAAAGTTAAAGCTGGACAAACTAACAATATTGGTACAATTGAAATGGCTATAGCCAGTACCAACATGGATGAAGTAGTTATTGTTGGTAAAAAGCCTTTGATTGATGTTGATAAACCTCAAACTATCAATACCATAAGTCAAGATAATATAGAATTAGCTCCATCTCGTCAGTTACAACAAATAGTTAATACGCAGCCAGGTGTGGTTCAGTCGCCTGCTGGAGTAAATATTCGTGGTGGCAGAAGTTATGAAACAGGTACTTACATTGACGGTGTAAATGTAACTGATCCATTAGCAGGAACTGGTTTTGGATTAGATATTGGTTCAAATGCCATCAGCGAAATAGAAGTTACCACAGGTGGAATTGGTGCAGAGGTTGGAGATGCCACAGCTGGTGTAATTAGCACAAAAACGAAACGTGGAGGCGATAAATACGAGGTAAGTGCAAGTTACAAAAGAGATGATTTTGGTTTTAACAAAAATTCACGAGCTAATTGGAATAGCCAAGTGGCTGAACTAAATGTGAGTGGTCCTTTAATGAAAAAAACACTTAAAAATAAAGTAAAATTTTCAGTTGCACTAAGAACTGCATTTAGTGATGAGTTTTATAGAAACCCTGCTAATCAAGTAGTATCTTCATTATACAGCAATACTAACCTTACGCCATACCAGGATAATAGATGGAGTGCTTTTGTGAAAGTTAACTACGATTTAAAAAACAATAAAAAGTTTACCTTTAGTTTATTACGCTCCATTACGGTTAATCAAGATATCAATATGTTGCGTATCTTTGGTAATGATGTGCCTTTTCAGCCTGGTTATCAATATAATTTTAGCAAGCAAATGGATAATGCCAATACATTTACCCACGATGCTTACATGCAAGTTATCAATTATAAGCAATCAGTAAATAAGCGTTTTAGCTTTGATGTAACTGGTTCAAGATTTTTTGTGCAATTAAGGGCAGATGCAAATGGTAGAGATTGGCGCCCAAGTAATGTAGATCAAGTTTTTGATGCGGGTTCAATCAATTTATTTCCAACTTCTATTTTCTTACCTACTGCGGGTTCAAATGTTACTTTTGTTCAATTGCCTGATGGATTTAACAATAACAATGGTATTGCTAGTTTGTGGCATCATCATTACCTAGAAGAATACGTATTAAAAAGTCAAGGAAACTTATACTCACGTAATTCGTTGAATAAACTAACCTTTGGTTTTGAAATGAAGTTTCAAGAAATGCTTTGGATAGATATCATTCGCCCATGGATTGGCGCCCCAATTACGCTCTCTGATGGCAGCCAATCACAATCATTTAGATTGGGACAACAAAGCGATGTTTGGAAAGTAAATCCACAAAGAGGTGGATTTTATGTAACAGACCAAATCAAATATAAAGGTTTAGTAGCTAGCATTGGTGGAAGATTCGAATATTGGGCACCTGGCAAATATATTGATGATGCAGTTGCCAATCAAAAATCACCAATTAGGGATGAAATTAGACAAGATTATTTGGCATTTAGTACACAAATAGGTGATATGCGATACAAGTTCAGATTTTTACCCAAAATATCTGCTAGTTTCCCTATTGCCGAAAATAAAATGTTGTATTTTAATTATGGCCATACCACTATTTTACCACATCCTTCATTTATTTATCCCGGCTTAAATCCATTATACCAAGACAGAAGTACTGCAGCTGCTGTTGGTAATCCAAATTTAAATCCTGAGGTTGATATTAGTTACGAAATTGGCTTACGCTCACAATTAACCAATAATGACGCTTTAACAATTTCAGCGTATTGGAAAGACAAATATGAGTTTATTACCACCGCTTCTGTAATTGTAAAAGATATTACAGGTAGAGATGTAACCAGAACCATGCGTATTAATTCTGACTTTGCAAGAAGCAGGGGGGTGGAATTAGGGTATATTAAGCGTATTGGTAATTGGTATCAAGGTCAAGCATCGTTTACATACATGGTAACAACGGGACAAAGTGCTAGTGCAAACGAAAAATTAAAAGAATTACTTGCAAGTGGAACCATTGAAGATACAAAAGAATACTATTTACCTTGGGATATTCCTTTTGATTTTAAAACTAATCATGTATTTAAAATTAATAGAAAAAAGGGGTTGTTTAATAAAAAATGGCTCAATAATATGAGTTTTTATTTCGAAACAGTTACTCGTTCAGGAATAAGGTATACTCCAGCCATTTTCTCAAGAAATGATCCACAAACTGGTAGACCAATTTATGTTACGGACCCCAATCCAGATGCACGTTGGAGCAAAGTAGGTGAGTATTGGTTTTGGGCTGATTTTACTTTTACAAAATTTATTAAAATTAAAAAAACAAATTTGGCTTGGAATATCCAAGTTAGTAACATTTTTGATAATCAAAATGCTTCTATCATTAATTCAGTTACGGGGACTGCTTACCAAAATGGTGATAATGTTCCTGAAACATGGACTGATCCACGTTTTATAGATCCACGATTAGGAAATGGTGGCCCACCTCCAACAAATCCCGCTAGGTATTTGCAGCAACGCCATATTGTTTTGGGTGTTTCCATAAAATTTTAAAAATAATTACAAAAACTTATTTAAACGTCACTAAGGTAAATCTAAGTGGCGTTTTTTTTATTTCATTAATAAAATTTCAAAAAAATAAAACAAAATACACTAAATTACATAATTCTAAAATTCAGCAACTTACGAAATTTTATAGTTATTAGATTATTAATATTTTATATATATTTTGTATTTTTAATTTCATTCTTTATTATTGAGCAATAAAAGTACTCAATATTCAAAAAAAGTACTCATCTATTTTGACACAACCTTAAATTGTGACTCACCAAGCGAAGCTGTAATTTATATTCATTGTTTCGTTCCAATAATACCAATTAATTTAACAAATGTTAGACGCTTTAATCACATCAAAAACAAGAATAAAGCTATTACTTAAATTTTTTTTAAACAGCAATAACCGCGACTATTTGAGGAGCTTAGAAAGCGAGTTTGGTGATTCGTCAAATTCCATCAGGCAAGAACTAAATAAACTGGAAGCAGCAGGTTTATTACAAAGTGAAAATAACGGTAATAAGAAAATTTTTAATGCAAATATTAAACACCCATTATTTCCTGAGATCAATAGTATTCTCATGAAATTTACTGGATTAGACCAACTTCTTTTACTTGTTATTAATAGACTTGGCGATTTACATGAAGTATATCTTATTGGTGATTTAGGAAGGGGAATTGATAGTGAGTTAATCGATTTAGTATTTGTTGGAAACATTAATAGAGAATACCTCAATAAACTTATAGAAAAAGCCGAAAAACACATTCATAAAAAAATTAGGTACGTGTTTTACAATGTTGATGAATTTTATAGTAAAAAAGATAAAATCATCAATGATAACGATTTATTACTTTGGAAATATTCTTAAATTTAAATAAAAAATATACAATATTATGGATAAAATAGCAATCATTGGCCTTGGATATGTTGGCCTACCCTTAGCAGTTGAATTCGGAAAAAAAGTACACGCTGTTGGCTTCGATATCAATCAAAATCGTGTAAACGAATTAAATAATGGTCATGATAGAACATTAGAAATAGCTGATGCCGATTTAAAAGCTACACTAGCCAATAATAGTGCCACAGCAAGTTTTAAATGTAGTACTAATTTAGAGGATATCAAGGACTGTAATTATTACATTGTTACCGTACCAACTCCTACTGATAAAAACAATAGACCAGACTTAACTCCACTTTATAAAGCAAGTGAAACAGTAGGGAAAGTTTTGAAAAAAGGTGATACAGTAATTTATGAATCTACGGTATATCCGGGTGTTACTGAAGATGAATGTATTCCTGTGTTAGAAAAAATTTCAGGTTTAAAATTTAATATTGATTTTTTTGCTGGATATTCTCCAGAAAGAATTAATCCAGGTGATAAAGAACATACTGTAACCAAAATTTTAAAAGTAACTTCTGGATCTACTCCTGAGGTAGCTGAAAAAGTTGATCAACTTTATAGAACAATAATAGTTGCTGGTACACATAAAGCTAGCAGTATTAAAGTGGCAGAGGCAGCTAAAGTAATTGAGAATTCACAACGTGATATCAATATTGCTTTTGTTAATGAGTTATCGAAAATTTTTAATTTAATGGGTATTAGTACTAACGATGTGTTAGAAGCTGCTGGTACCAAATGGAATTTTTTAAAATTTAAACCAGGTTTAGTTGGTGGACATTGTATAGGCGTTGATCCTTATTACTTAGCTCAAAAAGCCCAAGAAGTAGGTTATCATCCTGAAATTATTTTAGCAGGTAGGAGATTAAATGATAGTATGGGCGCTTATGTTGCTACCGAAACTATCAAATTAATGATAAAAAAAGACATCAAGGTAAAAAATGCCAATGTTTTAATGTTAGGCTTTACCTTCAAAGAAAATTGTCCTGATGTTCGTAACACCAAAGTTATTGACATTATAAATGAACTAAATACTTACAATGTTAACTTAACAGTAGTTGACCCTTGGGCAGAACCTGCAGAGGTTAAACACGAGTATAATTTGTTAACTCAAAAAGAAATGCCAGCAAATATTAAATTTGATGCTGTTGTTTTTGCAGTTGGTCATAATGAATTTAAAACTATAGATATTTTTAGCTATTTAAATACCAACCATGTGATTTTTGATGTTAAAGGACTTTTAGATAGGAACTTGGTAGACGGAAGTTTGTAAGAAAATACCAGGAAGTTATTTAGGTATAAACAGGTTTAGCAAATTATTTACTTACAAAAAACTTACTGTAATTACATTTAAACCTATTAAACCACAATATCTACTACCTTATTGACATCAAGTAGCTAAATCATATAAACCCAATAAACAAAAATGTTCAACCCCAAATTATACAATATCCCCTACCATACCCAAGATTTATCAAAATATAAATTTTTAATTACTGGTGGTGCCGGTTTTATTGGAAGTAATATTGTAGAGTATTTAATTAAATATAATGCTGGCCATGTGCGTGTATTAGATAATCTTTCGAACGGTTATTTTGATAATATCAAGGATTTCATGAGCTTGCCTAATTTCGAATTTATTTTAGGCGATATTCGTGATTTAGATACATGCAAAAAAGCAATGGAAGGTATTGATTTTGTGAGTCATCAAGCTGCTCTTGGTTCAGTACCTCGTTCTATTGCAGACCCAATAACATCGAATGAAGTTAATGTAGGTGGATTTTTAAATATTTTGACAGCAGTGAAAGATGCAAGCAATATTAAACGTATGGTTTATGCTGCATCATCATCTACTTATGGCGATAGTCCAGAATTACCCAAAAGAGAGGGGAATGAAGGAAACCCATTATCACCATACGCAGTTACCAAATTAGTGAATGAACTTTATGCCGATGTATATAGCAAAGTATATGGATTAAATACTATTGGTTTGCGCTACTTTAACGTTTTTGGTCCAAAGCAAAACCCCAATAACCCTTATGCTGCAGTAATCCCTATTTTCTGCAAAGCATTTATTGAAGGTAAGCAACCAATAATTAATGGTGATGGGTTAACAAGTCGTGATTTTACTTTTGTAGAAAATGCTGTGCAAGCCAATATTCGTGCAATGCTTTTAGGTGTTGATAACCAAAGTTTAGAGTCAAATACGCTAAACAAACATGAGGTTATGAATATGGCATGTGGTGATCAAGTAACACTTAATGAAATGATTGAAATGTTAAATCAGTTAAGCGGACAACAAATAAAACCAATTTATGGACCTGAACGAAAAGGTGATGTTAAACATTCAAAAGCCAGTATCGATAAAATTTCAACTATTCTTAATTATGAACCCCAATATCGTTTTAAAAAGGGTTTAGAAATTGTTTTTGAATGGTATAAAACACAATAAATGATCAGCAGAAATTTTTAATTTTTCTTTTGAACAAAATTTTATTATTTCCATGTTAGAAAAAAACACCAAAATATACATTGCAGGGCATAAAGGAATGGTAGGAAGTGCCATTGCTAGGATATTAAATACCAATGGCTATACCAATATAATAGGTAAATCAAGCAAAGAACTTGACTTGAAAAATCAAGCTGAGGTTTTTAATTTTATCCAAACAGAAAAACCTGAAATAATTATTGATGCAGCAGCTAAAGTTGGTGGAATTTTGGCCAATAATAATTATCCATATCAGTTTTTAATGGATAATATGCTCATTCAAAATAACTTAATTAGTGCTGCACATGAATTGAATTGTAAAAAATTCATTTTTTTAGGTAGCTCATGTATATACCCTAAGTTAGCACCTCAACCTTTGCAAGAAGATTGCCTACTTACTTCAAGTTTAGAACCCACCAACGAATGGTATGCCATCGCAAAAATTTCAGGAGTAAAATTATGTGAAGCCATTAGGAAACAATTTAATAAGGATTTTGTAAGCTTAATGCCTACAAACCTTTACGGCCCTTTCGATAATTTTGACTTAGAAACATCACATGTACTGCCTGCCATGATTCGAAAGTTTCATGATGCAAAACTGAATAACCATGCTGATGTAACACTTTGGGGAAGCGGTACTCCTATGCGTGAATTTTTACATGTAGATGATATGGCAAAAGCAGTTGTGTTTGCTGTTGAAAATACATTACCTGAAAACTTATATAATGTTGGTACAGGATTAGATTTAACAATTAAGGAACTAGCTGAAACTATTCAAAGTGCTGTTGGGCATACTGGGAAAATTATTTGGGACTCATCAAAACCTGATGGAACTCCACGTAAATTAATGGATATTTCAAAAATGCACAAGGTTGGCTGGAAACATCAAATAGACCTTAAAAATGGAATTTCAGAAACATATCAATGGTTTTTGCAAAATGTAAATAATGTAAAGGAAGTGAAAATGTGATGAAGGGTTAATCGGTTATTTGTTGGAACGGTTAAGAAGTAAATATTATTTTAAAAAACTAAATATTTAAATAAATAAAAGTCAAACAATATAAGAAATGTATCATATTTATTCATTTGAAAAACTTGACGTTTACATTCTTGCCAGAAAATTCAAAATAGATATTAAATTGATGAGTAGGTTATTTCCAAATGAAGAAAGATTCGATTTAACAAGTCAAATTAATAGGTCATCAGCTAGTATTTCAGCAAATATTGCAGAAGGTTCCGGTAGGTCATCGAATTTTGATCAAGCCCATTTTACAAATATTTCATATACATCAGCTTTAGAAACTATTGACCATTTAAATACTGCGTTAGATATGAACTATATAAATATGGAAAAATATACCGAATTGCGAATTAATTTATATTCAATTTTAAATAAATTAAATGCCCTATATAAATTTCAAATTAATAATAAAGATACTTTAAAAAAACGAGTATAAGTAATAGATAGCTTAATCAGTTTTTTGTTATCAGGTTGAACAATTAACCGATAAACAAATAAACAATTAACCCCTAAAGAAAAAAATATGAAAGTAGCACTTATAACAGGAATCACCGGACAAGATGGAGCTTATTTAGCCGAATTTTTATTGAAAAAAGGATACTTTGTGCATGGTATCAAACGCAGAAGTTCTTTATTTAACACTGACAGAATTGATCATTTGTATCAAGACCCTCACGAAAAAAATGTAAATCTAAAATTACATTATGGCGATTTAACAGATAGTAGTAATTTAATTAGAATTATTCAGGAAACACAACCTGATGAAATCTATAACTTAGCTGCTATGAGCCATGTTCATGTAAGTTTTGAAGAACCTGAATATACTGCCAATGCTGATGGTATTGGAACTTTACGTATTTTAGAAGCATTACGCATTTGTGGTTTAACTGAAAAAACAAAAGTATATCAAGCATCTACTTCTGAATTATATGGTTTGGTACAGGCAGTTCCTCAAAGTGAAACAACACCATTTTACCCTCGTTCACCTTATGCAGTAGCTAAAATGTATGCCTATTGGATTACAGTAAACTACCGCGAAGCTTATAACATGTTTGCGTGTAACGGTATTTTGTTTAACCATGAAAGTCCATTGCGTGGCGAAACATTTGTTACACGTAAAATTACCCGCGCTGCTAGTAAAATTGTGTTGGGTATGCAAGATAAATTATTTTTAGGTAACCTTAATGCGCAACGCGATTGGGGACATGCCAAAGATTATGTAGAGGCAATGTACTTAATTTTACAACAAGAAAAACCTGAGGATTATGTAATAGCAACAGGTGTAACTACTACTATTCGAAAATTTGTTCAAATGGCGTTTAATGAAGTTGGTATTACCATTGCTTTTAAAGGTGAAAACGAAAATGAAGTTGGATATATTGAACATATCAATAATGAAAAATTAAATTCAAAAAATATAACTACTACTTTAAATATAGGTGATGAAATTGTAGCAGTGGATCCACGTTACTTTAGACCTACTGAAGTGGAATTATTAATTGGTGACCCTACCAAAAGCCAAACAAAATTGGGCTGGAAACCAAAATATGATTTACCAATGTTAGTGGAAGATATGATGCAATCTGATTTAAAATTAATGCAACGCGAGTTGTTTTTAAAGCAAGCTGGTCACAAAGTATTAAGTCAGTTTGAATAAATATTGCTTTTTAAAAATAAAAAATTAAATAAATAAAAAACATATGAGAAGTTACAGTAAAGCTAAAGTAATCTCTGAGATTGGTTGCAATCACATGGGACAATTTGAAATTGCAAAAGATTTAATTAAACTTTCGAAAGATTGTGGTGCAACTGTTGCAAAATTTCAAAAAAGAAACAACAAGGAATTATTAACAGAGGAACAATATAATGCACCTCATCCAAATCCTTATAATTCATATGGCGACACTTATGGCGCTCATAGAGAGTTTTTAGAATTTAACACTGATCAACATTTTGAATTAAAAAAATATGCTGAAAGTATTGGCATTGAATATTCAACTTCTGTATGGGATGTTACCTCTGCAAAGGAAATAATTGAAGTGAATCCAGGTTTAATTAAAGTTCCATCGGCTTGTAATAACAATTACGAAATGATGAAAGAATTAAGAGATAATTATACTGGTGAAGTTCATATTTCATTTGGTATGACAACTCAAGAAGAGGAAAAAGAAGTAATTGAATTTTTTGAAAAAACTAACACAGCTAAATCTAGATTAGTAATTTACTCTTGTACTTCAGGTTACCCGGTTCCTTTTAAAGATGTGTGCTTATTAGAAATTAACAGACTTTATAACACTTACGAAAGCAGAGTAAAAGAAATTGGTTTTTCAGGTCATCATTTAGGTATTGCCATTGATACTGCTGCTTATGTATTAGGTGCAAAATGGATTGAAAGACATTTTACAAAAGACAGAACTTGGAAAGGAACTGACCACGCAGCTTCACTAGAAGTACCCGGTTTACAAAAACTAATTAGAGATTTAGAACATACTTACGATGCTTTAAATTATAAAAATACCGAAATATTAGATATTGAATCGGTTCAAAGAGAAAAATTAAAAAATAGAAAATAGTGAAAGAAATATTAGCTATTATTCCTGCAAGAGGCGGCAGTAAAGGATTACCTAATAAAAATATTTTACCTTTATTAGGTCATCCACTTATTGCCTATAGTGTAAAAGCAGCTTTAGATTCTAAGTTAATTACACGTGTAATTGTATCAACCGATTCGGAAGCAATTGCAAATGTAGCTGCCCAGTATGGTGCTGAAATTGCTTTTATGCGACCTGCTGAATTTGCACAAGATTTAAGTACTGACTTAGATGTTTTTGAACACGCTTTAAATTGGTTTGATATCAATCAAAACTACAAACCCGATTTAGTTGTTCAATTGCGTCCAACCTCTCCTATAAGAAAGGCCCAATTAATAGATGATTGTATCACAAAACTCATTAATTCGGATGCAGATAGCTTAAGAATTGTTACTCCAAGCCCAATTACTCCATACAAAATGTGGAGAATTGAAGACGAAAGTCTTCCAATGATTCCATTATTAAGTATTGCAGGTACTGACGAACCTTATAATGAACCTCGTCAAAGATTGCCTCAAACTTATTGGCAAATTGGTACGCTTGATGTAATCAGACCAGAGGTAATTCTTAATAAAAAAAGTATGTCGGGTAAAGTAATTATGCCTCATATTGTTGGAAATGAATGGGCAATTGATATTGACGATATGTCGAGCTTTATTAAGGCTGCTGATGTAATTTTATCTGATAATTTTGTTAAATTCAATGACTGAGTTTTATAATAAACCTGTTGTAGTTTTTGGTGCAGGTTCTATAGGCGAAAGGCATATAAGAAATTTATGGGCTTTAGGTTTTAAAAACATATTTGTTTTTAGGCAAAGAAATCTTCCATTTAGAGACATTGCTGATGCCAAAGTTACTGTAATAAAAACTTGGGAAGAAGTACAACAAATTAATCCATTTGCAGCTGTAATTACTTCTCCTACGAGTTTACACATTAGTCAAGCACAAAAATGTGTTGAGTTAGGAATTCATGTATTAATTGAAAAACCGCTTTCAAGCGAAATTGAATCACTTGACCAATTTGAAAATATGGTAAAAAAACACCATGTTTTTGTGTATGTAGGTTACATGAATCGATTCCATCCATTAATTTTAAAAATTAAAGAAATTATTTCTCAAAAAACCTTTGGTAATTTAATTTCAATTCAAAGCAAATGGGCCGAATACCTTCCTGATTGGCATCCATGGGAAGATTATAGAGAGTCGTATGCAGCCAGAAAAGAATTAGGTGGTGGAGTTGCCCTTACCTTATCACACGATATTGATATGGCACTTTTCCTTGCTAATGACCAAATAAAAAAATACGCAGTTGTAAAAAATTATAAAAGCAATCTTGAATTAAATGTGGAGTCAGGTGCCGATTTCTTGATGCTATTTAATAATGACATTACTGCCAATATTCACCTTAATTTTTATGAAAAGGTAAAAGAACGCTTTTTAAAGCTTGTTTTTGATGAAGCAAGCATTCAATTTGATTTTTTCACTTCTACCTTAACCATTAAAAAACAAGAAGGTGAAACAAAAGAAGTACTTGAGAATTTTGATAGAAATGATTTGTTTTTAAGTCAAACAAAATATTTCTTTGATAAAATAGAATCAGGATTCCAGATAGAAGAATCTATCAGCCAAATTAACGATTCAAGATTAATAATAGCCATGTGCAACAATGAACAATAATCCGAATTCAATAGACAATAAAGTAATTTTTGTTACGGGAGCTTTAGGCCAAATAGGCAAAGAAATTTCCTTTAGTTTTTTAAAACAAAATGCCAAAGTAATTTTTACCGATATTACTTTAGGTGCTAAAGATAATTTCATAAAAGAACTTAACGAACTTAATATTGACCCTAATAATTATCTTTTTCAAAGTTTAGATATTACTTCTGAAGAAAATTGTATTGAGGCAGTTGAGGCCTCGGTTAATAAGTTTTCTAAAATTGATGTGTTAATTAACAATGCCGCAATTGATGCAAAGTTTGATAAAGAAGGTACATCAAAAGTAAATAAAAGCAGATTTGAGTTTTATCCGCTCGATGCGCTAAAAAAATCGGTAGAAGTGAACTTGGTAGGAACAGTAATTATTACGCAAGTAATGTGCCGCCAAATGCTAAAACAAGGTCATGGAAATATTATTAATGTGGCATCTACATATTCAGTAGTTTCTCCAAACCAAAGTTTATACGACTTTGGCGAGGGCATTAGTAATTACAAGCCAATTGACTATATTGCATCAAAAAGTTTTATACCTAATTTCACCAGGTATATTGCCACCTTTTATGCCAACGATGGAATAAGATGTAATGCCATAGTTCCACATGGTATTTTTAACAATCACCCTGAAGCATTTTTGAAAAACTGGGCTAAACTATCGCCTATGGGAAGAATGTGTAATAGGGAAGAATTAAATGGACCATTTACCTTCCTAGCATCCGATGGAAGTAGTTACATGACCGGTGCTGTCATTAATGTAGATGGAGGTTGGACTGCATGGTAACAAAAATAAAATTATTTATTACCGATGTTGATGGTGTACTTACCGATGCTGGTATGTATTACACCGAAAGTGGTGATGAGTTTAAAAAATTCAATACCCATGATGGTATGGCTTTTCAAATGCTAAGAGAAGCTGGAATAAAAACAGCAATTATTACTTCCGAATCTACATCAATTGTAGAACGAAGAGCCGCCAAATTAAAAGTAGATTACCTTTATCAAGGAAAAAGAGATGGTGGTAAACTACAAGCCGCCATTGAAATTTGCGAAAAAGAAGGTATTTCATTAAATGAAGTATCGTATATTGGAGATGATATTAACTGCCTAGATTTACTCTCGGCTGTTCAATACAAAGCATGTCCAGCCAATGCAACAAAAACAATAAAATCAATTCCAAACATTGTATTATTAAACACCAAAGGTGGTGATGGTGCTGTAAGAGAATGGGTTGAATTATTACTTGAAGAAAACTAGTTATGGATTTAAATAAAAATATAAAATTTGGTTTTAGTTATTTAAAAGGCGAAATGCAAAGCATGCTGGGGCTTAATATAAACTCAACTCCTACTGCGCGTCTTGCACTTAACCAATGGATTAGTAAAACTGATAAAAACAATAACAATTCAAAAGAAATATTAATAACTGCGCTACGCAACCATACTTGGATTGAATGGGCTGCATATGCTGCCTGTGTTTTTAAAAATATGGGTTATAACTCTACCCTTTTATTTAGAAAATCGGAGGTAGCTAAATTTTACACAGAAAAACCCTCTTTTCTAAACTTTTGGGAAGGAGTGAAAAATATTCCAGGTATCACTTTGGTTGATATTGAATCAGCTCCTTTTGACAAACAAACTTACGATCGTTTTATTCAAATGCCTGATGAGTATTATGCTGCAGCTACTGCCTATGATTTTCATGTTGAAAAAGAAGACATTATTAATAATATAGATCCTGCTTACGCCCCTGCAACCAAAGTTTTAAAAATTAAAACGGCCCAAATAACTTCTGTTTTAAAAGAATTATACAAAAGTAAAAAATACCATCGTACCATTTTATACAGTGGTATTATCAGTGATTCGAGAGGTGCCATGGATGTTTCGCTTGAAAGTAAACAAGAATTAGTGTGTGTTGAAGGTTGGTCGTGGCGTTCAGGACATGTAATATATAATTACAATGCACCGGCTTTAGAATACAATGTAAAAGGTTGGATGAATTCGCTTGGTGCTTGGAATGAGCAAAAAGAAAAGGAAATCAATTCGTACATCAAATTTTTAGATGGTGAAAAAGTAAATGAACCAGGTTGGCTTGATAATTTTTACTTAGTACAGCGTTCAAAAATAAATGCTGAATTTTCAAAAGAGTTAAACGACTTTATTCAAGGCGATGCACCTATTGCTGTTTTAGCTCCCAATGTCATTGGTGATAGTTCATTGTTAAATAGAGAAACTATTTTTTCAAGTTTAAGAACTTGGATGAAAAGTATCATTACTTATTTTAAAAACAATCCTGATAAAAAATTAATAATCAGAGCTCATCCTGCTGAAGTTTGGGTAGCCGATTATAAATTAAAAATTAGAATTGGAGAGTTAGCACAAGAATTGTGTAAGGACATTCCAAATATTTTTATTTTGGATGGACGAGACAAAACAAATACGTTCTCATTACTTCCTTATGCCAGAGTGGGACTTATTTGGCTAAGCTCAGTTGGTTTTGATATGGTAATTAGAGGTTTGCCTGTAATTGCTGCCGCAGAACCTAAATATGCAGGACTTGGAATTGTAGAGGAACCAAAAACACAAGAGGAATATTTTGAAATGTTAAATGCATTTATGCAAACTCAACATCGTCCTAAACCTGAACAAATTCAAAAAGGTAAAGAATTTCAATACATGGTATTCAAAGGATTTTCATTTCAAGCACAAGGTACCACATATAGAGCTAACAGTTGTCAAATAGGAAATATGCCTAATCAAGAAGAACATGATAGATTTTATAAAATTTTAGTAGGGCAAGAACCTGCACCAGATTTAATAAATGCTTAATCAATTTTTTTCATTTTATCAATATCCTCAGTTTGATTCGCAAAACACAAAATCTATATCATTTAATCAATGAAAAATTCTTAAAAAAGAACAAATCTTTTTTAAAATATTTTTCCTCTAATATACTTTCAGTTCCCGTTTCTTTAGTAACAGGTTTTATTAACTTTAGAAATATTGACCCTGTGTATATGGGCATGTGGGCTACTGTAACTATTTTTGAAGTTTATTCCAATTTTTTAAGGTTAGGTGTAGTTAATGGAATGAACCGTGAATTGCCTTTTGCATTAGGGCAAGGCGATAATACAAAAGCTGAAAAATATGCGGCCACTACGCAAATGTTTTCGCTTTTCAATGGATTAATATTACTGTTAATCGCTCCTTTAATCATTAAAGGAATCAATATAGATGAATCTTATTATGCATGTTTAGCCGTTGTATTAATCAAGGCTTGTTTATCGTTTTACACTACTTATCTTACTGGAACATTTCGTTCAGATGACCAATTTGGAAAATTAGCCAATATTACCATGATTGGATTAGGGGGCAAACTTTTACTTTGCCCTTTGGTGTTTTTAGGCTTCAATGGATTTTTATCCTACGAGTTAATTTTAATTCTACTAAATGCAGCTTTATTGCATAAATTTAGACCTATAAAAATTAAACCCCAATTTCATATTCCCGAAATGAAAAGGTTAATATTAACTGGATTTCCATTATTTGTTACCTCCTATCTTTTGGGCATTATTGATACTCTTCCTCGATTATTTATTATTAAAGATGGAAACGAAAAACTACTTGGTTTATATGCGCCTGTGCTAATGTTAGTAAACACCATGATTATTTTTCCAGGTACCATTACCAATTTTTTATATCCTAAGTTTTCCTACAAAATTGGAATGAATGTACCTGCTAAGGTTATTTGGAAACAATACCTTCAGGTAATTGCCTTGTCTTTTTTGGGAATTTCATTTACTGTTTTTATTGGCTACTTTGTAGTTGACTATTTTGCGACTATTTTTCCGAAATATGCCTTGTCAACACCTTATTTAAAAGCGGGTCTTTTAATTTGTCCTTTCCTTGTTTATAAAATGGGTAATACCATCAATGGCGTACTTAGAAAACCCCAGTCCATGCTATCCTATGCATTGTTCTATGGAGGAATTCAGGTATTTAGTTATTTTATTTTACTTTCATTTATGAACGATGTTTTACTTAAAGTAATTTACTCGCAGGTAATTACTGGATTTGCTACATTAATTTTTAGTCTTACAGTGAACTATAAATTAGTTACTGCTTACGATTTAGAAAATATTAAACCTACCATTTAATTAATTAATTAATCACTTTGAATTTAACTCTTTTAGCCAGAAAAAGGCTAGTTTTTTTTGCCGTCATATTTTACGCATTTATTTGTACCATTGGTATTTTTGATCACTTTTATATTTATATCATTTCAGATAAATATTTTTTTTGGATGGCTACAGTAATGCTAATTATACCATACATTGGTAGTAGCGGTTATGGAATACCTAATTTCAGATTAAATTGGTGGGCTTTTTTAATATTATTATTTATGGCAATTATTGGCTTCATCCAGCCTAATTTTAAATCAACAGAATACCAATATGATTTATTTTGCTACCTCCGTTTTTTTATCTTTGTACTGATTGGTTTTCAAAGGGAATTCTTTACAACCATTAAAAAAGCAATGTTTATTACATTAGTAGTAGGTATTTGTGCAAATATTTTTGGTTTACTAAGTGCCGAAACATTTGTTAGAGCATTGGTTGAAGAAAAAACATTAGCCTATAAAATGCAGTATATGTTAATACCTGCCTTTTATTATTTATTTTTATACGATACATTAACCAAAGCAGAACGGAGAATTGTTATCATCGCTATTTGTATTTATGGAATAGAACAAATTTTATTTCAAAAAAGATTACCTACTTTAAGGGTAGTTATTTACTTAGCTTTTTATACCTTTTCATTAACTTTATTTGGTAAAAATGGAGGTATTAAAACTGGAGTAATTATACAAAGAATTGGTTTATTTATAATTGGGATTTTTGTAGCAATACAAATGGTATCCGTTATCGGTTTCAAGGTAGATGAATACTTTACCTTGCTAATTGAACGCTTTTATGGGAAAGGAGAAAACGTGAGCGAAACTTTAGAAGAAGATTCAAGATGGGAAATTGGAAATATTTTTTACGAATCACTTTGGAATTCAGGTGAATTATTCACAGGTAGAGGTTTAGGCGGAATAGTTTATGATCAAACATTTATTAAAGATGATGAAAATGGATTTACCTATCGTTCTGCAGCAGAACTAGGAATTCCAACTATGCTTTTAAAAGGAGGCTTAATATTTGTTGGATTATTTGCCATATATTTAGTAAAAATTGGAAAGCTTTATAAAAAAGTAAAACAAAATGTTTATTTATATGCTGCTTGGATAAATGTAATAATTTGGTTTTTATTCCTATACCCTGAAGGATTTATTGGAAACTTCTACAATCCTTTTGAAATATTATTAGCTTATTCGATTGGAATGTTATTGTCATTTAAAATTAAAGACATGAAAGAGTATGAACCTAACCCCCATTATTAAATATTTTAAATTACCATTAATTATTATAAGTAATAAGGTCGAATTGCTTTATGCTAAATTGTTAAAATTTAATTACCAATTACAGGGGGTTGAATTTGGGAGTAAAACCATGTTTTATGGTAAACCGCATATAAGAATTTTAGCCAATACCCAAATCAAAATTGGCAATAATTGTAGGTTTAGGTCAGGCCATACCTCCAATTTAATTGGTATTAATAGGCCATGTATATTATCTACTCATGGTGGTAACAATAATAAAATTATAATAGGCAATGATTGTGGCTTTAGTGGAACAGTTATTGGTGCATTTACTCAGATTACCATTGGTAATAATGTTAAATGCGGTGCCAATACCTTAATAACCGATTCTGATTGGCACCAAGAAGACCCTAGATCCGGCCCACCAAAACCTATTGTAATTGGCGATAATGTTTGGTTAGGGGTAAATGCTGTTGTATTAAAAGGGGTTACCATTGGAGAAAATACAGTCATAGGAGCCAATAGTTTAGTAGTAAAGGATATTCCTGCCAATGTAATAGCTGCAGGAAATCCTTGTAAAGTAATTAAATCACTTTAATAAATGACCAATCAAAAAGTAATTTTTTGGATTAGCGATACAGATACCTTACTTAAAGGAGAAAAGCCAGCATACGGAATTGGGGGTGCCAATGTACAGTTGGCATTTTGGGCAAACACCTTTGCCAATAAAGGTTTTAAAGTATATGCACTTACCCGTAGCTTCAAAAACAATGGAGCCATTATTCGTGGTGTTCAATATATTTGGCATCCTGTAATTAGATATATTGGTAAATTCGTCAATTACTTTACCATGATTACTTTACTATTGGTAATTCATCCTAAGTTGGTTTTTACAAGAGCCAAGGTCGGAGAATTGGCTTTTTTAAGTTTTTTAAGCAAGTTGTTTAGTTTTAAATTGGTACACATGTTAGCTAGCGATGATGATGTATTGGTTAATAACAAAATTGGTAAAACCAAATTTCAAAATGCAATTGATAAAATTGACTACATCATTGCTCAAAATCAAATTCAAAAAGATTATTACAATCAATCGTTTAAAAAGGTCAATATTCCAATTATTCCAAATATATGGAACGAGAAAATTGGCACCTCTAATTTAAATAAAACCAACTACGATTTTATTTGGGTAGCAAATATTGGCGATAACAAACGCCCCCTTTGGTTTGTTAATTTAGCAGCTCAATTACCACAATATAAATTTGCGTTGGTAGGCTCACCTTTTAATCAATCTTTATTTAATGAGTGCAAAGCCAAAGCTGCCTTATTAACTAACCTAGAGATATTAGGTTATAAATCATTATTTGAAGTAAATGAATTGGTAGCTTGCTCAAAAGTACTGGTTTGTACTTCTATTATCGAAGGATTTCCAAATACCTTTTTGCAGGCATTGAGTGTTAATGTGCCTTTACTTTCAACAGTTGACCCTAGTGATATCATTAAAAATTATCAAATAGGAAGAACTGTAGAAAACGAAGAAGAGTTAGCATTAAAAGCACTCCAATTAATGGAAAATAAAGAAATGTATGCCAACTATAAGTCCAACATCATTTCGTATTTTTCCAATACACATTCACCTGAAGTAAACTATCAAATTATTAAACAGTATATAGGAATTTAAATGAAAGTCATCATCTTATTTTCCGAAAGTTTACATTATGGATTAGCTGCTGCTAGTAGGGTAATGGCCTATGCAAAAGGATTGCAAGAAAGTGGTGCAGAGGTAGAAATAGTAATGCCATATACTTTTGTTAAGAAAAATATAACACCATTTGAACAAGATGGACAATTTAATGGGGTAAATTATAAATACCTCAGTTTTACGAATTATAATCCCTTCGAAAAATATCCTAAAGGCATTTCACACGCCATAGCCATATCAAAAACTTACTTAAGCTATATCCTTTATTTTATTTATTTTTTAACCAATAAAAGCAATTACCAAGTACTTTTTATTTATAAATTTAGTTCATTCTTGACCTATTTATTTTTAAAATTTAATGCCAATAAGGTTAAAGTTTCTGAACTCTGCGAAATTCCTTATCATGACCAATTTGGAGAAAAAAAATTAAAAAATAGACGAATAAGAGAAAAGTATGTATTTCCACTATTTGATTCATTTGTGGCCATATCTGAAAATTTACGAATTTATATAACTGAAAAAACAGGCAATAAAGCTGCTATTATTAAAGTTCCAATTTTGTATCAACCAGCACAGCCGTTTATTACCAAAACCATCCCTCCTATTCCTTTTTTTATTCATTCAGGTAGTTTATCAGAATCAAAAGATGGCATAGTGTGTATGTTAGCTGCTTTTGGTAAAGCCAAAAATGAATTGAATATTCCTTTTCATTTTAACATAACAGGTTATTTAGAGAATTCGCCAGACAAAAACAATATTTTAGCAGTTATTGAAAAATACCGTATACAAGATAGTGTGTTTTTTAAAGGATTTGTATCAAAAGCAGAATTATTATCTCTTCAATTAGGCGCTTCTTTGGCCATTATTAACAAGGCAGATAATGAAATGAACCACTATAATTTTCCCACCAAACTTTCAGAATATTTAACCAATCAAATAGCAGTAATTGCATCTGAAGTTGGTGAACTAAAAAATTACTTAACCAACAATGAAAATGTTTATTTTTATAAACCCAATGACATGGACGGTTTGGTAAATTGCATTAAAGATGCGATGACAAATATTCAAAAAAGAGAGCAAATAGCAATCAATGGTAGAAAACTAGCAGAAGAAAGTTTTTCGCATACCATTCAAGGCAAACGACTTAATATATTTTTTGAAAACTTAATTACAAAAAAATAGTAACAATGAATTTTAAAATAAAATGTCAAATTCAAAAAATAATGTCACTACTTCCCAAAAGTGAAAAAGTAGGTTATTATTTTTCGAGATACATTACTAAAAATTTAACACCTAACAACAATCGATTTTTATTAAAAGTAAATGAGGGTTTTAACCATTTACAAAATTTCAACCAATTAAATCAATTAGAAAAAAACACTTATAATTATTTTGAATTTGGAGCAGGCTGGACACTAACCATACCCATAGTAATAAGCAGAATGGGATACAAAGTAAATTGTATTGATATTAGAAAATTAGTAGTTCCCGAACTTATTTATGATAGCATCAATAAATTTAAGCTAAACGAAAATAACCTACCAACTTTTGTGAATGCTTTACCTAGCCATATTGATAAAAATAAAAACGTTTTAACCAATATCAATGAGCTTTTTAATATTCATTACCAAGCCCCAAAAGATGCAAGAAATACTGGGTTTCCAGAAAATCATTTCGATTTTATTTCATCCACCCTTACATTATGCTTTATTCCTAAAAATGATTTAAAGAAAATATTAGAAGAGTGTTTTAAAATATTAAAAAAAGGAGCTGTTATGTCGGTTACTATTGACTACCAAGACAATTGGTCGTATATAGATGCCAAAATTAGTGGATATAATTACCTGACATTTTCAGAGCAAGAATGGAAAAAATACAATCCATCCATTAATTACCAAAATAGATTAAGACACAAAGACTATTTATCCCTGTTTCAAGAAATAGGATTTACAATAGTAAAAGAAAAAACAAGAGACCCTGAAGCTAAAGATTTAGAAAAACTTAAATCTTTGCCTATTCATACTGATTTTAAAAATTACAGTTTAGAAGAACTAGGCATAAAAGATGGGGAAATTGTAGTAAGAAAATAATAACATGATAGGAAGTACAATAAAAAACTTGTTAGGTTGGAAAACCAAACGAAAAATAGTAGTGATTGAATCAGACGATTGGGGAAGTATTCGCATGTCGTCAAATGAAGCAATAAAAAAATTAACCAGTTATGGAGCCAATTTAAGTTCTTCAAGATACGATTTATATGATTCGTTGGAATGTAATGAGGATTTGGAAGAGTTATTTAATGTATTAACCTCCTTTAAAGATGCTAATAACAAAAGTCCAGTATTTACTGGAGTTAATGTAGTAGCCAACCCTGATTTTGATAAAATTAAAGAATCCAATTTCAAACAATATTATTACGAGCCATTTACTGAAACCTTAAAAAAATATCCGCAACACGATAAAGTTTATGATTTATGGAAAAAAGGTATCAACGAACGCTTAATTGTACCTCAATTTCATGGACGTGAGCATTTGAATGTAAATAGATGGATGCGCGCACTACAAGCTGGAAGCAGCGGTGAGTTAAAAGCATTTGACTTAGGAGTTACCGGATTATCAAATTTTACTTTTCCTGAATTTAAAAGCGAGTACCAAGGAGCTTTTGAAGTAGAATTAACAAGCGATTTGATATCACAAGCCGAAGTATTGAGAACAGGAACACAACTATTTGAACAATTATTTGGCTATAAAGCTACTGCCTTTACGCCTACCAATGGTCCATTTAGCTCTACTTTAGAACCTGTATTAAATGAATGTGGCATTAACTTAATTCAAACTGCTAGGGTAATATATAAAGAACCACTAGGAAATGGAAAAATTAAGAAACGTTTCAGGTATATGGGTAAAAAAAATTATTTGGGACAACGTTATCTAACCAGAAATTGTGTTTTTGAACCAAACGAAAATTTAGGATTTGATTGGTTCGACTTTTGTATGCCCCGAATAGAACAAGCATTTAAATACCATAATCCTGTAATCATAACTACCCATAGGGTAAATTACACCGGTTTTTTAAATAAAGAAAATAGAGAAAAAAGTTTAACAGAATTAGCCCGTTTGTTAAAGGGAATTATAAGCAAATGGCCTGATGCAGAGTTTATGACTACCGCTGAATTAGGTGATTTAATGAATAAAAAGACCAAATGAAATTAGTTGATTTAAAAAGAAAACTAATTGGGTTATATTTAAATTCATTTGGTTGGCGAACCAATAGGAAAATTATCGTTATTGAATCTGATGATTGGGGTTGTATACGAATGCCTTCAAAAGAAGTTTACAATAGCCTAATTGTTAAAGGATATCCAGTTGATAAACTACCCTATTTAAAATATGATTCATTAGAAACTAAAAACGATTTTGATGCACTATTTGATGTTTTAAAATCATTTAAAGATAAAAATGGCAATCATCCTATTATTACTGCCAATACCATTGTAACTAATCCCAATTTTGAAAAAATTAAGGCCTCTGGATTTAAAGAATATAGTTATGAGTTATTTACTGATACTTTAAAGAATGAATCAAATAATTATACCATCAATTATTACTTTGAAGGAATAAAAGAAAAAGTGTTTTTTCCTCAACTACATGGTAGAGAACACCTCAATGTTAATAGGTGGATGAAGTCATTACAAAACAATACTGGATTATCCAGAGAAATGTTTGAAAACAAACTTTTTGATTTGAGCGAATCCCAAACTGAAATTTCCGAAAATAGTTATGTTGATACATTAAGTCCATCTTCAGTTAGTGAACTTTCTTTTTTAGGAAATAATATTAAGGAGTCTGCACAAATATTTGAACAAATATTTGGCTTTAAATCCAAATCGTTTATCGCTCCATGTTATATTTGGAGGCCAGAAACTGAAGCTGCAATGAAAGAAGCAGGAATAACTTATATTCAGAGCGGTGCTTATCAATTGATACCCGAAATAGGTAAAAAAAATAGCTTTACTAAAAAGTTCCATTACACTGGACAAAGGAATAAAATCAATCAATTATATACTGTTAGAAATAGTATTTTTGAACCAAGTTTAACACCATTAAGTCAAACAATAACACATTGTTTATCTCAAATAGAAAAGGCATTTTTAAATAAAAAGCCTGCCATTATTAGCACACATAGAATTAACTTTATGGGCTCATTAGTTGAAGAAAATAGAACTAAAAACCTCGAGCTCTTTAAAACATTACTTCAATCAATATTAAACAAATGGCCTGATGCAGAGTTCATGCACACAGCACAATTAGGCGATATTATTTCAAAAAAGGGATAATTCGTTTCTAATAGAATGCATTTAGACAAGCTCATTGTCCCGTGGTGGCCGAGTATGTCAAATCAAAAACGAAAAACAATACTTCAAGCAAAATAAAAAACATTAATGATTAAAGGTGATTTATATAGATATATTCCCCAAAAATATAATATCATAAATCTTTTAAAAGGATTTAGAGAGCCTGGTTTTTACTATACTTACTTAATTCGTAAAGCAGCAAAGTATAAAAAAACAAGCTTATTAGGAATTTACTACCGATTACTTCATAGAAAATATTCTTATAAATTTGGTTATGATATACCTATTTCTACCAAAATTGGTAAAGGTTTTTATATTGGTCATTTTGGAAATGTGGTAATAAGCCCTAAGGCTGTAATTGGTAATTATTGTAATTTATCCCAAGGCGTTACCATTGGTCAAATATTTGTAGGATCAAAAAAAGGAGCACCCCAAATTGGCGATTATGTTTGGTTTGGAACAGGTTGTATAGTGGTAGGTGGTATTCAAATTGGCTCCAATGTTTTAATTGCTCCGGGTGCATTTGTTAATTTTGATGTACCTCCTCATTCAGTGGTTTTAGGAAACCCTGGTAAAATAATTCCTAAGGAAAACCCTACCGTAGGGTATATTGTAAATATTTTATTAGAAAACAAATAATTATGAGATTTAGATTCGGGAAAAACTGGAAAAACTACTTAAAATCTGTAACAGAAAATAAAATTGATGTTGCACTTAATAGTCTTTCTAAAACAATAGGATTATCAGACTTTACAGGAAAAACGTTCTTAGATATTGGTTCAGGAAGTGGCCTCATGAGCCTAGCAGCTTTGAGATTAGGAGCCAAAGTACATTCTTTTGACTATGATATGGATAGTGTTGAGGCTACTCAATTCGTCAAAACAACTTTTACCAATGAAGATAAAAATTGGCATATTGAACAAGGCTCAATTCTAGATAATGATTATCTAAATAAACTAGGAAAGTTTAATATTGTATATTCTTGGGGTGTATTGCATCATACGGGAAATATGTGGAAAGCTATAGAAAATTCAATAAACCTTGTTGAAGACAATGGTATGTTATTTATTGCTTTATACAATGATCAAGGATTTTTTTCAAAATTTTGGAAAGCTGTAAAGTATCTATTTAATCTTAATTTCGTTACACGATTTTTAATTAAATTATTATTTTTACCTTATTTCTATTTATTTCAAATTTTATTTGATACTGTTTATGGTTTCAAACCATTTAAAACTATTTTCAATGCACAAAATAGAGGCATGAATTTTTATCATGATGTAATTGATTGGATTGGAGGATATCCTTTTGAGGTAGCCTCACCTGGCAAAATATTCAATTATTTTAAGGAAAGAGGCTTTATTTTAATCAATATGACAACCACAACTTCTGTAGGTTGTAATGAATTTATTTTTCAAAAAATTTCATAAAAAAGTATGTGTGGTATTTGTGGTTATATTACAGCTAAACCAACTGATTTAAACATTATAAATAAAATGAACACCGCCATGAGCCATAGAGGCCCTGATGATTCTGGTGAACATTATATCCTCAATGCTAATGGCAATCAAATTGCCATGGGTCAAGCAAGGTTATCCATTATTGATTTATCGGCAGGTGGGCATCAACCCATGTTATTCAAACATTTAACCATTGTTTTTAATGGTGAAATATATAATTATAAAGAGATAAAAGCTGAACTGACTAATTTAAACCATGAATTTAATTCAGGTTCAGATACAGAAGTTATTTTGCATGCATTTGATCAATGGGGAATGGATGCAGTAAATAAATTCATTGGCATGTTTGCCTTTGCTATTTATAATGCTAAAACTAATAAACTTTACTGTTGCAGAGATCGCGCAGGTGCTAAACCATTTTATTATTATTATAAAAATGGCACCTTTTTATTTGGTAGTGAACTTAAAGTTTTTCATGCTCACCCTCATTTTGAAAAAGAAATTAATAAAAAAGCGGTGGAAGTGTATTTTAGATACAGGTATATTCCTGCCCCTTTCACCATTTTTAGCAATGCTCATAAATTAGAAGCAGGTAATTGGTTAATTTATGATTTAGAAACTAACCAAATTGAAATAAAAAATTATTGGAACATAATTGATGTTTATACCAAACCTAAACTAAAAATAGACTACCAAGAAGCTAAATCAGAATTAAAGAAAATATTAGTTTCAGCATGTAATTACCGCATGGTAGCAGATGTTTCTGTAGGTATATTTTTAAGTGGAGGATTCGATAGTACTTTGGTTGCTTCGGTAGTACAAAATTCATCACCCATTCCTTTAAAATCTTTTACTATTGGATTTGAAGAAGGGAATAATGAAGCTCCATACGCCAAAGAAACAGCAAAATATTTAGGCACTGATCATACAGAATATTACTGCACACAAAAAGAATCGATTGAAATAATAAACGATTTACCATTTATTTTTGATGAACCATTTGCAGATAGCTCAGCCATACCAACAATATTGGTAAGTAGGTTAGCCGTTAAAGAAGTAAAAGTAGCATTATCGGCAGATGCAGGTGATGAAGTTTTTGTGGGGTATAATAGGTATGTAACATTACTTCAGAATAGTAATAAAGTTAAACAAGTTCCGAAGTACTTAAGAAAATTAAGTTCCAAATTTATTTCAACAGTTGAGAATTTTGTTCCTGATAACAAAATGTTTGAAAAACATAAACTAAAAGTCTTTTCAAATACAATATCACAAAATCAAATGTTTGATTCATTAAATTTGCTAGATGGTGCAATAAGCACTCCACCACAAATATTAAACAAATTAATTCTCAATAATAAATCGGATTATAACCTACTTATAGATAGAAATAACTTCGGTTTAATTGAGAGTTCTTATGATGCAGCGCTTGCCTACGACTATATGCTATACCTACAAAATGATATATTAACCAAAGTAGATAAAGCAGCCATGTCGGTTTCTCTTGAAGGACGAGAGCCTTTATTAGACCATAGAATAGCCGAATATGCAGCAACTTTACCCCTAGCATTTAAATATGATGGCATCACTACCAAAAAAATTCTAAAAGATATCGTTTATGATTATGTGCCTAAAGAAATGATGGAAAGACCAAAGGCTGGATTTTCTATTCCAATTAATAAATGGCTTAAATCTAGCTTATCAGAGTTAATTGACAGGGAAATAAATTATGACGAGATTAGAAAACAAGGTATTTTAAATGCTGAATTTGTAAAAGAAATGATCACACAATTTAGAGCAAATAATTTCTTTTATGAACTATTAATTTGGGAGGTTTTACAGTTTCAAATGTGGTACAACCGCTGGATGAAATAATACAGTTATGATTCAATCAAAAAAAGATTATTTAGCTTATTTGGAGGCAGATAGAATAGCCTTAGGAAAAAAGAAATTAACTTATAAAAGAAGTTTGATTCAATTAGTTTTCCCTGATTATATATGGAAATTCCAAAGATTGCTTCGAGAGTTTGAATATTATAAAAATACAAAAAAAGATTTTCTAAGCAAAATTTATTTGTTAATTTTAAGAATTCGATTTAGAAAATTATCATTAAAATTAGGCTTTTCAATTCCCATAAATGTTTTTGGACCGGGATTGTCAATTGTTCATTATGGAACAATTGTTATAAATGGAAACACAAAAATTGGTGCCAATTGTAGAATACATGCTAGTACCAATATTGGCGCTTCAAATGGTTCAAGCAAGGCACCACAAATTGGTGATAATGTTTATATAGCTCCAGGCGTTATTATTTTTGGCGATATAACAATTCCAAATAATACTTTAATTAGCGCTAATTCAACAGTTAATAAATCTTTTACTGAAGAAAATACCATGATAGCTGGCAGTCCTGCTAAGTTTATTAAGTTTATTGATGTCAAAAATATAATTAAACATTTAAACTAATTGAATTCAAAAAAGATACTTTGTGTAATTGATGATTTAGGCTCGGGAGGTGCTCAACGACAATTAGTCAATATTGCATTGGGTTTAAAAGAACGCGGACACACCATACAATTTGTAACCTATTTTAAAAAAACATTTTATTATCAACTGTTAACTGAAAATGAAGTAAAAATTACTCAAATTGATGAACAAAACCCCATAAAAAGACTTTTTAAGTTTAGAAAATTTATACGTTCCAATCAATTTGATATTGTTATTTCATTCCTAGGAGTACCATCTTTATTGGCAAGTTTTGCAGCATTTCCATCCAAGAAATTTAAACTACTAGTTGGTGAAAGAAGTTGCAATCCAGCGATGAAAAATTCGTTAAAAAGTAGGTTGTTGCGCTTTTTTTATTTTAAGGCCGATTATATAGTTGCTAATTCACATGCCAATATTAATATGGTAAAATACATGTTGCCATGGATTAATAAAGAAAAATACAAGGTAATTTATAATGTTATTGATTTAGAAATTTATAAACCCATAAATAATTTTGAGTTTAGACAAAATAATAAATTTAAAATAGTAATTCCAGCGAGTTATAGACGTTTAAAAAATTTACTGGGTTTGATTGAGGCAGTTAACCTCCTTACTGATGATCAAAAAAGTGTGCTTCAAATAGATTGGTATGGAGATAAAAACAAAAAAAATCAACCTGATAGCATTTTACAAGAAGCCGAAGCCTTGATAAGTAAATATCAATTGGAAAGTGTGATCAACTTAAATGATGTTACCCATCAAATAAACGAAAAATTAAGTGGGGCGGATGCTGTTGGTTTATTTAGTTTTTTTGAGGGGTTACCCAACGCGGTGTGTGAAGGAATGGCTAGCGGTAAACCTATTGTTGCTACATCAGTTTCTGATGTGCCGCAATTAGTCATAAATAACCAAAATGGTTTTTTGTGCCAAGCAAACGATATAAAATCAATAAGTAACTCGTTAAAACAACTTTTAGAACTCACTAATACTGAGTTAACCCAAATGGGTATTGTAAGCCGTAATGAAGCGGAAAACTTATTTGAAAAAGCTAAAATAATTAACCAATACGAAAGTTTATTTAAATAATAAAACATGAAAGGTAATATTAGTATAATTGGAAATTTTGGGTTTTTAGAAAACAAAATAAATGGACAAACTGTGAAAACAAGAAATTTGCTCGATTTATTAAACATAAAATCACAAAAAAACATTACCTATTTTGATACTAGCTCAACAAAATCGAACAAGTTAACATTGATATCCTTACTTAAAACACTTTTTACAGCAAGTAAGATAATATATATGCCTGCCCACAGCAACCTAAAGTTTTTGTTCCCAATATTATATTTAATTTGCAAAATAAGAAATGTGGATATTGTTTATGTAGTGATTGGTGGGTGGTTACCTGAATTTATTAAAACTAAATGGTTTCATAAATGGGCGCTTAAAAATATTAAAGTTATTTTTTGCGAAACAAATCAGATGAAATCTAAACTTGAAAATTGGTACAATTATAAAAATGTTAAACTTCTACCAAATTTTAGGCTAAATAACAACAATCCTATATTTTTAGATAATGGAAATCAATTGAAAATAGTATTTATGTCGAGAATAATTATTGAAAAAGGCTTAGATGTTATTTTTAGATTTTTAGATAATAATAATAATTTAGAATCTCCTGCCAATATTGAAGTAACATTTTATGGCCCAATAGCGAATGAAAGTTTAGATTATTTCAATTCTCAAATAGCTAAATTTGACAATGCTAAATACCTAGGCATTTTAGAACCAAGCGAAATAAATAATACACTTAATAGTTACGATGTTTTAGTGCTACCTACAAGGTATCCCGGTGAAGGTTTTCCAGGTGCAATTTTAGATGCATACATTTCAGGAATTCCAGTAGTTGTCTCTAACTGGAAAGACATAGCCGAGTTTGTTGAGAAGGAAAAAACAGGTTTTGTGTTTGAACTTAACCAAGAAGAAAATTTTGGCAAGTCAATTTATAAAATTTATAATAATAAAGACCTTTTAAAGGAAATGAAGTTAAATTCATTTGAAAAAAGTAAAGAATATTCAAGTGAAAGTTGTTGGAATAAATTATCACCATATTTAACCAACTAGCAATGAAAAAAGAAGTATACTTAACATTTGATATTGAAATAGTTACTGCAAAGTTTAGTAAAAACTCAAACTATCTTTCTGCACTTTTTATTGCCCCATTGCTTATTGCAAAACTGCTAAAAGATAGAAATTTAAAAGCTACTTTTTTTGTTAGTCTTTCGCCTAAAATGCATGAATATTCTTTTGATTTTTATGAATATTATTTAGATTTATTATTTACCAGTCTAAAGGGGTTTGAAAATATCAAAATAGCGCCCCATATTCATGGTAGAAATTTGCCAATGGATTTTAGTACAAAGGAAGATAGATTTGATAAATACAATGATGAACAGCAAATTGCTTTATTAAATTGGGCAAAACAATATTTTAAGAAATATGGAATTGAGACTAATACTTTCAGGTCTGGTGGTTATTTTCACTCAGAAAATTATTATAAAAATTTAACAGAAGCTAACTTTAGTAAAAGCTCTCTACTTTTCAGACAAAACATACCAAACATTGATTTAGTTAACAAGGAAGTAAATATTTCAAACCCATACACTGTTAATTCAATTACTGAATATCCTGTAACATCCGTTAAAATTAAATCAATTAAAAGGAAAATCGAAATAATTAACTTATCACCCGAATTTCTCACTTTAGAATCGGTTAAACCATACTTAGAAAAATTACCGTATATCAATATGGTTTTTCACAGCTTTAGCCTTCAAACACCTAAGTTAATAAGGGAAAATCATTCTAATTTAATTTGGGAAAATTTAAAATACATACTATTTGAGAGAACGTTAAACATTATTTTAAACTCTCTGAATATTTATCCAATTTATAAAAATACTATTCTAAAAAAAGAACTAGTTAAATACCTTAACTATTTTAAGGAAAATAACGATATTTTTGAAACTAAATTCTTTGAAGAAAAGAATTAATATAATCATTTTGGGGTATTCATTTTGTCGATGTTTAATCAATAAAACCTTATTTAATTGATGTTGGTGTTTCTGCCAAGCCTCAAATTTAATAAAAAGTAATCCATCGTTGCCAAATAAATGGCACTACTATATTCTGAATTGGTGCCCAAACCAAAACGAGAATGTAAATTAAAAGTATTCTAAAAAACTAATAAATCAACTGTTAACAACTTAATTAATCAATTAATGCACATAACTATAATTGCTGGAACCAGACCTAATTTTATTAAAGTAGGCCCAATTATTCATGCTATTAACCGAGCAAAACAAGATAATAATATATCTTATCGATTGGTTCACACAGGACAACATTATGATAAAAAAATGAGTGATTCATTTTTTATTGATTTGAAAATTCCTCATCCCGATGTAAATTTATCATGTGGAGGTGGTACTCAGGCAGAGCAAACAGCAGCTATTATGATTGCTTTTGAGAAAGAATTAACTGAAAATCCATGCGATTTTGTGTTGGTTGTAGGGGATGTTACTTCTACCATGGCTTGTACCATTGTAGCAAAAAAAATGAACACCAAAGTAATTCATGTTGAATCAGGAATACGCTCTTTTGATATGAGCATGCCAGAAGAAATAAACAGATTAGTAACCGATAGTTTAACTGATGTATTTTTTACAACCAGTGAATTTGCAAATACTAATTTACGAAACGAAGGTGTTCCAGATCATAAAGTTCATTTTGTTGGCAATGTAATGATTGACTCATTGATGGATAATATTGATAATTTTACTAAGCCTCTATTAGTAACAGAAAATAATTTATTAGAAAAAGCATACTTTGTTTTAACCCTGCATCGCCCTTCTAATGTTGACAATCCTGAAAATTTAAGAAACTTACTTACTACCATACTCCAAAATGTAGGTAACAATAAAGTATTATTCCCCATCCATCCAAGAACCTTAAAAGTATTCAATACACTTAACCTTCATTTTGATAATTTAATTATAGTAGAACCATTAGGCTATTTAGAATTTAATTGGTTAGTTAAAAATGCAAAAGGTGTAATAACAGATTCGGGAGGAATAACGGAGGAAACAACGGTTTTGGGGGTACCTTGTATGACTTTAAGAGAAAATACCGAAAGGCCAGAAACATGTTCAGTAGGAACCAATGAATTAGTTGGATTGAATACAACAGATATTATCAATGCTTTAGACAAAATAGTGTCGGGTAACTGGAAAAAAGGAGCAATTCCTGAAAAATGGGATGGCAAAACTTCTGATAGAATTGTAAAAATACTTTTAGAAAATTACTAAAAATGAGAATTTTATTACTACATCAATATTTTTTGGAGGAAGATGGAGCTGGTGGTTCCCGATTTAATGAATTTACCAGACTTTGGTCGGAAGCAGGTTATGAAATAGATGTAATTGCAGGCATGATGCCGGACCATACCCTAAAAAAAAGACCAGAATATAAGGGTAAATACTTCATGTGGAAAAAACATGGTTTGGTAAATATACTTCGTTGCCATGTTTCAGAAGCATATAACAAGAACTTTATCGGACGAATTTGGGGTTATTTTTCATTCATGGTTTCGTCACTTTATGCAGGTTTGTTTAAATTAAAAAACAAGCCTGATATCATTTTAGTAACCTCTCCCCCATTATTTATTGGCATTTCGGCTATTATACTTTCCAAGTTTTTAAAAGTTCCTTTTGTTTTTGAAATCAGAGATTTATGGCCAGAATCGGCCGTTGATACTGGAATTATCAGTAATAAATTTATCATTAAATGGCTTTACAAACTAGAAGCATCAATATACAAAAAAGCCAGTTTAATAAATGTGCTAACACCCGCTTTTCAGCAAAATTTAGTTAATAAGAAAAACATTGATAAAAATAAAGTAATATTTATTCCTAACTCAGCCGATTTTGACTTATCGGACGACTTGCTGCATAATTTCGATCCTATATCTTTTAGAAAACAGCATCAAGTAGAAGATAAATTTGTTATTACTTATGTTGGAGCACATGGCAAAGCAAATGGTTTACATCAAATATTAGAAACTGCCAAATCATTGGAAGATACCAATGTTGTTTTTTGGTTAATAGGCAAAGGAATGTATAAGCCGCAATTAGTAGAGCAGGCAAAGAAAATGGATTTGAAAAATGTTGTTTTTTTTGACCCTGTTCCTAAAAAAGAGGTCTTTAAATTTATTTTAGCATCCGATATTGGCGCTTCAGTATTATTAAAAAATGATACTTTTAAAACTGTTTATTCAAATAAAACATTTGACTATATGGCTTGCAAAAAACCAATACTCATGGCAATTGATGGTATATCGAGAGATTTAGTGGAAGAAGCAAATGCGGGTGTTTTTGTTGAACCAGAAAATCCAATTGATTTTGATAATAAAATTAGGACGTATTTGCAAAATAAAGAACTTTTAAAATTGCAAGGCGAAGCTGGATATCAATTTGCGAAAGCAAATTTTGACAGAACGGTTTTATCACATAAATACATTTCTGAAATAGTTAAAATAAAGAAGTAAACATGTACAAATTTTTCTTTAAAAGATTAATTGATTTCATTTTATCACTAATTGGCTTTGTAGTATTACTGCCCATATTTTTATTGTTAACCATTTTATTAATAATTGCTAACAAAGGAACTCCATTTTTCTTTCAAAAAAGGCCAGGTAAAAACGAAAAAATATTTTCTGTTATAAAGTTCAAAACCATGAACGATAAGAAAGATAAAACAGGAAAGCTTTTACCAGATGCTGATAGAATTACTTTAGTAGGAAAGTTTATCCGCTCTTCATCACTCGATGAAATACCTCAATTATTAAATGTAATAAAAGGTGACATGAGCTTAATTGGACCTCGCCCACTATTAGTTAGTTATTTAGAAGTATATAATGATAAACACAAAAAACGCCATGATATTAGGCCAGGAATAACAGGTTGGGCTCAAGTAAATGGACGTAATGCCATTGAATGGCAACAAAAATTTGACCTTGATATTTACTACTTAGAAAACATGAACTTTTTATTAGATTTGAAAATAATATTAATAACTTTAAAAAGAGTTTTTAAAAGAGAAGGTATCAATTTTGAATCGACTCAAAAAAATAAATATTTCACTGGATACAACTAATAGATTAAAATAAAATAGTTTTTCTGTTAGTCAAATAAATTGGCACAAATCATAGTCTAAGTTGACTTTTCAAGTCAATCCATTGGACTTGTGAACCTCAGAAGAACTTAATAATTAATACTCAAAAAAGATTTACCATGAAAAAGATTGCAATATTTGGAGCAGGAGGATTTGGAAAAGAGATTGCTTGCCTAATAAATAGTATTAATAAACTGAATAATACTTGGGAATTTATTGGTTTTTTTGATGATGGCCTGGAAATAGGCACTACCAATAAATACGGAAAAGTATTAGGTGGAATAAATGAATTAAACTCATTTAGCGAAGAACTAAACATAGTTATTGCCATTGCTAATCCTTCCATTCTAAAAAAAATATATGCCTCTATTACCAATAGTTTAATAGAATTTCCTAATTTAGTAGCACCAAATGTCAACTTTTTTGATGAAGAAACATTGACTATTGGAAAAGGAAACTTATTGTTTTGGGGCTGCAGGATAAGCCTTGATTGTGTCATTGGGGATTTTAATTTATTCAACGGATTTGTATCTTTAGGACACGATGTAACACTTGGGAGTTATAATGTTTTGAATCCATCTGTGCGCATATCAGGTGATTGCAATATAGGTGATGAGAATTTTTTTGGCGTGCAAAGTGTAGTATTGCAAGGCAATAAAATTGGAACAAAAACTAGAATTGGAGCAAACAGTGTAATTATGAGAAAAACACAAGATGGACAACTATATATAGGCAATCCAGCAAAAAAAATTACGATATAAATGGCATTTCAAGAAATTAAAAATATTCAAATTAAAGGTATTGCCGCTTGCGTACCTGAACACATAGAAAACAATAGAACATCAAAAGTTTTTGAAGAAACTATTGATGCAGATAAATTTGTTGAAACAACAGGAATTGAAAAACGACACACTGTAAATGGTGAGGTAATATGTACTTCCGACTTGTGCCTAAAAGCTGCAGAAACACTTATTGCAAGTCTTAATTGGGACAAATCAGAAATTGATTGCTTGGTATTCGTTACTCAAACTCCTGACTATATATTGCCTGCCACTTCATGCATTTTGCAAAATAGATTAGGATTATCAACTGAATGTTTTGCCATTGATATTTCCTTAGGTTGTTCTGGGTGGGTTTATGGCTTATCTACCATTGGTAGTTTATTAAGCAGTGGAAATTTTAAAAAAGGTTTACTTTTAGTGGGTGATACCGTAACAGTTACTAAATCTAACCTCGACAAAAGTACTTACCCATTATTTGGAGATGCTGGAACTGCTACCGCACTAGAGTTTAAAGAAGGTGCAGATGGATTAAAAATACATACCGCAACTGATGGTAAAGGCTTTGAATCCATTATCATTAAAGATGGAGGTTTTAGGCATTTTTTCAATGAAAACTCTTTGAAAGTTGAAAAACAATCTGATGGTGCCATTAGAAACAATCTTCAAAGCTATTTAAATGGACAAGATGTTTTTATTTTTGGTATTTCAAAAGCACCAAAAAGCATTTTAGGTTTGATTGAAAAATACAATATAAATAAGGAGGAAATTGACTATTTATTACTTCATCAAGCTAATTTCATGATGAATGATAAAATTAGAAAAAAAGTTAATATTGAAGAAAATAAAGTACCCTATTCGTTAAATGAATTTGGTAATACATCATCAGCATCAATTCCGTTAACCTTGGTTACGAGATTAAGTAATGAGATGAAATCAGGTAATAACAAAATAATGGCATGTGGATTTGGAGTTGGTTTATCGTGGGGTAGCGCTTATTTTGAAACCGAAAACTTATGTTGCCCTGAATTGATAATATATTAAAAAAATAAAAATAAAAATTATGAAAGAACAATTTTTGAATCAAGTAAAAGAAACTTTAGAAATTACAGATCGTGAAATCAATTTTGAAGATAATTTTAAAGAATACGATGAATGGGACTCTTTGAATTTATTATCAATAATTGCAATGATTGACGAGGAATATGGTGTTACAATTGATAGCAATACCATGTCGAAAATCACTACGATTGAAGAGCTATATAATATTATTGAAAGCAATAAATAAATAAAATAAGTGGGGCTACTTAAATTTTCGGATATTGGAATTACGGGAATGGCTGCTGCTGTTCCTGCTAATACAATTGATAACTACAATTATACGATGCATTTTCCAACAGAAGATGTTAAAGATATAGTTGATAAAGTTGGTATTAAAGAAAGGCGCTTTGCTCCTGAGGGAATGTGTTCGTCTGACCTTTGCTTTGCAGCTGCAGAAAAACTCATATCTGATATGAAAATAGACAAATCAGAAATTGATTTATTAGTTTTTATATCTCAAACCCCTGATTATAGAATGCCCGCAACATCTGTTTTATTGCAAAATAGATTAGGGTTATCTAAAAATACAGCAGCATTCGATTTGACTTTAGGTTGTTCCGCATTTGTTTATGGGCTTTCAGTAGTTTTTAGTTTAGTTCAATCGGGGTTCATTAAAAAGGCCTTATTGTTAGATGGAGAAACACGTTCAAGAATTTACTCTCCTAAAGATAGAAAAACAGCTTTTTTATTTGGAGATGGCGGCATTGCTGCTATCATAGAAAAAAATTCAAAATTTGGCGATAGCTATTTTTCTCTTAACTCTGATGGTTCCAAAGAAAATTATATTAAAATAGATGGCGGTGGATACCGTAATCCAAGTTCTGAAGATTCTGTAAAAGAGAAAATAGTTGATGAACATGGAAATATAAGAACAGATGAACATGGCTACATGAATGGCGCTGATGTTTTTAATTTTGTTATTTCTGAAATACCAACAGACTTAAAAAACTTATATGAGTTTGCAAATGAAACAAAAGATAACATGGATTATTATGTTTTTCACCAAGCCAATAGTTATATGAATAACTACCTTGCCAAAAAACTTAAATTGGATACTTCTAAAGTACCAACTTGTATCGAATCGTTTGGTAACACTTCATCTGTCTCCATTCCATTGACAATTGTAAGTCAATTACAAAATGAATTAAAAGGTAAGAAAAACAAACTATTATTATCTGGTTTTGGTGTTGGTATGAGTTGGGCCTCTTCAATTTTAAATTTTGATGATTGCCATATTTCAGATCTTATAGAGTTATAAACTTATGATAGAAAACAATCCATTTTCACTTAATGAAAAAACGGTACTTGTAACAGGTGCATCATCAGGTATTGGTAAAGCCATTGCACAGGAATGTGCTAAAATGGGCGCTAAACTTATCATTACCGCACGAAATGAGGAACGTTTAAAAGATACATTACAATCACTTGTTGGTAATGGGCATCAATATATTATTGCAGACTTTTCTAGTGATGATGGCATAAATGATTTAGTTAAATCGTTACCCATTTTAGATGGCATGGTTCATTGTGCTGGACTAATTAAACGTTTACCCCTAAAGTTTGTAAATGAATCGCATTTAACAGAAATAATGCAAACAAACTTCTTTGCACCAGCATTAATTACCCAAAAGATTTATAAAGCAAAAAAAATACAACAAGAAGGTTCGGTTGTTTTCATATCATCTGTTGCAACAGGTTTTGCATCATTTGGAAATATAATGTACATGGCCTCCAAAGGGGCAATAAATTCACTTTCAAAAGGAATAGCTTTTGAATTAGCCACTCAAAAAATAAGGGTAAATTGCATTGAACCTGGAATGATAGTTACCAACTTAACTAAAGCTATTTCGGATGAAGAACTAGCTGAAGATGTAAAAAGATATCCTTTAGGTAGGTTTGGAAAGCCCGAAGAAATTGGATATGCAGCTGTTTATTTACTTTCTAATGCCAGTAAATGGATCACAGGAAGTGTTATTAAAATAGATGGTGGTTTAACTTTAAGGTAATTAATAAAAGATACAAATTTTGGAAAATGATTTTGAATTAGTTTTTTCTGCCTTTATTAATAAAAGTTACTTAGATGATTTGCAGGAAATCTTATTTTTCAATCCTCATCAAAAAAAGTATAAAAATAAAATAGTAGATGCCATAAATTTATGTGGCAAACCAGAAGTAATTGAGGAAAACAACTTGATTACAATCCAATTAGACAAAAATCAACTTCAACAAACACTTTTTGTATTAGACAAAAGTGAAGATAAAAGATTATTAGCATTAATTATTTTTAAAAAAGAAAGCGATGTAGTTGAAGTTATTCATTTAGCTTTTGCACCATTTTGTAAGGATATATTTATAAATGAAAATATTTCTATTTTTAACCAAACTATCATTCAATTTTCAAAAATGCTAAGCCATTTTAAAGAAATTAAATTTATTAAATTTCATTATAAAAATTTGAAAATAAATATTGATAAGGTTAGAAATTGGAAATAACATATTATAATTGAAATTGTAATGAATAAAAGTATTTGGATATATGGTGCAGGTGGAATGGGCAAAGAAACACTTTGGCTTATTGAGGAAATGTTAGCTAACGAAATTAATGTATTAGGCTTTGTTGATGATTTTAAACTTGATACCCAATTTAAAAATTTACCTTTATTAAATAAAATTGAACCCAATAGCAATGTTATCATTGCAGTAGCTGATTCTAAGATTAGAAAACAAATTAAAGAAAGTAATGAATTCAATTTTGTAAATATCATTCATCCAAATATCAATATTCATAAGAGTACTAGTATTGGAACTGGTAATATTATTTGTAAAGGAGTTGAATTAACAGTTGATATCAAAATTGGAGACCATGTAATCATAAATATCAATAGTACAATTGGTCATGATGCAATAATTGAAAATTTCGTTTCAATCATGTTTGGAGTGCACATTTCGGGTAATGTAAAAATTGGTGAAGGAACATTAATTGGTTCTGGAGCAGTGATTTTACCTAATTTAACAATTGGAAAATGGTGTAAAATTGGTGCTGGGGCAGTGGTTACCAAAAACATTCCTGATAATAGCACCGTTATTGGTGTTCCGGGTAGAATAATATAGCTTTCATAAAGTTAATTAAATAAAAAAATTCTATTTCTTTTAATTGAATATTTGGTGATTAACAATGTGTAGTTAAAAACATTTAAATTGCCCATTTGCGTATGATTGATTACACATTATGCACTAGAAAACTATTTTACGAATTATCATTACATTGTTGGTAAAAATCATTTCACCCTTTTTTATTTAATACTACCAACATTTTAGCACAAAGCTAACTTTTGAGCTATTTTTATTTTTAATAGACTCTTGCTTTTTTTCGCTATTTTCCCCAATAAAATTTCCCTCATGTATTATGCAGTTATTTCTTGTTAGATATTCTTAAGAATAAAATATTTGAATACTTAAAATTAAAAAATTAAATACTAAGTAAATTAACTATACAAATACTTATTTTACTTAACAAGATAACTTTAGCATATTTGTAATATGACCAATTGTTATTAATATTGTACGTTAAAATTAAAAAATCTAAATGACAAAACCTAAAATTTGGCTTTCATCGCCACATATGTGTGGAAAAGAGTTTGAGTATGTAAAAGATGCTTTTGATACCAATTGGATTGCGCCATTAGGCCCCCATGTTGATGGTTTTGAAAAAGATTTATGTAACTTTACTCAATCAGAAAATGCAGCAGCGTTAAGTGCAGGTACAGCAGCTATTCATTTAGCATTAATATTATTAGATGTAAAAGCAGGCGATGAGGTAATTTGTCAAAGTTTTACCTTTTCAGCATCTGCAAATCCAATAGTTTATCAAGGTGCAATACCTGTTTTTGTTGATTCGGAAGAAGAAACATGGAATATGTGTCCAATTCAATTAAGAAAAGCAATTGAGGATAGAATAAGTAAAGGTAAAAAGCCAAAAGCCATTATACCTGTTCATTTATATGGTATGCCAGCTAAAATGAACGAAATATTAGCAATTGCTGCTGAATTTGGAATTCCAATTATAGAAGATGCTGCAGAAGGATTAGGCTCAAAAATAAACGAGAAAGCATGTGGTACTTTTGGCAATTTGGGTGTGTTATCATTTAATGGAAACAAAATTATTACCACTAGTGGTGGTGGCGCCTTAATTTCGAATAACGAAGAATATATAAATAAGGCTCGTTTTTTAGCTACACAAGCGCGAGATTCAGCACCTCATTACCAACACTCTCATATTGGATATAATTACAGAATGAGTAATGTTTGTGCTGCAATTGGACGAGGACAAATGACTGTTTTGCAAGATAGGATAAACCAAAGACGGTTGAATTTTGAATTATATGAAAAACATTTGGAGGGAATTAGTGGAATTACTTTTTTAAAGGAACCTGCTGGTTATTACAGCAATCGTTGGTTAAGTACAATACTAGTTGACCCATTACATACTAATGGTATTACAAGAGATGATATTAGGTTAGCCCTTGAAAAAGAAAATATAGAAAGCCGTCCATTATGGAAACCTATGCATATGCAACCTATTTTTGAACAATATCCATACTATGGAACCAATGTATCAGAAAAACTTTTTGACCAAGGATTATGCTTACCATCTGGAAGTAATTTATCTACTTCTGAACATCAATTGGTAATCAATATAATAAAAGAATTACTGGGTAAGTAAAAATCTTCACATACTTAATAAAAGGAAAATAGTAAATTCCTTTTTTTAACAAATCAATGTCAAAAATAAAATTTGCAATCATAGGTTTAGGACATATTGGTAAACGCCATGCTGATATTATATTATCTAATACAGATGCAGAACTGATTGCTTTCATTGAAATTAATCCTAGCAATGAAATCAAGGAATATAATCTACCGATATTTGATAGTTTAAGTGATTTTATTGCTAGCAATATGGAGGTAGATGTTATGTGTATAGCAACTCCTAATTATTTGCATTGCCAACAAGCAATCAAATGCTTAGAAAATAACATGCATGTGGTAATTGAGAAGCCCTTGGGATTAACTACCGAAGAATGCAATTCTGTTATTGAAAAATCAAAACAAGTCAATAAAAATGTATTTTGTGTAATGCAAAATAGGTACTCTCCCCCATCGATTTGGTTAAAAGAAATTGTTTCAAGTAATATACTTGGCCAAATATTCAACGTTCAAATAAATTGTATTTGGAATAGGGATGAAAACTATTATAAACTCAATGGTTGGAAGGGTAAACTTAATTTAGATGGTGGAACATTGTTCACTCAGTTTAGCCATTTTGTTGATACATTGTATTGGATATTTGGTGATATACATAATATTGCTGCCAATTTTTATAATTTTAACCACAAAAACACCATAGAATTTGAAGATAGTGGAAACATTAGTTTTTCGTTATTAAATGGTGGAGTTGGTTCCATTAATTATAGTACTTCTGCTTACAATAAAAACATAGAAAGTAGCATAACCATTTTAGCCGAATTTGGCAGTATCAAAATAGGTGGGCAATACATGGAAAAGGTACTCCATTGTGAAATAAAAGATTACGAAATGCCAGCTATGAATCCAACCAATCCACCAAATGATTATGGAAAATATAAAGGCAGTGCAGCTAATCACGAGTACGTTATCAAAAATGTAATCAATACCATCAATAAAAAAGAAGAAATTAAAACCACTGCAATAGAGGGAATGAAAGTAGTTCAAATGATAGAACAAATATATCTTCTAAGAAACATAAATAACTTATAAAAAAGAAAATATGGATTCCTATTTTGCACATGAAACTGCCGTAATTGATGATAACTGTTCTATCGGAAATGGTGTCAAGATTTGGCATTTTTCTCATATCATGTCAAATTCAATTATAGGTGATAAATGTAATATTGGGCAAAATGTTGTTATATCGCCAAATGTAGTTCTTGGTAAAAATGTAAAAGTTCAAAATAATGTTTCGATATATACAGGTGTTACCTGCGAAGATGATGTATTTTTGGGCCCATCAATGGTATTTACCAATGTAATAAATCCGAGAAGTGCGGTAGTAAGAAAAAACGAGTACCTTCAAACAATAGTAAAAAAAGGTGCTTCTATTGGAGCCAATGCCACCATTATTTGTGGAAATACAATTAATGAATACGCCTTAATTGGTGCAGGAACTGTAGTTACAAAATCAGTTAAAGCATTTGCATTGGTTATTGGTAACCCTGCAAAACAAATTGGATGGGTTAGTGAAAATGGCCACCGCCTTCATTTTGATAACAATGGACTTGGCATTTGCAAAGAAACCAAACAAGAATACGAACTAAAAGAAGGAATTGTTAAACGAGTAAAATAATAATTTTACCTAGCATAACACCGATAGATAATTATATGTTAAAAATTCAAATGGTAGATCTTAAAGGGCAATATGATAAAATAAAGCCTCTTATAGATAACGCTATACAAGATGTTATTGACAAATCGAGTTTTATTAAAGGAACTCAGGTGCAACTATTTGAAAAAAATTTAGCTTCCTACTTAAATGTAAAACATGTAATTTCTTGTGCAAATGGAACAGATGCTTTACAAATTGCAATGATGGCATTAAATTTAAAACCAGGTGACGAAATTATGGTACCTGCTTTTACTTATGTTGCTACTGCGGAAGTAATTTCATTGTTAGGCTTAACCCCTATTTTGATTGATGTAGACAACGAAACATTTTGCATTGACACAAAACTTATAGAAGAAAAAATAACTATTAATACCAAAGCAATTGTACCTGTTCATTTATTTGGTCAATGTGCTAACATGGATGAAATTGAATTATTAGCACAAAAATACAATTTATTTATTATTGAGGATAATGCGCAAGCATTAGGTTCACAATACACTTTTAGAAATAATATTACCAAAAAAGCGGGTACCATTGGTACCATAGGTATCACCTCCTTTTTTCCTTCAAAAAACTTAGGTTGCTTTGGTGATGGTGGTGCATTGATGACTAATGATGATAATTTAGCCAAAAAAATTACCATGATTTGTAACCATGGTCAATCTCAAAAATATGTCCATGATATTATAGGAGTGAACTCACGACTTGATACCATTCAAGCAGCTGTATTGAATGTAAAATTAAATGAATTATCAAATTACGAAAAAGCAAGAAACCAAGTAGCTGATTTGTATGATAAACTATTAGGAAATAATCCTAAAATAAAAATACCTAAAAGAAGTTCAAGTAGTACGCACGTTTTCCATCAATATACTATTCAAATTAATGCTACTGAAAGAGATAACTTAAAAAGTGAATTATTGAAACTTAATATACCTACAATGGTTTATTATCCAATAGCATTACATATGCAAAAAGCATTTAATTTAGATCATAAAATTGGTAGTTTACCTGTTTCAGAAGTATTATGCAAAACTGTTATATCACTTCCAATTCATACCGAAATGAATAAAAATCAAATTGAATATATTGCGCAAAGTATAAATACTATTTTACAATAATAAAATGCAAAATAAGAAAGCAATTCAATTTATTTTACTTTTCACATTAAGTTATATATTACTTAATGGAATATACCAATGGGTACTTTGGCTTTATGCTCCAAAACCCGATTTTATTACTTTATATACTTCAATTATTTTTTGTAAGATTTTTACAAAATTTAACTTATCAATATTATTATTTAAGCCAGCAGTATTAATTAGTTTGAAGGAAAAAGGGTTGGTTAATATTGCAGAAGGATGTAATGGAATTGCTGTTTTCAATACGCTACTAAGTTTTATAATTGCATTTAAAAGTGACTTATCAAAATACTTAAAATTCATTCCAATATCATTAGCCATTCTTTTTATTATTAACATTATAAGGCTATATATTTTAGTTGAAATAAAAATTAGTACCCCTCAATTTTTCGACTTATTTCACACTTATATTTTTCCAATAATATTATATTTTATAACATTCATATTAATGATTGTTTGGGTTAAATTTTTTAATAAAAAAGAGGATGTTAGCCAATAAAAAAATCATTTGGGGTGGTAAAATAATTCCCATATTCGTAATTTTTATTCTTGATTTTTTGTTTCAAAACTTCAATATACTCACATTTAAATTTAGTGCATGTAGTTTTTATACTTTCAACCCTGATTGTGTTGAATTTAATGCATTTGCACTGAGTAAATTATTCAGGCTTGCCCTTAATTTATTATCAGTTAATTTGATAATTAAACTTTACAAAATAAATATTGCCAATAAATTGATTTATATATTCACTGCATTACTAATTTATATAATAGATATGGTTATGTGCTATTCTCAACATTCACTGTTATTAAATTGGCATAAGGTATTAAATCCTTTTCTATTTAGTCCATTAATTGGAATTGCATTATTGGCTTGGTTAATCACAATCAGAAAAACAACATTAAATGATTAGCATTATTATTAATTGGTTAATTATAATTTTTAATTGTTACACCATTGGTTGGCTAAGTAATAAATTGTTTAAGATAAAGCACTCATTCAGTCTTGTAACTATTTTGGGTATTATTGTTATTACAAGCTTAACTAGCATAGCTTCATTTTTTTTACCTATAAAATATTTTTACTTCATATTACTACAAATCATCTCAGTAATAGTATTAGTATATTACAGGAAAGAAATTACAAGTAATAATGATGTATTTAGTAACTCAAAAAACAACATTATTTTAAGTTTAAGTGTAATTGTTTTTTCTTATTTTTCAAGTGGATTTTCAAATATTAATGATGATGGTTTGTATTATATTCAAACCATAAAATGGCTTCAGCAATATGGTTTTATACATGGAATTTCCAATTTACACTTATCACTTGGTTTAAGCTCTTCTTGGCACATATTTCAAGCATTATATAGTATATCAAACACCATTAATTTAAATGATATCAATGGTTTATTACTTTTAGTATTTACAATATTTATGTTAGAAACTAAAAATAATAAACCAATAAATATATTGTTTTACACTCAATATTTATTAGCTCTAATAATTAGCTTACCTTTTTATAGTGCACCCAACCCTGATTTTGCTATCATCATTTTCACCATAATTGCATTTCAATTATTTATATCAAATAGTAATAACAAACAGTATTATGCATTTATTATTGTGATAGCAGCATTTTGTTATTCTATAAAAATATCGGCAATTGCCATTTCCATATTAGCACTTTTTGCTATTTTTCAAAAAAATGTGATTAAGCAAAATAAGCATCTTATAATATTGGCTATTTCAATTATTGGTATTTGCTTAATTAAAAATGTTTATCAAACAGGATATCCTTTCTATCCCTATAAAATATTTGCATTTAATGTTGATTGGAGAACACCTGAAAGTATTATTGGTTTCTTTACCAATGGGGTAAAAAGCTGGTCCTTTTCAAATAGTTTAAATCCAAATGAAATCAATCAATTACAAAATATTTCTCAATGGGATTTACTTAAAACATTACTAACACGACCAAGTAGTAAAGGTTTCATTAATCAAATTATAGGGTTAACTTTTATTGTTAGTACTTTCGTTGTAATCTATTTATTTGTTAAAAATAAAATTCAAAAAAATATTTTTATCTTACAAGTAATAATTAGTTTAAGCCTTATCTTCTGGTTTTTATTTGCTCCGCAATATCGATTTGCATTGCCAATGTTATTATACTTTTTGGCATTAATTATTTACTTAATTCATAAATATTGGTTAGTAAAATTTGTTAAACTTAAATTGTATTATTTTCATGTAATTATTCTATTAATCATGCTAATTCCAGCTTTTTGGAGTATCAATATAAAAGTAAATTCAACAAGTAATCAATTAGGTCAATTTAACAAAATAGATAGTAAGCAACTTGTTATACCAAAACCTCAATATACTTTTGAAAAAATAGATACTATTACGATTAATGGAAACCAATATTTTCATCCGCAAAATAACATGTATTGTTGGAATGTTTCATTGCCTTGCCTCTCACAAGGCTACGATGAAATTATTTACAAAAACTATGGGTATAGAATTAGTTTAAGAACTAATTCTATAAATGATGGTTTCAAATTTATTCATTATAATAAATAGTGCAGTTGAAAGTATCCATAATTACAGTTGTATTAAATAATGTAGCTACCATTGAAAGAACGATTCAATCAGTAATCAATCAATCTTATCAAAACATTGAATATATAATTATTGATGCAAAATCGACTGATGGAACATTAGATATAATAAAAAAATACAACTCAAATATTCAATTGGTTTTATCTGAATCTGATAATGGGTTTTATGATGGATTAAATAAAGGAATAAAATTAGCAACTGGTGATATTATTGGTAGTTTAAATGCAGATGATAGATTTGCTAGTAATTTTATTATTGAAAAAATAGTTAAAGAATTTGATAAAGACACAGATTTAGACTGTATTATTGGAGATATAGCATTTGCTAATCATGATGATAAGATATCACGGTATTACTCCTCTTCAAATTTCAAAATAAGCCTATTCAAATGGGGTGTAATGCCACCACATCCTTCATTTTATTGTAAAAAAAAGTTGTTTCACCAATTAGGGTTTTATGATGCTAGTTTTAAAATTGCTGGAGACTTTGAACTAATGTTAAGGTTCTTGTGGAAACACAAAATTAAATTTAAATATATGCCTCTATTAATGGTTTATATGAAAAAAGGAGGCAAAAGTACTAGTAGTATTTTCACCAATTTATTCATTATTAATCCGGAAGTAATTAAGGCATGTAAATTAAATGGATTAAAAAGTAACATGCTCAAAATTGCTGCAAAATACATTTTAAAATTAAACCAATTCATTACTTTAAAATAGTTGTTATGCTTAAAAAAATTATTTTAAAAAAAATATTAACTGCACTCATTTTTCCATTATCTATATTAACCTTAATAAGCAGTTGGTTTGTTTTTCATTTATTAAAAAATACAGTTACAACTAAAATTAAATATATTTTCATAGGTGTTTTTATCTTCTTTGTATTAATAACAATGCAACCAATTGCAGGAATTTTTGTTAATAGTTTAGAAAATGATTTTGTTTGCTTAACAGATACAAGTAAAATTAATGAAGCTGAGTACATCATTATACTTGGTGGTGGATACAATGATGCTGAAAATATGCCAACAACAAGTCAACTAGGTGCATCATCATTATTAAGATTAGTAGAAGGAATTAGGCTAAAAAAAATAAATCCAAATGCCAAATTGATATTTTCTGGAGGTAAGCCATTTAGTGAAAATTATAGCGAAGCAAGTATTTATGAAAGTGCTTATAAAAGTTTAACTTATGATACAACAAAACAAATTTTAAGTGAAATACCACATAATACAAAATCGGAAGCTGATGAGACTTACAAACTAATTGGTAATAAAAAACTCATATTAGTAACCAGCGCAAATCACATGAAACGAGCAGTGTACCTATTCGAAAAAATGGGTTGTAATGTAATTCCTGCACCTTGCGATTTTCTGGTTAAAAATTTAAAATATTACCCTGCTTTGCCAAGTTGGAGTAGCATCAAACAAACAGAATTTGCCATTCATGAATATATTGGTATTTTAAGATATAAAATAATAATTTAAAATTGAAAGAACTAAGCACTTTAAATAAGTATTTTGTAAAATATAAATGGCGTTTATTAGCTGGAATTATTTCGGTTATCATAGCTAGTATTTTTCAAATTTTCCCTGCTAAATACATTCGCGAGGCCACTAATTTGGTAGCAGATGCGTTAAAGCAGGTTAATAGCACCTCCGAAAATCAGAGTTTATATGATAAGCTTTTTTATTTTTCCATATTAATACTTGGCTTTTCTCTTTTACGTGGTTTATTCATGTATTTTATGCGCCAAACATTGGTTGTAATGAGTAGGTTAATTGAGTATGATTTAAAAAACGAAATTTATGAAAAATACCAAACCCTTGACATGGAATTTTACCGTAAAAATCAAACAGGTGATTTAATGAACAGAATAAGTGAAGATGTTAGTAGAGTGCGCATGTATATTGGTCCTGCACTTATGTACACGGTAAACTTAATTGTAACTTGTAGCATAACCATTTATGCCATGTTCCAAACAAACGCAATGTTAACTTGGTACACCTTAATTCCATTACCTATACTTTCAATTACCATATTTTATGTAAATAATTTAATTGAAAAACGCAGTGATGCTATTCAATCAAAATTAAGCGATTTAACCAGTTTTGTTCAGCAAAGCTTTTCAGGCATTCGAGTGATTAAATCATTTGGAATTGAAAAACAATTTGAGGAAGATTTATTATCACAATCGCTCGATTATAAAGAAAAACAATTAAAACTTGCAAAAGTTGAATCCTTGTTTTTTCCAACACTTTTCTTTTTAACAGGATTAAGCACCTTAATTGTAATTTTTGTAGGGGGATTATTAGTAGCAGAAGGTAAAGAACAAATCGGTATTATTCCCGAATTTATTATGTACGTAGGTATGCTTACTTGGCCAGTAACGTCTTTAGGTTGGGTAAGTTCATTAGTTCAAAGAGCATCAGCAAGCCAGGCAAGAATAAACCAATTTTTAAATACTGAAGCTACTATAAAAAATAGCAATTTAAATCCATTTACATTTGAAGAATCATTAGAATTTAAAGATGTAAGTTTTACTTATTTCGAAAAAAATTATCCTGCTTTAAACCATGTTACCTTTAAAATAAATAAAGGTCAAACATTAGCCATTTTAGGAAATACGGGAAGCGGTAAAACCACCATTACCCAATTATTATTGCGAATGATAGACGCTAATAGCGGAGAGATTTTAATTGACAATATAAATATTAAAAATTTAAATATCAATGCATACCGAGATCAGGTAGGTTATGTACCTCAGGACGTATTTTTATTTAGCGATTCTATAAAAAATAACATAGAATTTGGTCTGAAAAAAAATGCTTTGAAAACAAAAGAGCACGTTGAACAAGCGAGTGATAAAGCTAGTTTAACAGAAAATATATTACGAATGCCAAATCAATTTGAAACAATAATTGGTGAACGAGGTGTTACACTATCGGGTGGTCAAAAACAAAGAACAGCCATCGCAAGAGCTTTTATAAAGAATCCAGAAATATTAATTTTTGACGATAGTTTGAGTGCATTAGATACCAAAACAGAAACAAGCATTTTAGAAAATATTTACAAAGAAAAACAAAACAAAACCATCATTATTATTAGTCAAAGGGTATCAAGTGCTAAAAATGCCGACCATATTTTGTTTTTTGAAAACGGTAATTTAGTAGAACAAGGTAATCACAATGAGTTAATAACACTCAATAAAAAATATAATGAACTCTATAAAAATCAGTTGAATACAAATAGTATTGTAAAAGATTAAAAAATGAGTAAAAAGTGTTAACAAAAATTTTTGCAAACTATACTTGTGTGGCTATTTTGCGAAAGATTTAAAACGAGTAAAAATTAAAGAATAATATGGACGATTTCGAGAAAAGAGATAACCAAGAAATATACTCAAAAAAAATTAGAGCTGGAAAAAGAACCTATTTTTTTGATGTAAAATCTACTAAAGCAAATGATTATTTTATCACAATAACTGAAAGTAAAAAACGCTTTGAAGACGGGTCATTTATTAAGCATAAAATATTTTTGTACAAAGAAGATTTTAATAAATTTACTGAAGCATTAGTTGATACAGTGGATTATGTTAAAACCGAACTAATGCCAGAATATAATTTTGATGAATTTACAAGAGACGATTATAGAAGCGAAAACTAATATAATAACAAAAAATTACTTGTAACAGTTATCAATAAACCTTTTATTTGCAATAAACTAAAAAACAATAATATAAGAATGAAAAATTTATTTAAATCAATAGCAGCTTTAGCATTAGTAGCTACTATATTTACTTCATGCTCAAAAGATGGAGGTGATCCTCAAACTTCAGACCCAGGTGCACCTTCATTAACAGTTACAGCGCCTACTGCAGATCTAAACTTAAGATTCAAAGATGTGGTAACCATTTCTTTTACCTCTTCTCCTGCCAGTGGAGCTAAATTGAAATCGGTTTTGTTAACAAGAACAAATTTAACCTCTAACATTATGGTTAAACTTTATGGAGATTCTTCGACAATTGCAGATTCAGCTTCTATAACCAAATCAGTAAGTGATAGTGTTTTATCAACTAATGGAAATGTGAATGATAAATTTGCTTACACTGTTATTATTACTGATGACAAAGGTAAAACAGCAACAAAAACAATTAATGTAACTGTAAAAGATTTATATGCAACAGGTCAATTTACATTAGGTGCTCAAAGTAATTCAAATAAAGGTATTCAAGAATTTAAATTCTTTGGTTTAGATGAAAATGCTCCTAACAGTATTAATCTTTTCAAGGCAGGAATTCCAATTCTTCCTGATATGCCAACTACTGCAGATTCAGCATTAAGAGCAAGATATAATTCATCAAAAATTGATATGGGTGTATACTATGGTACTGCTAACTTAACCACTATCTTTTCACCATCTTTAACAGGTACTGATGTTGCTCCTTGGTCTACTGAATTAGGTGTTTGGGCAACTAGAAATAAAACTTATTTTATTAGAACAAATATTCAAGCTTCTGTATTTTCAGGTACTAATTTTACTGTTGAACAAGAAATAGATAAATTAGATTTCACAATCCCTGCAAATCAAAACGAACTAGCCAAATCTTTAATTAAAGATAATGTTATTGGTTTTAAAACTGCTAGTGGTGCAAAAGGATTAATATTAGTTGCTACAACTGCAAATGGAGCTACTAGCTTCGTAGTTTTAGACATTAAATGGAAAAAATAATTTTCATAAAATCAAAAAAAAAACCGCTTCAAAATTTGAAGCGGTTTTTTTTTGATTTAGCCAAATAGATTGATAAATTTACAAGCTGTAATAACAACAAAACAATTAGTAAAAAATTAATAAATGAAAAAAATAGCTGTTTTTACCTCAGGTGGCGATTCTCCTGGAATGAATGCATGTATCAGAGCTGTAGTTAGAACAGCCATTTTTAAAAATGTAGAAGTAGTTGGAATAATGCAAGGCTATAAAGGAATGATTGAAGGTGGTGAAAACTTTGTTCCTTTAACATCTCGTTCAGTTGGAAATATTATTCAAAGAGGTGGTACTATTTTAAAAACATCGCGTAGCAAAGAATTCATGACCCCCGAAGGTCGTAAAAAAGCTTATGATAACTTGGTTGCCAATGGTATTGAAGGCATTGTTTGTATTGGTGGAAATGGCACTTTTACTGGTGCGGAAATTTTTTATAATGAATATAAAATCCCTTCAATTGGATGCCCGGGTACCATAGATAATGATTTATTTGGAACTGATTTAACCATTGGTTTTGATACTGCTATTAACACCGCGGTGGATGCAATTGATAAAATAAGAGATACTGCAGACTCGCATGGTCGTATATTTTTTGTAGAGGTAATGGGAAGAGAAGCAGGTTTTATTGCTTTGGCATCGAGCATAGCTGGTGGTGCTGAAATAGCACTTTTACCTGAAGTAAGAGAAGATTATACAGCACTTGTTGACTTTTTTAAAGGCAGAACTAATAGTAAAAAATCATTTACAATTGCCATTGTAGCAGAAGGAAACTCAGAAGGAGGTTCAACTGCAATTGTTGAGAATATTAAGAAACAAATCCCTGATTTTGATCCAAGAATTGTAATTTTAGGGCATATTCAACGTGGTGGTTCTCCAACAGCTTACGATAGAGTGTTGGCTTCTAGAATTGGTAATGGTGCGGTAGAGGCCTTACTTGAGGGTAGAAAAAACGAAATGACAGGCTTAATTAATAACCAAATTGCTTTCACAAGTTTTCATGAAGCAATATTTAGCAAAAAAGAATTGAACCCTGGTTTATTAAAATTAATTGATGTGTTTAATTGCTAAACAATTCAATTGAAAAATAAAACTACTAAAGAAACACCTTAAAAACCTAGTAACAACTAGGTTTTTTTGTTTTTATACCTACTAAAATATTCAACAACCTCACCAAAATAAACTTAAAAGGTTAATTTTTTTACTCTTGAATACTTGCTCGCTTTAACCTATCGTTTATAGCATAACCCAATCCATGATTAGGGAATTTTTCAGCATAAATTTCATCAATATCTAACTCATCAATATTGCGCATAACGGCAAATAAATTACTAGCAGCTTCGTTTAAGTCTTTATTTTTTGATAGTATAAACTGGTTCGTAGCCGGTATATCTAGTATTGAATTAGAAAAAGTAATAACTCCTACCCTATCCCTATTTTTTCCTTCTAAAGCTTTAACAATGTCATCCACTAAAAACATTGGATGATTTGGGGCATAATGTTTAGTTAGCATTCCTGGTGCTACTATTTTTTCTGAAGTGGTATTTACTAATAATTGATGACCTATAACCTCCTCAATCACCTCAATTGCTAAACCTCCGAAACGTAATATTTTTGGTTCATTCTCTAAAAAGGAAATAATTGTTGACTCCACGCCAACATTACAAATTCCTCCATCTAGAATATAATCAATTTTATTACCCAATTGCTTATATACATGTAAAGCCGAAGTTGGGCTAATGAATCCACTTGGATTAGCACTTGGTGCTGCAAGCGGAAAACTTAGCTTTGAAAGCAATTCTAATGTAAGCGGATGATTTGGAACACGAATAGCCACAGCACCAGTACCAGCTGTTACGATATCAGGAACTTTATTATTGGCAGGAATAATAAATGTCAATGGCCCTGGCCAAAACTTATCCGCAAGTAACCTAACATCATTTGGTATTTCTAACCCCCATTGCTCAAATCTTTCAATGCTATTACTATGAATAATAAGAGGATTAAATTGGGGTCTATTTTTAGTTTTATAAATACTTAAAACAGCATTTTCGTTAAAAGCATTAGCTGCCAAACCGTAAACAGTTTCGGTTGGAATGGCAACTAATTTATTGCTATTTAAAAGCTCAATTGCAAGCTGTATATCTACTCCTATTGACAATTTTGACTAAAATAAACCGTTAAGTTCTGTTTGAATCCTGTCAATTACTTTACCTAAATCTTCAGGACGTTCAGCATAGTTTAAATCATCTACCTCAATTATTATGTGGCGATGTTTGTATGAACTTATCCATGCTTCATAGCGTTCGTTTAAGCGTTTTAAATAATCTAAACGGATGCTATCTTCATAATCCCTTCCACGTTTTTGAATATTATTAACTAAAGTTGGAATAGAAGCGCGTAAGTATATCATTAAATCAGGTGCTTTAATTGTTTGGTTCAACGACTCAAACATTTTTTGATAAGTATCAAAATCGCGCGTACTCATTAAACCCATAGAATGAAGATTAGGTGCAAAAATATTCGCATCTTCATAAATTGTTCTATCCTGAATTATACTTTTTTTATTTTTTTGAAATTGTAAAATAGAATTATAGCGGCTATTTAAAAAATAGATTTGCAGATTAAAACTCCAACGTTGCATATCTTCATAAAAATCAGATATATAAGGATTATCTTCAACATCTTCGTAATGAGGTTCAAAATTATAATGTTTACTTAAAAGAGTAGTTAATGTAGTTTTGCCCGACCCAATATTTCCTGCTATTGCTAAATGCATATTATTCTATTATTATTATTGTACGATTTTAGCACTTTAAAGACAAACGATTTAAACACTGTTTCAACAAAATAAATGATTAATTGGTATAGTTATTGAAAAGTAAGATACAACATCATAAAATTTATTAACTTGCGCAATCATTTTAAAATGAAGAAACTTCATCAACTAATTATAGGCAGCTTTTTTAGAACATTTTTACCTACCATCGTGGTAGTAATGTTTATCTTATTAATGCAATTTATTTGGCTTTATGTAGATGAGCTTATTGGAAAAGGACTAGAATGGCAAGTAATTGCCGAATTACTTTTTTATTGGTCGGCATCATTAATTCCACAAGCCATGCCTTTAGCTGTTTTGTTAGCCTCCATTATGACATTTGGGAATTTAGGTGAAACCTATGAATTAGTAGCGGCCAAAGCAGCAGGAATTTCCATTTGGAAAATGTTTAAACCTATGTACTTGGTGATGTTAGGTATTTCAATATTTGGAATTTTTGTATCTAATATTCTCATACCTGTTGCAAATTTAAAAAGCAGGGCTTTATTGTACGATGTACGCGAAAAAAAACCAGCCTTAGCCATAACCGAAGGTGTTTTTTATAGTGGTATTCAAGGAATAACGCTTAGAGTTGGTAAAAAAAATAAAACTACCCAAGAAATGCAGGATATCATTATTTATGATAAACGCGCCAACACTTCTCACTCAACCGTTATTTCTGCAAAAAAAGGTACCATGACATTAAGTAATGATGGAAGGTTTCTATTTTTCACCTTGTTTGATGGCGCCAGATATGAAGAAATGGAAACCCAACGAAATTACTATAACACCTTTCCTCATTCTAGTACCTATTTTAGCGAAGAAAAAATTATGTTTGACTTATCTGTTTTAAATTTTAATAGAACAGATGAAGATTTGTTTAAACATAATTATGAAATGTTAAATGTGTTTCAATTGCAATTTTACAGCGATTCCATGAAAGTGGTTAAGTACAAAAAAGCATTAGAATTAAAAGGATACGTAAAACCATACTATTTCTTTTTAAGAAAAGACTCGAGCCTGAAAAATACAGCTAATTTAATGGTGAGTGATACTGTTAAAAACGTCATCAATTTATTCAATTCGCAATACAAAGATGTAATTTTAAGCAATGCTGAAAGTAATACAAGAACCGTAAAAAATGTTATTTCTTATGCCATTACAGAACGATATGATATAAAGAAAAGTGGAGCTAGATATGATATTGAATGGCACAAAAAATTTGTACTGGCCGTTGCATGTATTATTATGTTCTTTATTGGAGCTCCACTAGGTTCCATTATAAGAAAAGGTGGATTTGGTTTGCCTGTTGTTGTTTCAATTTTACTTTACTTAATATATCATATTATTTCGCTATCAGGCGAAAAGGCAGCAAAAACAATGGCATGGTCACCTATGTTTGGTATTTGGATTGGTGTTTTGGTGCTTACCCCGCTTGGCTTTTTCTTAACTTATCAAGCTAGTAACGATAGTTCCTTATTTAACAAGACCGCTTGGACCAATATTTTCAAAAAAATAATTCCGAAAAATAAAACTACAAAATGAATATTTTACAAATAACACCACGTTTTCCTTGGCCACTAAAAGATGGAGGAGCGCTTTGCTACTTTAATTATGCAAAAGGTTATGGCGATGCTGGTTGTGCGTTAACTATTGCTTCCTTAAACACCTCTAAGCACTTTATAGATTACCAAGAATTGCCAAATCATGTGAAAGCCCTTGGTGATATACATTTAACATTTATTGATAACCATATTAAACCAATTGACGCCTTTTTAAATTTATTTTCTGATGAATCATACCATGTAAAACGATTCATCAATAAAAATTTTGAACAGCAGTTAACTGATATTTGCAATGAAAAACAATTTGATGTGGTTGTATTTGAAACTGTTTTTGTAGCCCCATATTTAGACATTATCAGAAAACATAGCAAAGCAAAGTGTATTTTAAGACAGCATAATGTAGAATATCAAATATGGGAAACATTGGCTTGTAATGAAGGAAATCCCTTAAAAAAATGGTATTTAAATTTATTGGCTAAACGTTTAAAAAAATTTGAAAAACAACAATTAAATAATTTTGACGGAATAGCTGCCATTACTAAAAATGATGCATTAGCTTTTAAGGAAAGTGGTTGTGTTAAACCAATACATGTATCACCATTTGGTATAAATTTAGAAAAACTAATTGTTGATAATACTAATTTAGAAATGCCTAGTTTATTTCATATAGGTTCAATGGATTGGATGCCAAATCAAGAGGCAATGAAATGGTTTATTCAAAATGTTTGGTACGATATGAACTATGAATTTCCTGAACTAAAATTTTATTTGGCTGGTAGGAATATTCCGACATCATTTTTTGACTATAATAATCAAAACCATATAGGTGTTTTGGGCGAAATAGATGATGCCATTAGGTTTATGAATGAAAAGGCAATAATGGTTGTACCGTTATTTTCAGGCAGTGGCATTAGAGTAAAAATTCTGGAAGGAATGGGATTAGGAAAGTGTATCATTTCCACCTCTTTAGGTGCTCAAGGAATTGATGCTAAAAACGGAGAACATATTATCATAGCTGAAACAGCTGAAGAGTTTAAAAATGAAATTAGAAACCTAATAAATAACCCAAGTGAAATAATTAGAATTGGGAAAAATGCACTTAGGTTAGTAAAAGACAAATACGATAATAAAAAGATAGTGGCTGATACTATAGATTTTTACAATAAACTGTAAAAATCAAATCATTAATTATTATTATTATCGGAGTTGAAAACAAAATACATATTCCAGCATTTTAAGCATTTAAACTTTTTCACATCTCTACCAGAAAATAACATTTGAGTGATAAATCCCTTAGGAACCCTTTCCGCATCTGTAGCTTGGCATTTGGGACATTCGTTTTTTCTTGTTAATTTTGAGATGAAAGATTTTACAATAAAAAATGTTATTAAAAGTACTAAACCAATTAAAATATAATTATATCTTGCCATGGCTTGATCTAAAATTCTCATAATGATAATTTAACTTATTAAATATTGCGCAAATAAACTCTTAAAGTTTATTTAAACAATATTATATTTTTGTAACCTTTATAATTGACTCAATATTTCATAATTAAAAACAATTGAATACTTATTAAATGAAAAAATACATACTGTTATCAAGTATTCTTATTGCAAATTTTAATAACTTATTTTCTCAAATTAACTTTTCAAATATTGGCCTTAATGTTAATTATATAAATGGCTACAGCTTTGCACCAAATAAAATAGAAAAAACACATCAAAGTATGGATGGGTGGGTGCATGGATTTAGCATTGGCATCCACAAACAAGTAAACGGAAATAAAGATTGGCATCAAACATATGGAAATCCTAGAATTGGGTTAAATTTACAAACCATCTTCATGAATAAACCCTATACTTTTGGGTTTCATGTTTCATTGATTCCTTTTATTCAAATAAATATATTAAAATCAAAAAACTCAAACATTAGTGGCAAAATTGGAATTGGTGGTGCATATGCATCACAGTCATTTAAATTTAGCAGTAATTTTGATAACCGGGCGGTTAGTTTACCTTTAAATTTTGCATTAGAAGTTGGGGCAGTTTTAAATAAAAAAATAACAAACAAATTAGAATTCAATTTTGAATTGGGTTATTTTCATTTATCGAACGGAAGTTTTCAAATGCCTAATGGAGGATTCAATATTTATTATTCCAAAACAGGACTTTCCTATTTTTTTACCCAAACACCACTCAATAAATCATTCAAAAATAACTTTACCCTAAAAGATAAAACTCCTTATTATACAACTTATATTGCTGGGGCATATAGAGAGCAAGGTACATTTGCCTATAGACGACAATTTCCAATTTTCATATTTCACAATGCCATCATGAAACCATTTAATAAAGTATACAATTATGGTTTAGGATTTGACTTATTTTATGATGCCACGCAACGATTAATTGATGAGCCTGATTTATTGGTAAGTGATGTAAAAGAGAGTGACAAATGGAATGCAGCATTAGGTTTCTGCAATGAATTAAATATTGGAAAACTAGCTATTCCATTAGATTTTTATCATTATGTATATGATTTAAATGTGGTGAAGCAAAAATACTATATCCGTTTTGGGCTTACCTATTACCCTTATAAAAAATTGTTTGTAGGATGTTATTTTAAAGGGAGTATAAATAAGTATAAATCTTTAGAATCTGATTTTATGGAATTTGCCTTAGGATGGAGATTTAGGAAATCAAATTAACAAAGTTATTGGTTAATTAAGTTGATAAGCAGCAACAACAAACGTCACTGCGAGGAACGAAGCAGTCTCAAGTGATAGAAGACATAGGTTAATTAGTTAATGTAGTTGATAAGTATTTTATAACTTTACCTTTGGTCAGTGTTTACAAAGACCATTTTATGTAAGTCTTATTAATAGCAATATTTATAACAAAAAAAATCAAGTCATTCTGGAGGAATCTCCTTTGTATGGCAACCAAGTTAGCTAATGGATAAGTCATTTCTTTTTTTTGCTTTCTTTTTTTCTTCATACTTTTTGCATTGCCCAAAAAGTATGCAAAAACGCTAGACAACACTTCGTCCGATAGCTATCGAACTTTACTAAGTGACCGAAACTACCCACCCGCATCCCGAAAGCTTTCGGGATTGAAGCACGGCCCTCCCGAAAGCATTCGGGATTATTGTCTGCCCTACGCTCGCCTACTTTTGATATTTTTGGTAAATTTTTGGCATTTAACAACCATGTTTAGGTTCATTGCCTTTGGTCGGTGTTTTCACCGACCATTTTATGTAAGTCTTATTAATAGCAATATTTGTAACAAAAAAGTCAAGTCATTCCGTAGGAATCTCCTTTGTTTGGCAACCAAGTTAGCTAAGGGATAAGTCACTTCTTTTTACTTTTTGTTTGGGCAAAAAGTAAAGCAAAAAGCCCACCACTAAATCCAAATTTCAATTTTTCTCTCGCACTTCCCAACGCCACTCGGGCCGAAAAATTAAAATTTCGCGCATTTAGTGGACATCCACCCACACCACTTTTCCGCTCCTTTTTTTTGAGTTGATTTGAAATCCACAACATACGTCACTTTGCCTTTGGTCGGTGTTTTCACCGACCATTTTATGTAAGTCTTATTAATAGCAATATTTGTAACAAAAAAAAGTCAAGTCCATTCCCTAGGAATCTACCTTGTATGGCAACCATGTTAGCTAATGGTTAAATCATTTTTTTTCTCCTTTCTTTTACTTTTTGTTTGGGCAAAAAGTAAAGCAAAAAGCCCACCACTAAATCCAAATTTCAATTTTTTTTCGCGCTTCCCAACGCCACTCGAGCCGAAAAATTGAAATTTCGCGCATTTAGTGGACATCCACCCACACCGCTTTTTCCGCTCCTTTTGTTGAGTTGATAAGGTTGATTGGCTATTTGAATTGATTTGAAATCAACAACAAACGTCACTGCGAGGAACGAAGCAGTCTCAAGTGATACGAGGTTTAGGTTGATTGTTAATGGAGTTTATGGAGTAAATAAGTATCTCATAATTTTGTCTTTGGTCGGTGTTTTCACCTACCATTTTAACTAAGTATAATAATCAATTACTTCAGTTCATACCATCCAATTTCTAACAACCCATTGTAATAATCTATATCTACATAATCGCCAATATTTTTCGAGTCGTAATACTTCTGTTTGACATTTTCGGTTTCATTTTTAGTTTGAGTATGCCATCTTTCGAGTATCAAAACATTGCTACTATTTTTTCCTTTGGTTTCATATTTTTCTATAATTCTAGCTGAAAAGTAATTAGATGGCGAACTGTTAAAGGCGCAGTTTATAAAAATTACTATTGCAAAGCTGTAAAAAAAGCCATAAAAACTATTAATTACCATTCGCAATACCAATGAATCTTTTGGCATTTGGGATATTTTTTCAAATATTATAATAAATAATACTGTTAAGACAATGCTGTAAATCCATACTAACGTATAGCTAAAAATAGTATAATCAGAACCAATTTTTATAACCATACCGCAAACAGCTATCACGCAAGCTAAACCTATATTGGGCTTATTGCCATCTTCATGGTCATAAATAATAATGCCTTTGTATTCGCGTAATAAATACATACACGCAAATGGAACCAAAGCCATTATAACAAAGGCTAATTGAGTAGCTGTTGATGTAAATGTTAGCCATGCAAATAAAGCAAAAACTATTATGTTAAAAGCCCTAACTGTGTTTTTAGCTTGCCTATAACTTATAGGCGGTTGGTTTTGGTTGGTTCTTTTTTTTCGCATCACTTTTTACATTCTTAATCTTAAACAAGCCCAAATATTTCTGCCTGCTGCACTCATTCCTGATGCAAATACACGGTATTGTGTATCAGTTATATTGTCAATTCCAGATTGTAATTGAATTTTACCTTTTGTACCTAAACTGTATTGCGCTTTTAGGTTTAAAGTGTACCAAGCTGGAGAACCTTGTGGAGTGGCATAAATGGCATTGTCTTCACCTGTTAAATTAAAATCGGTTATGCGTTTCCAACCATTGTAAACAGAGCAAAATTCAACCATTAATTTGTTTTTGTGAAACTGAATAGCACTTCTTCCAAACATAGGTGGGATATGGTCTAATGGCGTTTCGTTATCTCCATTTTTTATTCTTCCATACGTATAATTTATAGATGAGAAAGCCATAAAATTAGAGGTAATATCCACTGCCAACTGCGCGTTATACCCAAAAATATAGGCTTGTTGCGCATTTTGATTGCTAAAAACTTTGGTGTTAACACCATTGTAAAGAGCAGAATCACTACCATTTAAGGTAGTGGCTTTTATTATAATGGCGTTGTCAATTTGAGTAAAATAAACATTGCCTTCTAATTTTATTTTTTTATGTGCTACAGCGCTAAAGCCTAGCTCATAATTATAAGTGTATTCAGGTTTTAGTTCAGGATTTGGAATAATCATAGCCTCGCCCGATTTGCTATCAAACACTTTGTTTACATCATCTAAATTGGGTGCTCTAAAAGCGGTAGATATATTGGTATATAATTTTATGGCTTTAATAGGCAAATAAACCAAACCAATATTTCCGTTTATAGCCGAATTTTGTTGCGTTAAATTATTATCTAAAAATGGAAAAAACGATTTGTTGTTAAAGGTTGAATTTAACTCTACATAATTTACACGTAAACCATCACTTACAATAAATTTTTTACCTATTTCTAACGAGTGGCTAAAGTATGCAGCTAAATAACTCATAGTACTTCCACCATCAGGATAACGAGTAGAATTGCTAGTGGTTTTGCCCGTTATTACATTTTTAGCATTGGCATTGGAAGCTATGTAATTAAACTGTCCATCAAAACCATATCTAAACTCGTGTTTCATATTTGGGCTATGTTTAATTTGTTTGGTGGCATCTATATTTAACGATGCTACATGCAAAAATTCATTTCGTTGGTTGAGGTTAGCAGCTTGCCAATTTCTATCGTACCTGCTTTCTTCAATATATTGGTAGGCCACATTCATTTTATAATAATCAACAAAAGCGCTCTTAGTAATTCTGCGGTATTGATAAGAAGCCAAGGTGCGTAATTCAGGGCCATAATACCACTCTGCACTGCGGTAATTTTTAGTTCCTTTCCATTCGTTTAACCTATCGTAACGAGGTACATTGTTGGTATTACTTAACTGAAAATTGAATACATGTTGTTCGGTAGAACGTTTGGCATACAAAACTTTATAGACTATATCGTATTGGTTGTAAGCAGTTCCTAGTTGTAAACTTGGGTCACTGTTTTTAAGCATGGTATCGCGGTTATTGATTCTGCCTGCGTAATAGTTGCGTTGATAAATACTATCGCCATCAATACTTTCCTTATTGGTTCCTTGTCGTAAATCGCCAAAATTACTATTAGTAAAACTGATTAAGTGTGCCCATTTTTTCTTACCAATATTTACATCAAAATGAACCGTTGATTCATTGTTCACACTGCCAAAACGATAATAGGCATTGTAGTTAATGGTTTTTATTTTGGGTAAAATGGTTTCAAAATACAATACACCTCCTAATGCATCGCTGCCATAAATGGTACTTCCACCTCCAAATAAAACTTCAGCTCGGTTTAAAATATTTTGGTCAATGCGTAATACATTTTGCAAATGTCCACCACGGTAAATGGCATTGTTCATGCGCACCCCATCAATCACCATCAAAATTCTGTTTGACTCAAATCCGCGTAAAACAGGACTGCCTCCACCTTGTTGACTTTTTTGCATAAATACATTTCCTGTATTTTCTATTAAATCGGCAGTGTTTTGTCTGTTTTGAAATTGAATTTGTCCTTTGGAAATACTTTGAATTTGCCTAGGTATATCTTTTTTATCTTCTTGGAATTTATTGGCTGAAATCACTACCTCTTCTATTTTTAAAGCTGAAGGAACCAAAAATATACGAATGGTGTCTTTATAATTTGTATTTACAATTTGGTTATAGGGTTTGTAGTCGGGGTGTTTTATAGAAATAGCAGCTTCGTTATCATAATATTCTTGTACAATATTGATATTAGCATCGTTAATGGCTAATTGGGTATTTTTATCAAAAACCAAAACTGTTTGGGCTTGGCTTGAGTTAAATTTTACAAATAATAACAAAATAAGGGCAGGTAATAGTTTATTCATACTTATATTATTGCAAATTTGTATAAATAAATGGAATTGAGAAGTAATGGACAATTTATTTTGAAATTTGGTTCTTTGCTGCTGACTGCTAGCCTCTGGCTGTTAGGGTTTCGAGAATGTAGTTTACTTAATATTTATGTGGCTAAAGCCAAATTGCTTGTATTAATTTTATCAGTTGCTTAAAAGCAACTGCAATAGATAGTGAATAAACTATCTTTGCCTTTAATGTTTTTTTTCACAGACCATTTTATGTAAGTCTTACTAATAACAACATTTATTATAAAAAAAGTCAAGTCATTCCGTAGGAATCTCCTTTGTATGGCAAACAAGTTAGCTAATGGATTAGTCACTTCTTTTTCTACTTTCTTTTTACTTTTTGTTTGGGCAAAAAGCCCACCACTATATCCAAATTTCAATTTTTCTTTCGCACTATCCAATGCCACTCGGGCCGAAAAATTAAAATTTCGCGCATTTAGTGGACATCCACCCACACCACTTTTTCCGCTCATTTTTTTTGTGTTGATTTGAAATCCACATCAAACGTCACTGCGAGGAACGTAGCAGTCTCAAGTTAACAAAGTTTACCGCACTTAGTCTGAACTATGATTTATTTGATTTTAATGATTTATTTGCCTTTGGTCAGTGTTTTCACCAACCATTTTATGTAAGTCTTATTAATACCAAAATTTATAACAAAAAAAGTTAAGTCATTCCTTAGGAATCTCCCTGGTATTAACTAGTTGCATTCCATTAACTTTTATCACAGAACCCTAAAGAGAAAGTAATTTCATTTTATAAACAGTCATTCCGAAGGAATCTCCTTTGTATGGCAACCAAGTTAGCTAATAGATAAGTCATTTTTTTCTACTTTCTTTTTACTTTTTGTTTGGGCAAAAAGTAAAGCAAAAAGCCCACCACTAAATCCGCACATTATTATATTGATAGCTGCTGGCATTTTGGGAATTTTGAAATTGTATTCATTATCAATATTTCTGTTTTTCAGGTATAACGCCTCTTACTCCGCCTCTTGGTTCTTTTACATCACCTTCATATCTTGGAATTAAATGGATGTGAACATGAGGAACGGTTTGTCCTGCTGCTTCGCTGATATTTATTCCAATATTGAATCCATCAGGATTAAATTGTTTTGTCAAAATTTCTTTTGCTTTGTTTAACATCAACCAACAAGCAGCTTGTTCTTTAAATGACAGTTCAAAATAATCTGAACAATGTTTTTTGGGAATAATTAAAGTGTGACCATTATTAACAGGAAACTTATCAAAAATAGCATAAGCTGTAGCCGATTCTAAAATCAATTCTCTTTCCGAATCTGGATTGCAAAACGGGCAATCAAGATGATTTATTTTGCTTACTTGGTTGAAATGCTGGTATTCATATATTTCACAATTTTCGTTTTTGAAAATTGAGTGGTAATTCAAAACTACATTACATTGATAAGTTGGTTTTTGATGAACTTTATGGGTTCTGAAACCTTCAAATTGTAAATCTCTTCTTACTGCAAAATAGGCTTTTCCAGTTGGCTTTAGGAGTTGTGAAATTTCCATCAATACATTTGCTTGTTCTTCTTGCATCAAAACATTAAGTACGTAAAAACAAATGATGGTATCAAACTTTTTTGTAGGATAAGTTGGAAAATAATGTTTGTCGTACCCTACAACATTTATTCCTTTCGCATTCAATAACTCTACATCTTTACCAAAGCCGCAACCGAAATCTAATACATCGCCTATCAATAAACTTCTATTCAATAAAAGTTTTGCTGGAAAGGAAAGTGTTTCTCTTTCTTTTGCTGTTAAATGATTGTATTGATTAGATTGTATCATTTTAAAAACTCAAAGCCATTGTTTGATGCAATAGTAATTAGAGGTTGAATCCTTTCTTTAAACTTTTCTTTAGAAAAATTCTTGTCTAAGTCAGGAAATATCGTCAAGTAATCTTCAAGAAATTTGTTCTTAGGGTTTTTATCCATCACAATTTTAATGGCTGTTTTTTGCATATCAAAAAACGAATTGAAATACTTTTCAAGTGGTGGAAGTTTATCACTCTTAGAACTATTGAATGATTTGTCAGCAGGAATTAAATTCCAAATCAAATCGTGAGAAACAAAATTATAAGGAATAAAATGTTCAACAGCATAATTTCCAATTGTGAGTTTCTCTCCAGTATAAATACATTTTACCGAACCAAGTTCATTTAATACCAAATCCCAAAATCCTTTTCGTTGTGTTATTAAACCACTTCTTTGTGCTGGCTTAATCAACTTGTTAGGAATATCTGGAACATTTGGATTTTTTGATTGCAAAAACAAAGCTAAATTCCAATAACAAAAATCTTTAAGTACTCTTGCGTTTGAAGTCAAATAATTTGTCCAATTGGGATTGATTGCAATACTGGTATCATGTAAGGCATACAAGCAATTTTCTTTGAAATTTTTGGAATCAGAATAAATTCTTTTCTGTTGTTGACTATCGGTTTCGTTTGTTATTTTGGGAAACCATGGACTTAAAAACCAGTGAGGAACATTTTTATTAAAATGCCAAAGTTGTCTTTCAGTTTCTCTGTTTGTTGTTGCACAGAGTTTTTGAAAAACTAAATGTTGTTTTTCATCAATTGATATTTTTTCAATTTGATTTAATGCTTCAATTACTTGTTGAATTAAATCTTGCTTGCCAAATGAAATACGAAAATAATTTACCGTGTACCATGCATTAGATATCATTCTAGCAAATAAATTTCTTTTGGAAACATTTAAGTTCCCTTTTTCAACTTCTTGCAAAATGGATAGAAGCCAATAATACTTGTAAGTTGCAGAAGTATTATTGAAACAAGCTGCTAAAAGATTAACAGGTAAACTATTTGAATTAGGCAGTTGCATTTAAATCTTTAATTTTATATTATAAATTTCTCTATTAGTTTTTCCTTAAGTTGTCGAAACATCTTTTCTAATGAAAAGTCTTATTTTTTACAAATTAATTCAATTTTTATTTCTTATTGACACCATCTAGATTTTATTTATTAACCTTTTATGCAATTAGTTCTTAGTTCGAAGTTTTTAGTTCAAAGTCCTGAGTTTTTTATGGATTATGTCCCTCCTATCCAGCTTAAGGTTTTAGTTTTATGGAAGCTAAAAACAATATGCGTGAAAGTCTGCATTAATATGCGGCATCTGCGTGAAAGCTTTCCAACCCAAACCATTCAAAATTTTTTACTTTAACAATACCTTTTAAAGTTTAAATTCGCTCCAACTGAAATATGCAAAGCAATTACGAAGTATTAATTCAAAAATTAGAAGCGTTTATTCGCAAGTATTATAAAAACCAACTGATAAAAGGAGCTATTTTTTTTATAACAGCCTTTGTGTCGAGCTATATATTAATTGCCACTTTAGAATATTTTGGTAGGTATAACTCCACCATTAGAGCGGTAATATTTTTTACCTTTTTAGCTTTTACTACTTTTTGTTTGGTAAAATATATTTTAGTGCCCATAGCAGGTATTTTTAAGCTGCGTAAAACCATTAATTATGAACAAGCATCGCTTATTATTGGAACCCATTTTTCTAATGTGAGCGATAGTTTATTAAATACTTTACAGCTTAAAAATACTGCCAATAATCAAGTTGATAATAGTTTGTTGATTGCAGCTATTGAGCAAAAAACCAGTCAGTTAAATCCTGTTCCTTTTCAAAAAGCCATTAACTTTAAAGCCAATCTAAAATATGTAAAATTTGCTTTGGTGCCTTTGGCAATTATAGTGTTACTTAGTTTTGTAAAACCCGATATTTTAAGCGATGGCGGTAAACGCATTTTGCAATACAATACTGCATTTGCACCTGTGGCACCTTTTACTTTTACCATTGAAAATACTGACTTAAATGCTGAACAGTTTACCGATTTTGATTTACAAGTAAAAGTAAGTGGAAAGCAAATTCCTGATGAGGTTTTTATTGCCATAGACGGTAATAGTTATAAGTTACAAAAGGCAGATAAAACCCATTTTACTTATAGTTTTAAAAATATTCAAAAAACCACTGTTTTTAACTTACAAGCCGATGAGTTTAGCAGTAAAGATTATACACTTGATGTGGTGGCTAAACCCATTATTTTAGGTTATCAAGTTAAATGTACTTATCCGGTTTATGTGGGTAAGCGCAGCGAAGTATTGAATAATCCTACTGATTTTACAGTACCTGCGGGAACTGTGTTAACATGGTTATTTACCAGCAAACAAACCAGTAAAATAGAGTTAGGTTTTGACAATAAAATAGCTGACGCAAAAATGGAAGATGATGGACATTTTTCGTTTAATAAAAAAGTGTTTTTAAGCCAAAATTATTTTATAAAAAACAGCAATTTAACCAAGGCCAAAGGCGATTCGATGAATTATAATTTAACCGTAATTCCTGATGCATATCCAACAATAAGTATTGATGAAAAAAGTGATTCGGTTACTGGTAAACAAATATATTTTATTGGCGATGGCAGCGATGATTATGGATTAACCAAACTTACTTTTAACTACCATTTTATTAATAGCGAAAACAAAGAAAAGGTTAATAAAACGGTGGTAAAACCTATTGCCATTGATAAAACCCAAAATCCAATTAGGTTTAATTATTATGTTAATTTAAGCGAAATAGGTTTGGAACCTGGAGATGAATTGGAATATTATTTTGAGCTTTGGGATAATGATGGTGTATTTGGTGCTAAATCAATCAAATCGAAAACAGTGGTTTTTAAAGCTGCAAGCAATAAGGAAATGAAAGAGCAAAGTAGTAAAAATGCAGAAGCCATGAAGGATAAAATGGAAGATGCTTTGAAAGAGGCCAAAGAATTGCAAAAAGATTTGAAGCAATTGCAACAAAAAATGCTTGAAAAGCGAGAGCTGACTTGGGAGGAAAAACGCAAAGCAGAAAGTATTTTAAAGCAACAACAAGAATTACAAAAGAAAATTGAGGACTTAAATAAAGAGTTTAAGTTAAACAATCAGCGCGAGCAAGAGTATAAAAAAGAGGCAGAGAATATTTTACAAAAGCAGCAACAAATTGAAAAAATGTACAATGAGTTGATGAACGATGAAATGAAACAATTGATTAAAAAAGTGGAAGATATGATGAAACTTCAAAACAAAGATCAATTGAAACAGCAAATGGAAAATATGCAGTTGAATAACAAAGATGTGGAGAAGGAATTGGATAAAATGCTGGAAATGTACAAGGAGTTAGAGTTGGAGAAAAAAATGGATGAAGCTACCAAAAACTTGGAAGATTTAGCCAAAAAGCAAGAAGATTTGGAACAAAAAACCGATGATAAAAATAGCAATGCTGAAGATTTAAAAAAGCAGCAAGATGAATTGAACAAACAATTTGATGAAATAAAAAAAGACCTGAAAGACATTGAAAAACAAAACAATGAATTAGAAGATAAACAAGAATTAGCCGATACCAAAGAGGAAGAAAAAAGCATAGAAAAAGACATGCAAGAAAGCAGCGAGGATTTGAAAAGTGGCAAACAAAAACAAGCCAAAAAGAAACAAAAACAAGCTGCTGATAAGATGAAGGAAATGGCTGAAAAAATAAAGCAAAAGAAAAGTGATCAAGAAGCTGAACAAGCCGAAATTGACATCAATGCTTTGCGCGAAATTATTGAAAACTTAGTAGAATTAAGTAAGCAACAAGAAGCTTTAATGGTTAAGTTTAAAGATATAAATGGTTATAATCCGCAGTTTGTGCAATTGGGGCAAGACCAAAGAAATTTAAAAGAGAATGCCAAAATTATAGAAGATAGTTTAACAGCCTTGAGTAAACGTGTAGCTGAAATTAGTTCATTTATTGATAAAGAAGTTACCAAAATGAATTTCCAAATGGATAAAGCTACTACTAATTTTGGAACGCGCAATATTCCTCAAATAAGAACAAGTCAACAAACTGCCATGACCCACATGAATAACTTAGCTGTGATGCTGAGTGATGTGTTAAAACAAATGCAGCAAGAACAGGAAGGAAAAGAACAAGAAGGAAAAGGCCAAAAAAGCGGTAAGAAAAAAGGGAAAGGCCAAGGCAAGGGAAAAGGAGAAGGCAGTGGCAAAAAAAGCATGAGTCAACTTAAAAAAATGCAAGAAGAGTTGAACAAACAATTGCGCGTAGGCATGAATAAAAATGGCAACGATAAAGGCAATAAACCTGGGCAAAAACCCGGGGAAGGACAAGGAATGGGAAGTGAAGGTTTTGCTAGAATGGCTGCGCAACAAATGGCTATTAGACAACAATTACAAAAAATGCTAAGCCAAATGGATGCTAAAGAAAAAGAAGGTTTGGGAGGTAGTGGTAAATTGCAAGAAATGCAAAAACAAATGGAACAAACCGAAAAAGAATTGTTCAATAAAAGACTGACCCAAGAAACTATCAATAGACAGCAAGATATTTTAACTCGTTTGTTAGAAAGCGAAAAGGCTGAAAAGAAACAAGAACAAGATAAAAAACGTGAGGCTGAACAAAGCAAAGAAAAAGACCGTAACGCACCTCCGCCTGTTTTTAATAATTATATTAATAAAAAGAACAAGGAAGCAGAAATTTTAAAAACTGTTCCTTCCGAACTAAAACCGTATTATAAAAATAAAGCTAATCAATATTTGAAGAAGGCAAGTTGATTTGTGAGGTGTGAATTGTGATTTGTGAGATGGGATGTGTGAAAGGTGAGATGGGATTTGTGATTTGTGAATTATGGCTTTTGATTAAAAATTCAATGTTATTTAATTGAGCATTTTATTTAAATTGAAACTCGTTTTGTCCAAAGGCTTTCAGACGAAACGAATTTCTATCAATTAAACAAGCATCAATAACCAATAAACTAAGTACTAAGTACTATGAACTAAGTACTTTAAACTAAAAACTATGAACTAAATTGTCAAAATTTCATTTACCCTCACCCCTTTTTCTGTTTGATGTACCGAGCACATTTCGTTAAAAGGATCGTGTTCAAAATACAATAAATAATTGTTTTCAGCAGCAGTATTTAGTATAGAAACTTTTTCTTTCATGGTATCTAACGGACGCACATCGTAACCCATTACGTAAGGTGTAGGTATATGCGCCATAGTTGGAATTACATCTGCTAAATAAATTAGTTTGGTATCTTTATATGGCACAATTGGGTGCATCATATTATTGGTATGGCCAATGGTATAAAGTAAATCAATGTCGTTATGAAATTTTTCGCCTGCTTTGAGTAGTTTTAATTGACCGCTTTCTTCAATTGGTAAAATATTTTCCTTTAAAAAACTGGCTTTTTCGCGCGGATTTGGAGCAATGGCTTCTTGCCAATGCGCATCAGCAATCCAATAAGTTGCATTTTTAAAAGTAGTTTCGTACTTGGTTCTATCGTTATTCCATTTGATACTTCCACCGCAATGATCAAAATGAAGATGTGTTAAAACCATATCGGTAATATCGTTTACACTAAAACCATGAGCAGCCAACGATTTTTCTAAAGTAAAATCGCCATGCATATAATAATGACCAAAGAATTTATCATCCTGTTTATTGCCCATTCCATTATCAATTAAAATAAGCCTATTGCCATCTTCAATTAATAAGCAGCGCATGGCTAAACTAATCATATTGTTTTCATCGGCAGGGTTTAGTTTATTCCAAATTGATTTAGGAACAACGCCAAACATGGCTCCTCCATCTAATTTAAATCGGCCGGTTTCTATGCTGTATAAGTTCATTTTGAGTGTTAAAGTGTTGAAGTTGTGAAGTGTTTATGTTTGGAAAGTGTTGAAGTGTTAATGTTGGATGGTTGGATTGTTATATTGTTATATTGTTTTCATTATTATTTTCTAAAAATTCTTCGATGGTAACTGAATTTTGCAAATTATAATCTCCGCTTGCTGTTCGGCAAAGTGAATTTAAATGTGCGCCATTATTTAGTTTTTTGCCAAAGTCATAAGCAATACTACGAATATAAGTTCCTTTACTACAATTTATTTTAAAGTAAACCAAAGGCAATTCAATGGCAGTTATTTCAAAATTATGAATGGTAATTGGCCTTGGATTTAATTCTATTTCCTGGCCTTTTCTTGCAGCATCATAAGCTCTTTGTCCGTCTTTTTTTATAGCAGAAAATACAGGAGGTAATTGCAATTGTTCGCCAACAAAACTTTTAGCTGTAGCTTCAATCATTTCATTGGTAATTCCGCTAATATCATAGGTTTCGTTTACTTCTGTTTCCTTATCGTAACTAGGTGTGGTTGCTCCTAAAAATATGCTGCCTGTATATTCCTTTTCAGTAGCCATGTATTGGTCAATATTTTTGGTTTCCTTTCCAATACAAATAATTAATAAGCCGGTAGCCAACGGATCTAAGGTGCCTGCATGACCTACTTTTATTTTCTTTTTGCCAACATTATTAGCTTTTAAAGTTTCTATATGAAACTTGGTAATGGCGTACCTTAATTTATTAACTACCTGAAAACTTGTCCAACCTAATGGTTTGTTTACCAACACTACATCTTGTAATGGATTAATAGAAACAATTGTTTTACTTTTTTGCATCAAATATTTTTATTTTATAAATGTTTCAATCTTTCCTCTAATTCAATAATATCAACTATTAAAACTTCACGAGCTTTACTACCTTTAAACGGACCAACAATTCCTGCTTTTTCTAATTGATCAATTAATCTTCCTGCACGGTTATAGCCTAAGTTTAGTTTACGTTGTAATAATGATGTTGACCCTTGTTGACTTGAAACAATTAAGTGAGCTGCTTCATTAAAAAGTTCATCTTTATCTTTGCTATCAAACATTTCACCTCCACCAAAATCTTCACCTTCTACGCTGTACAAAGGCAATAAGTATGGCTCATTTCCATTTTGACTACCAATAAAATCTGCAATTCTTTCCACTTCAGGTGTATCAACAAAAGCACATTGAATACGCACCAAATCGTTTCCATTGCTAAATAACATATCACCTTTTCCTATTAATTGATCTGCACCATTTGCATCTAAAATAGTTCTTGAGTCAATTTTTTGAGAAACCCTAAATGCTAACCTTGCAGGGAAATTGGCCTTAATAGTACCAGTAATAATATTTACCGAAGGGCGTTGAGTAGCTAAAATTAAATGAATACCAATAGCACGCGCTAACTGTGCCAAACGAGCAATTGGTAACTCTACTTCCTTACCTGCTGTCATCATCAAATCAGCTAACTCATCAATAACCACAACTATATAAGGTAAAAAACGATGTGCCAACTTATCGGTTGGAACCAAACGCCTGCTTAAAAACTTGGCATTGTATTCTTTTAAGTTTCTAACTTGCGCATCTTTTAATAAATCGTAACGCTCATCCATTTCTTTACATAATGAATTTAATGTATTTACTACCAATTTAGTATCAGTAATAATTGCATCAGCATCACCAGGAATTTTAGCTAAGAAATGGCGTTCGATGGTTTTATATATATTTAACTCTACCTTTTTAGGATCTACCAATACAAACTTAATTTGAGATGGATGTTTTTTATACAATAACGAAACCAAAATAGCATTTAAACCAACCGACTTACCCTGACCTGTAGCACCTGCCATTAATAAATGTGGCATTTTAGCTAAATCAGCTACAAACACTTCGTTCGAAATGGTTTTTCCAAAAGCTATTGGTAAATCCATATCAGAGTTAATAAACTTAGCCGATGAAATTAAACTACGCATAGGCACCATAGCAGGATTAGAATTTGGCACTTCAATACCAATAGTTCCTTTACCTGGAATTGGTGCAATAATCCTAATTCCTAAAGCCGCTAAACTTAAGGCAATATCATCTTCTAAGTTTTTAATTTTGGCAATTCTAACACCATCTTGCGGTATAATTTCATATAAAGTAACAGTTGGACCAACGGTTGCCGATATTTTTTTAATTCCAATGCTATAATTTTTAAGTGTTTCCTCAATCATTCGAGTTTTTTCACTCAACTCGTTGGTATCCATTTTCGATTTATTTTCACCATAATCGGTTAATAAATCAATGGTTGGAAACTTGTATCCACTAAATTCTAAAGTTGGATCATAAGCTTCATCTATACCAAAATGTTTTTTATGAGCGGGCAAAACTTCCTCTTCTTCTTCCGGTAAATCTTTTACTTCTAAAATTAAACCACTATCAGTTTTTAAAGGTTGTTCTACAGGTTCTGCCTGCTTTGCAATAATTGGAGGGTCAATAAATGCAGGAATTTCAGGAGCTTGTTCATCTGTAGGAAATTCTTCAATTACAGTATTTTTCAAATCTTCCATTGGACGTTCAACCAATATAAAATCTTCCTCTTTTAAAGGAGGTAAATCCAAATTATCGGCAATGGTTATGGCTCCTTCAACTATATTGGTTTTAACTTTTTCTTCCTCCTTTTCAGATTGATTTGCGGCTAAACCGTTTTCAAAAATATGTTCTGATTTTAACTTCACACCGGGGTGATAAAACTCTATATTAAATATTGCAACTGCGAAAACTAAAATATAGGCTAATAAAAATAAAGTGGTCCCAATATTTCCTAACAAATTTTGCAAATAGATTATTCCAAAATGTCCAAATACGCCTCCTAAAATTTGGTATGATTGATTAAATACAAAACCCAATAACAACGAAAGCCAAATAACAGCAAAAAAGGAATACCTTAAAGTTTTAAAAATAGGTATAGGCTGAAGTTTGGTTAGTAAATAAATGCCAATAGATGTAAAAATTAAACAAAAAGCAAAAGAGGCTATTCCAAATCCTTTGTAAAAAAATACAAACCCAAGCCAAGCGCCCAACATGCCCAATGCATTTTGTGCTGCTTGTTCATCAGCTAATTGAAAAAAACCAAATGTCATGGTTTTAACCAAGCTTTGGTCGGCTTGCCAAGTAAGCAAAAATGATAAACCAGCAATCAATAAAAACAATGAAAACAAAATCATGGTAATACCCAACGATTTTAAAAAACGTTCATCATTTAAAAACGAAAACAACTTTAAAGTACCTTTATTAGGGCTCTTAGTTGGTTTTTCCTTTTGTTCATCAGGCTCAGTAAAGTCATTTACATCGCCAAATAATATTTTATTTTCCTTAATTTTTTTTGCCATTTTAACTAAACGAAAATAAGATTATACGTGGTAACTTTTAGATGTTTTTTCTAAACAAAATCTATTTGTTGTATAATAATTGTATCAATTTTTTGATACAGTTGGCTAAATATTGGTTTGTGGTTTTATTATTATAAAATAGCTATTATATAGTTGATAGTTTTACACATGGAGGTTTTAATTTATTTTTACTAAAAGGTTGGTGAAAACAACAATAATAGTCAAGATTGAGTCATTCCGAAGGAATCTTCCTTCCTAACTTTTACCATTGAATTCAATAATAAATTTTGAATAAATCAATGTTTGTTTAAGTTCAAGGAGGATTCCTACGGAATGACAATTTATTTTTGTTTTTAAAATTGCCTATTATTTGTGTTTTTACCAACGAGTTTGAACTTACTCTAATTCGGTTCGTGTGGACTCTATCGAGATAAAAAGTAAAGTGTTTCAGTTGCCAATTCTATTAATGAGGTGAAATACAGTTTCTCTTTTTTGTCTAATTGAGTAACTATTTTTTTTAAGTCCGCAGAACAATGCTCAAGCATTATAATTCTTTCAACTGTTAATAATCCTTTGTTAGTAATAAACTGCGAAACTAATCCCATTGTGTCTGAATCGAGTAAAACTAGGTCAATACCGAGAACTTCTTTTCCTTCTTCAGAAGGAAAAGGTTCTTCGTAAATTCTGTCAAACATATTTTTTATATGTTCCAATTTTGGTTGTCTATATTTAATTTGTTTATTAAAAATGCAATTAACTATCTTAACAAAAGTATTCTTTTATGTTACAAATACAATTTACTTTATATAGTGAATATTTCTATCAAAAACGGTTTCAATGGAAAGGAGATGCCTTCTGCATGACGAATTTTGGAGACTACAAATCAAATATCCTAAACCAAATTTTTCCTATAAAAAAACCTCCAAGGTTTTAGACTTGGAGGTTTTAATTTATTGCACTTCCTAATTATTCAGTAGGTGGTATTTCTTCTTCTTTAGAGCTTTCTTCTGCATTTGGATTTATTTCCATATCATCCATTGCTCTATCGATAATAGTATTCATTAACTCTGAACCTTCGCTTGGTGGAATAACAGCTATAGGATTTCCGTTTTCATCTAACTCAACAGTTATAATTGGATTTCCATTTTCATCTAATTCCTCTTCATCGCCAGGTATGTAATTAATTTTAGCTACCGATGCTATTTCATCTTTATCGCCTATATTAATTAAGCGTACTCCTTGAGTTACACGTCCTAATACACGTAAATCCTTCATGCTTAAACGTATGGTAATACCACTTTTGTTAATAATCATCACATCCATGGTATCATCTACATCTTTAATAGCTACCAGTTTACCTGTTTTATCGGTAACATTCATAGCCATTACACCTTTTCCACCACGGTTAGTAATACGGTAATCTTCTACTTCACTGCGTTTACCCATTCCATTTTCAGAAACAACTAACACATTGGTTATTTTAGGATCTTCAATAGAAACCATTCCAACAACTTCATCACCATCAGCCAAACGAATTGCCCTAACTCCTGTAGCACTTCTTCCCATTGGGCGAACTGTACTTTCATTAAAACGGATGGCTTTTCCTTCTCTACTTGCAATAATAATTTCACAAGTACCATTGGTTAATCTAGCTTCTACTAAATGATCACCTTCGCGCACGTTCATTGAGTTAATACCATTTGCTCTAGGGCGACTATAAGCTTCTAAAGTTGTTTTCTTAATAGTTCCTTGTTGAGTTACCATAATTACATTCATTTGATTGATGTAATCAGGATCGCTTAAACTCTTAACATTTAAGAATGCTTTTACTTTATCGTCAACTGGGATATTAATTAAATTTTGAATAGCACGTCCTTTGGTAGCTTTTTCGCCTTCGGGAATTTCGTAAACACGTAACCAGAAACAACGACCTTGCTCAGTAAATAACAATAAATAATTATGGTTAGTAGCCATAAATATGTGCTCTACAAAATCTTCTTGTCGTTTGGCTACTCCCCTACTTCCACGTCCACCGCGGGCTTGGGTGCGGTATTCGCTTAACGAAGTACGTTTAACATAACCCAAATGCGAAATAGTAATTACCACTTCTTCATCCGGAATTAAATCTTCCATACTCATTTCATTACCAACCATTTCAATTACACTACGTCTGTCATCGCCATATTTATCGCGCATTTCAGCTAGTTCATCTTTAATAATTTGGTAACGTAAAGTTTCGTTATTCAAAATTTCATTTAAATGAGCAATGGTTTTCATTAACTCATCGTACTCAGCTTTTATTTTATCGCGTTCAAGTCCTGTTAAACGTTGCAAACGCATATCTAAAATAGCTTTTGCTTGAATTTCAGAAAGCTTAAATGTTTCAATTAAACCATTTTTAGCTTCATCAGGAGTTTGCGAGTCGCGAATTAATTTTATTACTTGGTCTAAATGATCTAAAGCTATTAATAAACCTTCTAAAATATGTGCACGTTTTTCGGCTTCAGCTAATTCGTATTGTGTTCTACGAACAACCACATCATGTCTATGGGCCACAAAATGTTCAATTAAACCTTTTAGGTTTAACATTTCTGGGCGACCTTTAACCAAACAAACATTATTTACACTAAATGAAGTTTGTAATTGAGTAAATTTAAATAATTTATTTAAAACTACATTTGGAACTGCATCGCGTTTTAAGTCGTAAACAATGCGCATTCCATCTCTATCACTCTCATCGCGCACATCGCTGATGCCTTCAATAACTTTTTCGTTAACTAAATCAGCAGTTTGTTTAATTAAAGTTGATTTATTTACTTGATAAGGAATTTCATTAACTACTATTTGGTCTTTACCAGTTTTGCTAGTTTCAAAAACCGCTTTAGCACGCATTACAATTCTACCACGTCCAGTTTCAAAAGCATCTTTTACACCTTCGTAACCATAAATGATACCGCCTGTAGGAAAATCTGGTGCTTTAATAAATTTCATTAACTCAGGAATGGTAATTTCCCTATTGTCAATATAGGCAATAATTCCATTAATTGCTTCAGTTAAATTATGAGGAGCCATGTTAGTAGCCATACCTACTGCAATTCCCGATGCACCATTTACTAGCAAATGAGGAATTTTAGCAGGCAATACGGTTGGTTCTTGCAAACTATCATCAAAGTTTGGACGGAAATCAACTGTATCTTTTTCAATATCATTTAAAAGCTCTTCAGCTATTTTCTTTAAGCGTGCTTCGGTATAACGCATAGCAGCAGGTGGATCTCCATCTACTGAACCAAAGTTACCTTGTCCATCCACTAAAGTGTAACGCATGCTCCAATCTTGTGCCATACGCACCATGGTATCGTAAACCGATGAATCACCATGTGGATGGTATTTACCTAAAACCTCACCCACAATACGCGCTGATTTTTTGTGCGGACGATTAGAGGCTAAACCTAAATCGGTCATTCCGTACAAAACCCTGCGGTGTACTGGTTTTAATCCATCGCGCACATCAGGTAATGCGCGGCTAACAATAACCGACATCGAATAATCGATGTAAGCGGTTTTCATTTCATCTTCAATGTTAATGGGTATAATTCTGTCTTCTGCCATTTTATATTGTTTAAAACTACCTGTTTTGTAATTATTTAATACTAAATACTATTTAATAATTACAAAAACCGATAACATTCAAATATATATTATTTTACATTGTTTACAGCTATAAAATACCCACAATTTTTAGCTAAAATGTGGATTGTTTTAACTCATCAAAAAAGCCCCTTAAAACATCAGTTTTAAGGGGCTTTTTAAATCTAGAAATCCGGAAATCAATCAATCTCCAAATCTCTAAATAAATAAACTAGTCGTTTGCTTTTACCTCAGTAACTTTATAACCTAATTTTTTCAATGGTTCAGTTACTTTATCTCTATCACCTACTACTACTATTACTAACTTATCAGGGTTAATTATTTCGTTAGCCAATTGCTTAACTTCTTCTTTAGTTAAAGCGTTTAGAATAGCTTTTTGACGAGCTTGGTAATCTGCTGGTAGGTTTCTATCAGCAATTCCACTTAAGAATCCAGCTTTATCGCCATTAGATTCGTATTTCAAAGCATCACTTTGACCAATTGAAGATTTGATAAATGCTAATTCATCATCATCAATTCCTCTTTCGCGTAATAATTTTATTTCTTTAATAATTTCACGAACAGAACTATCGGTAGAACTAGCACGAACACCAGCCGAAGTAGCCCAAATACCATTAAAATCATTTCCACTTACACGACTGTAAATACCATAAGTAAAACCTTTGTCTTCGCGTAAATTTAAATTTAAACGACTATTAAAGTTACCACCTAATACAAAGTTCATTAAGTTTGATTTGTAGAATTTACCTTCCCAATCGTAAGGTAATGCTGGAGTTCCAACAAATATTTGCGATTGAGGAGCTTTGTATTTATCAACTAAATAAATTTGTGTTTGTTCTACAGCTGGAGGAGCAGGTAATGTAGGTAATACTACATTTTTTTTGCCCCAAGTTTTTAAGAAACTTAATTTTGACAATACTTCTTCTTGACTTAAATCGCCAATAACCACTACTGTAGCAAAATCAGGTGCATAATATTTGTCGTAATAATTTTGAACATCTTTAATACTAAAACTTTTAATTGATTTGGTAGTTCCACCAGCAGGTACTCCTTGAATAGAGTTTTTACCATACATTAATCTTGCAAAAACTACATTACCAGCAAATGAAGCACTTTGTAAACTTTGTTCAACATTTTGATAGGTTTGGTTTGAGATACGTTTGTAGTCATCTGCATTAAATTTAGGATGCAATAAAGCATCTTCAAAAATTTTCAACATAGCATCTAAATCTTTCTTTTGACAACCTAAGCTTGCAAATGTAGCATCAAAACCAGCACTAAATCCGAAACCACCACCTAATTTTTTAGTTGCCGCATCTAATTGTTCACCAGTCATACTTTGTGTTGCTTCACCCATCATACTAGCAGTTAAACTAGCTAATCCAGTTTTACTTGGCTCTAATACCATATTACCACCTTTCATTTTTATGGTAATATCAATATTAGGAGTTTCAGTAGAGCGAGTTCCTATAACTTTAATACCGTTAGGTAAGGTTGTTTGCCAATAAGTTGGTACAGTTACGTTTTTAGCAGTGGTTGGTTCAGGGTGTATGCTTCTATCAAAATTATCTTTTGGTTTATTATAGCTTAATCCTTTATACTCTAAATCGTTACTACCTTTTTCCATTTCAGGATCCTTGTGTACATACTCCTGTTTGTTGGCAGCATTTAAATCTTTAGGGAACACGCGTACTTTTACAAAGTTTTGGCTAGTTTTTGAATTCACATTATAAATGTATTTTCTAAACACACGCATTACATCTTCTTTAGTTACTTTTTTGTAACGAGCCAATTCTTCTGTTAAATTATATGATTTACCATAGTGAATATATTGAAAAAACATTAACAATGAAGAACGACCTTGAACACTTTCCATTGCTCCGATTAAAGAGTTTTCAATTTGTGCGTAGGCAGCAGTAATTTCTTCGTCTGTAACACCTTTAGCGTTAAATTCAGAAAAAGTTTCCATCAATAATTTTTCTTCATTGTCTTCACTTCCAGGGAAAGTATATAAATCAACAACAAATTCACCAGCTAATTCAGAACCAGAGTTATAAGAAATTGCTTGAGCTACTTTTTCTGGCTTTTCGAAATTACGGTAGAAAATAGAATTTTTTCCTTGGCTTAATATTCCACCTAAAAAATCCAATGCAGGCTCATCAGGATGATATTGAGCTACAGTAGGCCAAGTATATTCGTTTAAAGGAAAAAATACTTTATCAGGATAGTTAACGTATTTATTATCCGCTAATCTAAATGGCTCTACACGTTGTTTGCGCACTTCTGGACCTTTTGGAATTGGTCCAAAATATTTTTCTACCAATTTAATTGCTTCTTGTGGATTAACATCTCCACTGATAATTAATGAAGCATTATTAGGTGCATACCAACGCATAAAGAAATTTTTCACATCATCAATAGTCGCATTATCCAAATCGCGCAAGTAACCAATTACTGGCCAACTGTATGGATGCTCCATTGGATACATATTTTGATCACGAATTTCGCTTACTTTACCATAAGGCACATTATCTACATTTTGACCTTTTTCATTTTTTACTGTTGAGCGTTGTACTTCAAATTTTTTGCTAGTTAATGAGTCTAATAAAAAACCCATTCTATCAGATTCTAACCAAAGTGCTTGCTCTAAGTAGTTTGATGGAACTGTTTCAAAATAAGTAGTCCTATCGCGTGTAGTATTACCATTCATTTGCCCACCAGCTGCAGACACCATTTTAAAATGTTCTTCATCTTTTACATGTTCTGAACCTTGAAATAACATGTGCTCAAATAAATGGGCAAATCCTGACTTTCCTGCTGCCTCACGAGCAGAACCTACGTGGTAAGTAACCTCAACGTGAACCAAAGGATCAGAATGATCTTCGTGAATAATTAGCGTTAAACCATTAGGAAGCTTATATTTTTCGTAAGCTATTTTTAATTCGCCTGGTTTGGCTTCAACCTTTTCAACCAAAACTGTTCCTGTTGTGGTTGCAGGCTGAGTTTGGGCAATTAAGTTGGTGTTTAATCCTAAACTAATTGCTAATCCAGCTAGTAAAAAGTGTTTTTTCATGTTTGTATTAAAATAATTTGTTTGCAATATGAATAATTTACTAAACAATTAAACAACAAAAATTGCTCAATGGCTTAATTACTAATTAAACGGCTGATTACTACAATCAATTCAAAATACACACCTTGTGGATGAATTACTAAATTTATGTTTTTGTTTTTTAAGTATATGGTTTACTTTCGCACACTTTAAAACTAATAATTGCACTTTAAAAAATGAATAAAAAATTTATAACCATTGTAGCTTTAGTAGCTTTAGCAGCAGCTAGTCGTTTTTTACCTTTTGCTCCTAATTTTTCGCCAATGGGCGCAGTAGCTTTGTTTGCAGGTGCATTTATAGCAAATAGATATTTGGCAGTGGCATTGCCATTGATTGCCTTATTTATCAGCGATTTTTTTATTGGTTTTTATGGCGCAGGAATGATTCCTGTATATATTGCAACAGCTTTATTTAGTGTGATTGGAATGCTAGTTACCAATAAGAATAATCCTGTTTCAATTATTGGTTCATCATTATTAGGTTCAATATTATTTTTCTTAATTACCAATTTTGTATTTGTTTATACTGCTGATAATACACTATACCCTCATACATTTGCTGGAGTATTAGAAAGTTATTTTGGAGCAATTCCTTTTTTCAAAAACTCGGTTAAAGGTGATTTATTGTATACAACAGTATTATTTGGTTCGTTTTACTTATTAAGTATTAACGTTCCTTTCTTAAAAGAAGAAAAAGCATAATAAAATATTACCAAAAGCCTATAATTATCAAATCCTGCCCATAATAGGGCAGGATTTTTTTTTGCAGCTACATTAATAAATTATTATCATCACATCTTGTTTATTATACATTTTAACCTTTTTTGTTTCTTTGTTGTTTAAATGATAGTAAAAAAACCAACAATTATTATTGTTTATTTGAACTAAACAAAACTTATCAAAGTTTTATATGATAAAATCTTACAAAGGCTATTTATTTAAAGACAGAGAAATTAGTTGGCTATACTTTAACGAACGTGTATTGCAGGAAGCCGAAAATCCGGCAACCCCGTTAATGGAAAGACTAAAGTTTTTAGCAATTTTTTCATCAAACTTAGATGAATTTTTCAGGGTGCGGGTGGCACAATTAAGAAGAGTACAGAGAGTAAATGGCAAAAAGCCAATTAGTGATGTGCAAAATAGTCCAGACGAAATTCTGGAAGCCATTCAATTAAAAGTTCAAACATTACAAGACCGTTTTAATAAAAATTATCAAAACAGTATTTTGCCTAGCTTGGCTAGTAAAAAAATATTTTTAGTAAATGATGATCAAATAAGTGACGACCAAAAACAACAAGTAAAAGAGTATTTTAAAGCCAATATTATCAATTTACTTTTTCCAATAATTATTGATGATTTAAGGCATACTCCACACTTAAGAGACCGCTCCATATATTTAGCCGTAAGACTAAGTGATAGTAGAAATATTTTAAACCCAAAGCACGCCATTATTGAAGTTCCTGTTGGTATTTTAAATCGTTTTTATCAATTACCAACCAACGAAAATGGGAACTTTATTATTTGCCTTGAAGATATTATAAAATTAAACCTTAGTCGAATTTTCCAACAATTTGATTACGATACTTACGAAGCCTATATTATTAAAATAACCCGCGATGCTGAGTTTACATTAGATGCAGATGATAGAGATTATACTGTAACACTGCTTGATAAAATTCAAAAAAGTTTAAAACAACGTTCACGAGGAGTGCCAACAAGATTTGTTTATGATGCATCCATGCCAAAACAAATGCTTGAATTATTTGCAAAAAAGCTAGAACTAAAAAATGTAAATATGGTGGCGGGTGGTAAATACCATAATTTTAAAGATTTCATGGACTTTCCAAAAGTTGGTAGTGTAGATGATTACTACGAAAATTTACCTGCGCTTGGGGTAAAAGAACTTGACAAGGCCAAAAATTTATTTGATGTAATTGCCAAACATGATGTTTTATTACATCACCCTTACCAATCATTTGATTACTTAATTAGGTTATTGCGAGAGGCAGCTATTGATCCAAATGTTCATACCATTAAAATTACACTTTATAGAGTAGCCAAGCATAGTAATGTAGTTAATGCCTTAATCAATGCCATAAAAAATGGAAAGATTGTTATTGTATTAATGGAATTACAAGCAAGGTTTGATGAAGAATCAAATATTTATTGGACCAATCAATTACAAGAAGCTGGTGCACATGTACATTTTGGTAAACCAGGACAAAAGGTTCACACTAAATTTTGTTTAATTTATAGAAAAGAAAATAATCACACTGTAAAATATGCCCATCTTTCTACCGGGAATTACAATGGAATGACAAGCAGAATTTACAGTGATTTTGCTATTTTCACCAAAGATGAAAGACTGACTAGTGAGTTAGAAATGATAAGTGACCAATTGTTTTTAAACTTAAAACGAGGAATTTATAAGCATTTATTGGTTGCACCCGACAATATGAAACGCAGGTTTTTGGAGATGATTGATACAGAAACCGCAAATAAAAAAGCGGGTAAACCTGCATACATCATTGCCAAAATGAATAGTTTGGTGGATAATGATGTGATCAAAAAACTATATGATGCTAGCCGAGCAGGCGTAAAAATTCAGTTAATTGTTCGAGGAGTTTGCTCGTTAGTTCCGCGTGTAAATGGGCTAAGCGAAAATATTGAGGTAATAAGTATTATTGATAGATTTTTAGAGCACTCACGTGTATATATATTTGGAAATAATGGCAATGAACAAATGTACCTTGCCAGTGCCGATTGGATGAGTAGAAACTTGAATAATAGAATTGAATGTGGTTTTCCTATTTATAATCCTGAAATTAGACAAACTATCAAAACCATCATTAATATGCAATTAGCTGATAATTGTAAAGCTCGAAAAATCAATGAGCATGGCGAAAACGATTTTCAACAAAGTGATTGTAAAGATAAAAACAGAAGCCAAATAGCCACTTATAATTACCTTAAAGAACTTTAAAATATAGCTATTTAGATGCTCAAAAAAATAAAAATAACCAAACTAAATCAATATAGCGGACATAAAGATTGTATATATTCCTTGTCACCTTCACTTAACCAAAACAGCTTTTACTCTGGTGCAGGCGAAGGTTATGTAGTAGAATGGGATATTGAAAATAAGGTTGATGGAAAGTTGATTTGTCAAGTGCCAAGACCTGTTTACAGCTTGTTATTGCTTAAAGAAAAAAAGCAATTATTAATTGGTTCAGCTCAAGGTAATTTGCATGTAGTTGATTTAAATGTAAATAAAGAAATTAAAAATATTGAAGCACATACACTTGGTATTTACGACATAAAATTACATAACAATACTTTTATAACCACAGGTGGTGATGGTAAAATAAATGTATTTAATACTGAAGATTTTACACTTTTAAAAACCATTCAAGCTAGTAATAAAAGTGCCCGAACCATTGCCATCAATCCATTATTAAATCATATAGCAATTGGTTTTTCAGACCATTCAATTAGGATTTTCAATGCAAATAGTTTTGAATTAATTCAAACATTAAACCATCATGTTAACTCGGTTTTTGCTTTGAGTTATTGCAATAAAAATAAACATTTATTAAGTGGAGGACGCGATGTATTTTTAAAGTTTTATGATGCAGAAAATAACTATGACTTGATAAAGGATGTTCCTGCTCATAACTTACATATCAATGCCATTCAGTTTAATCCAAATGGCAATTTATTTGCTACCGTAAGCATGGATAAAACCCTTAAAATTTGGGATGCTGAAACCTTTGACCTTTTGAAAGTAATAGATAAAGCAAGAAACGAAGCACATGTTACTTCCATCAATAAAGTACTATGGATAAACGATACACAGCTTTTAACAGGAAGCGATGATAAACAAATAATGCATTGGCAAGTGGAAGTGGAGTTAGCATAGTTACATTAACTATTGCAAGAACAATAGTTAATGTTTAAATATGTAAACCAATTGTTTGGTTTCAAAAAACTCTCCTTCAAAAAAAGAATTCAAATCAGCTGTTTGTACATTTAACTTAGCATTCAATCGTTTCAGGTCTTTAATTTCCTCTTTTAAATCACCACCTTTTAAAAGTAAATAACCGTTTAGTTTAGCGTTAAAACAGTTGTCATCAATATAATCTTGTGTCCAACGATAAAGCGATTCCATTGGAGCTACAGCCCTACTCACAATAAAATGAAATTCTTCTTTTAAATTTTCAACTCGACCCACCACAAAATCGGTGTTTTTTAACCCAATGGCATTCGAAATTTCTTCAGCTACTTTAATTTTTTTACCAATTGAGTCGCACAAAGTAAATTCAGTATTAGGAAACATAATGGCTAACGGAATTCCAGGAAATCCACCACCTGTACCTATATCAAGCAATTTAGTACCATTTTCAAATTGCACATATTTAGCTATTGCTAAACTATGCAAAACATGCTTTTCATAAAGTGATTCAATATCTTTACGCGACACCACATTAATTTTACTATTCCAATCTACATATAAATCATACAATTGCTTAAATTGGTTGATTTGTAATTCGGTTAAATTGGGGAAATATTTAGTTATAATTTCGAAATTCAAATTCTCTGATAATTTAGGGTTGCAAAATAGTTATTTAAATTGTTTCTGTTTTAAAATAAAACCCAAAATATTCCACTTATAAAAATTACTAAACATTTTACCAATGGAATGACTTTATTTGAAATCTAAATTTATTAAACATGTTAATTGAAGTAAGTAATTTAAATAAAAGCTACGCCAATCATCAAGCGCTAAAAAATGTGAGTATAAATATTCCAAAGCAGAGTATTTTTGGACTACTTGGTCCAAATGGCGCTGGTAAAACGAGTTTAATCAGAATTCTTACTCAAATTACCCAAGCCGATTCGGGAACCATCATTTTTGATGGAGAAAAACTTCAAGAAAAACATATTTATCAAATTGGCTACTTACCAGAAGAAAGAGGCCTTTATAAAAAAATGCTAATAGGCGAACAGTTGCTTTATTTTGCAGAATTAAAAGGATTAAGTAAGGCTGATGCAAAAAAAAGAGTTAAATATTGGGTAGATAAATTTGAAATAAAAGATTGGCTGAATAAAAAGGTAGAAGAATTATCTAAAGGAATGCAGCAAAAAGTGCAGTTTATCGCCAGTATATTGCACCATCCTAAGCTCATTATTCTAGACGAACCTTTTAGTGGCTTTGACCCACAAAATGCACAAATACTTGTGGAGGAAATTCTGAAGCTTAGAGACGAAGGAAGTACAATTATTTTTTCAACTCATAGAATGGATACTGTAGAAAAACTTTGTGACGATATAGCCATGATTAATAAAAGTGAAGTGGTTTTGAGTGGCAATAAAACTGCTATCAAACAAAGTTTTAGTTTAGACGAATATAGCATTCAATTTAACGGAAACTTGGAGACATCAAGCAATTATGAAATAATTAGTCAACATCAAAATGAGGCTATTATTAAAATTATTGGATCTAAACAAAATACCATTCATGCATTAAATACCCAATTAGAACTGATTTCGTTTATGCCACAAATTGCTAGTATGGAAGATATTTTTATAAAAATGGTAAATAAAAACTAACCAGCATTAGTTGAGTTAAACATCATTTTTTTTGTTTAAAGAATAAAAGTATTGTTCATTTATTAACCCAAAATTAGGATTATACTACATTCAACTTTTATTTAGCTTACCTTTGCGCCATGCAAAATAATTTTAATGCAATTCATGCTAAAACATTGGCTAATCTTTCTATCGAAAGTTTTAACGATATGCAATTAGCAGTTTTAGAAAAAGCAGGAACTAGTAAAAATTTAATGATTATAGCGCCCACCGGTTCGGGCAAAACACTGTCGTTTTTAATTCCAGTGCTTAATACTTTACTTGCCGATAAAAAAGGCGTTCAAGCTTTAATTGTCACTCCTTCGCGCGAGTTGGCTATTCAAATAGAAACAGTTTTTAAAAATATGAAGAAAAACTTTAAAGCAACTTGTTGTTATGGAGGTCATTCGTTTAAAATTGAACAAAATAGTTTGAGCGAAGCTCCAGCGGTAATAATTGGAACACCTGGCCGATTGGCCGATCATATTGAACGCCAATCGTTCGACCCTTCAAACATTCATTATGTGGTTTTAGATGAGTTTGATAAATCGTTACAAATGGGTTTTCATGAACAGTTAAAAACTATTTTCTTTTCGCTTAATAAAAACCAAAGCCATATTTTAACTTCGGCCACAAGGCTTGATGAATTGCCTAAGTTTTTACCTTTTTTAAGTGTAGAAACATTAGATTTTCAGCATAAAGAAGTAGAATCGAAACTGAAGTTAAACTTAGTAAAAACCGAAAGTACCGAAAAAGTAGAAACCTTAATGCGTTTAATTGCTGGTTTTAACCAAGAGGTTTGTTTGGTTTTTTGTAACCATAAAGATGCAGTGAATAGAATTAGCGGTGTGCTTGATAAATACCGTTTTGCACATGGCGTATTTCATGGCGATTTAGAACAAATTGACCGAGAAAAGAATTTAATTAAATTTAGAGGTGGTGCTTGCAATGTATTAATTGCAACAGATTTGGCTGCTCGTGGATTAGATATTCCAGAAATTAAACACGTGGTACATTACCAAATGCCTGTTCACCACGAAGAGTTTATACACAGAAATGGACGCACAGCGCGCATGCATGCGGATGGTGAAGCCTATTTAATATTGGCCGAAGACGAAACTTTGCCAATTTATATGCATAAAAAAGATTTTAAAGAAATTTCACTTCCAGAAGAAATGAAATTACCTGCACCTCCCACTTTTGAATGTATTTATATAAGTGCAGGTAAAAAAGATAAAATTAGCAAAGGCGATATAGCTGGTTTGTTTATGAAAAAAGGCGATTTAACCACCGAAGATTTAGGTTTAATAACCATTTTAGATCATTCATCTTACGTTGCCATTAATCGCAAAAAAGTACGTGATGTATTGGCTAAAGTTAAAAACGAAAAGCTAAAGAAAATTAAAGTAAAAATTGAAGAAGCTTCGTAAAAGATTAACGTTGGGGCAAACCTGTTAGGGGAAGACCTGTTAGGGCAGACCTACGTGTCTGCCCTCCATATTTTAATTACCTGCCTACCCTATAAATCCCCTAAAAACAAAAAAGCGCTGAATTATTTAATTCAGCGCTTTTTTATGAGTTTAAGTTTCTATTTATAACTTCACTATTTTTTTAGTAACTTTAGTTTTATCGTTATGAAATCCTATGAAATATTGACCTGCAGGTAATTTAGCTATATCAATATCCAATAAATCTTTTCTAAAAGTATTTTCAACTAATAATACCACAGCACCAGTAATATCATGTATTTTAACTGTTTCAACTTGAGCAGCATTTTCTACAAAAAAGTTATTAGTGGCAGGATTTGGATAAATACTTAAATTACTGCTATTAAGAATATTTGAAACATGAGTAGGTTTGGTAACTCTAACAAAAATTTTATACCAATCACTGTTATTTGGACCAACAACCAATATTTTATGTAATCCACCAGAAGAGTTTACATTTATTTCAGTCCCTTTTTTCGTTAAGTCAATATATCCTTCATTTAATGAATAACCATTTATTTCAAAAATGGTATTGCACTCACTATTTTTTCCGATTAGAAATTTGATGCTATCCATATCAGAATCTACATCTACATAAATAACACCATTTGAAACAGTATAGTTTAATGTTTTCCAGATATTATTTTTACCTGCAAAATTTAACTGAAGGTTGCAATCTGAGGCAATTAAAACCTTGCCGATTGTAACAAAAACCAAAGCAAAAAATAAGTTTTTCATACCGTTTATAAAATTTATCTAATAACAAATAAAGTATATTATTTTTAAAAAACTAATATTCAGTTCATTTTTTATTGAAATAAATTTCGCACAATACGTTTTGCAAAAAGTACATTTAAAGACAGTTGTAAAATAATGTAGGTAATTTCCTTAATCAAATGATTGAGTAGGACGAGCCGAAATATCACGAATGGCTTCGTAATCGGCTTCGCTAATATCGTTAAAGAAGTAGTTTATTGGATTTACTTTTTTTGTTCCTTTTTCTACCTCATAGTGTAAATGAGGTGCGGTTGAAGTCCCAGTATTTCCTACATAACCAATCAATTCTCCACGTTTTACTTTTTGACGTTCATAAACTTCAATGCTACTTAAATGACCGTACAAACTTTTATAACCAAAACCATGATTTATTACAATATGATTTCCATATCCTCTACCTTCATATTTGGCGAAACTAATAATGCCATTACCTGTAGCATACACAGGTGTTCTAGTTGGTGCAGTAAAATCAATTCCAGAGTGAAATTTAGTGGTTTTATAAATGGGATGAATTCTATAACCAAAACCTGATGCAATACGTTTTAAATCTTTATTGGCAATAGGCTGAATAGCTGGTATGGAAGCCAAGAACTCTTGTTTGCTATCTGCCAATTTTTTCAATTCGTCAAACGATTTTGATTGCATTGCTACCAAACTTGTAATATTTTCAACTTTGTGGTTTAAATCGTTAATTACTTCAGCATCGTCAAAACCTTCGGCTAGTTTATATTTTCTATCATTTGGATTAAATTTAGGCTTAAAACTGATAGGATCGGCCTCAAAAATGGTTCTATAAATTTGTGCATCTCTATCTTGTAATTCGCCAAGTACCATACTTAGTTCGCTTACCCTCGTTTGTAATCTGCGTAATTGATCTTTGTATTGTCTGTTTTCGCGCTGTAAAATTTTTTCTTTTGGTGAGTCAATAAAACTATAAAGCGCTAATACCATAATGGCTCCAGAAACCAATGATGCTGATAAAAAGCCAAATACGCGCCAAATTACCGTGGTAAAACTGGTGCGAACTTTTTCAAAGTCGAGCTTATTTGGATTGTAAAAGTATTTTATCTTTGCCACGCTTTTAGTTATGAATAAAAAATATTTATATTGAAACCTTGTTTCAGCTATTATATTTTTAAAAATAGCAAGAGGCGAAAATATTAATTTAAACCAATTTTTTAGCATTTACGTAATAGATTTTTGTAACTCACATGACATCAGGAGAAATACGCAACCAATTTTTAAAATTTTTTGAAGGAAAAGGACATACCATTGTCCCTTCGGCACCTATTGTAGTAAAAAACGACCCAACTTTAATGTTTACCAATGCCGGTATGAACCAATTTAAAGATTGGTTTTTAGGCAATGAAACACCAAAGTACAAACGTGTGGTTGATACTCAAAAATGTTTGCGTGTTAGCGGAAAGCATAACGATTTGGAAGAAGTAGGTGTAGATACTTACCACCATACCATGTTTGAAATGTTGGGCAATTGGAGCTTTGGCGATTATTTTAAAAAGGAAGCCATTGAATGGGCTTGGGAGCTTTTGGTTGATGTATATAAATTACCAAAAGATAGATTGTATGTTACGGTTTTTGAGGGTGATGCAAAAGAAGGTTTGGCCTTTGACCAAGAGGCTTTTGATAATTGGAAACTTTGGATAGCTGAAGACCGAATTTTAAACGGAAATAAAAAAGATAATTTTTGGGAAATGGGCGATACTGGTCCTTGTGGTCCTTGCTCTGAAATTCATATTGACTTGCGTCCTGATGCTGAACGTGCTTTGGTAGATGGAAAAACGTTGGTAAATAACGACCATCCGCAAGTAATTGAAATTTGGAACAATGTGTTCATGGAATTTAATCGCAAGGCAGATGGAAGTTTAGAAAAATTGCCTGCGCAACATGTAGATACAGGAATGGGTTTTGAACGTTTGGTGCGTGCCATTGAAGGTAAAACCAGTAATTATGATACCGATGTTTTTGTGCCAACCATTCAGTTTATTGAAAAACATTCTGGTGTAAAATACCAATTTAGTGATAGCAAACAAGACATTGCTATGCGTGTAATGGCCGATCACATACGTGCCATAAGTTTCGCCATAGCCGATGGGCAATTGCCAAGCAATAATGGTGCAGGTTATGTTATACGTAGAATATTGCGCAGGGCTGTGCGTTATCAATACCAGTTTTTAGGTATCAAAGAACCGTTTATGTGTCAATTGGCTTTGCTAATTGCCGACAGTTTTAAAAATGTTTTTCCTGAATTACACTCGCAAAAAGATTTTGTGAGCAAAGTAATAAGGGAAGAAGAAGTTAGTTTTTTAAAAACACTCGCAATTGGTTATGATTATCTAGATATGTACTTGCAATCGGGTAAATGGCTAGGAAAAGACACAGAAACAGTTTGGTCATCAGATGACGAAGTGAAAAAATATGACACCACATTTATAGTTGATTCAAAAACAAATTCGAAGGTAGTTCGTGGAGATTTAGCTTTTTTGCTTTATGATACTTTTGGTTTCCCCATAGATTTAACAATATTAATTGCAAAAGATTATCAATGGACTGTTGATGAAGAAGGTTTCCAAAACGCATTAGCAGAACAAAAAGCACGTTCACGTAAAGCTACTGAATTAACTACTGATGATTGGGTAGAGACGTTGCATGCAACAACTTTGCAACAAACCCAAACCGTTTTCCTTGGTTACGATCAAACCGAAGCTGAAATTCAAATTGTAAGATATCGAAAGATAAAAGCCAAAGGAAAAGAAAGTTACCAATTGGTATTTAACCAAACACCTTTTTATCCTGAAGGTGGCGGGCAAATTGGAGATACTGGTTTTATTAGCAATGCCAACGAAAAAATTGCCATTATTGATACCAAAAAAGAAAACAATTTAATCATTCATTTTACAGAATCATTGCCCGAAAATGTAGAAGCTATTTTTACTGCTTCGGTTGATACTGCCAAACGTAAATTAACTGAAAATAACCACTCGGCTACGCATTTATTGCATGCTGCATTGCGCCAAGTTTTAGGCACTCATGTGGCACAAAAAGGTAGTTTGGTAAATAACGAAAATTTACGTTTTGACTTCTCGCATTTCTCGGCTATGACCAAAGAAGAAATAGCACAAGTAGAACAAATTGTTAACCAAAAAATACGCGAAAATATCAGTTTAGATGAACGCAGAAATGTGCCTATTGAAGAAGCACAAACAATGGGAGCCATGATGCTTTTTGGCGAAAAATATGGTGATTCAGTGCGTGTAATTACTTTTGATGATAAATATAGCCGTGAACTTTGTGGTGGAACACATGTAAAAGCTACTGGCCAAATTGGTTTGTTTAAAGTAGTAAGCGAGGCTGCTGTAGCTGCTGGTGTGCGCAGAATTGAAGCTATCACTGCCGATGCTGCTCAAAACTTGGTTGATAGTTGGCAGTTAACAGTTGATAGCTTAAGTAAAACATTAAACACCAAAGATATTATAAAATCGGTGGAGCAATTAATGAGCGAAAAAGCTGATTTGATGAAGAAGTTAGAGGTTTTTGAAAATGAAAAAACAATCGCTATCAAAACAAATATTAAATCCGAAATTCGAAATTCGAATGGCATAAATGTGCTGGTTCAACTAATAACTATCTCAAATGCTGAGCAATTGAAAAATCTTTCATTCCAACTAAAAACAGAAGTAGAAAATTTATTCTGTGTATTGGGTTGTGTACTGAACGAAAAACCAATGTTAAGCGTAATTATCAGCGATAACTTAGTAAAGGAAAAAGGTTTGAATGCAGGTAACATTATCAAAGAATTGGCAAAAGAAATAAAAGGAGGTGGCGGAGGCCAACCATTTTATGCTACCGCTGGCGGTAATGATGTTAACGGGTTACAAGCTGCAATAGAGAAAGCAAAGTTATTGGTTTAGAAAAATCTTAAAGTTGCTTTTATTAACTTATTAAATAAGCCTTCAGTCCAATAGTATTCAGTCAGATTACTATTGGACTCATTATAAACAAAACTACACTTTATACTTTTCTTTCAATCCATCTACTACCATGGCTACTGCAGGACAAATAGTAGTATTGAGTTGGGTGATTTTCAGTTTTTGTAAAATGTTTCGTTGTTGTGTATGCGGAAACTCGCGGCAAGCATTTGGCCTATCGCTGTAAACTGAACAGTATTTATCATCACCTAAAAACGGACAGGGCATTTGTTTGAAAACATAGTCATTGTCTTCATCAATGCGCAAATAATTTTCAGCAAAAATGCTTGGCTTTTGTTTTAAACTTTTAGCCAATCTATCAATGTCTTTATTTAACAGCAATGGGCCTGTAGATGCACAACAGTTGGCACATTCCAAGCAATCAATTTCATCAAAAGCATTGTCATGCAACTGATTGGTGGTTTGATCTAAATCTTTAGGAGCTAATTTTTTTAGTTTTTCTAAAAACTTTTTGTTTTCGTTTTTATTTTTTTTAGCTCTATCAATAATTTTTACGTAATCAATATGCATTTAAAAACTAAACTTGGGTTTGATGTAATACTTTTTTATTTTTTACAAGTCTATCTTTATCAAAAAACCAACCCCATTTACCAAAATAGTAAATAGCCGATTTTACATGAAACAACAGCAGTTTTTTACTTTTATACGATCCTTTTTCGTAGTTATGAATAATAGAAACCGAAGGTAAATAAATGGCATCAAACTCATTGCTGATTCGCCTACTTAAGTCGGTATCTTCAAGGTACATAAAAAAGTTTTCGTCAAAAAAACCTACTTGCTTAAAAACTTGATGAGGTATAAGCATGAAACAACCCGAAAGGTTATTTAAATGCATTGGTTTATGGTAATCTTTGTTTTTTAACTCGTATTGCGCTAATTTATTTTTAAATAATGGTGCTAAACTTTTGGGAACAAAACGCCTAAAAATTAAATCGAAGGGAGTAGGTAAAAGCTTACATAAATGCTGAATTTGTCCATCAGGATACAATACTTTTGGCATCAATAAACCCGTGTTGGGGTTTTGATTTAAATACGCAATGGCATTTTCAATACAATCTTTATTGATAACCACATCAGGATTTACTACCAAATGATAAGGTGCTAAATGTTGAGCAAACTGAATGGCTTTGTTATGCGCTTTTCCATAGCCTAAATTGGCATTGTTAAATATATAATGGCCATTATTTTCTTCCACAAAAAGCTGTAATTGATTGGTTTCTGAATTATCGCTTAATATTAATTTAACTGGTATATTTATTTGTTTAATGCTATTGATTAAGGGCAATAATTCATCAGGCTTACTATGGTAAACTACTAACGAAATGGTAAGTTGATATGGAAACTGATGGCTCAAAAGCAATTATAATTGATCCATTAAATTAGTAGAACCAATTGGGCGTTTTACAGTATAACCTTCGCCAAAAGTTACATTAATTAACCTACCAAATTCGCGCGCGCGGCCTTCTACATATTTCATAAAATCTAAACTTGAAATAGGTGTTTCGGGTTCAGTATTATTGGGATTATAAAATTGGCTACTGAAAGCTTTTATTGATTCCATTTTTTGGTCGAAATAAGGAGTAATATCTACCACAAGATCTGGTTTCATTAACCTATCTTGAATATAATGGTAAATTTGTTTTGGGCGCCAAGCTTCTTGTTTTACGCCATTGTGATAGGTTTCAATTTTAATCAATCCACTTAAAAAAGCTGCTTCGCTTACTAAATCAGCTCCTTTACCATGGTCGGTATGTCTATCGCTTTCGGCATTACATAATATTATTTCTGGTTGATATTGGCGTATTTTTTCAATTACTCTGGTTAATGAATCGCGGTTTTTTTGAAAAAAACCATCAGCTAAACGTAAATTGTCGCGTACTGAAATGCCTAAAATTTTGGCTGAGTTTGCAGCTTCAATGGCTCTTAATTCGGCAGAACCTCTTGTACCAAGTTCGCCTTGGGTTAAATCAACTATACCTACTTTGTACCCCAAATGTATATGGTGTAATATGGTTCCGCTGCAAGCCAATTCTGTATCATCGGGGTGAGCGGCAAAGCAAAGTAAATCGAGTTTTTCCATAGGGCGAAATTACTTTTATTTTTGTAATTATAATGGTAACAATTTGCAAAAAACGTTTTCGGATTTATGTTTTATGTAATTGTTTGTATGTTAAAGTTTAAGCCCACTTTGCGTTAGGGATAGCAGTGGAAATCCTTTTTTGTGGTTTGGGTTATGAGTTGGGTAAAAAAGATTGGAACGAATAGCCCGCTCGAACGCCCAAAAAATTGGTTGACGAGTTAATAGGTTGATTAAGTTGAAGGGTTAATTGATTAATTGGTTAATTGATTGACGAGTTTATGGGTGTAAATTCCTTTGCCAATGAAATTAATATTCGCTCCATCCTATAACAAAAGAGCTTCGCTCAACGACCGCAGACATTGAGCGAAGCTCGAAAATATTTGAAAAATGTGTATTACTCTAACTAAACTATTTCATTCAACATTCATAATTCAACATTCATAATTCATGGTTCATAATTCCTAAAGCGTTCCTCTGCGGGCTTGTTCTGCTTCTATTGATTCGAACAGGGCTTGGAAATTTCCTTTACCAAAACTTTTGGCACCTTTGCGTTGAATAATTTCGAAAAACAAGGTAGGTCTATCTTCCACTGGTTTGGTAAAAATTTGAAGCAAATAACCTTCTTCATCTCTATCAACCATAATTCCCCATTTTTTTAGCTCGTTTAAATCTTCGGCTATCACTCCTACTCTATCGGCTACAGTATCGTAATAAGTGCCGGGAACGTATAAAAATTCCACACCACGTTTGCGCATTTCAGAAATGGTAAAAACAATATCATCGGTAGCTACCGCAATGTGCTGGCAACCCGGACCTCTGTAAAAATCTAAATATTCCTCTACTTGGCTTTTCTTTTTACCTAAGGCTGGCTCGTTAATAGGGAATTTGATATAACCATTACCATTGCTCATTACTTTACTCATTAAAGCAGTGTATTCGGTTGAAATATCTTTATCATCGAAGGTAACTAAATTAGCAAAACCCATTACATTGGCATAAAAATCAGACCAAGTGTTCATAGCACCAAGTTCCACATTTCCTACCATGTGGTCAATGTATTTTAAACCGCAAGTTCCTGGCTCGTAGCCTGTTTCTAAAGCTTCGTAACCCGGTAAAAAAATGCCATTATAATCTTTACGTTCTACAAAAATATGAACCGTATCGCCATAAGTGTGAATTCCACTCATGCGCACTTTTCCATTTTTATCTTCAATGGTTTGTGGTTGCATATAAGGTTTTGCGCCTCTAATAGTGGTTTGTTCAAAGGCATCATAAGCATCGTTAACCCACAATGCAATTACTTTTACACCATCGCCATGTTGTTGTAAATGTTTGGCCATTTCGGTTTCAGGGTTAAAAGGAGTAGTTAATACCAACCTAATTTTACCTTGCTGTAATACATAAGAAGTTCTATCGCGCAAACCTGTTTCCAAGCCTGCATAAGCCAAATCTTTAAAACCAAAAGCAGTTTTGTAATAATGAGCTGCTTGTTTGGCATTGCCAACATAAAGCTCTACATAATCGGTTCCGTTAATGGGTAAAAAATCTTGAGCTTCTGCAAAAATTTTACTGGTTGAATAATTAAAATTTTCAACGTTAGTTAAATCATTCATATAGTTTTTTGTTGTTATTTTAAAAATAAAATGAAGTTAAACAGTTACTGGGTTAGTGTTATTTTGCTGAACCCAACTTTGGTAATACTCCTGAAACTCTAATTCCATGGCTTCTTTGGTAATTTTTACAGGATTAAATGGATCAATCATAACTGCTAACTCGTTGGTAGCTGTTTTGCCTATGCTGCGTTCAATAGCACCAGGATGTGGACCATGAGGCAAGCCACCTGGATGTAAAGTAATTTGGCCTTTTTGAATATTATTACGACTCATAAAATCACCATCTACATAATATAACAACTCATCGCTATCTACATTGCTATGGTGGTAAGGCGCTGGAATTGCTTGTGGGTGGTAATCGTAAAGGCGAGGAACAAACGAGCAAATTACAAAATTGCGGCCTTGGAAAGTTTGATGAATAGGTGGCGGCATGTGAATACGGCCTGTAATTGGCTCAAAATTAAAAATAGAAAAGGCATAAGGATAACAGCATCCATCCCAACCTACTAAATCAAAAGGATGGTTTTCGTAAACGTAAGGATAAATTAAACCACGCTTTTTTATTTTTACTAAAAACTCGCCTTCTTCATCGTGGGTTTGCATGTTAACAGGGCCGCGTAAATCGCGCTCGCAAAAAGGCGAATGCTCTAAATACTGACCATATTTGTTTTTATACCTATCGGGCGTTTCAATTGGCCCATGTGATTCTACAATTAAAATGCGGTTTTCATCAGTAGCAAATTCAAGCTGGTAAATAGTACCACGCGGAATAATTACATAATCGCCATAAGCAAATTCAATATTACCATACATGGTTTTTAAAATTCCTTCGCCTTTGTGTATAAATATCATTTCATCGGCATCAGCATTTTTATAAAAATAACCTTTGGTGCCTTCAATGGGTGCGGCTACGCCAATGGTCATGTCATCGTTTACAAATAATGTTTTGCGGCTATCTAAATAATCTAACTCGGGAGTGGCATTAAAACCCATATAACTGCGCGATTGCAAATTATCTTCAATAGCCACTTGTGGGCGAACAGAATAAGGTGCGCCTTTTTCTTTAACACGAGTAGGCGGATACAAATGGTAAACCAATGACGACATACCCGAAAAACCTTCTGTTCCAAATAGTTCTTCGTGGTATAATTTTCCGTTAGGTTGGCGAAACACCACATGGCGTTTTTCTGGAATTAATCCAACTTGTTTATATATAGGCATATGCTTAGTTTTAAGTTGGTCAAAACTATTTTCAAAGCAGGCTTTTTAAAACGACAGCCATCAATATGCAGCATGATATTTTGAATTTAAATTACTGACTTGGGTCAATTGGAGGAGAAGATTAGAGGGTTTGAAATTGCAGGCTAGGACGCAAGTAATGGGAGAAATAACTACCATAAAACAGACAACTTAAATATTGACAAATTATTTAATATTTTCGTACTACAAACAGATTTAAAAGACTAAATGTTTGACCAGGATTTTTGTGATTTTTTAGAATATGAAATATGTAAAGCATTTAATCATTCGGCTGGTGAGCAAATAAAAGGCTTTTGGTGTGATGGTATTTTATTAAACCATCCTGACAGTTCTTACACACAAGAAGCAATAAATAAAAATAGACAAATACAACTAAAAGCATTTATTTGTAAAGATGGTCAAAGTGAATATGAATTGACCTTAAAATTGGGAAATAAAGCTTTAAGTAAGTTTGCTAGAAACTTGGATATTAAAGAATGTATTCCAAACCCAGAAAAACAAAACTGGTTTGAAATTGACACTAAACTAAACAAAATGGTAATACAACTTGATGAAGGATATCGACTTTATCATTCAAAAACCACTATAAGTAAAACAAACAAATACGAACACTAATTAGTTTAATAGCGCTTTGGATAATGCTTCCAATTTGGGTGTTTCTCATTTGGTTGAATTATGAGTTGAGTTTAATCTATAATTGAGCTTGGATACTTACAGCTACAACACAACTATGAAATATAAACAATTAAAAGGAAACGAAATTGAAGGAGAATTAGATATATTTATTGTAAGAAATGAAGAGAAAAATGATGGGGAGAAAGTAACTTGGGATGAAGTTTTAATTCATGGCAATCCTGAAGGTTTAAAGTCGTTGGCAAAACTACTTTTAGCCATTGCAGAACTTAATCAAGATGAAGTGGAAGATAAATACCTACCAATTGGTGCAAGAGAACATTATCATTTAAGACCAGGAATTGAATTATCAAAAAGTTCAATCGGCACAATTGTTGGCAGACTTGAAGCAAAAGGAACTGGTAAATTTTATGACAGGTATGTTCCTAAAGAAATGAAGTAATAAAATTTATTATTGCAGGCTTGCTCGCCTTCAAGGGAGAAAAATAGTTATGTTATAAAATAATTTGAAATGAAATTTAAAAATAATAAATTATTACAATTAGGAATCTTTTTTTGTATTACACTTATTGCATGCAAGAATAATAATCAAAAAAAAGAAGTACCAATAAAGGTTTTGCAAGAAAATGCTGAATTGAAAGAAAAAAGAAAATTAGTTCAAAAAACTAATTTTGATTTATTACAAGGAAAATGGGTGCATGAGGACGATAAAACTAATTTTTTAATTTTTGAAAAAAACATCAGAAAAGAAATTGCAGGTGAAATGAAAAGTTGGGACGAAGAAGAATTTATACTATCTAACAGTTGTTTAAACGAGTCCAATCTTTCAGAAACCTCAACTAAAGAAAAAGATTGTTATATCAGTTGCAAAAACTCAGATTTATGTTGGTACATTATGTCAATTAACGAAGATAGATTAACCCTTCAATATCAAAGTAGAGGGAATTTATTGAAATACATTCGAGTAAAGATATAATCTATCACAGCATGAGAAAAAACATGCGTTGAAAAAACGATTTTTAGAACAAAAAATTCTATTAATTAATACTGCTCGTACCAATTAAATTTTTCATGCACAATTTTCGCTTTTTCTTTTTTGAGGTAATCCATAAAAGCAAGAGAAACAGGTGAGTGCTTTTTACCTTTTAGCCAAATTAAACACCAAGTTGTTTTAATAGGTAAACCTTTAATTGGAATAATTTGCAATTCATTAGCATGTAACTCGTTTTTGATTCCAATGAGTGGCATGATAGAATAACCCAAACCAGCAACAAGTGCTTGTTTCACAGCTTCATTGGAAGTTAACTCCATCTTTTTTAGCACTTCAATATTGTTTTTAATAAAAAAACTTTCCATGGTTTGTCTGGTGCCGGAACCCTTTTCTCTGAAGATAAGAGGCAAATCTTTAAATATCTCTTTTGCAGAGATTCCTTTCTTAAACTTATGTTGACCGTTACCAACCAAGTACAATTTATTTTGGAGTAAATCCATTTTTTCAATGTTGAGCTTATCAGGTAAAATAGAAACCAAAGCAAAATCCACTTCATTGTTTTCTAAACTCTCAATTACCTTACTTTTGTTTGTTACATCCATCAACAATTCAATACCCGTGTGTTGCTTCATAAAATCTGCTAAATACTGCGGCATCACATATTTTCCTGTTGATACTACTGAGATTTTCAGCTTACCAGCAAGTTGACCTTTATAAGCCAAAGTTTTGTAATTAATGGCATATACTTGATTGATGATGTTCTCTGCGGCCTCTGCAATTTCATGTCCGAAATCGGTTACAAAAATCTTCCTACCTACCACTTCGGTTAAAGGAATATCAAATTGATCTTGAAAATTTTTAAGTTGAATAGAAACTGCAGGCTGCGTTAAATGCAATTCCTCTGAGGCTCTAGTAACACTTTGTGTTTGCACCACTTTCAAAAAAATCTGCAATTGATTTAAAGTATAATTCATAAATTATTTTTATGTATAACATTACAAAGATAAATAAAAACTTATAAACCAGAATGCTCAATTTCGCACCAAAAAACAATAAACTTAATTAGAGTAAAAGCTTTTGTGGTTAAGAAAAATTATGGATTCAAAACCAATTACATAAAAGTAAAAGTTAATAATTTTCGGGTAAACAATGAATCTAATTACAATAAAAACAAGTTTATATTTTATCATCACTTTTACCTTTATAATCATGTCATTGGTAATAAATGATGCTGTTAATAGCCAGCTTTTAGCCTCGTTAAGTATCATATCAGGGGCTTATGCCAACAAAAGTCTTTCAGCAAATAATAATGCAGAATAATAAAATAATGTTCAAAGGAAGGAAACTATTAATAGCAACCAAACACGAAAAGGAAAAAGTAATTGCACCAATATTAGAAAAAGAACTAGGTGTAAGTTGTTTTGTTATTAATGATTTTGATACGGATGAACTAGGCACATTTACTGGAGAAATTGAAAGAAAAGACGACCCTATAATAACTGCCAGAAAAAAATGCTTGTTGGCTATGGAGTTAACAAATTGCGATTTGGCAGTTGCAAGTGAAGGATCATTTGGCCCACATCCCACTATTTATTTTGTGCCTGCTGATGATGAATTTTTACTATTCATTGATAAAAAAAATGATTTAGAAATTATTGTGAGAGAGCTGAGTACAGAAACCAATTTTAATGGTGCAGAAATTAAAACTGAAATGGAACTTAAGGAATTTTCTGCTCAAGCAAATTTTCCAACACACAGATTAATTCTGAGAAAATCAAAGAATGATTTTAGAAACATGGTAAAAGGAATAAATAATATAGAATTGTTAAATAATACTTTCAATAATCTCATTGCTGAATACGGAACAGCCTATATAGAAACCGATATGCGAGCTATGTATAATCCAACGAGAATGAAAGTAATTGAACAAGCCGCCATAAAACTTGCAGAAAAAATAAATTCGTTATGCCCTAATTGCCAATCGCCTGGTTTTGGAATCACAGATTCAGAACAAGGATTGCCATGTGAAATCTGTAATTTTCCAACACGCAGTATTTTAAGCCACATTTATTCATGCAAAAAATGCTCTTTCACCAACACAAAACAATACCCTAATGGTAAAAAAACTGAAAATCCAATGAACTGTGATATTTGTAATCCATAACTGCTTAATAAAAATCAAACAAAACATAAATTAATTACTCAATGAACTTTCAATTACTAATCGACAATATAACCAATCCTGCATTACTCTTTTTTGTATTAGGCGTTTTAGCCGTTTATTTAAAAAGCGATTTAGAAATTCCATCTAATTCTTCAAAATTTATTTCGCTATACCTATTATTTGCAATTGGCTTTAAGGGAGGACAAGAATTATCTCATGAGGCATTTACCATGGAAATTGGATGGTCAATGTTATTTGGGATATTTATTTCCTTAATGATTCCACTTTATACATTCTTTATACTTAAAAGAAAATTAAATGTGTTTGATGCAGGTGCTATTGCTGCTGCTTATGGTTCGGTTAGTGCGGTAACATTCGTTACAGCAGTTTCTTACCTTGAATCTCAACAATTAGCACTTCATGGACACATGGTTGCAATCATGGCTTTAATGGAATCGCCAGCAATAATTATTGGTTTGGTTTTAATCTCATTATTTAATAAAGACGAGTCTAATAAAATTAATAAAAGTAGTGTAATAAAACATTCATTTACCAATGGTAGTGTATTACTCATTCTTGGTAGTTTAATTATTGGATACATAGCCAATGCCAAGCAAGCAGAAGGAATAAAACCATTTACAAACGACCTTTTCAAAGGTTTTCTTGCTATTTTTCTTTTAGACATGGGTATTACAAGTGGTAAAAAACTTAAAGCATTTTTCTCATTCGGTTGGTTCCCTGTTATTTTTGCAATAATAATCCCATTAGTTAATGGTTCTATTATTGCCATTTTAAGTTCATATGTTACACCAGATATAACCAATCGTTTTATTTTTGCAGTTTTAGCAGCAAGTGCCTCCTATATTGCAGTTCCTGCTGCTATGAAAATTTCAGTTCCGCAATCAAATCCTGGACTTCTTTTACCAATGGCGCTTGCAGTTACCTTCCCTGTAAATATTACAATTGGTATGCCTATTTATTTTCTTTTAGTCCAAAATACTTAATAAATAATTGTTATTAGCGCAAAGCAATAAATATAACTATGGCAGCTTTAAAAGGCTGCCATAGTTAAAGTTGTTCGATACAATAATTTTATATTAATTGCTGTAAAATATTTTTTTTGATATCTTGCTTTTAAAATAATCCAATAAAATTCAAAATGAGGAAATTATTAGCGACAATAACAATTTTGTGGATTGCAAATATTTCGTTTGGACAGACCATTCTTTCAGGAGAATATAATGCTGGTTTAAAGCTGGCTTACGATAGTATTACAAATAAACTGACTGGGTATTATGAAAATTATACCGGTTATGACGAAGAAACAAGAAACCCGAAATTTTCTTGCATATTTTACATACATGGTAAAATTACTGGTAGTCAATTTACCGTTGACACCTATTTCCCCAATGATACTAGTGATATAATAAAAGGAAACATTAACATAATTAACAGCAAGACAGCTAGCATAAAATTATTAGAAGATCATGGAGGATGTTGGAATGTACAACATTTTGCAGACGAGCATGTGAAATTCGATTTGGAAAAACAAAATGCTTGGTGTCAAATTTGGTATGTCACCACTAATAAAACTTATTTTTACTTATACAATTCATTTGAAAAAAGGAAAAAATATTACCTAATTAAAAACGACATAGTATTCATTGAAAAAATACTAAATGATTGGGCTTATTGCTCATTCAATGGCAAAACCATTATTAAAGGTTGGATAAGAACAGCTGACTTAAATAAAATATAAAAAACGTCACATAACAAATAACGGTATAGTGAGCTAATTATTTGAAGATTCGATTTAATAAGAAGATGTGATACAAAAAAGTAAACATTCAAAAGTATTACTCATTTTAACTTTTTTGGACAATAATTTAAGCCCATTATCCCAAATATAAAACAAGAAGGCTAATCCACTATTAATTGATTTACTTCAATTACATTGCCCGCTTCTAAATCATTTAAATGAATACTTCCAATTCTAACTCTGAATAGGCGTAAAGTAGGAAAACCAACGGCCGCAGTCATTTTTCGAACCTGCCTAAACTTACCTTCGTTTATAGTTATAGAAACCCAACAAGTTGGACCATGTCTATCGTCTCTGATTTTTTTTACTCGTGGCTTAAAATTAGGCGATTGCTCTAAAACAAATACCTTACAAGGTAAGGTGGTATACTTTTCACTTCGATTACTAATTTCAACTCCATTTATTAATTTTTCAACAGCCTCAGCAGTAATTAAACCATCTAATTGAACATAGTATTCTTTTTCTATTTTTTTACTTCTAACCAACTCACTTACTTTACCATCGGTGGTTAATAATAATAAGCCTTCGCTATCTTCATCTAGTCGGCCAATAGCCATAGTGCCTGCTGGGAAAGGAAATAATTCACCTAGAAATTTTTTCTTTTTTACGTTTTCTACAAACTGGCTCATATAGCCAAATGGTTTGTGTATTATAAAATGCCTATGCATTCATTTAAATATGTTTTAAAGGAGTTAACAAATCATCCAATCCATTCAACTTTATTTCATAGATGGTTTCCAATTGAACACCTAATTTACCTTTAGGAAATCCTTGTCGTTTAATCCATTCTAAATAATGTATTGGCATATTACAAAGTAAGGTATCCTTATATTTACCATAAGGCATTTTGGTTCGAACCAAACTCAATAATATTTCTTTGTGATTGTAATCTACCATTTGATAGTTCTATTCTAATAATTCTTGGAATTATTTACAAATGTAATGATAAATTTAGTTCCAAAATTTTCTATACTGTTCACTTTTATAGTACCACCTAGGGCAATAATTTGAGATTTTACTAAATACAAACCTATTCCCTTACTATCAGCATGGTTATGAAATTTTTGGTACAAGCCAAATATTTTGTCTTTTACTTTTTGTTCATTGAAACCAATTCCATTATCCTCAAAAGTCAATTCAATTTTATTATTAACTAATTTTGTACTTATTTTTATAATTGGATTTCTAGAGGGATGAGCATACTTAATTGCATTGGTAGTTAGGTTTAAAAAAATACTTTCTAAATAACTTTTATTAAACATTACTGAGTCAATCTCCTCTAAATTTAATTCAAAGGTAGTATTGTTAAATAATGATTTTATAGAATTAGTAACATTACCTAACACTTCTTTTATGTTTAGTTTTTCTAACTCTAAATTGGTATTTTCTTTTATTATTAAAATTTTTATTAAATCATTCAAGGTTTCGTTTAAATGAATAGTTGATATTTTAAAACCTTCAATTAATTGTACTGTAGTTTCATCAGGAATAAGTGAGGTGTCAATTAAATCAGCAATTGACAATAAATTAGTCAATGGCGAACGCATATTGTGAGAGGTAATGTATGAAAATTGTTTCAACTCATTGTTACTTCGGGTTAATTCATTAATTAACTCTTTTCTCTCCTCCTCCATTTTTTTACGTTCGGTAACATCTTTGGCCACACCAAATACCAATTTCTCATTGTCTATGGGAATAGTAGTCCAGTTTAGCCATTTTACTTCTCCTGTGGCAGTTACATACCTGTTTTCAAAATTAACTATCGTATTACCTTCATGAATATTTTTTCTTATATTTAGTGTTTGTTCCCTGTCGTCAGGATGAACAAAATTAATAAATGGTTCGCTTAATAATTTTTCGTTAGGAAAGTTTAAAAATTTACTAACTGAACCATTTATTTTTTTAAAATAACCATCATAACCTGCAATACAAATTAAATCAGGTGAAATATTAAAGAACATATTTAGTTCATTTTCTGATTTGTTTTTTTGAATATATGCTCCAATTTGATGGCTAATGGTATTCAATAAATTATTATCAACTAAACTTGGTTGAAGGTCTGTTTTAGAAAAAAAGGCAAAAATGGCTATTACTTCATTATTGTAAAAAATAGGTATACCGACTACACTTTTTAAGCCTAAACTTTTTGCTACGTTTTTTCTATTTAACGTTGATTGATCCACATTAGGCCAAACCACAATCTTCTCTTCTTGCAAAGTTACACCTGCTATACCATTTCCTTTTAAAATCTCAAAATGCTCAATACTTTGATACATTAAATCCATCTCTGAATTTGAACTCCAAAACGATCTAAAAAACATTTTCGCTTTGTCAATATTAATAGACCAAGCTTCAGCATAATCAAATTCAAAATACTTGGAAATAATTTCAAGTGTATTACTAAAAGCATCTTTTAAATATTCATATTCGTTAATTGATTTAACTATAGTATATAATATTTCTTTTTCTTCTTCTGCTTTTTTACGTGCTGTAATATCACGCTGAATAGAAATCCAATGTGTATATTGACCTTTCTCATTTGTAATGGGAACAGCCGAAAAATCAACCCAAAAAGAACTACCGTCTTTTTTATAATTGATAATTTCAAATTGGAATTTTTCGAATTTTTGTTTTTTTATTTCAATTTGATTTACAACTTCCTTATTGGTTAATGGGCCATAAAAAATTCCAGTATCACTGTTTAATAATTCTACATTACTATAACCTGTCATTTTACAAAAAGCATCATTTACATATATAATTTCTGTATTTAACGTGCTTTTATTGGTAATTTTACTTATCAAAACACCATCATTGGCATTGGTAATAATAGAAGCATATAGTTTGAGTTTTTGGCTTTCATTAGTTAATTCAGTAACATCCTGCATTGCCCCAATTATCCTAGTGGTAATCCCTTTTTTATCTTTTAGTAAAATAGCTTTATCAATTACATGAGCAAATTCATTATTAAATTTTTTATATTGGTATGTTTCGCTCCAAGTAGTTGTTTCACTATTTTCAATTGCATGTAACAAACTTTTGGTAACCCTATCCTTATCATCAGGATGAACTAATTCTTCCCACTTTTTATAGTCCATTACTACATTATGGCTATTGTATCCAAAAAGTTTTTCAAAACCTTCGCCCAAATAATATTTGTTTTGTTTTAAATCCAAATCCCAAATAGCATCAAATGTGGCTTTGGTAGCATAATCAAAACGTTCATTACTTGCTAATAACTCGCGCTCCACTTTTTGTTTAGCCAAAGTATTTCTAATCGACATGATGGCAAAACATATATGATTAGAAATTCGATTTAAAATTTCTAATTCGTTATCATCGAATGAATTTTCCTTTGAGGAATAAAAGTTGATAGACGCTAAAGTATTGTTGTCATAATTTAATGGAAAGGAAGCTACTGAGTTGAAGCCATATTTTTCAATAGCATTTTTCCATGGTTTAAAGGCCCCTGATAAATCAATATTATTGAACACCATGGATTTGTTATTATTCATAGCCATGCCAACAGGCCCTTTATTTAACTCATCATCCTTTAAATCGATTACAATTTCGTTTAAATAATTAATAGCAGAACCAGCCCAAGCTATTGGACTTACATTCATTTGTTTCTTATCACTCTTTATTGCATTACCAACCCAAACAAGCACATATTCGCCATTTTCAGCAATTATTTTACAAATATTTAAAAGTAATTCTCTTTCGTTTTTGGTTTGCAAAATTTCTTCATTTACCAAATTTAATAAATAAAGTTCTCTATTTGACTTTGCAAGTGCACTCTTCGACTTATTTAAATTTGTGACATCACGTGAATGAATTAATACGCCAACCTGAATATTTTCATTATTATAAATAGGTGCAAGTGTTACCTCAAAATAAGTAATTTCATTTTGAATTATTACCTTCTTTTGAAATACAAATTTTTCACCGTTAAGAGCTCTTTTTGCATGTCCATAAAGATCATTGTTGTTTAACGATACTAATTGATCAAAAATATTTTTACCAATTTCTAATGTTACCCCTTCGGCAAATAATGCCATTTTTTCAAAAGCATTATTAAATGCAGTTAACTTAAACTCCATATCTACAGAGTAAATAATTTCGGATAAGTTATTAATTAAAGCCAACAAATTTTCAAAATAAATAGTATTTGACTTGGTACTTTTTGCCATTTGCAATTCGTACTCAAGCCTTTTTATTTCTGCAATTAACGCATTATTATCAGTTGCATTATTTGTTTCGGAGTCCATTTCTTTACAATGATATAAAAAATTTTCAATTATTTACCAAAAGAAAAGGCTACATCTATTAATAAATGTAGCCTTTTCCTAGATTATTCAAATAAAATTTAATTACTTATTCAGTTATGTTAAATTTAATTCTTGTTTTATTTCCATCTTCATGGTAAAGTACAATGAAATAATTGCCAGTTTTTACCTGATGACAATTTACCTCTATTGTTTTTTGACCTTGATTGATGTTAATACTCGCATCTACGGTTCTACCTAAAATATCAAATATTTCTATTTTTACATTATTAGAAAACTCTTTGTATCCAATAGTAAAGTTACCTTTATTAGGATTTGGATACAAAATAAACCCATTGCTACTATTTTTAACATTTTCAGTAATACCTGTATTTGACTTATCCGTATTTTCTAACTGAAAATTAGTTGGATTAAACACAGTAACTGGTAATGCAATATTTAAACAACCTGAGTTTTTAACTTGTACTAACATAGTCATGGTATCGCGACAATTATCATTGCCAACTGCTACTAACTGAACAGTGTAATTTCCAATAGCATTGTAGTGTTTGTTAAAAATAAATGTATTTACAGAATCAACTGTTCCATCACCAAAGTTCCAATAGTACTTACTGTTATAACCAGCACCTAAGAAAGATGATGTATTATTAAAGTTAAAACTATTTCCTGTTAAACATTGAATAGGATTATCAGTAGTAAACGATGCACTTGAACCTTTTGAGCTTGCGGGTACAAAAACTTGCGCAGATGCAGTACTAAAGCATCCTGCATTGTTTGATACTGTTAATGTTGCAGTAAAAAATCCTGTACTTGCATAACCTTTGTTTGGATTAGCTTGAGTTGAGGTATTACCATCACCAAAGTTCCATAAGTAGCTATTTGCATTTCCTGTGCTTGTATTAACAAACTTAATTTTGTTTGAACAAATACAATTACAATTGGTATTATTAAAATAGAACGATGCATTTAAAGGACTATTATTGGCATTAACAGTAACGGTATCAACAAAAGTGGTTGAACAACCAGTTAAATTCGTTGCCTCAAGGGTTACAATGTAATCACCATTATTAGTAAATGTATGCGAAACTATATTTCCAACAGCAGTATCTACCGAAGCTAAAGCATCGTTAAATTTCCATTTGAATGAATTTCCATTTACAGTATTGGTAGTAAATAACACAGTTCTTGAACAAGTACTTGCAGTAAAATTAAACATACCTGCAGGTGGTGTTTGAATCAATAAAAATTTACTTACTGAATCAACACATACACCATTTGAAACTACTAATTTTAACTCGTGGTAACCTGCAGAAGGGTTAGCAATATTTACCCAAGGATTAATACTTACTAGATTTCCATCAAAATACCAACTACGCAAGTATGAATTAGCCGAGGTATCGTTACCTGAAATAGCATTGTTACATGTTCCAATCCTGTGAACAAAACCTGCTTTTGGTAATGCTATGTTTTGGCCAGCTGGTGCCTTAACTTGCATAGTATATGTTGTTAAACAATTATCGCCATTAGAAGCAGTTAATGTTACAGTGTAAATTCCTGCCGTATTATATACCTTAATTGGGTTTGATACATATGCAATTGGTGAACCATCTCCAAAATTCCAATTAAATTCAGACGCTCCAGTGGTTAAGTTTTTGAAGCGAATTGCTCCTGAACATGCTACTGTATCGTATCCAAATAATGCAACTGGTAATTGACCAACCGATGCAATAATTGTTTTTGATGCATAATCTTGACAGCCATTTGAACCAATAGCAGTTAAGCTTACATTATACCAGTTTTGATTGTTATAAGTATGGCTAAACATTAAGTCGGAAGTACGAGAATTGCTGTTATCTCCAAAATCCCAAATATATGCTACTGCGTTGCTCGAAGTATTATTTATTGCTAAGGTCATTCCGCAATTGGTAAAACCTGTAAACAATGCTTTAGGCGAAGGAAGTATTTCAATAGTTTGGTAAGCAGTATCTTTACAACCATTTGAACCTGTTGCTATTAAACGAACAGTATAAACACCTGATGAATCGAAATGCTTGTTGTAAATAAATGTGTTTACATTATTAGTAGTTCCATCACCAAAATCCCATTCGTATTGAGGAATCCAACCATTACCTACAAAGTAAGAAGTATTGTTAAATTCAAAGCTATTATTAGCTAAACACGATTGAGAAGCATTAGGGCTAAATGAAGCTATAGGACCAGTTGAACTTGTTAATACATTTACAGTTTTCACAATGGTATCGTAGCAGTTGGTGGCCGATTTAGCTACCAACATAACTTGGTAAGTTCCTGCAGCGCCAAAACTTTTGCTTGCATTGGTGCTATTTACAGTAGAACCATCGCTAAATATCCATTGGTATGAAACAGCATTAGTTGATGTATTGATAAATGAATATCTGTTTACACATGTACTCGACAGATTATTGATAGTAAAATTAGCTGTTGGATTGGTTCCTATTGAATTTACATTTACAGTTGTAGTTAATGAATCTTTACAACCTTCAATTGTTTGAGCTATTAATTTTACTTGGTAACTACCATCAACTGCATATGTATAAACTGGGTTTTGTAAATTACTTGTATCACCCAAAGTAGAGTTCACACCAAAATCCCATTTGTATTCAGTGGTTCCAACAGAGAAGTTACTGAATTTAACAGTTTTACTACATCCAATTGAATATGCACTAAATACAGCTATTGGATTAGGTAAAATAGTAATGTTTTGACTAAATGTATCAGCGCATAAACCACCATTTTTAGCTATTAAAATTACTCTTTGTGTTCCAGGAGCAAATGTTCTGCTAAAATTGTTCATAGAGTTTGTACAATAGCTGTGACCGTTTTCAAAAATCCACTCATAATTATTAGCATTTATTGAATTATTTTTAAATTCAACAACACCATTACATTTATTAGTATAGGTAAATGCTGCAGTTGGATTACCAACGTAAACCGATTTAGAAATAGAATCTTTACAACCGTATGAGTTAGTGGTAACTAATTTAATAAAATAAGTTCCATTTGCACCATAACTTTTTGTTGAATTTACTCCATTAAACGAGCTTAAATCGCCAAATGACCATGTATTGTTAATAATACTATCAGCATTTGTCACTGTAGAATCGGTAAATTCAAAACTATTTTGTGCTAAACATTGAACAGCATTGTTTATAGTGAAATTAGCTACTGGAAATGGTCTAACAATTTTTGCAATTACATTACTTCCAACAAAATCGCCACAACCTACACTTCTCGACATACGGATGTAATATCTAGTTTGAGAGATTGTACTTGGATCATAAGTAGCAGAATTAGCACCTGAAATTAATACCCATCCATTAGAACCTGTGTTTGTAGTTTCATTGTTTAAGTTATAATACCATTGGTACTCAAGGTTTCCAAATCCACCTGTAGGTAAAGTAATATTAGTTATCAAACTTGGATTAAATGTACCACAAAAATCTTCAGTTGAACCAATGGTTCCACCACTAGCTAGGGTATTTGTTACTACAATATTTTTGGTAATTGAATCAATACAACCATTACTTGTACTTGTAATTAATTTTACAGCGTAGTTACCTACTGCACTATAAACTTTAGTTGGACTAACTGATGATGAGGTAGTATTATCACCAAAATTCCAGCTACTATTAAATGTTCCGCTACCAATGGTAGTTGAATTGTTAAATGTAAATGTATTGGTTCCTAAACACATTAAAGTATCAGTTGGTGTAAAATTAGCAGTTGGCTTAGCGTAAGTTATTACATTAATAGTATTAGATAGACTAGAGTTACAACCAACATTGTCATAAGTTACTACATGGTAAGTTCCAGTAACATTATTGGTAACAAGTGTTTGATTAGTTTCGCCAACCAAAGCCACATTATCTTTAAACCATTGGTATGCAAAAGCCGGAGAACTCGTTAAAGTAATATTGGTGCCATTTTCGCATCTTCCACCACCGTTTCCAGTTCCATTTCCGTTAATGGTTGGGGTTGCAACATCACATCTATAACCAGCATCAATAGTTGGGTTATGTTGGTTAATTCCACCACCTATTAAATTCATCACAATGGCACTACTTAAACCTGTAGAAGTATTTGGATCGCTATTTCCATTTACACCTGCTGAGCTATTTTGAGAGGTAATTACTTTTGTGCTTATTCCGGTTGGGAACTCTACTTTATAGGTACCAACTTTATCAATTACAAAATTATAATAACCTGGATTTCCTGAACCATCATTAGCTGTGATAGTTGAATCAATAACAACATAAGTGCTTCCGCTGGTATTTTTTAACAAATAAACTTTTTGTCCATTTATTCCGTTTGAAACAGGTTCATCTTGTAAACCATTTTTGTTATCATCAAACCAAACATAATTACCTAACGAACCTATAATATAATAACCAGCATCAATGGTGTTATTATCTTTATCAACGCCAGAAGCGTTTGTATTGATCGTCACTAAACCACTATTTCCAGTTCCTGAATCAGCATCGCTATTTCCATTTACTTGTGAAGCTTGGTTTACATTAGGTGTAACTAAAAATTCGCTGTAATCAGTTTGGAAATTCACATAGTATTTTCCTGATTTTAACTCAACAAATTTATAATAACCTGGATTACCATTAAAATCGTTAGCTGAGAATGTAGAGTCTAATAAAACATCATCTCCACCACCCATTACACTATCAGGGCCAGTTCCGTATAAATAAATTTTCACACCATTTATTCCGTTAGAAGCTGCTTCATCTTGCAAACCATTCTTGTTGCCATCAAACCAAACATAGTTACCAATTGAACCTAAAACAGGTGTACAACTAGTTACCATACCAACTTGATTTGGAGCAGCAGGCAATAATCTACCTGTAGTTCCTGCCATATCAGCTCTACTTACTTGGTAATAAATAGTATTATTCATAATAATGTTTGATGGCGTACCAATTGGCACACGCATTGGCCATGAAAACACAATACTATCTAAAGCTGGTAAATTGGCATTTCTTACAATTTTTATTGCTTTTACACTTGTAATATCCATTGGTGGTGTTAATGTCCAATTTGGAGCATTACAGCTTGGCATATTTACAGCTGGCACAAAATCAGCATAACAAGGATTGCTTACTGTGTTATAATAAACTGTAGAATTAGGATCGCTTAAGGTTACAGGGCCAACCAAATTTGGAAACCATTGAGAACCTCTTGTATCGCCAATAAATGGAAATACATCAATTAATGTTAAATCTTTTGCAGAAATATTTCCTTGGTTTTTTACCGTTATTTTATAATTTACTAAACCACCTTCTTGAGTAGTAGCATTAGTTGGGTAATAAACAAAGCTAGTATCACAACCATTTTGACCTTTGTAAGCTACCAAAGCAATGTTTGAAACTACAGTTATGTTTGTATTTGAGTTTACACCATTAGGAAATAATGAGTTGCTACTTGAAATATAAATTTTATTTGGAATGGTGTTAGCAGGCGTACCTGGTTTAATTTCTGCTTTAAAATTAATGGTATAAGTTGCACCAGTATTTAAAGTTCCTAGGTTCCAAATTAAAATATTGCCATTTACTGTTGGGTTAATGGTAACACTGTTAATAACCACACTACCTGAACCTGCTACATAATTTAACCTTGAATCTAATGTATCGTAAACAAATACATTTTGTGCATTTACATTACCACCTAATTGAATGCTAAATCTATAATTAATAGTATCACTCGCTCTCAAACTTGAGCTTGAGTTGGTAATTGATTTGTTTGGTGTATTAAATACAGGTTTTGGAATAAAAATTTCAGCAACTCCATTACAATTTGAGTAATTGGTAGCCACACCATTGTAATAATATTTACCTGTTGAATTATTGGTAATTAATGTACCGTCATCACCAGGATTTGAAGGATTATAAGTAGTTCCTTCTACAATAGCTGAACCATCTTTAGCACCTAAAGCTGTGCTTCTTACATTTCCACTATAAGTTAAACTTTGGCTACCACCAATTGGTAAATCACCATAAATAACAAAGTTTACATCGGTTAAATATTCACCAGCTGGTAAAGTAATGGTTACACTCATATCGTTAGTTACAATATAAGTTCCTTTTAAAGTGTAACTGCTATTTAAGTTAGTTTTGTATCTTAATTGAACTGTATCGCGGCTTGTTCTTGCCAATCCATCTACTAATTTACCAATTGAAATGGTATTTACATCTACACTTTTATCAATGGTGTAAGTTAAAATTACAGAGTCTAATTGTGTATTACCAGTATTAGCCCAACCATTTGAAAATGAGTTACCACTAGTTCCTGAAAGTACATGTTTGTTTAACCAGCTTGCAGTAGCAGCTGTAATTCCACCTCCACTACAAACAGCAGCAGCAGCTGGTGCTGCTAATCCAAAACATACATTTCCACTTTTGGTAGATGAGGTGCTATTGCCAAGCGGCAAAGTTGGAATACTACCTGACAAATAGGCTCTATTACAAACGGTATTGCCTAAGGCAAAAGATGCATTTGGATACTTTACACTCACATAAGCTGAACTAGAATAATTGGTGTTAAATACACCACTTGTCCAAGTCCAAGTTATTGTTCTATCAGAAGGGTTGTAAATGGGTGCATTTGAACCGCTAAATGAAGTAGCTTCCACAAATTCAACACCTGCTGCTAAAGTATCAACTAAAATTGGGTTAGTTAAAGTTAAAGCAGCTCTACTGCTTCCTGAGTTGCTAATGTCTAACTTATAAATGGTTAAATCATTGATTGCTCCACCTGAATTTTTAACTTTTCCAATTGAAAAATTATTGGCAGCGATAGCATTTACATTTATTGTATCACTGTATGTAGGACTTACACTTAATGAATTAGAAAACGTAACTTTTGTAAAAATATCTGGAGCATAACCATTAGGCGTATTTCCATTTGAATATTTCAACGATAACTGAATTTGTCCAGTTGCACCCGCAGGTAATGGATTAATATAAGTTATAGTTACTGTTTTACTTGAACTATTGTAAGTAGCGCTAGAAACTTGTGAAGTTGGATAACTTATAGAGCTACTAAATGGAGAATTACTTTCAGGAGTCACATTGGAAGGCAAATTAATAGTTGCCACCACATTTTGACCACTTGTAGTATTTCCAGCAGTAGAATAGTTGATAGTGTAAATAAAGGTATTACCTGTATTTACCGAAGCCAGATTACTTGAACCAGTTATTTGAAACAAATATTGTGCATTGGCAACACTGCCAATTAACAATAATAGCACAATAAGTAAATATTGCACTTTGGTTGTTTTTGTTTGGTTGTTTAAATTATTTTTCAAAATTTATTTATTTAAATATTTGTAATTAATTAGTTACATGATTTTAATACCGAATAGGATACAAAACCTTCTGAGTCAATACCAACATATAATTTGCAAGCTGAATTGCTATTACCCAAATTATATTGATAAATAACATTTGAAACTTTTACATCAGGTACTCCTAGTAAAAAAACTAATTCAGTTTCAGTCATTGCAAATTCGCCAGTAAAATGTTGACCAACTTCAGCAACTCCTGAAGCAGGAGTTTTGGGAATAACCAAACTTTCCAGTTTTTTAAATTCAGTAAGTCTTGCTGTTCCAACTTTTGCTTTGAATGCATCACTGTTTATTTTGTCATTTTCTGTAATTTTAAAATTACCCGCATTTACCTGCGCATTTGCCAAATTAGCCAATAAAAGAAAAGCTAACCAAATAAAGAACTGCTTCTTTATTAAACTTTTCCCATTTTGGCTTTGATTTATCATCTTATTTATCATACTAGTTATTTTTTTTAATAATTTATAAGTGTTATAATTTTTATTTATTTACTAAGCAAATCAGATTTTAAATTCTGATAACTAGTATTTTACGAATAATCAAAATTATAATTGGTTTGAAAATAGGCTACATCATTTCTAGATTGGTTTTTAAATCTGTGGTGTTTTCTTAGTGCTTTTTTGTTCATAATTTTAATGGTTTACCCATACCAATGTCAAAACTGTGCCTATAACATACTTATAAAGAACTTGGTGCTATTTTGGTTGTTTATTACATTCAAACAGCGTTATTTTTATTTTAATGGTTTTAATCAACTTGATTTATTCTTCACAAACACTCCCATTTTTGGAACTAAAATCCAAAATAGAACTATTTATTTACAAAAAACACTAAAACAACTGACATACAGATTATTATAAATATGTTGGATTTATTATTTTTAGATGTGTTAAGTATTTTAATGACTTTATAATATCAAATGTATTTTGGCTACTAGTTTTTACAACCTAATAAATGTTAGGTAGATTTATTTATGCTACGATTGGCGATATTTTTATTTTGGAAGCGCAGTGCTTATTAACACACTTATACACACATTCAAACAACCGAAAACGCAAGAAAAGTGAGTAATACCGCAACTTATCATTAGAAAACATTTAAATATACATCAAAAAAGGTCGTTATTTTATCTTTTGTCTAAATAACTAGAAAATAATAAGATAGCGTTTCACCTTTTATTAATAAATAAATATTTCAAAATTAAACTAGAACAGCTTAAAGGGAATTATTAAAAATTTATTTTATTTGATATATTTATAGTTATTTGTCCATTTAAAAATAAAGTAAAATAATTATGCTTAATTGGTCAATAAATCAAATAAAACTAGGCTTAAAATATGCTTGGAAAATATCAAGAAATACAAGTGACTTTAAAATAAACAGCATTATTACATGCAGTGATGAACACTATAGTGGAAAAGGAGAAGCAGCACCCAACATTAGATACAATGAAACACCTGAAGTTCTTTTAAACAGTTTTGATGAATTTTTAAGTGCCGGAGCTAATGAAATAAAAAACGCTAATGATTTATCCATTTTACTCAATAAAATAAATGCGCCAAATGCCTTAAGATTTGGGATTGAGCAGGCTTATATTCACTTTTTATGTGCTCAAAGAAATGAATCTATTTATGATTTTTTAAAAATAGAAAAGCCTTTAAAAACAAATACATGTTACACGCTTCCAATAATGGAACCATCAAGTATTATTAAGTTTTTCAGCGAAAACAACTTAAATCGATTTGCCTATTTAAAAATTAAAATCAGTGTTGATGGAGCTTTGGATGAAATAAAAACATTGTCTTCAATTTATAAAAAACCAATATTAATTGATGCAAACGAGGCTTGGAAAGACCCAGATGCATTAATCAATTTTATGCATAACCTTAATGGATTAAATATTGGAATGATAGAACAACCCATGCACAGTAGTATGGTTAATGAATACAAATATGTTAAACCTAGGGTAACCTTGCCATTAATGGCTGACGAAAGCTTTTGCTCACACGTTGATTTTAAAGAACTAAAACTTCAGTTTGATGCAGTTAACATGAAATTAATGAAAGCTGGGGGGTACTTAAATGGGTTAAGATTAATTTATGAAGCTAAGAAATATGGCTTTAAAACAATGGTGGGATGTATGGTAGAAACCACTTTGGGAATGAGTGGAGCTTATGCATTTTCTGGATTATGTAACTTAGCAGATTTAGACGGTTATATGTTAATAGAAAACGAACCCTTTAAATTACTAAGTGAGGAAAATGGAGAGGTTACCTTAAACAAATAAAGAGGCTATTGGAAATACCAACAGCCTCTTTATCATTTTTATTTTTTATTAGTGCTATTCAGTAAAAGCACCCATAGCACTGAATTTTTCAATTCTAGTTGTAATTAAACTTTCCGATGATTGTTTACCAAGTTCAGCAAGCATACGACCAATTTCAATTTTCATAGTTTGATAAGCCTCATTTGGATTTTCATGAGCACCGCCTAAAGGCTCACTAATAATTCCATCAATTAATTTATTTTTAAGCATATCGTTAGCAGTAAGTTTTAAAGCATCAGCTGCTTTTTCTTTATGTTCCCAACTACGCCATAAAATGGATGAACAACTTTCAGGTGAAATAACCGAATACCAGGTATTTTCCATCATCATAACTCTATCACCAACACCAATACCTAAAGCTCCACCACTTGCTCCCTCACCTATAATTATACAAATAACAGGAACCTTTAGCACACTCATTTCTAATAAGTTTTTTGCAATTGCTTCCCCCTGCCCTCTTTCCTCTGCTTCTAATCCTGGTGAAGCACCTGGAGTGTCAATAAAAGTAATGATAGGCTTATTCAGCTTTTCAGCTAATTTCATTAAACGCAAGGCCTTTCTATAGCCCTCAGGATTTGGCATACCGAAATTTCTATATTGGCGTTGTTTGGTATTGCGCCCTTTTTGATGCCCAATTACCATAACAGTTTTACCATTTATTGAGGCAAATCCTCCAATCATAGCTTTATCGTCTTTCACGTTTCTATCACCATGCATTTCTACAAAGTTTTCAAAACAATTCTCTACGTAATCTAATGTATATGGACGATCAGGATGTCGACTTATTTGAACACGCTGCCAACCATTTAAATTACTATACAACTCTTTTTTCGTAGTAATAATTTTTTCTTCTAATTCTTTAACAGAAGCGCTAACATCAATCTTTCCTTTGTCTGCTACTTCTTTTACCTTTTTTAATTGATCTTCTAAATCTTGTATTGGTTTCTCAAAATCGAAATGTGCCATACTGCAATAATACTAAGGCTGAACTAAGTTTTAACAAAATAATTTTATTTAGCTGTTTATCAGTGCATATTTTATAATAATATACTTTTTTCTCTGTAGCACTTGACAAATCGATTAATCGCTCTATATTTGCACCACTTTAAAACGAAGAAATGTTTTAAAAGTTCTTTAAAAAACGGTGTGGTAGTTCAGTTGGTTAGAATACCTGCCTGTCACGCAGGGGGTCGCGGGTTCGAGTCCCGTCCGCACCGCATTTTGGTTTCGTAGCTCAATTGAATAGAGCATCTCACTACGGATGAGAAGGTTCAAGGTTTGAATCCTTGCGAGACCACT
>CANHVU010000005.1 GCA_947464275.1 Bacteroidota bacterium
GAAATGTAAACTTGGTAAATGGTTTAAATATTACTGGTGCAACAACCGATACTTTGAGATTTAATGCAACTACCATTTTAGATACTGCCACCAATTATAATGTAATCATATCGAGCACTTGTTCTTTAAGAGATACATCTGCTATTGTTTCATTGAACATCAATTTGCCTTTGTCAATCAACATCAACCCTAGTAACCAAACAGTTTGTTTAGGAAGCCCAGCAAGATTTATAACCAAAGCAACTGGTTCGGGATTGACTTACCAATGGCGTAGAGGAAATGTAAACTTAGTAAATGGCTTGAATATATCAGGTGTAACAACCGATACCTTAAGATTTAACAGCACAACTATTTTAGATACTGCTACTAATTATAATGTAATCATTTCAAGTACTTGTTCTTTAAGAGATACATCCGCTAATGTTTCATTAAACATCAATTTGCCTTTGGCAATAACAATCAATCCAAGTAACCAAACAGCTTGTTTAGGAAACTCAGCAAGATTTATAACCAAAGCAACAGGTTCAGGATTAACCTACCAATGGCGCAGAGGAAATGTAAACTTGGTAAATGGTTTAAATATTACTGGTGCAACAACCGATACTTTGAGATTTAATGCAACTACCATTTTAGATACTGCCACCAATTATAATGTAATCATATCGAGCACTTGTTCTTTAAAAGATACATCTGCAAATGTTTCATTGAACATCAATTTGCCTCTGGCAATCAGCATCAATCCAAGTAACCAAACAGTTTGTTTAGGAAGCTCAGCTCGTTTTGTAACCAAAGCAAGCGGTTCAGGATTATCCTATCAATGGCGCAAAGGAAATGTAAACTTAGTAAATGGCTTGAATATATCAGGTGTAACAACCGATACTTTGAGATTTAACAGCACCAGCATTTTAGATACTGCTACCAATTACAATGTAATCATTTCAAGCACTTGTTCTTTAAGAGATACTTCAGCAAATGTTTCATTAAATATCAATTTGCCTTTGGCAATCAATATCAATCCAAGTAACCAAACAGTTTGTTTAGGAAGCTCAGCAAGATTTATAACTAGAGCTACTGGTTCAGGATTAACTTACCAATGGCGCAGAGGAAATGTAAACTTAGTAAATGGTGTAAATATAACTGGTGTTACAACCGATACTTTAAGATTTAATAACACAACCATTTTAGATACTGCTGACAATTACAATGTAATCATTTCAAGTACTTGTTCTATAAGAGATACTTCTGCTAATGTTTCATTGAATATAAGTACTCCTCCAATCATTATTACAGAACCAACTAATCAAACAGCATGCGCAGGAAGTTCTGTTAGTTTTACTGCAGTAGTATCAGGAAATGGCATCACTTACCAATGGCGTAAAGGCAATGTTAACCTAGTAAATGGGGGAAATATTTTGGGTGTAAATTCAGCTACTTTAATAATAAATTCAGTAAGTATAACAGATATTGGTTCAAATTATAATTTAGTAGTTACCAATGCTTGTAATTTTACCGATAGTAGTACAAATGCCTCCCTAACTATATTTGCGTTACCAATAGCAAATGCATCAAGTAACTCGCCTATTTGTGTTGGTAATACTATCAATTTATTGGCTCAAACTGTTACAGGCGGCACTTACTCTTGGAGCGGTCCTAATGGCTTTTCATCAACAGTTCAAAATCCAAACATTACCAGTGCACTTTTAGCTGATTCAGGAAATTACACATTAATGGTAACAAAAAATGGTTGTAATTCAACATTGGTTAACTTAAATGTAATCGTAAAATCTTGCGTAGATATAGTATTTTCAATACCTGAAGGTTTTTCACCAAATGGTGATGGTATAAACGATTTGTTTGTTATCAAAGGAATTGAAAACTATCCAACACTTTCAGTTAATATTTATAACCGTTGGGGAAGTCTAGTATTTGAGGCAAGTCCATATTTAAATAATTGGAACGGAAAATCAAATTCGGGTGTAACTATTGGCGGTGATGATTTACCAATTGGAACTTATTTCTACATCATTGATTTGGGTAATGGTGCACCGATTTTAAAAGGAACCATCTATTTAAACAAATAAACAAATTCATTCATTTAATCAATTCATTATATTATGAAAATTAGTAATAAAATAGCAGTTGCAATCATTTTTGCGGTAGCAACATTGCATATTAAAGCACAACAAGCGCCTATGTACACGCATTATATGTACAATACCATGGTGGTTAATCCGGCTTATGCCGGTAGCCGCGATGCTTTAACAGTTTCAGCCTTGCATCGTTCGCAGTGGGTAGGTTTTGATGGAGCACCATCAACTCAAACTTTAACGTTACATGCGCCTTTAAGCAATGAGCATATAGGTTTAGGACTAGCAGTTATGAACGACAAAATTGGTCCTGTTAACTTTTCATCGGTTACCGCTAATTTTGCTTATATCATGCGTGTTTCTCGCAATGCTAAGTTATCATTAGGTTTAAGTGCCGGAGCCAATATGCTTCAAGCCAATTTAAATAAACTAACTTTAGATCAACAAAACGATCCTGCATTTGCTAATAATATCAATAATAAAATAGCACCCGATTTTGGTTTTGGTGTTTATTATTCACGCGAGCGTTTTTATGCTGGTGTATCAATACCTAATTTAATGGAAACCAACTATTCCAATAATAATGATGGCGTAAAATTGGCAGGTAAGGACCAACGACATTATTTTTTTATAGCAGGAACCATGCTTAAAATAAGCAATAGTTTATCTTTTAAACCCACTACTTTAATTAAAGTTACTGCAGGTGCACCTATTCAGGCAGATATTACTGGTTCTTTTATCATTTTTGATAAATTGTTATTAGGTGCCATGTATCGTACAGGTGATGCAACAGGTGCTTTAATTGGATTTGATTTAACCAATCAACTACATATTGGCTATTCTTTCGATTGGTCGGTTGGAGTTAACACTGCCAAATACAATCAAGGAAGTCATGAAATATTATTGAGGTATGACTTTATGCTAAAAAATAAAAAACAAATTCATACACCAAGGTATTTCTAACATTTTTAAATCAAACAAAATTTAATTCCACATATCATGAAAAATAAAATTATACCCATTATCTGTTTCCTTTTATTCAGTTTTCAATTATTGGCGCAGCAAAAGTCGAGCAAGGAAATACAAGGCGATAAATACTCTTTTAGCTATTCGTATTCTGATGCCATCACTGCTTACAGCAAAGCAAAAGATTTAACCTTAGATGGAAAACGTAAACTAGCAATGGCTTACCATAAAATGGATAATAACCAAGCAGCTGATTCGGTTTATAGCACTTATATTATCAATGGTTCAAGTTTAATTCCTGAAGATTATATCAACTACGCTATGGCTTTAAAAATGAATAACAAATATGCTGAAAATCTTTATTGGATGGACAAATTTGCTCAAGTAAAACCAACTGATTTAAGGTCAATTGATTATTTAGCTAATAAAAATGAATACAATAATTGGAGTCAAGATAGCAAGGTTTTTAAAATAGAAATGCTTAACCTTAATACCAATGAAGTAGATTTTGGTCCAGCATATTATAAAGATAAAATTGTGTTTACCTCAAGCCGAAATAAAAAGGTTTTTAGCAAAGAAGATAATTGGCACAACGAACCTTATCTTGATTTATACATGGCTGATATTGATAAAACACAATTAACCAATATTGTAAATTTTGATAAAAATATCAATGGCAAAATGCACGATGGCCCAGCTACTTTCTCCAAAACAGGAACAACCATGGCTTTTACAAGAAATAACTACCACGACAAAAGCAAAGATAGAATTGTAGAACTTCAAATATTTTTTAGCGATTATAGCGATGGTAAATGGTCAACTCCTACCCCATTTGCATACAATAGCATTGGTTATTCAGTTGGGCATCCATGTTTTAATGCTGCGGGTAATACCATGTATTTTATCAGTGATATGCCTGGAGGTTTTGGTGGATCGGATATTTATAAAACTACCAAAGATGGGATTGGTGTTTGGTCAAAACCTGTTAACTTGGGCAATCAAATTAATACCGAGGGAGATGAGTTATTTCCATTTTATGAAGAAAATAGCATGATGTTATTTTTTACTTCTGATGGGCGTTATGGTTTAGGTGGATTAGATATTTTTATTTGCGAAATACGCGATGATAAAATAGGTAAAATAATAAATGTGGGTGCACCTTTAAACTCTCGTTTTGATGATATTTCGGCTATTGCTAACGATAAAATGTCAACAGGTTATTTTTCATCAAACAGACCAGGAGGTAAAGGAACTGACGATTTGTATTCATTCAGCATTCAAAAAATAGATAAAAAAATACAAGGTATTGTATTGCAAAAAAATGGAAATCCAATTCCAAAATCGTTTGTTAAATTGTATAACGATAAAGACCTAGTTATTGATTCTTTAATCACTAAAGAAGATGGAGCCTTTATATTTAAAGCAGCTAATAATAGTAATTTTAAATTAGTAGGTGTAAAAGAAACTTTTGCCGAGGGCAATGCTTTTGCCACTACGTTAGGAAGTGAATTGATTGTAAAAGCGGATATTATTTTAACTAAAATTCCAATAAAAGAGCAAATAAAAGCCAAAGCAGATTTAGCTAAAATATTAGAGTTAAACGAAATATTTTTTGATTTAAATAAATCAACTATTCGAGAAGACGCTAAAGTAGAGTTAGATAAAATTGTTGCTATTATGAACGAATATCCTAAAATGAGGGTAGAGTTAAGCAGTTTTACTGATTGCAGAGCAAGCGAAAAATACAATCAAATATTATCAGATAGCAGAGCCAAAGCATCGGCAAAGTATATAAAAAGTAGAATTACCAAACCTTCGCGCATATTCGGAAAAGGCTATGGAGAGGTTAAAAATTCATCTAATTGCCCTTGTGAGAACAATGCCATAACTGAATGTACCGAAGCTCAATACCAAGAAGCCAGAAAAACAGTATTTACCATTTTAAGGTATTAAAATGTAATCTCTTTAATTTGATGGAGTTACATTACGTCTAAAATTTTCGGGCTTGGCTCAATTCACGCGGTCGTTTAGCGAAGTCGATACGAATACCAATTAGAATAAAATGCTTACATAAATTATATTTATTCGTAATATTCCAAAATTTTGCCAGAGCTCTTTACTTTGGCAAAGTTTTTTTGGTTATTTGTCCAAGGTCGGTTGCCGATAGCTATCGGCACTCACCGCACCTTCTTAATTGTCTGAATACGATTTTTTTGTCACGCCTTGCGTGATTGATTAAGATGATTAACTAATTCAAAAATCTAAGTACTTCAAACTAAGTACTGAATCACGCAGGTTGTGAAAAAACTGAATCACACAAAACGTGAAAATACCAAAAGCTCCATAGGAGCGAAAGTATGGTAACCAAAAGGAACCCACTAACACCCCAAAACTCTATAGGGGCGATACTTATTGCTTGTTGGTGTCGCTTCGCTAAAACACCAACAAGGGCGAAAATTCATTGGCTGAACTTTGATTTATTTGATAAAGATGATTGACACGATTAACACAAAAACACCTAAACCATAAAGCAGATAAGCTCCATAGGAGCAAAAGTATGGTAACCAAAAGGAACCCACTACCAACCTAAAGCCCCGTGGGGGTGATACTTCAACAAGCTAAGTAACCATTCTAACTAAATACTTTGAACTTCAAACTACGAACATCAAACTTAAAAATCCGTAATTTATATAACAAATTAGTGGCAATGTGTAATGGTGGTTTTTTGTTTTAACATCACTTTTGACTAATTATTCAACTATTATAAACCCCTTCAATTATGAACAAAATGAATTTAACACTTACTGTCGTTATTTTACTATTTACTTTTTTTTCAGTAAAAGCAAAAACTAAAATAGTAATTAATAAAAATGCCTTGGCATTGCAAAGCACTACTAATACTAAATCAAATGTGCTTTTAAAACGCTTAGAGGTAATAAAGGAAATGGATAAAAGCCAAATGAATAAAGAAGAACTTACTAATTTATTAACTGAAGTACGCTTAATCAAAACACAATTAATTGCAGTAGACGGTGGTATTTTTATTTCGGCTGGAGCAATAATAGTAATACTCATTGTGCTGTTATTTCTTCTTTAATTGAAAAACGAGAATATAGATAAATTGCTCTTTGACGAAAACGAGCATTTATCAAAACTGCATCAAATAGTAAAGGATACCTTGGAGTCGGAAGAGCTGATTATTCATAATTTACTAAATCCACCAATTGAGACCATTAGTCATGGGCAACGTATTTCAGACAAGGTTGCCCAGTTTGGCGGTAGTTGGAAATTTATTATTCTTTTTGGATTAGTATTCACTATTTGGATTGTGTTTAATGTATTGGCACTAGGGGTATTTAAGTTCGACCCTTACCCTTTTATTTTAATGAATTTAATTCTTTCCTGCATTGCGGCATTGCAAGCACCTGTTATCCTAATGAGCCAAAACAGGCAAGAGGAAAAAGATAGAATGCGGGGTGAGAATGATTACATGATAAACCTAAAGGCGGAAATGCAAATAAGAAGCCTACATCAAAAAATGGATTTATTGCTAGAAGAGCAAATCAAAACCTTATTTGAAACTCAACAAAAACAATTTGTGTTACTCAAAGAAATTAACTTAAAGCTTGATAAACTAAAACATGCAGGCTTTTAATATTCACAGTTTTTAAACCAACAAAACCATGCAAACCGAAGAAGATTTAAACAAAGAGATATTAACCATAACTATGGATATTGTAAAAAATCATCCTGAACTTTCAAAGTACTTAGATGAAATGCCAGTAACAATTCCTAATAAAGAAAATCCAGAAATTACTTTGAAGGCCTTAAAATCATACAGGCATTCGCTAACCACCCTTTTAAGCAAATACGAGCAGGGGCACGAAACTATTATACCACAACCTTAAATGTTATTTACAAGTGTGATTAATGTAACTTAATTCCATACATGTGTAATAGCATTAGTTAGTCAATACCTCACCTTTGAAAAGTGTTACAATACACATTTAAAAAAAAAGGAAATGACAAACTTAACCGAATTAAAAGGCAACTGGAACGAAACCAAAGGTAAACTTAAACAAAAATTTGCTATACTAACTGACGATGACTTGCTACTGGTAGAAGGCAAGCATGATGAAATGATTGGTAAAATACAAACTCGTTTAGGAAAAACCAAAGAAGAGATTCAAAAATTAATAGCTGATTTATAGTAATTATAATCAATCAATATTTAACTCATACCCAATAACAAAAACATTACCATTATGAAAAAAACAATCATTAAAGCCATTGCAATAGGCTTTGTATCAATAAGTATTTTAGGTGCTTGTAACTCTCCTTCAAAAAAAATAGAAAACGCGCAAACGAATGTAAACGAAGCCAACAAAGAATTAGACGAAGCCAATGTAGCCTACTTGGTAGAAGTTGATACTTACCGCAAAGAAGCTACAGAAAAAATTAATGCTAATAATAAAAGCATAGCCGAATTTAACGAACGCATAGCTAAAGAAAAAAGCGCTGCTAAGGCCGATTATCAAAAGAAAATAGCTGAATTAGAAACTAAAAATTCTGACCTAGAAAAAAAATTGACCGATTACAAAGATGATGGGAAAGAAAATTGGGAAAAATTTAAGACAGAGTTTAACCAACAAATGACTGATTTAGGCGAAGCAATAAAAGGATTAACGATTAAAGATAAAAAGTAATATGAAGAAATTAGCAAGTATTTTAGTAATTGTATTTAGCCTGTTTCAGTTAAATATTACTGCGCAAGATAAATTTGGTAAAGCACTTAATTTAGGTTTAGGTATTGGTGGCAGAACAGGTTATTATGGCTATGCAGCACGCTCATTGCCAGTGTTTCATTTAAACTATGAGTTTGATGTGGCTAAAGATTTTACACTAGCACCTTTTATCAGTGTTTCATCTTTTACCAATGATTACTATTGGGGAAATAATAATAATCCTTACAAGTATTATACTTACCGCGAAACTATTATTCCTATTGGTGTTAAAGGTTCTTATTATTTTGATAATTTACTTAAAGCCAATAAAAAATGGGATTTTTATTTAGCAGGCTCTCTAGGTTTTGCCATCATTAATCAAAGCTGGGATAATGGCTATAATGGTGATAAAAATTATTACCAAGGAGGTAGTAATTTATTTTTAGACTTACATATTGGAACTGAATATCACTTTAACAATAGTGTGGGAGCTTTCTTAGATTTATCTAGCGGTGTATCAACCATCGGTTTGGCTTTTCACGGTGGTAAATAAATCAAATTATGGGAAATATATTATATGCATTTGCGGTAGTATTAATCATATTATGGGCAATCGGATTTTTAAGTTATAACGCAGGCGGCTTAATTCACGTCTTACTAGTAATAGCCTTAGTGGCCATTATTTTAAGAGTAATTCAAGGGCGCAAATTATAAACAACAATTTTTTCAAAAATTTAATAAATAAACAAAATGAACAACGGTAAAGTAGTATTAGGAATGTTAGCAGGAGTAGCTGCTGGTGCAGTATTAGGAATTTTATTTGCTCCTGAAAAAGGATCGGTAACACGTAGAAGAATTGCACAAAAAGGTTCTGACACCATGGACGATTTAAAGGACAAATTGGATGAATTAATGGAAACATTAACCGACAAATTTGAAGAAGTAAAAGAAGATGCAATGGATCTTTTTGAAAAAGGAAAAGAAAAAGTAGAAGCATCGAAATAAGCTATTAATTCATAAAAGAATTAACACTTAAATACACATAATTTATTTTGACTATAACAATGGAAATGGAAGAGAAATCAACATTTATGGAGCCTCTATTTGAAAGAGCAGAGGCTTATGGTAAAAGCAGTTTTGAGTTATTAAAACTAAATGCTTTACAAAAATCAGCATCAATAATTTCAGTATTAACAGTACGTATTATTTTAGTATTATTCGTGGGTTTGGTTATCCTTAATTTGAATATTGGAGTAGCACTATGGCTTGGTAATGTATTAAACAATATATACTTTGGATTTTTTTGTATAGCTGCTTTTTACTTGGTTATAGTGGGTATTTTATGTGTATTTTTAAATAAATTTATTCAAAAAAAAGTAAATAGGTCTATTATTAACCAAATACTTACTAAGTAATTATGGCAAAAATGGACTCAATAGAAAAACTAAATTTAGCAATTGCAGAAATGGAATTGAAACAAGCTGCCGATAAAGTTTTATTGCAAGAGCAATTTAAAATTACTTATGCTAACTTATCTCCAGCTAATTTAATAAAAAATACATTTAAAGATTTAACTCACAACGATGAGTTTAAAGACGATATTTTAGATACAGCCATTGGCTTAGCTACTGGTTATTTATCAAAAAAAGTAATTATTGGCAATAGCCATAATCCTTTAAAACAGTTATTGGGCGTGGTATTGCAAATGACAGTTACCAATTTAGTTACCAATAATACCGATGCTATCAAAACTACTTTGATGGGTTTAATCAATAAATTTTCAAGCAAAAAAGAAACTCCTGAATAATTTGGGTGTTAAATATATTTTTGTTGTTATTATTATTTTACTGAGCTTTTATGCTGAAGCACAAATAGTAAAAGATACCAGCAATTTTTATTACAAATTAGAAAAACGTGCAGACAAACATGTGTTTACCAGTATGGTTTACGATGTAATTTTTGAAAGTATTGATACCATAGAAACCATTCAACCTAATAAATTTTTAAAGAAAAACGCGGTTAATCCTTTTTTGAAATACAAAGGAAAAATCATTCGCGATATAAATGTAATTGTTCTTGATCCTTTTGGATATTCAGTTAATAATTTTTTTGGCGAAAAACCAGATTATTTAGAAAAACTAGGAAATAAATTCCATATAACTACTAAGGAACACATCATCAAAAATTTACTGCTTTTTAAAAGTAATCAACCTGTTGATGTATTAGCAATTTCAGAAACGGAGCGTATTTTAAGACTTTCGCCTTATACTTTTGACGCACGTATTTATGTACAAAAAAACACTGATATAAAATCTGATAGCATTGATATTTTAGTGGTCACACAAGATAGATGGACTGCCACTGCCAGCAGTAATTTTGATTTAACAGCTCCTAATGTGATAGTTTATGATAAAAACATTTTAGGGTTTGGACATCAGTACGAACAAGGTTTTGCTTGGAATAACGGACGTCAACATCTATCTACTTCAGGTAGATATTCTGTATTTAATATCAAAAAAACATATATAAGCGCAGCTGCATTTTATAGCACTGTGAAAGACGATAATCAGTTTGGTTTAAGCATTGAAAGATTGTTTTTTTCGCCATTAGCTAAATGGGCTGGAGGCATTAGTTCTAATAAATATTTAAGGATTTACAATCAAACTTATTTCGAAACAGGGATTACTAAAAGTTACCCAATTAATTATAATACTTTTGATATTTGGGCTGCAAAAAGTTTTAGTCAGGCTAAAGATAAAACCGAATCTATTAATAAACGAATTAGTAATTACATAATAGGTACAAGGTACTTTAAAAGTGAATATTTTGACAGACCTACATTTGCCATTGATACCGATAGGGTTAATAGAGACGAATCGTTATTTTTAATAAACTTAGGTTACTCTCAACGCAAGTATTACCGAGATAGGTATTTATTTCGCTACGGTGCTAACGAAGATATTCCGGAAGGAAATGTTTTTGAAATAGTAGCAGGAACGCTAAAAAAAGAACTGAATACCCTTGTTTATTACACTGGTGTTAAATATGGTACTGGAAAACATTTTAACAATTTTGGTTACCTCTCTTTAAGCGCAGGTTATGGTACTTTTTATAATTCAAACTACTTAAAAAATGGTGTGGTAAATTTTGATGTAAACTATTTTACCGATTTGCAGCAACTCCGTAAGTGGTATTACCGGCAATTTGTAAGGTTTAAATTTGTAGAAGGAATTGATAGAGAAAGTTATGAAAGTTTAAATTTAAATGGCTCTCAAATGTATGGGTTTAGCAGCAATAGCTTAAATGGAAAAAGCAAAGCCATTTTAAACTTAGAGTTTGTATTATACATGCCATATAAGTTTATTGGTTTTCAGTTTGCACCAGTTTTGTTTTACAGTGTAGCAGGATTGGCAAATAATTTTGGAAGTATGTTTAGCAATACATTTTATCAAGCTTTTGCCGTTGGAGTGCTTATACGAAACGAGTATTTGGTAAGCAGCACTTTTGAACTTTCTATTGGTTTTTACCCATTCATGCCAGGCACTGATAATAACAGTTTTGCTGCTAATCCAATAAGTAATTATAACATAAAAGCACGTGATTATTTTATAACCAAACCCGAATTGGTTTTGTATAAATAAATAATAAACATAACTAAATGAAACACCCAATACTTTCTCATATACACACCTATCCAACCGAAAAAATAAGTAAGTTAAAAGCTAAACAGAAAATGATAGCATTAACAGAAACATTGATTCAAATTCAAGATAAGTTATTTGCACAACAAAAATATAAAGTACTAATAATACTGCAAGGAATGGACACTGCCGGAAAAGACAGTGCGGTAAAGCATGTTTTTTATGGAGTAAATCCAGCAGGATGTAATGTTAAATCGTTTAAAGCACCAACACATGAAGAACTTGCACATCATTTTTTATGGCGTATAAGTAATCATTGTCCTGCTAAAGGAATGATTCAAATATTTAACCGCTCACAGTATGAAGATGTATTGATTCCGTTAATGAATCAAACATTAACTAAAAACCAGCTAGCCGAAAGATGCAATGAAATCAATAACTTTGAAACTGGTTTAATTAATAACGATACCATTTTGATAAAGTTTTTTCTGCATATTTCGCAAAACGAACAGTTAAAAAGATTGGAAGAACGTAAAACTAATATCACAAAAAAATGGAAGTATCAAAAAGGCGATGTGAAAGATATTGCCAATCATAAAACCTTTTTAGAGGCCTATCAAACGGTTATTAACCATTGCTTCAAGCCTGCCAATTGGCATGTAGTTCCAGCAGATAAAAAGTGGTATAAAAACTATTTCATTTTAGATAAAATTGTTAAAACCCTTCAAGATTACAAAATTGAATATCCGAGTTAGTTATTTGGAGATTGGTTGATTTAGAGATTGGGAGATTGGTTTCACGCCTTGCGTGATTTAATTGTTGGATTGTTAAATTGTTTAATTTTTAAATTGCTTAATTGTTTGATTATTTTTGCTTATTGCTTATTGCTAATTGCTAATTGCATATTGCATATTGCTTATTGTCTATTGCCCATTGCTAAAAGCCAGATGCCAATTGCTAGAAGTCAGTTGCCAAATAATTCATCACATGAAAAAACTAACTAAAAGTACCATCAAAAATATATTCAAGCCGCGTAAGGCCGATTCACATAAAGGAGATCATGGTCATGCGTTAATAATTGCGGGAAATTTAGGTAAAATGGGTGCAGCTGTTATCGCTTCAAAAGCTTGTTTACGCTCTGGAGCAGGACTGGTTACAGTTAATATTCCTAAAGAAGAAAGGTTTATTATTCAAACAGCTTTACCAGAAGCAATGCTTAGTTTTAGAACCGATTTGGGCAATGAACTAGAAAATTATTCAGCCATTGCCATTGGTCCAGGATTAGGGTTAAATGAAGTTAAACTTATTTCAGCAGTATTCAATAATTCGCAGTGCCCATTAGTGCTTGATGCTGATGCTTTGAATATGTTAGCTGCTGATAAAAAGTTGTTTACTAAAATTCCACCACAAACCATTATCACTCCTCATCCCAAAGAGTTTGATAGGTTGTTTGGTGTGCATGTAAATCATCAAGAAAGGATTCACACCGCTGTGAATCAAGCTAAAATACTTGATATAATTATAGTACTTAAAGGAGCTAAAACCATTATTACTTATAATGGAATTGTTTATTTTAATACAACAGGAAACTCAGGCTTGGCAAAAGGAGGTTCAGGCGATGCTTTAACTGGAATCATTACCTCTTTTTTAGCTCAAGGTTATGAACCTTTTAAGGCTGCTCAATTAGGAGTTTTTATGCATGGTTTGGCTGCTGATTTATCTTTAAAAAAACAAAGTGTAGAAAGTTTATTGATAAGCGATGTAATTGAAAATATGGGTAGAGCTTTTAAAAATATTTATCCAAGTTAAACATGTGATTTATATAATAACTTCTGTTTTTAGTGTAATATAAAAACCTCCTCTACTTATCATATTTGTAAGGCATTTTTAAATAATTAAAAAGCAATCCTTATGAATATAATTGAAGCTTTAAATTGGCGCTATGCTACGAAGCGCATGAATGGAAAAACAATTCCAAAAGACAAATTACAAATTATTTTAGATGCCATTTATTTAGCTCCTTCTTCATACGGTTTACAACCATACTCTGTAATAGTTATTGAAAATTTGGAGTTGATGAAAAAAATTCAACCCATTGCTTACATGCAACCTCAAATTACTGAGGCTTCTGTACTGTTGGTTTTTGCAGCTTGGGATTGTTTAACACAACAAAAAATTGATGAATACATAACTCATGTGGCTAAAGTTAGAAATATGAGTGAAGATAGCTTAAAACGTATCAAATTAGAAATAGGTAATTTACTTAAAAATACGGCCGAAGAAAACTTTTGCTGGCACGCCAAACAGGCTAGTATAGCGTTAGGTGTAGCCTTATGTGCAGCAGCTTTAGAACAAATCGACTCAACTCCAATGGAAGGCTTTAACAGTGTTGATTTAGATGAAGTATTGCAATTAAAAGAACGCGGTTTACGCAGTGTATCTATCATGGCTTTAGGTTACCGCGATATAGAAAACGATCCATTAGTGAACTTACCTAAAGTTCGCAGAAATAAAGAAGAGTTATTCATTTCCATTCAATCAGAAATTGGCTTTACTGCCAGTAATATCAATAATATTTAATCATTTAAAAAATCAAAAAAATTATGAAACCACAAATAGGAATTTCAGAAAAACATTTATCAGTAAGCATTGAAATGCTTTCAATTATTTTAGCCGATGAAATGGTGCTTTACGTAAAAACACGCAAGTTTCATTGGAACGTATCGGGCGAAAGTTTTATGGAATTACATAAACTTTTTCAAAATCAATACACAGAGTTGGAAGAAACCATTGATTTAGTTGCTGAACGAATTGGTAAACTAGGTGGTAAAACCATCGGTACCATGCACGAATTTGCTAATTTAACAAGGCTTAAAGAATCACCAAATAAATATCCAAATCAAAAAGATATGATGAAGGAATTATTGGAAGATTATGAAACATTGATAGTTGAAATTAGAAAAGATATTGAAGCCTGTAACGAAAAAAATAAAGATGCAGGAACCGTTGATTTTTTAACTGCTATCATGGAACAACATGAAAGTACAGCTTGGATTTTACGCAGGTATTTAAACTAATTATTAGCCATGAATAATCCATTGGCTGAATTAACTGCAAAAATTGACAGTGCGCCTGAAGCGCCCGGTAAAAGTAGGCCAAAGCCTATTGAAAAAAGTAACTATATCGAAAATTTATTGGTCGATATAGCTACTTTTTGGCTGTTTGTTATGCGCTTTTTTAAGGAAATGTTTCAACCGCCTTTTGAGGTAAATGAAACACTTAAACAATCCTATTTAATTGGCTATAAATCGTTAACCTTGGTTGGGATTACGGGCTTTATAATGGGATTGGTATTAACTATTCAAACTAGGCCAACTCTTGCTGAGTTTGGCGCTGAATCGTGGTTGCCAGCCATGATTTCAGTTTCTATTGTTCGCGAAATTGGTCCAGTAATAACTGCATTAATTTGTGCTGGAAAAGTGGGTTCAGGCATTGGTGCCGAGTTAGCTTCTATGCGTGTTACCGAACAAATTGATGCCATGGAAGTATCAGGAACCAATCCATTTAAATACATTATAGTTACTAGGGTTTTGGCTACCACTTTTATGTTGCCAATTCTTACTATTTTTAACGATGTTATTTCTATGCTTGGCTCATTTGCAGGAGTTAATATTAAAGGCGATGTAAGTTTTTACTTATACTTTTCTCAGGCTTTTGCTCAACTAAGTTTTACCGATGTATTTCCTTCATTGATCAAAACTGTTTTCTTTGGTTTATCCATAGGATTAATAGCTTGTTTTAAAGGTTATAACTCCAATAAAGGTACTGAAGGCGTTGGACAAGCAGCCAATTCATCAGTAGTGGTAACTTCACTTATGGTGTTTGTAATTGATATGCTTGCTGTTCAAATAACCAGTTTATTTATTAACTAATGGAAAAACCTAAAGACGAATCTGTTATTCAAATTGAACATTTAAAAAAATCATTTGGCTCAAACCAAGTGTTGGTCGATATCAATTTAAATATTCAAAAAGGCGAAAATGTAGTGGTTTTGGGTAAATCAGGAAGTGGTAAATCTGTTTTAATAAAATGTATTGTAGGCCTAATAAATGCTGATGATGGCATTTTAAAAGTATTTGATAAAGACATTAACAGCTTGAATAATGATGCGCTGAACGCATTGCGCAAAAAAGTTGGTTTCTTATTTCAAAGTGGTGCCCTTTACGATTCTATGTCGGTTAAAGAAAATTTGGCTTTTCCCTTACGTGATTTAAAAGATTTAACCAGTGCCGATAAACAAAGTAGAATAGAGGAAGCACTTACCAATGTGGGACTTTTAGATGTAATTGATAAAACGCCATCAGAACTTTCGGGCGGTATGCGCAAACGTTTAGGCTTAGCCCGAACCTTAATTTTAAAGCCCGAAATAATGCTTTACGATGAACCAACCACTGGTTTAGATCCTATTACTTCAAAAGAAATTAGTGAACTTATTTTAACTGTACAAAAACAATACAATACTTCATCTATCATCATTACCCACGATTTGGCTTGTGCTAAAATAACTGCCAATCGAATTGTGATTTTTAAAGATGGAAAAATATTAACCGAAGGTACTTATCAAGAACTCGAAAAATCGGAAGATGCTTGGGTAAAATCCTTTTTTATATAATTAATAGTCACTTCAAACTTTACTATTTCAAAAGCAATCAATCATATCATTATGCAAAAACAATCTATCAATAAAGTAAAATTAGGAATATTTGTAGCCATAGGTGTGGCATTATTTTTTGCAGGTATTTATTATATTGGCGAAACTAAAAAATTATTTAGTACCACCTTTAGAATAAGTGCTATGTTTAAAGATGTAAATGGTTTACAAGTGGGAAATAACGTGCGTTTTGCTGGTATCAATGTGGGTACTATTGAAGCCATTGAAATCATAACAGATTCTACCGTAAAGGTTGATATGATTTTAGATGTTACCACTCAAAAATTTATAAAAAAAGATGCCAAAGCAATTATTGGTTCCGATGGATTAATGGGTAATAAAATTATGAATGTTTCGCCCGGAACAACCGCATTTGCTATGGTTGAAAACAATGATATGATTGGCACTACCATTCCTATTAGTTTAGATGATATGTTGCTAAAACTAAAAAACACTACTGATAATGCAGCTTTAATAACCGATGATTTGGCTGCCATTATGGGCAATATTCGCTCAGGTAAAGGAACCATAGGTAAATTATTTATGGATACTGTTTTTGCTGATAATTTAGACAAAACCATTATCAACGTAAAACAAGGTACTAAAGGCTTTAAACAGAATATGGATGCTGCTAAAAGCAGTTTTTTATTAAGAGGATTTTTTAAAAAGAAAGATAAAAAAACTAAAAAAGACAACAAATAGCCATGAGAAGAGACAACAAAAAACACACAGAAAATAAACCCATAAATGATACCAAAGATTTACAACTGACAACTTTTGATGAAAAGGATAATAAGTTGGTTGATGTATTATTATACCCGCCAAGTGACGATATTTACAATAATTTGGTAGAGGAAACCAATATTGACCCAGAAGACATTACCAAAAGCAAACGCATGGTAGAAGATGCAGGTAAATGGAATGAAAAGGATTTTGATGAAGATATGGTTGGTGATGATTTAGACGTACCTGGTGGTGATTTAGATGATGAACAAGAAGATATTGGTAACGAAGATGAAGAGAATAATTACTACAGCTTAGGGGGAGATAATCATGATGATTGAGCTTTGGGCTGCTGGTTTATAACCGTTGGCCTTCGGCTATTTCCTCATTGCCCAGCTGGTGCGAGCATAAACTCGTTCCAAGCAAAGAAAATAAAACCCAACCGCTTTAGCTAAAAACTAAAGCGGTTTTTTATGTAAAAACTGTTTACTTTGAAGTATAAAATGCAGTTAACCAATTTTCACTTTTACAACTCTAAAAACTACCTTTATAGCAAGCCTATAAAGGGTTTAAAAGGTTTTGGGGGGTGTTACTGCTTCGGTTTTAACGGTAAAGAAAAGGATAACGAAACTTATGGCGAAGGTAATACCTATGACTTTGGGGCTAGGATACATGACCCTAGGTTAGGCAGATTTACGAGTTTAGATCCTCTTTGTAAACAGTTTGTAGGTGAGAGTAATTACTCTTACGCTGGAAATAATCCAATTGCATTTGCTGACCATAAAGGAAAGAAAAAAATATATTATATTCACGTAATTGAGTTGGATGGAAAACAAACAACTTTCAAAATTGTAGATAACAATGCTGTCAAAACAGTAATTACTTATACAAGAGAAAGTATTGGAGTAGGTAATCAAACATTATATTCAACTCAAGTTGCTAATAAGGAAACTTTTGATACCTATCAATATATCTTTATTAATAAACAAACAGGTAAACAAAATTTTGGCGAAGAGAAACAAGGTGAGAAAAGATCAAATAATCCAATTGAAAGATGGGTTGAAGATAATTTAATAGATAAGGAAAAAAAAGGTAATTATGGAGGAATTGGTTGGATAAGTGAAACAGGAAGAGGTGAGGAAACAAAAAAGGGAGATGGGAAAAATATAGAGAATATTGATGATTTAACCAAAATACTAAACTTGACAAAATCGGCAGCTGATGAGGGTGGAGCATCAGCTTTATTAAATTCTTTCAAGACACTTAAGGAGAAGGTTCAAAAGTTCTCTTCAAGTCAAACTGTAACTGATTTATTGCCAAAAAAAGAGGATAATAAATCACCATCTGTAGATAGCGTTATTTGTAATGGTGATGCTTGTAAAGGACAAACTGTTTCAGTAAAAGATACTTTAAAATCGCACAGTGGTCCTTATAAACCTGTAGAAAATAAATAGTTTTATGATAAAGTTAATTTTTTATATCCAGATGCTTTTATTTTCATTTACCTATTCATCATGTAAAAACAAAAGAATTGATAATAAAAGTTTTGTTGTTGTGAGAGATAAAGACAACAATATAATTTCTGAAGTTAATTATGTTAATGATTCTATTCTGCACGGATTAGCAAAGTATTACTATATCTCACCTATCAATACCCTAAAAGAAGAAATTGAATACAGTTTTGGCATGATGGATGGAATATATAAGTTCTACAGGAAGGATGGAACTTTAGAAAGTAAAACAACATTTAAAAGAAATTTAGCTAATGGAGAAAGTTGTTGGTTTTATGAAAACCGCAAATTGAAAAGTAAGTCTTTTTGGATAAATGGAAAGCAATATGGAGGAACAGAATTATATGATATTAATGGAAAAGTTAAACTGTATTATACTGTTGATTATTTTGGTGAAAAGTTCTTTTCAATAGATTATGACTCAATAGGCAATAAATTAGGAGAAAAAGGGAAAACTTTTAGTGAAAACTTTGTTGTTTTTTATGAAAGTGATACAAATCAAACCCCAGTTAGTGAAAATTTTGTTTTAAAAAACAAAAAGACATTGACAAAAATAACTGTTGCCCAACCACCGAATACACGAACTGTTATTAAAATGGGAGAATTAAATAAAAATAAATTAATTCAACTCGAAATAAACAACAATACAGTTTATTATCCTAGTTTATATAATTATTCAGGAAAGGTTGCAATTGTCACTGTTGGAGAGTTAAGAGATTTAAAAGGAAATTTGTTAAAATATGATTCAGTAGTAAATAATATAATAGTCAGATAGTATGGGTGTACCCCTTGCTAGCGCACGAGCAAAACCAGCAACGCTAGTGCACGCCATTGGCGTGTTCCAAGCATCAAAAGAAAAACTACCCAAACCGCTTTAGTCAAAAACTAAAGCGGTTTTTTATTTGAAAACCGCTTTATTTGAATTATTAAATGCACTTAACCAATTTTCATTTTTGCAACAATAAAAACTACCTTTTTAGCAAGCCTGTAAAGGGTTTACAAGGTTATGAGGTGGGTTACCGCTTCTCCTTTAATGGGCAAGAGGAAGATGATAAGGTTTATTAGTCAAAAAATACAATGACTAACATCGAACTGATACTAATTATTGGTTTGGTGAATTTCCAAAAAAAAAGTCGGAAGATTTTCTTCCGACTTTTATATTTTTAAAGCATTGTTTTTTTATTTCAAATAATCATTAAAGTACTGATTTATTTTTTTAAATAAATGCACCCTATCTTTTCCCATTACATTATGTTCATGGGTTGGATAAACAGCATAATCAATTAAAATACCATCATCTACACATTTTTTAGCGTAGTTTAAAGTATGGTTCCAAAGTACAGTATTATCGTTAGTTCCGTGAATTAATAATAATTTTCCTTTTAAATTTTGAGTATAATTTAAAAGGTTATTTTCCTTATATCCTTCTGGATTTTCTTGTGGTGTATCCATATATCTTTCGGTATACATTACTTCGTACATACTCCAATCAATAACTGGTCCACCGGCCACACCTACTTTAAATACACCTGGAGTTCTTGTCATTAAACTTGTGGCCATAAAGCCTCCAAAACTCCAACCATAAACACCTATTTTAGTACTATCTACAAAAGCTTGTTGTTTTAAATAATTAATACCTGCTAGTTGATCTTCCATTTCTATTTTACCCAATTGGCGATGAGTTATGTTTTCAAAATTTAAACCTCTATTAAGCGAGCCTCTGTTATCTATTGTAAATACAACATAACCTTGTTGGGCAAATGCAAGCATCCAAAGTTCTGCTTGTCCTAACCAATTATTTGTAACCATTTGTGCATGCGGTCCACCATATAAATAAACAATGGTTGGATATTTTTTAGTAGCATCAAAATTTGCTGGCTTAATAATTCTATAATTTAAGCTGGTAGTACCATCAGTAGAATTTAGCTTACCTAAATTTATTTCTGTTAGTTTGTAAGAGGTTATTGGATTAGCAGCATTTAAAATAGAACCATATAAAACTCCTTTACTATCGTTTAAGAGAATTTGTCGTGGAGTATTTATATTACTAAAATTATCTGCAATAAAAAAACCATCTTCACTTACAACAGCATTATGAATTCCTTCTTGTTTGGTATGTTGAATAATTTTACCATTTTTTATTTCTACTGAATACAAGTATTTATTCATTCCATCTGTAGAATAGGCATTAAAAAACAACTTTAAACCACTGGCATCAAAACCTACTACTTCACTGATGTGTTGCTTGAAATTAGTTAATTGTTTTAATAGCTTCCCTCCTCTTTCATATAAATAAAAATTATTGAATCCATTGCGTTCGCTTAACCATAAAAACTGTTTTTCATTATTTTTAACAAATAATACTGGTTTTTCAGGTTCTACATATTTAGGATGAGTTTCGGTGAATAGTGTTTTAATAAATTTTCCGGTTATTCCATCATAAAGGTTTAACTTCATTTCATTTTGTGCACGGTTAACTACTGCTATGTATAAATAATCTTCATTAGGACTCCATGATACATTAGTTAAATATTGTTCAGCAGGTTCACCTGTTTCTACTTCAATATTTCTTTTTTTCGAAAAATTATAAATTACAACTTTTACTTCATGGCTTTTTGCACCAGCCATTGGGTATTTAATGGTTTCGGTTCCCGATGGTTTGGTATCAAACTTCATTAAACTATAATCAGTAACCATAGTTTCATTCATTCTATAATAAGCTAATTTATTTCCTTTAGGGCTCCAAAAAGTTCCTTTGGTAATACCAAACTCGTTTCTATGAACAGCTTTTCCATTCACCAAGTATTCGCTGCCACTTTCCGAAATTAAATCAGATTGAAGCGTTCCTTCCTTTTTGCCACGCTTAGCCATTTCGGTTAATGCATCAATTGAAGTTGCATCGCTTACATATAATTGATTACCTACTGTATAGGCTATTCTATTGGTTGTTTTCTCAAAATCTAAATTTTCCGCACTACCTGATGCTTTGGCTTTAATAGTAGTTTTTTTAGTTTCAAAATTGTAAAGGAATACCCCATTATTATAGTTATAAATAATACTCGCATTATCATACCAAGTAAAAAAAGGGAATCTCTCAAACTTTGGTTCTTCTGGCAATATCCCATAAAATGAAGCATACAAATCTTCTACTTTTAAAATGGTATCTCTATTTATATTAGGTGTATTTATATAAATCAAAACCTCTTTACCATTTAATTTACCTACATAACTCATGGTTTTGTTATCGGGTTTCCACATTAATTGGCTGAGTCGTTCTGGGGCTAAAGTAGTTCTGCCTTTAAGTATGGCATCATCAATAGATAAAGTTTGATTTTGTGCATTTACAAAACCAACACATATAAATGACAATAATAATAGTATTTTTTTCATAATAAATTATTTAAATTTTGGGAGTGCGATAATACCAATCTAAATTACAATTAGCAATAATTTAATCACAATTTACTGTTTGGTTAGGCTGTTACGCAAAATTAATATCAAACATTACATAAAGGGTAAAAAAATAAAGGAGGATATAAATATAATCTGAATAACTACTGCAAGGCATTAACACAAAAAAGGATTAAACGCATTTTGTTCTAAATAAAATGTATAAAAATCGAAAGAAATTAATTCAATAAATGTACTTTGCGCCCTCAATTTTAAAATTGAACTCATGTTAAACAAACCATTAATATTAATAACCAACGATGATGGCATAACTGCCCCAGGTATTAAAGCATTGGTTAATGCAGTTAAACACCTAGGCGAAATTATAGTAGTTGCTCCTGATGCACCTCAAAGTGCCATGGGCCATGCAGTTACAATAAGTAAACCATTAAGACTAGCACAAACTGACTTGTATGGCGAAATTTTATCCTATCAATGTAGTGGTACACCAGCAGATTGTGTGAAGTTGGCAGTTGATAAAGTATTGCACAGAAAGCCTGATTTGGTACTTTCTGGTATTAATCATGGTAGCAATTCGTCAATCAATGTATTGTATAGCGGAACCATGAGTGCTGCAATGGAAGGATGTATTGAAGGCATTCCCTCGGCTGGTTTTAGCCTTTGCGATTTTGCCTACGAGGCTGATTTTACTTTAGCAGCCAAGGTGGCTGCTAAAGTTGCTGAAAATATTTTAAAAGAAAATTTACCAAAAGGCGTTCTATTAAATGTAAATATTCCAAAAATACCAGAGGAATTATTGCAAGGAATAAAAATTTGTAGGCAGGCCAATGCCAAATGGGAAGAAGATTTTGATGAAAGATTAGACCCAAATGGACGTAAATATTATTGGCTTACAGGTAAATTTGTAAACTATGACTTGGGACAAGATACTGACGAATGGGCTTTGGCCAATAATTACGTTTCTATAGTGCCTGTGCATTTTGATTTAACTGCCCATCAAGTTATTAGTGATTTAAATAAATGGAAATTTTAACATATGCAACAACAAAAACTTAACCACCTATTAATTGGCTTATTTTTAGGCCTACTTGCTCCAACTATTGGAATAGCACTATTTTATTTTTCAAAATTTTCCGAAAGTAATTTGAGTTTATTTCTAACAGTTTCTATTCAAGAAAAGATGTTATCTCCTTTGCTAAGTTTATGTGCAGTAATTAATTTAGCGGTATTTTATTTATTTATTCATTTTGAAAAATTACAAACAGGAAAAGGCATAATTTTAGCTACCTTTATTTATGGACTTGCAATTGTGCTATTAAAATTTGGAATTGTAAATTTGTAAAATATATTTGCAGCCCAATAAGGGGGATTAGCTCATTTGGCTAGAGCGCTTGCATGGCATGCAAGAGGCGACCGGTTCGAATCCGGTATTCTCCACAAAGCGGCTTTTACCGCTTTTTTTTATGGTTTGTTTTATGAAAAAGAAATGAATAGTGAATCCGCCAAAATCAAAACTTCTGAGTCTTCTAAAAATAAAAATTTTTAGAATTCAAAACTATCTCCAAACCCTCAAAACACCTTTTCTCAAATAAGGTGGTTTTAAATCTTTTGCAAAATAATACAACATATATCCATTTGAAAATTCAGTTTGAAAACCCAATTGTTTAAAATAGTTTTCAAATTCAATTGCATCATTGTAACCATGGTAAGTACAAATGACTAATCTTATATGTTTATTTGAAGATAACAGTTTTTCCATTCCTTTAAAAATGGCTCTTTCGCTACCTTCTACATCCATTTTAATAAACAATTTTTTGGTATAAAGTTCCTCTAAATCATCAAGTGCTAATGAGGAGGTATTGCTTGAAACATGTTCCACTTTTTTATTAAAAAGCTTTACCTTATTTTTAAGTGGTTCAAAGGTTTTTTGTAATACAGAAAACCATTCAGTATTGTATTCAAATAAGTAAATTTCATTGGCTGTATCAACAGAAAGTAATGAAAAATTACCTTCAGCCGCGCCAATATCTAACAAGGTTTCGTCTGAATTAACCTTAAAAACGTTATTACAGTAACTATGTGGTGACCTATAATCTTGTTCTATTAATAATGTTTTTAAATAACTTTTACAGCTTAAAATTGACCAATCTTTCTTGAAAAACAATTTGTGACCATTCAATAAATAATAATTTAAACCATTATCATTTTCAATGTTTAAAGTAAGGTTATTGTATTCGTTTTTAAAATTATATGGAAATACAGTTATATCATTTTGCAAATAATATTGTAAGCCATTTAACAATTCATTGTCAGTTATGAGATTTTTATTTTTTTTGTAATAATTTACAATTTTCGTTTTAAGTAAAGTATTATATTTCCACTTACGCCAATTGTAGTTGATAGCTTTTAAATCATTTATTAATCCCATATCAAGCACTAAAATTATTAGTTACAATTAGGAATACTATAGCGTAATTTTTTATTATCTAAAATAATATCAATTGTAAATCCATTAGTAGTATTATACTTTAAACTTCCTGTCCAATAACCACTTTTCTCATCTTTAATGGTTGTTTCGGGAACAGTTGAATCAAAATACAATGTATCATAAATTTTTGTCGGATTGCCACTTGTTGCTGGTTTTTCGTATTTAATTACATACGACTTTTTATCTTCAATAAATGAGGGACTAAAAAAGCTTCCATTTTCAAATTTTATTAAACTTTCGCTATTACAACCTAATTGCCAAATTGAAAAAGTAGTTGGTGGAGGAATTACAAAATTACCGCTTGGGCAAACAATTGATACCTTAGCTGTAATGGCTAAGTTTGTATTTATGGTATTTAAAAAAGCAGTGGCGTTGTAATTAACATTAATATTTAAAGGTGTGCTTGTATAATTACAAAGTTGAGTTGTTGTCAAATCCTCATTAAACAATGGAGAGTTACCTCTGCAAACATTTGTTGGGTGATTAATAAATGCCTTAATTTTTGTATCTACTAACGGAAAAGTTGGAACCGTAATTGAAGTTGAACTATTCGTAAAATCAATATCATAAGTAAAATTACAAATTTCATTATTTACATTGGCTTTTCCAATAAAACCAACATTTGTAGGAATATTTGATGTATTTAAATTGATAGTAGAAAAACCGCAACTTTTGATTTCATTTTTAAATAAGAAACATCTACTATTTAACAAATCATCTCTGAATGTAAGTTTGTATTCCCCTCCTATTGGTTCAAAAAATTTTGTACTAACACTAACAACTCTTTTTTGTTCAAAAAACGTATTTAATTTGGTGCTATAATCAATTCCTTCAACAAAAATTTTGTAATTATTAGCGGGCAAATTTACTTCAACTATTACTCCTGTTGAGCCATCAGCATAGTATGGAACAATCTGATTACCGGTGGATTGGTCGTAAAAAAATACTTCAGGAATACCAATTGCATTGGTAAATGAAACATAGTTATTTTCAAAAACACCATATTCGTTGTAATAACCAGTTTCTTGAAAACTAGATTGCGATATAATATTGGCCCTAACATTCGTTAAGGCAATGGTATCAGGAATTACCCTTGATTTAAACTCAGCTACTAAGTTAGGCTTTTTATATCCAACCAAAGTGTTAATATTTTTTTTATTTGATACAATAGATAGTAAATTATATTTAATTAAATCATCATTTTCTAAAAAATTAAATTGATGTATTTTATCAAAAAGTGATCTCACTGCATAAATAGAAGTATCTTTCTTGTATTGTATTGTATCTTCAACTAATTGATTGTAACTTTTTAAAATATTATCATTTTTAAATTTGGTTAATGTTTTTCTGATAAACAATAAACCATTAGTAGGGTATTTAATTGTAAAAGAAATACCATCATTTCTTGTTAAATAAAAATAGGCGGTATCAACTGGTTTTTTACCTAAAAAAGTTTGTGAAACCGATTGGTATTTTACATTTGTTCTAGCGGCATTTGGCCTTTCTAAAATCAAGTTAATTGCAAACTTTTGAGTTTTGTTAAATACAAAAACATCTTGTTTTAATGGCAAGTAACCCTCCATTTGAACCTGAATTGTAAACGAAATTGGATTATTTATGGAAGGGTTTGCATTTGGACCCAAAATTAAATTTAAATTGCCTCCTTCTGCATTAAAATTGGTTTTTCCTTCAGAGTCGAAAATATAAACTGCATCTTTCCCACTTATGGTAAAAGATACTTTTTTAATTGGCATGGAATCTTCAGTAACAATTTTTGCATTCATCAATACATTCACAAAACCTGCATCAATATTGACATCAAAATTTTCAACTTCTTCTTTCGGAAATTTACAAGATGGAATAATTATTATTAATAAAAGTAGGCTACAAATCAGATTAAATCTCATAAGTTTATTTAGGTAATATTTTATACTTAACTTGAAAATTAATGGAAGGTATTAAAACCCAATTGCTAAAAGTATTATTAAACAGTTCGGTATTTTTTTCATTATCACTAGGCTTAAAAGAACCTTCTGACTGAAAATTAAATTTAGGAGCTCCTTGATAATAGAAACCAATATCCAAACCTAAACCTAATCTGTTAGTAGGAACGGCCTTTCCTAATCCGATTCCTAAATAAGGCATTATATTATTTACCTGAATTTCAGTTTTTATTTTTCCAATATCGTCTGGGGTATAGGTAATATAACCGTAAGTTTGATTGGTTAAAGGGGTAACAGTTACGGCATATTCATTATAACTGTTAGCTAAACCTATAGTAACTCTAAAAGTACTTTTGGTATTTGGGAAATAGTCTAAAAATAAATTTATCATGTTTACTCGAAAACTTCCTTTAACTTCAGTGTAGTTCCCCTTAAATGATGTATAATAGTAAGGATCGTAAAATCCATTCAAATAGCCTATTCTAGCGCTAATTTTTTTATTTAATTGATAGTTTATTGATAAACTATAACCAGGAAAGCCTGCACCTACTGAAACAGCTAAATTTTTTCTTTCAAATTTTATTGAATCATTCTGTGAAACTAAATTAGAAGCATTTGAAAAAGTTACAAAAAAGTAAAATGTAAAAAAAATAAATAAACTCTTCATTAAAGTTATAATGTAAAAGGCAATTTTAGGAACACAAAGTTATCAAAGCGTTAAGCTAATTATAAATTAACAAAAACATTATTTTATATAAATCAATTTTGTGGTTTTTGTATTGACCTCGTCTAGTTCATTGGTAACTGAAGTAACCCAATTTCCGTCATCGTCAATTGTATAGGAAAATGACTTAAAAGTATCATCACTAGTGGTTTCCTTTTTGATTAAATTTTTACTTTGTGGTATAAAAGTGTTAGCCTCCATGGTTCCAGCCATAACATTTATAGAATCCGTATAATATTCGTATTGAATGGTATATTTGTCATTATCTACCATTTGTTCAGATTTAATTAAATTACCATTTTGATAAATATAGTCGGTATATTCACTGTAAGGAACATTATTTATTAAGGCATTAATATTTTTTCTAATTACCATACCAAAATTATTATATAAATATTTTTCAGTAATTGATAATAGACCAGGTTCATTAATTTTTAAGCTATCGGCATATCCATTTTTATTTAAATAATATTTATAAAAAGTATTTCTTATATTACTCGTTACTGTTACTGTATTTCCAGAATAGTTATATGTATTTTTTTCAATCAATACCTCATTTTTTATTTTTTGTATTGTAGTTAATCTCCAAATAGCAGAATAAGTATAAATGGTTAAAACAGAATCTTCATAAGTTTCTAAATTATAGATATTATTATTGGGTTTAAATGGGATTGATTGAGTAATAATGGTATTACTTTCTTTTGAACACGAGTATGTAATTATACAAATAATAAAAATAGTAAAGTATTTTAATTTCATGGTAAAATATAATTCTAATAGGTTAAAAATATTAAACAAAAAAACCCTCAACAAAAGTTGAGGGTTTTAAATCTTAAAAAACAAATTATTAATTTACAGAAATCTTAGCTACGCTAGCTTCAGAACCTACTTGTAATTTTACAAAGTAAATACCTGTTGAAAGATTAGCATTTATTTCAGAATTAATAATACCATTATCATTATTTAGTGAGAATTCTCTTACAACTTGACCTAATATGTTTGTAATAACTAAAGTAGCGTTTGTATTTATATTTTCTGTAGTCATTAACACATTAAAGTTACCATTATTAGGGTTAGGGAATACACTTAAAGTATTAGGTAATGCAGTTGCATTTTCAATTACTTCATTTAATTCCATTTCAGAACTATTTTTACTTAGAGTAGTTGTACCATTTAAAGCAAATGTTTTACCAGTTCCAGTACCACAATTATTTACAATTTCTACTTTTAAAGAACCTGTTTTGAAAACAGCTTTTGCACCAGTACTATCAAAACGTAATGATAAAGTATCAGTAGTAGTTGTAACAACATTACCAACTCTAACACCTGATAATGGAGTAACAAAAGTAGCAGGGATAGTCCATTTGTATTCTGAAACAGCACTACCAGCTGTAACACTTGCAGTATATCTTACAGTTGTATTAGCTACAGCAGGACCATTACTTGTTACTTTGTAAACACCAGCTTTAACTTTTGCTACTGTTACACTAAATTTAGTACCTAAACCAGCATTGTTGTATGGTGTAACACCAATTGCTCCTGAAGCATGAGCTGAATCAAATACTACACCAATTGAATTAGCAGTAGTCATAATAGTTTTAATTGGATTCGTTAAGTAATCAGTTAATGCATTAGTACCTACACGGCAGATACGAGCATTTTTAGGAACGTCAAATTTATAACCAATATTGTTAGATGCAGATGTTGAAACTACTGTATAGTCAAACTCTGAGGTGAAACCATTAGCAACAGCTACTGGGCAAATATTTGTCATTAAAGGGTAACCAGCTATAACAGCATTGTTACTTAAAGCAACAGTTGGAGCTAAAGATAATTCAAATCTAGTAGCATCAATTATTTTTGAAACGATTGTTCCAGCTTTTAATGTACCAGTTCCTGAAACTACTCTTAACCACATACCTTCAACTAAACCAGTTGTAGAGGCAACAGTAACTAAAGTTAAAGTGCTAGTTGCACCTGAAGCTGAAGTGTAGCTTGCTGCGCTCGAAACGCTAGCAGTAGTGCCAAAAGTATTTTGAGGTACAAAATATGCTCTTAATACACCACCAACTGTTAAAGCTGTAGTTACATTATTTTTTACGGTGAATGTAGTACCACTTGTAATAGCAGTAATTACATTACTAGTTCCAACGTTACCTGCTGTAGTACCAGCTACAACTCTAACGTGCATACCAACTTGTAAACCTGCTGTGCTTGAAACAGTAATAACATTTGAAGTTGTAGCTGTAGCACCTGTTAAAGTTACTTGAGTAGCTGCACCAATTAAATTATTATTTGGATTTGAAGTTAAAGCAGCAATTTTAAATGTTGGTTTTGATTTTGAAATTCTTATAGAATCTTTAGTTGAATAAGTATTTGAAGCTATATTGTACCCTTGAACGTAAATGTATAATGGTTTTGCTGTTGTAGAAGCTAAATTAGTTACAAAAGAAACTACAACTGAAGTAGTACCTTGACCAGAAACAAAAGTTACACCACTTTTTGCACTAGTTGACCAAACATAAGAATCTGCATTAGCTAAACTACCTACAGTAATAGTTGCGGTTTGAACATCAGTTAAACTAGCAATTTCTACTGAATCACCATTGTTTGGAGCTGAAATAGCAGCATCACCTAAACCTAATTTAGTACGTGAAGCAATAAATACATCACTAAAGTTAGCGCCTGACTCTAATGCTGAACCAGTAGCAGGACGGTAATCCATATTATAATTTGAAGTTGTAATATTATCAACGAATAAACCATTTGAAGCAGCTTGGTAAGCATTGTTCATACCAGTAAACATTGCATCAGCGGTTAAAGCAGGATTAGCTGCATAAGAACCATTAGCTGCAGAATAAGTACCAACCATGTAAGCATTGTTTTTAATACTAGCAAACACATTGTATTTCACTGCTGTTGCATTTAATGAGTCAGCAGCATTATATAAACCATTTTTTGCATTTAAAATACAATCGTTACCATCAAACTGTAATCCTTTGTTATAATCAGTAAATACTGAATTGAAAACACGTAAACTAGAATTTCTTCTGATACGTAAACCTCTTTCATATTTAGAACTAACAGTTTGAGTTAAATCATTACGGTAAGGCCCAACACAAGTAAAGTTAGAAAATACTGCATTAGTTCTTGGTGCTAATGTACGAACAGTTCCAACTGGATCATTATCTGATTCAAAACCTTCAGAAGTAGAACCTGTACTAGCATCAAAAATATTTTTATCACGGATTACTAAACCAAACTGAACAGTTCCGCTGTAACCAAAATCTGAATCCATATCATCATCTAAGTTTCTGTATGAAACTAAATGTGTACAATTTACTGTACCACCAAACCACTCAAAAGCATCGTCATTAATGAATGAAGTTTGTATATGATCAATTTTTGTTTTACGACCAACTGCACCCATTGTTAAACCGTTAATTTCTTTGTCTGGTGAGAAAATAAATCCACCAAACTCGATACGTGCATATGATAATACACCTGAGTTATCATCATCGTCATTTCCACCAAATTCATTATCTGTAGAAGCAGCTAAACCTTCAACGTTTGAAACTCCACCGGTAGCATTAATTCTAGCTTTACCTAAAATTATGATACCACCCCAGTCACCAACATTTCTTTGGCCAGCAACTTTAGATGAAGTAAAAACAATTGGATTAACAGCAGTACCTTGAGCATTAATTTTTGCTCCTCTTGATACAATTAAACAAGAGTTAGAAACCGAAGCATCACCTTTAATAATAGCACCAGCAGCAATAGTTAAAGTTACACCTGGTTTTACATAAATTGGTCCTTTAACTAAATAAACTTGATTTGCATTCCAAGTTCTAGAAGAAGTAATAGGAGCCGAAACGGTAATAGTAGCTCCAGCTTTAGTGTAAGCTTCGTTTTGAGGATCGAAATTAGTCCATCCTGAAGTCCAAGGTGTAACGCCTGGTTCAAAAGCTCCTCTGTAAGATACAGATTGTAATGTTCTTGTTTGGCCAATAACCATAACAGTCATCATCAAAGCAAAAATTGTTGTTGTAATTTTTTTCATTTTTTTTTGTTTTAAGTTTTTAAAATGTATTGCAAAACTAAAACTCCAATGTAAACAGATAATGTTTTTAGTATTATTCTAAATTTATGTTTATGTTAACTGAACACTGTTTTTCCAAAATAATTTAAAACTTATATGATGCAGAAAAAGAAAATTCATTACCAAAATTTCTAGAAATAATTTTCAAATCTGAATCTTTATCAAATTGGTAATTATTATTCAAATCATTGTAAAAAACTAAATCTTGAACAAAAATATCTTTGGCATTTAGTCTAACCTCTAGTTTGTTTTTTAAGAAAGTTTTTGAAACCTGAAAATCAATAACCGTTCTACCCTTTTCCCATAAGCTTGGTTCATTGATATTTCCAACAATTGAAATCCTATCTCCCACGCTATTGCAAGATAGATTCATTGAATATCCTTTTTTAGAATTTTGATATTGAATACCAGCATTTAATACATAAGGTGATTGACCTTGAAGTCTTCTATCTTGATCTATCGATTTATTTTCACTATTTACAATTACTTTAGATTCGATGTATGCAAAGTTTGAATAAATAGATAAATTCTCTAAAACATCATTCGAATCAATATTTAATAATGATGCTAGTAATACCCTAAACTCTATTTCAAATCCATAATTTGCTGCCGAGCTCGCATTAATGTATGTTACCTCTCTTGCTGCATTTGGATTAGAACGCTGTTCAATAGGATTTATAAATGATTTGTAAAATAAACTACCAGATAATAGCTGATTTCTTCCTGGAAAAAATTCATACCTAAGATCATAGTTAAATATTTTGCATCTAGTAATGGTATCATTACCTGAATAAGTATACCTGTTAGTAAAATCGTAAAAAACAAATGGAGCCAATTCTCTAAATTCAGGCCTATTTAATGTTTCTGAATATGAAATTCTTAAATTCTGTTTGTCAGTTAATGAATAAACGACATTTAAAGAAGGTAAGAAATCATATTTAGTGGTATTAACTTTAATTGGAGTTCTATCATCTCTTGTAGAATTTAACTTAAGGTAAAAAGTTTCTAATCTACTTCCCCATATAGCTCTAAATCTACTACCAATTTTAGTATCTATCATTATAAACCTTGCAAAAATATCGGAACCAGCATCATAGGCATCATAAGGGTTAATAATTTGCTCTAACATAAAACCGCCTTTACCATTTGCTAATATTCCCATGTTTTGTTTTGAAAATAAATCCTTATCGTTTAAATAAAGAAGTGAATCTTCAAATTCAATACCTCCCCCACCAGTTTGTTGAAGTCTTGCATAGTTCAATTTCCTAGCAAAAAAATTCCTCTTTCTTGTTTGGAAATTAAAACCAAATTTTAAACTATTTTTAAAATTTTTATTAAAATCAAAATTTTCACTAAAATCTATTTGCCCACTTTTAATATTTTCATCAATGGTGGTATATAAATAAGTGCCTCCGGTTGAAGCAGCAAAATCAGCATTTGAAACTATATTGGCTTTAAATCTTTCATTTGTTCCTGCATCGTACAATAATCTTCTCATACCGGGAGTTAATCGAGTAACATTACCATTAGAAATCAATAAATTAATTTTAGTTTTGGTTTTTGGAATAAAATGCTCTGAACTTAGTTGATTGGTAATAATTTCGTTTGAAGTAAACCAAAATAAATTAGATTCTGTTCTCAATGGATCCACTTGGTTTAAGTTAAATGCCCCAACCCTTCTCACCACTCTATCTTCCGAATTGATACTATATATATTTTTAAAACTTACAGAATTATTAGTATTGATTTTCCATGATAAATTAAAAAGTATTCCAGCTAAAACTCTTGAAGTGTGGTTTTCATCTTTTAAATTTGTTTGAATTTTATTGTTATCACCTTGATCAAATGAATAAGAATATTGGTCGAATTTATTTGGTGTATTATTGTAAGTTAAAGAAAATAATAAACCAACAGCATCTTTTGATTTGATTTTAAAAGATCTTCCTAAGGTGTATTGCATGGAAACGGAAGTTCCAAAAGTACTTTTAATTGAACCCCAATCATTAGGCATTAATTTAGCTGCTTCAGCTTTTTCTGCCCTTGTTTCTGGCCAACTATTTAGTGCAGGCAATCCACTTGGTAAGGCTCTTGTTCCATCATCAAGCCCAATAAAATCTAGATTACCTCCTTTATAAGTTATTTTTTCCTTAAAAGTAGTTAAAGTATTTAAGCCTAATCCAAAACTAAATGATTGAAAGTTTTCATCAGGAACATTTTTGGTATTAATCAATATTATTCCACCTGCAAATTCACCAGTTTGATCCGGTGTTGCAGTTTTGGTAATAATCAAATTGTCTAACATATTAGATGGAAAAATATCAAATGCGAATGCTTTTCTATCGGACTCAGAACTTGGTAATGCTGATCCATTTAAATAAGCAGCATTATACCTTTCGTTCAAACCCCTAATAATAGCAAATTTATTGTCTTGAATACTTGCTCCGCTAACACGTTTTAAAACATCACTTGTGCTTTTATCAGGACTTCTTTTAATGGTTTCAGCTGAAATTGCATCTCCAACTGATGCTGCATTCTTTTGCATAATTAGCAATGCACTAACATTGTCACGTTTAACCTTTGCCTTGATATTTACATCTTTTAACTGTCTTTGTTTTTCAAATAATACAATGTTTAAAGTGGTGGTTTGATTTGCCTTTACCACTACATTTTCAGTTACGGTGGTTTCAAATCCAGTGTATTTCGCAGTTACCTTGTATGTACCAGGTTTTAAATTGTTAATATTAAAATCCCCATTATAATCTGTAGCAACAGACTTTGTAAAAACATCAAAGCTAATAGTAACGATGGAACTAATTAAACCTTCATTTTTAGATGAAATTACCTTTCCGGTAACTTTACCAACTTGACTAAAAGCTGTAGAAGAGAATATAAGAATAATGATTAAGGTAAACTGTAAATTTTTAAACATAAGCTTTGAAAAAAAAATGTTACTAGGTAATTGCTGAATTATTTATTTATGAACAAATCAATATGCATTATCATCGCCAACTAGGGTAAGCATAAACGTTTTGAACATAATATCAATATCGTGCCAAATAGACCAATTTTTAATGTATTGAAGATCGTATTTCACCCTAATTTCCATCATTTTATGGTCTAAATTTCCTCTTAATCCATTTATTTGAGCCCAACCGCTGATACCTGGTTTTATAAAATGCCTTTGCATATAAAATTCAACAATATCTCCATATTGTTTTGTATGATTTAACATATGAGGGCGTGGTCCTATTACACTCATTTGACCGAAAAACACATTAAAAAATTGTGGTAATTCATCTAGGTTAGATTTCCGCAAAAACTTACCAATTTTGGTAAACCTGTAATCATGCTTTTCTGCTTGTTTGGTATCTTGAATATCGTTTGGAATCATGGTTCTAAACTTCAAACAAGTAAATGAAACATTTTTTCTTCCACTTCTCAGTTGTTTAAATAAAACTGGTCCTTTAGAATCAAGTTTAATTAAAAGTGCTATTATTGGATAAAGCCAACTTAATACAAAAACAATAACTATTGAACTTATTATTAAATCAAATATTCGTTTTCTAATTCTATTATCTAATTCCTCTAATGGCTCTTTGGTGTAATCAACAACTAAGGTTTCAGATTTTACAATAATTTTAAATTGATTGGTTAATACCATGTCAAATTCAGGTGTAAATTTAAACCTTATAAATTCTTTTTCGGCCATATTCACTATCTTCAAATGCATAGCATCATCTAATGGCATTGCGATTGAAAAAATTTCTGAAATATTGTTTCTTTTTGCAGTAAGTATAGCTTCTTCAAAAATTTCTAGGGTGATATTTTTATTATTTACTTTTGGAAGAACTGGAATTAATTTATAACCAGAATCTTCCGATTTTAAATATTCAAAAAGTTTTGGATAAATTTCACCATCACCCAAAATAGCAACCCTTTTTCTTAAGTGAATAATATTATCAAGTTTGTTTAAATAATAACTTGTTAAATACCTTGAAATTGGCAAGTAGATAAAGGAACAAAAAAAATATAAATATATAAAAAAGCTGTTTATATGTATGGAATTAAGAAATAAAAGCGAGAATGATAAAAGGATTAATAAATGAAAAAAGAAGAGTTTAAATGATGATTTCAAATTATAAATTATTTGAAAATTTTTTTCATATGTTTTAAAAAAATAAGAAAGTACAATCCAAGTAATATTATGACTTATAATTAGGTATTTTAAATGAATATCACTGACAATATTGAGTTCAAATGGTTCATTTAAAACATATGTTAGTAATAAAATTATACTATTTAATCCAATTAAATCAAACAATAAAATAAAAACACGCAATAAGAAGATATAAAGTGAATTCTTATGAAATCTTTTTCCCATTAATACTAATTGTTATTATTGGGCAACATTAGCAGTTAAGTGTTACTTAAATATTTACTTGAATATACCAAAATGTTATCTGATTGTTATTTGTATTGTTTAATTAATCAATAATTTGAACTAGCATAATTGAAAACTGCATAAGATCTCCTTGTTTATTTTCTACAGATATAGCTTCGTTTATTCGATAAGTTGCATTAAAATTTAATCCGAATTTTGAATTAAACCAATAATTTGTACCTAATCCAAAATTCAGGTTTAGTTCACCAGCCACCCCCCTATTTATATAGCCAGTTGTGGCTGTTACATATGGATCAATATTGGTTTTATATTTTAACAAAGGTATGAAGTTGAGTTTAGCACCTATCTCTATAAAATAAACATCTTTCGAATTTTTTAAGGTTATCCCATTAATTTTTTGTTTTTCTTGATAAACGTTTGTTCCTGCAATTCCAATTATGGCAAAATCATTTCGAATCCTTTTTTCTAAACCAAAAGTAATAGGACTTATATTCCATAACACAGGTTCATTTTTTACATAATTTTCAAATTGGTTCCTATCTTCAAAAATTATATTTACACCATAAGAAATTAAATACGGTTTTTTTTTATAAATATCTTGTGCACTACTAACATTCATAAATGTGTTAAATAGTAAAAAAATACAGCAATATTTTAGATTGTTTTTCAAAGCTTATTTTATTTAAATTGTTAGTGATATGGTTAATTAATTAGAAGCATACTAAGTAATTTTGATAAATTTATTAAGTATGATTTCCTTGTCTAAAGAATTAAGCGCGAAATTTCTGGCGTTTAGCCTTGTTTCATTATAATTATTATTCAAAGTTTTTTCAATTGTATATTTCAATTCATCTGTATTTTCGGGTTCAACCAAAATACCAAGCTTATTATCATTTACTAATTCATAGAGTTCAGTACCTTTTTCACAACTAACAATGGCTAATCCGCCAATTGCCATTATGGTTGTTAGTTTACTCGGCATAACTAAATCGGCAGCATTCTTTTTTTGAAGAATTAAATGTACATCGGCAATATTCAAAAACTCATTAAAAACTTCATTTGGTTGCAACGGCAAAAAATAAATATTCGTAATATTTAATTCATTAACTTCACGCTGAAGTTTTATAGAATATGAACCCGAACTTGCTACTAAAAATTTTATTTGTGTATTGAATTTATGAAATTGTGCCAATTCAATTAATTGATTTAAGCCTTGTTTTTCGCCAATACTGCCCGAGTAAAGCACAATTTTATCCTTTTCAGAAAATCCCCATTTTTCTCTATTTAAATTTGAATTTTCAATAGGATAAAATGATTTGTTATCAACCCAATTGGGAAAAAACGTTACATTTTTATTTGATTGATGGATAAGTTTTGAAATCATATTTTTACTAATAGAACTTATTTCATCTACATTTTTAAAAATATACAATTCAATTTTAGAAAAAATAGCTAATAGCATTTTACCCTTTACCATGTTCAATTTTTTAGCTGCTTCAATTTGTAAATCTTGTACATGGTAAGTAATAGTGCCTCCTTTAAAAAACTTATAAAATATCGCAACTAATCCTAAGTGAAATGGAGGTGCTACACAAAAAATATTGGAAATTTTAGGTTTAAAAATCAACAAAAAAAATACAAAAAAGGAGCTAAGTAAAAAACTAGCTTCATGTAATATTCTTTTAAAACCACTGGCTTTCTTTGGCACATACATTGGACACCTGTAAATAGTTAGTAAACCGTTATTATTTACTTCTTTTTTGTAAAAAAATCCTCTATATGGCTTTTGAATTTGCCAATAAGGATAATAAGGAAATGAGGTAACTACTGTACATTTTACCTTGTTTTCAACTAGCCAATCAACCATATCGCTGGTATATTTGCCTATTCCTGTTAGTTCAGGGGCAAAGTTAATTCCATATACAATCAGTTCTTTTTTCCTAGTATCTAAAATCATTGAAAGTTAAGTTGCTTTATTTCGGTAGAAACCCTGTGAAAGTAAAACGCCTTGAGCCAATTGTATTTCAAGCCGTTTAAGCCATCAATGAATCCAAGCATAAAAACAAATGAACCGATAAAAAATATGACACCTGCAAAAGGTGTTTTAAGAATGGTATATTTAATTTTTTGGAATAAAGTTAAGTGGTTGTTTCCACTTGTTGACTTTAATTTAGAAAATCGCTTAGCTTCCCATTTTGCATATTCAATGTGTTTTTGTTTCCAATTGACATGATCAAAATTTACGTTGTGTTCAATCTTTTCTGAAATTAATCCCAAACTACCATTTACAATTGGATGTTCATGAATTTCCATATCTAATTTACTCCAATTTTCTTCTTCAATTTTTTCATAAAAACCAAAATTGGTTTGAAAAAGCGCTAATTTTTTTAGTGGGTAGCCAGCTTTAAGCTTATAATCATTCATATAAATTGAATAATTGAGCCAAAAACCTTTATGTTGAGTTAAGGGTAAAATTTCTTTTATTTTTCTTTTAAAATTTTCTGTTAATAATTCATCAGCATCTAAAAAAAGTACCCATTTGGATTTTGGTGTGTAGTTAAATAAATACCAATTGCGTTTTTTAGGATATTTCCCATCCCAATTGAACTGAATTACATTTGCTCCTAATTCTTTGGCAATTTCTGCTGTATCGTCAGTACTGTTTGAATCTATAACATCAATGTATTTAGCAAAATCCTTACCAATATGATTGATACACTCAACTATTTGATGAGCCTCATTCTTAACTGGAATTGCAATTGTTAAATCTAACATTTGTTTGTTTTAGTTCTTAATTATTCTTTTTTTAAGTGGTTTACATGGAAATCCAGCACAAATGAACCCTTTTGGCATATTATGCATGACTACCGACCTAGCACCTATGATGCAATCATCTTCAATGGTTACACCAGGATGTATAAATGCTTCTGCCGCTATCCAAACATTAGCTCCAATTGTAATTGGCTTTGTAATAAGTTCAAAGCCTTTACTTTCATAGTTATGTGTTCCAGTACAAATATGACTTCCTTGAGATATTACTGTGTTTTTGCCAATCGAAATTTTATCTTGCGAATAAAGAATGGTGTTATCTCCAATACCGCAAAAATCAGCTAACTCCAAGTTCCAAGGTGCCCAAATTTTTACCTTTCCATAAACATGCACACCTTTACCAACTTTGGCTTTAAATAATTTTAAAATAAATCTTCTCCATCCATGAAATGGCTTGGGTGAATATTTAAAAACTAATACATAAACTATGTTCCAAAAAAGTCGTTTAAATCTATTTGATAAACTAAAAGATGGGCCTATTCTTGTATCTGTATTAACCATCATTATATCCAAATATTGGGTAATATTTTTCTAGCAATAGCTCTTAACACGTAACACAGTCTTTTATTCAAAGATTGATAGTTAACGTTCCAATGAGCCCCATGCCCTACAGGATTAACATTTATAGGAAATCTTAATAATACATCTTTATCCACTTTATTTACTAGTAATAGTTTATGTAAAAGTGTTTCAAAATGAGTTACGCCAAATTCTAACATCAATCTTTTTTTATCAAATAAATTTTCTTTATACCAAAGTATTTTGAATATAAAAAGGTTGCTTAGCACATAATTTTGTTTCCATTTCCCCAAATTGAAATTTCTTGAGTCGGCAATAAAATTGTAACTAGGAACCGTTTTAACAAGCAACGAAGATATTTTTGGAAAGTAAACTCTCCCTGTTGTTTTTATTATAAAATCGTTATCATTAAATAAAGTAATTTTATCCAAAACGTTATCAATAAGTTCTAACTCACTGAATCCATAATGTAAACCTTCTGGTACTAAAGATGCTTTAACTTGTATAATTTGATATTGCCTTTTAAAAATATTTTCATTTAAAAATACACCTTCTATTTCAGTTAAATCGTAGCCTGAATTTTCTGCAAAAATTATTGAAGTTATGGAGTCATCTTTATGATGAAGCCAACGTTTCAAGGCCGTTTTATAATCTTCTAATCTAATTAAAGTATCATTTCTGTGTACCTTGTCTTTAAACTGAGTTGGTTCAATGCAAGCAGTTAACAATAAACCTACTTTAAACTTATTATTCATTTGTTAATGGCGCAATAAAATGGTATGTAGCCTTTTAGCATATAAATGGGGCTTGTAATTATTTTCGTATGTTTTTATAGCATTAATACACATTTGTTCATATTCATATTGCGGTAATTTACAAATCGACTTAATTACTTTTATTAAATTCTCTTCTGTGTCATCTTCAGCTAATCCAGCTTTATTCGATACTATTTCAGTCCAAATATTAACCTGTTTTGATAAAAGTACTGGAACTCCCAAACCAAGTGACTCTGCAACTGAAATACCAAAATTTTCTTGATGACTCCATAAAATCATAGCTTTTGCATTGGCTAATAACTTCCATTTTTCTTCGCCAGATACCATTTCTTTTAGCTCAACATAATTTGCTAAAACATTATTATCTTTAACTAACCTTTGAATATATTGTCCATATGGAGCATCTAATCCAGGTCCTGCAATTACTAATTTTGGAATCGTACTGTTTTCTTGAACTAATTTTTTATAAGCGTTTATGATGGTATCAATTCCTTTTTTTTCATCATATCTTCCTAAAAAAATAAAATAGTCCTTATAACCTTCTTGCTTGAATGTATTTATGGGTACATCAATTCCATAACCTAAATTTAAGGTTTGCTTAGGTTTATAATTTTTAAAAGTTTTAGCAGCAATATTTTTTTCTTCTTCCGATGTAAAGATTAAACCATCAGCAATTGCTATGTTTTTATGTTCAATTAATTGCCAATAAAAGTAATTTCTTAAAGCTTTAAGCTTTCTGGTTTTATTACTTTGAAAATAACCATCTAGCATTCCATGCGGATAAATAAAATATTTTGTTTTAAACAGTTTGTTTGTTTTTCTTAATATGTTTACAGCTTTTGAAACTGCAAAAGTGTGGTAAAGCCAAATCCCATGAACCACTACTGCATCGTAATTTATCAAGTTATTTAACAACCAATTGTAGAGCCTTGAATTGTATTGCCAAGGCGTTTTATTTTCGTTTAAGGCAATAATATTTAAAGATGTTTTTTTTATAAATTCATCATCTACATTATCCAAACAAACTATAGTTGTTTCAATATTCAATTCATCCAAAAAAGGTGTTATGTATTTTATTCCATTTGGAGGTCCACCTGTTTTAGGATCCATGCTTGAAATAATACGTAAGAGTTTTATTTTTTTCATTTAATAAACAAAACCTTCTGTTCTTGTAAAGTATTTTGAGTTGGCATTAAGAGCTGTGATTGATTTAGCAGGCACGCCACCATACAAAAAATGTGTATCACTAAATTCTTTATTTAGTAATGATTTTGCTCCTAACACAGAAAAGGATGGCAAACAAGCACCGCCAATTATTACCACATTGGTACTTACAAAACAATAATCTCCAATCAATATTGGTTTACTATCTTGTCTGTTTTCTTCAATATTTATTGAATGAGTAAGCAGTTGCGATTGATATCCAGCAATGGTGGTAAACTTTCCAATTTTTATTTGATGAGTACAATCAAAATGATGATTTTTAGTTATTGCGGAATGTTCACCAACAATAAGTTCTGGAGTTCTATTGGGTTGATGAATAAAGTGCTTACTTTTTTTGTTAATGCTAAATCCTGTTATCCAATTTCCACGGCCAATTTTAGAATGGTTTTGTAAGTGTATTTTATTTAAATGTATGGCTATGTTAAAATGCCCAATTACACTGTAGTTTTCCATGATTAATTGATCAGGAAATATCCAAGAAAAACCTATGCGCGCTGTTGGATGTATTTTATAACCCAATAATTTTTGAAGCAAAAATCGTTTTATAAACCATGGTTGAATAACAATAAATGCTTGAATTATTTTTTTCATTGATTGATGGTTTTATAAAAATTTATATAGTTATTAACCATTTTTTGTGTGGTATATTTTTGAGCATTTTCAATACCTTTTTGTATTAAATTATCTCTAAACAATGTATCGTTTAATAATAGAAATGATTTTGCAAAATCAACCTCATTAAATGGATTTGCGGTTATAACACCATTTTCACCAATTTCAGGCAATGGCTCTATGTTTGAACAAATTACTGGTGTGCCGCAAGTTTGAGCTTCAATAATTGGCCATCCAAAACCTTCAGATAAAGATGGAAATATAAAAGCATCACATTGGTTATAAAGTAAATTTAACAATTCATGATTCGGGTTTTGAATAAAACAAATTCTATCATTTACTTTTAAATCAGAGGCTAATTGTAATAAATGGTTATCAGGTTTTTGTCCTGCAAAACATAAAAGCCCATCATAATTATCTTTTAATTCATAAATCATTTTCACCAACAAAACTCTATTCTTTCTTGTTAGGTTTGAACCTACATGTAAAATATATTTTTGAGTGGGGAAACTGGAATATTTCTGAATTAATTTATTGACCTCCTCTATCTCTAATTTTTTAAAATCAGCATTTAAACCATTATAGATAACTTGGTATTTATTTTGAAAATGATTAGTTCCTAATGCTATAAATTGATTTTTTGTATTTTTAGAAACAAAGGCAATGCTGATATTTTTTCTTAAGTTTTTGAGTATAAATTGTTGCAATATTTTACCAAATCCACTGGCTTCGCAATATGCATCTTTGAAACCTAATGCTCCTCTAATTGCCAATACATCATGACAAGTAACTAGTATTTTATTTAAGGGAAATAATGAAATATAAATTGAATTGGAATGATCACAGATATGGTAAACACAATTTACTTGAGTCAGTTTATGAATAAGTACTTTAATAAAAAAATAAATAGTTGTTATAACATATTTATCAAGATAGCCAAACCATTTACCTATACCTTTATTGGTATTTTTTACAAAATATCCAAAGCAAACAATTGGTTTCCAAATCTCAAATTCAAAACCTTCCTTTTTTAAACCTAAAGCTAAAATATTTAAAAAACTATTCATGCTAACTTGTTTGTCGCATGCATAATTTCCAATCAGAATGACTTTAAAGTTGTTCATCAATTACTTATTCAGTTTGTTCGTACTTAAATGATGCTATTAAAAGTCCACAAACCAAAACACAAAATCCTAATGAAGTTGGTTGAGACCAACCTCCTTGCGGTAAAATAAAAAGGGTAAATGATAATAATATCCAAGGTAGGATATCATTTATTTTCAAATATTGCCAAGCCCAAGAAGTAAGTTTTACTGTCATTAACAACCTGATTAAAATGATGGCTATGCCAAGTATAGGGCCTAATTCCCCAATTAGTCTTCCCCATTCTCCTTCTGAAATAAGGAAGGCTCTTTTATTGGTTAAAATACTACTCCCAACATTAGTTCCGTAGCCCAAACCATAACCTAAAAATGGTTGGTTGGTTGATGAACTCAAAGCATTTATCAAACCTCCTAAATACCTATCAAGAAAAACTGATTCAATACCACCTTCAGCAGTATTGGCTCTTTCTAAGCGAGTAGTAAAAGCCTCAAATCCTATTGAAAAGATATCGAATAAACTCAATAATAGCGCTAATGCAGAAAAACCTAAAACCATGGTGATTCCCTTATTACTATTTTGTTTAATAATATTTGCTCCAATTATGGTAAATCCAAAACTTATCATTATTTGAAACAGTAAACTTCTACTAATTGAAAACGGAATGGAGGCGAGCAATGCAGCTGTGGCCAATGATAAAATAACTCTGTTTATTTTTTTTGATTCAATCCAAAAGTAAAAAACAAATACTGCAACCAAACTAAAAAAAGAGGTGGTTCCACTCGTAAACGAAAATGTTCCTGGTGGTCTTAAGTAGCCCATCGCTCCGCTAAATCCACCACCAATCGCATCACCTATACCTTTGTTTACCCAAGCAGTTTGAGGACTGAAAAACTGAACAGCAATTAACAAAGCCATTGGAATAGAAATATATAAAAATACTTTTCCCATTTTTATAACATCTTCTTTGTTAAAAACTGTACCAATTAAAAAGATCATTGGAAAATGAATTATAAAAATTCGAGCACCATACAATGCCACAATAATATTACCGTGGCCGGTTACCATGGTTGCAATAAAACTAACCGAAACAATACTTAACATATAGAAGATATAACTATTAAAGTATACAACTCTGTTAAAGCTTGCCGAAAAGAACAAATAAAGAACCAATGGATCTCTTATTAATAACAACGGATTTGCTAATTGGGGCAATATCCATTTTCGTAATGCTCCTTCAAATATTAATAAAATAAAGTATAACCAAATTCCATTTCTTAAATTGGTCAAACTGTCATTTTTATTTAAATTGTGCTGATTCAAATGGTTGAAATTTTTATTGATTTTAAAAAACTAGCGAGTAAATCAATCGTTGATTAATTTATAATTTCTTTTGGTCGTTTATTGGTTAATGGTTTTTCAAAGTATTTATAAATGACGGCAGAAACCATAATTGTTATAAATAAGCCAATTAATTTAGATGCCAAGTTGCCCATTCCATTTATCCTGATGGCAGATGTTAAATAATAGGTGGTAAACATTACCGGAATATGGCTTAAATAAATAGAGTAAGACCATAAGCTAATATTTTGAATACTAACTTTCAACCAATTTATATGTTTTAAAGTAAAATTCATTTTTTCTACTTTTGGCATTATTAACGCAAAAGCCAAAGGTGTTAACATCAAAAACGATTGTCCACTTCTTATTTCCTCATATTTTATGTTTGAAAAATGAACTTGTTTTGTGCAATAAAATAATAAGATACAACCAACCACTAACATGAAGTTTGAAAGGTTTTTGATATTATTTTTTGTGTTCATAATAAACGATGCTGCCACCCCGTAAACTATTGCATCTATTCTTGCTAAAGTAATGCCTCTTAATGAGTGACCAACGTTTTGTTCAATTAAATAATACCTTATAAATATTGATATGATGATAAAGAAAAATAATGTAATAGTAAATGTAATTTTCTTAGGAAATCTTAAAAATGATAGGAGTAAAAGTACTAAAGGAAATAACAAATAAAACCATTCTTCAATACACAAACTCCACGAAACACTGTAAAATTCTTCTTCTCTTCCTATAAAATTTTGTATGAAAAAAATTGATTTTAAAATGGTTTCAAAACTTGTAAATTGTTTACTCCAAATCCATTGAAAAACTATCATTACCAATAAAAATAAATAGTAATTTGGAATAGTTCGCCACCATCTTCTTTTCCAAAAATTGGCAACTAAATTCATATTATATGAATTACTTGAATTGTAATTTATCCAAATTATTTTCCCAATTAAAAAACCACTTAATGCAAAAAATAATTCTACACCCCAAAATCCAATCGAATCGAATACTTTAGCAAAATGGGCAAGCAATACAAATCCAATTGCTAAAGTCCTAAGTAAATCTAATCCAAAACTTCTGGTGCTACTCATTACTTAAATTTTGTTTTACAAAAGAGGCTAACTCAGTTGCATATTTGTGCCATGGTCTTTCTTTGGCCGTTTTTTGAGCATTTATTTTTATTTGCTCTAACTGTTCTCTGTTATCAATTATGTTATGAATTACCTGAATCATTGCGTTCGAATCTCCTGGTTCTACAATCCATCCATTTTTCCCATGAGTTATAAAATCTTTGCCTGCTGTATGGTTTGTGGTAATTACTGGCATTCCTTGCGACATAGCTTCACTTATTACCATTCCAAATCCTTCAAATAAAGAAGGAAATAATAGTATATCGTGTTGCTGCATTTGTTCCAATATTTCGTGATGAGGTAAACTTGGAATCCAATTATAATTTTTTAAATTATTATCTAGTTCCTTACATACATTCGAAGTTTTACGTCCAATGATAGTAAGTTCTATATGTTTACCAAAATAATTAGCAGTTTCAAACACTTCTGCAATACCTTTTCGTTGCGTTAAACCTCCTACAAATAATAACTTTAATGGTTTATTGGTTTTTTCTTTAAGTTGGTTTCTTACCGCAACTTCTGGGAAACCATAAGGAATGACTGTTATTTTATTTAATGGATTTGGATATAAATTTAACGTGTCTTTTGTAAAACTGCTTGCCACAATTATATTGTCAGCAAATGCCAATTCTTCATCCTTTCTTGCCAGTTTATTTTCTGAATTTAACAGCCCAGTAAGTGTGCTTGCATAAAGTGGTTGACGTTCTTTTTCAATTGCTAATATTTGACTTCCCATCCGCCAATATCCAATTGATAAATCATAAAAGTTAGTCAAGCCGATTTGTTTTGATTTAATAAAAGATTGCAATGCAGCGTCTTCATAAGCATATATGGCTTTAGCTCCTTTACCATGCTGTTGAAATAATTTTTTGCTTACCCAATAATCATGATTTGAATAAACTCCATCTACACTAAATTTACCAAACTCATGTTTAATTAAACTTTCCCAATTCATTTTCATGCTTAATTGGCGCATGAGTTCATGGTATGGATTGGTATTTGTGTATGGTTTCAAATCGTTATCAAACACTCGTTTTCTAAGTTCAGCTAGTTTTGAAAATCTTCCAATTTGAAATAAAAAATCATTTTCAAAGCAAGCAATACTTGTATAAAAAGATTGCAGTATTTGAGCTTGAATTAATCCAGAAGCAGCATATCTTACAAATTGATTTCCTGTTGGATGAGATAAAATGACCATGACTTAATTTCCTTGTAAAACTAACTTCCAGTTATCTTTTAAAACTTCAGGTGCATATTTTTTATGGTATGCGTCAATTTGTTTTTGATAAGTAAACTCTTTATTGATTAAGTTATCAGTAAAATTTTTCAAGTGAGTTATCAATTCAGTATTATTGGTTTCTTTTGGTAACAAATAATTAAAATGTTCATCAATCAGTAGTTCTTTAATGCCACCTCTATCCGTTGCAATCCAAGGTAAACCAGCACTCATAACTTCTAACAAACTAATTGGTAAACCTTCTGGATGTGTTGAATACAATATAAAAGCATCAATGGTATTTAATGCAATGGCGAGTTCTTCTTTACTTTTAAAAGAACCCATATAGTTTAAATTTGGATAGTTTTTAAAATAATTTTCATCGTACGTTTTACCTTCACCCCAAATATAAAATGCTATATTTTTGAGTTCTAAATTGTTTGAAAGTTCACAAATGCTTTCAATACCTTTCTCTTTAATTAAACGTCCTATATATCCAATTTTTATTTTGTTAAAATCAATTGGTTTTCTTTCAATATTAATTGTTCTAGAAAAACAAGGAATTGAAATGACCTTTCTTCTTAAAACATCATTCATTGGTTTAGCATTGTATTGCGCGCAAGCTATAACCACAGTTGCATTTTGTAACGTTTTTATATATTGCTTAGTCCAAGTTTTTTGGTCATTTTCATCGCCTGAGGTATGATGATGATGAACCCAATTTTTGATATTAAACAAGAATTTTTTAATTAAATAAATACTGTTACCCTGGCCATTACTATAAAATGTAAAAAAACCTCTTAAGTTAATTAATGGAATAAGCAATAATAATTTTAAGTACCTAACTAATATATTTGGATGATTAATTATCCAAACGTTTTCACAAATTTCATGATAAAAAGAGTGTGTTTGGCTACTTGCTTTTGAATGAAGAATTAATATAGATATTGATAAATTATTATCTTGTTTAAGTTGAATACAAAATTCTTTTAAATGACTTTCAATACCACCATTTTCGAGTAATTGAGTTACAAATATCAATACCTTTTTTTTAGTCAATTAAATACTCCTTTCCAAACACACGTTCAAATGATTTTTTTAAGAACCCGAATTTATAAACTGACTTTAAGCCAAAAGAAGTAATAGTTGAAATCAACTTATATTTTTGATATTGAGAATATAGTTTAAAATTAGTTTTATCTCTAAAGGGATTCTTATTAGTTTTTACTGCAAGATTTAATAAATAAGTTAAGTTATTTTTAATTTTATTAGCCTTACTTTTTTCAATTGTTACTTCAGGCAAAGTTTCACAAGCCATTAAATCATCATAAGAAATAATGGTAATTAATTTACTGAGTACGCTTAATCTAGGATCCTTAGGATTAGGATGAATTAAAATAACCGGAATTCCCATTCCTATGCAAGGCAATGCACAATGAATTTTGGTGGTTAATACTAATTTCGCTTGCTCGTATCTTTTGAATAAAGAAAAAGCAAGTTCTGCATTATCCTCAACATAAGTATCAAATTTCAAAAATCTACTCAATGGATCATGTGAAATTTTGGTAAATCCATCAGGTATTAATTCGTTTAGCTTTTGCTCAATTTTTAAAGGAATGGGATGGTCAATATTATCTACCCAAATAACCTCTGATTTATTTCCTTTAAATGAATTACTATTATTAAATGTAAGGGTTAAACAACTTGAATAATAGGCAGGAATACCAAATCCACGCATTAGCCAGAGCGTTTTAGAATCTCTGCAACCAATTGGTGCATTTTTTTTAAAATGCTCTCTAATGGTCTTAATTTTAATAAAGTCAGATTTAGCAATATGAACTGAAATATAAAAAGGAATAACTTCGGTAGGTGGGGGAAATTTATCAAACTCATGTTGATACCAACCATTGGCAATAAGCAAGCTTGGCTCATTGGTTAATGAGCTAAGTTTTTCCCTATTAACTGGTTTGGCATCATTAGGTAAAAATTGTTTAGCAGCTAATCCTTGAATTACATCTCCTAAATTATTCCTTTTTAAACCTTCTATTTGATAATAATATCTCACTTTAATTAACTTAATGAATTGTTATTAAACATATTAATTAATCTTGTTGTAACCCACAATTGATTATTTTTTATTTCACCTTTTTCTAATTTAATATTAGTAGGACTTGATGTAAATATCATTTGTTTTGCAAAATTGTTTTGAGGTGCTTCAAGTATTGTCATTGATGGTTGCTCACCTCTTAGTAAAACTGGTAAACCATGTTCTAACATAGCCACAGTAGATCCACTTTTACCAAAATATTCATAATTGGCTCTCGAAATTCCAATATCTGCATTTAAAAATATTTCAGAAACTTCATTTTCATCTTTTTCACCTATACAATTTAAGGCATATTGACCAAGCACATTTTTAATGGCGCTAAATGCAGCCTCTTTATGGATACCGTTATTTCCTATAACATTAAATTTAACGGGTAGCATTTTTGATTTAGAATATTCTTTTATCCAATTTAATTGCATCAAAAATTCATGTTGATTGGGCGAAAAACTACCAAAAAAAACGACATTTATTTCGTTCTTTAAAGTAGATAAATGTTCACTTTTAAATGACTTAATGTTTCCAAATAATGGCAGTAGATGAGCATTATTTTTCTCAAGTTTTGAAAGGTAAGTATTAATACTTGTGGTTATTAGTTGTGGTTTTAGTTTATAAATTAACATTTTTATACAAACCTTTTGAAGTTTACCAAGTATTTTATTTTTAAAACTAGTTGAATTTTTATAATCAATCCATAATTCATGAAACATTACATGAAGCTTGTATTTTTTTATTCCGTTTAGCAAATAAATTAAGCTAAATGGTAATCCTTTTTTGTGATATGCAAACGATACAAATTGTAAGCTTATCCAATCTGGATTAAATTGCTCAGCAGTTTGATTGATTAATTTTATTTTATGCTTTATGGGTAAATTATTTGATAACCGCACTTTAGGGTTACTTTCTTGTGAAATGATTTTGTTGTTGTTTGTTATATGTTTGGAGTCGTTTATAGAAATTATAGCTACTTGGTGTCCAAGTTTTTCCAAAGTTTTACTTAAGTTCAACACATAATCGGCCACACCATTTTTTTTTTCAACTAGTGAACCAACAATAAACATAATTTTCATTATTTACGTTCGGATATTTTTTTTGCAGGTACACCGCCCCATATTTCAAAGCAAGGAACATTTTTTGTAACAACTGAACCTGCAGCAATAATAGCTCCTTTGTTAATTTCAACTCCTTTCAAAATAATTGCATTTGCGCCTATCCAAACATCTTCATTTATTGTTATGCCAAGTTCAACTCCTTGTTGTTTATTTATTAAATTTTCTTTTGAAAATCCATGGTCATGGTCAATAAATTTTACCCCAGATGCAATTAAACAATTGCTTTTTATTGAAATAGATTTTCGGATATTAAATTCAGAATAAGCTCCTATAAATACATCATCTTGTATGATTATGTTAGGTCCTGGTTTGTATATGCCATCAAATTTAAAAGAAATGTTTTGTTCCAATTTACAGTTATTTCCAATTTTTACTTGATGAGGCCAAGTAATATTCACTTTTGGCAAATTGGTTCCTTTTCCAATTTTTAGCCCTTGTAATTCAAAGAATATTTTTCTTAAATAACTAAAGAATCTATTACTCAGTTTTACCCTAATTAAAAAAAATAATTTTAGCATACTCACTTTAACTAGATGAATATCATGATGAAGTTAAATACCATTTTATCTAAATAACACAACCAACCTTTAAACCTATATTGAGCTAGTTCCTTTAAGTTTGAAAATATACTGCCAACAAATATTTTTATTCGTTTTATCCTAAATTGAAAAATATTTTTCTGATTGAATTTTTTAGCAAAATACCTTTGTGATTGTATCCTCAATTTGAAATTTTTAAAGGCAACTCTCCTTCTCCATGGGTGAATTACTAAGCTGTTTTCAATAAATTGAAACTGAGTAATAAGTTTCAAACGTTCTTTAAAATCAATATCTTCCATTGTTGAAAATGGATAATTTTCATCAAATCCATTCAAACTAAAGAATAGTTTTTTCTGAATTGCAAAATTACAAGACCAAAGTTTACCACCATTTATATTAATTGGAGCTACTTCATCATACCTAGTTTTCGATTTATTTGCAATGGTTTTTCCTTCTAATACTAAACCAGTATTATTTTTTATAGCAAGTTCATAGCTTAATAACCAATTTTGTTGAGGTAAACAATCATCATCTAAAAATATTAACCAATCTCCTTTAGCCTGTTTAGCAGCATAGTTTCTATTGGCTGCGGGTCCTTTCCTTGGGCCATTTATTACGCTAACTTTTGGATATTTATTATTAATAAATTTATTAATAGTTTGTTCCAAAGAATCATTTGATACTATTATTTCAATTTCATCACTCAATTCTAAATGATAATAGATATTAGCAATACATTTGATTAACTCTGCTTCACGTTTAAAAGTTGGGATAATTATGGAAATATTCACCATTTAATTATTAAATAAAATATTGATTCCTTTTGAAATCATACCATAACTTTTTTCTTCCATTTCTTTTAAAATTTGTTCGCTTGCTTTTAAAGCAGTTTTAGGAAGCTTATCAAATTGAATTAAATCCTCGGCATTTAAATAATCTGATTTATTAAATCCCATTTCCTTTAATAGTTCCTCATTTTTACGTGCGTATGCAATAGGCTTTATTTTTGCACCAGAACGAAATCCAAAAATAGTAGCATGTAAACGGGTTGTTATAACCTCATCTGAGGGTGTAATTGTTGCTATAATTTTGGCTGGGTCAGGATTATAACTTAAATGATTAACTGCTAAACCTTTTAATAAAAACTTTGCATAAGCTTCATCCATAGGAGTAAACGACCAAGAATAAACTTCCTTACCTTCATTTAAAGCATTATTTACCTCATTTATAATTAAGGTTTTGTAATTTTGATGAATTGATAAAAAGTTTTCAAAAATTTCTGGTCTTTCATTTTTATATGCATTTATTGGTTTTACTATTCCATTATTAAACAGGGCATATAAAGGCAAAATATTTACAAATAATTTTTTTTCTAAATTATTTGTAACAGTTCTTATTTGTTCAAAATGTTTTCTTTGGAAAGAAAAAGCTAAATCTGGCTGCGAATAAATATCGTTTCTACCAGTTAATTCTTTTAATTTATCGGCTTGCGATTTACTTCTTGTACTAACAAACGCAGCCTTATTAATTAGTTCAATTGATTCATCACTGTAAAAATTACTATTAAAATCAACACCCAAAAAAGCTACTTTTTTGTAATTATTGCTATGCCTTTTAATTATCTGTAATAATGAGTTTTCATAACCAATTGCACCTCCTCCTACAATTGCATAATCTCTTTCAAGCCAATATTTTAAACTATATATTGTTTGCAGTTCCGATTTAATATTTTTTTCTTTTAAAATTTCTTTAACACTGTTGCCTAGTGCTATATCCCCTAAATTTCCGTAATGATAACCACCAGTTATAGCAACTTCTTTTTTGTTAAAAAAATGAGTAAGCCATTTTATTTTATGTAATAAACTAGGATTCATTTAAATAAAATTTGTTTTTTTAATAAGCCCAAAAATTTGTAATTTTTTAAAGCTATAAAATTTGATTTTGTTATGATTAATACAAGAGATGAAAGGTCATTCTTTATTTTTTTTTGATATACTTTATTTAAAAAAATATGAATAAATCTATCGACAAAAAATTCATTTCGTTCAGTTTTGTTTAAATATTTTAAATAATAAAAGGCTATTTCTAGTGCTTCATGTTTCATTTTTAAACTTTGACTAACTGTTTTGGTTTGTGAGTTTATCCTGAAAAAAGATTGTATTTTTTTATATTTAAAAACTGTTGGATTCTGTAATGAAATGCGGCAATACCAATCTAAATCCATGCAATAATGTAAATTAGTGTTTAAAAAATTCAGATTGTTTTTATTTAAAAAATCTCGTTTAATGAATACACTTTGCGATGGAATGATATATTCAGCATTGCTATAAAAATTAATGAGGGAAGCTAGGTTTAACTTGTTTTTTTTTGATTTATTTGGTTTTGCATTTTCAAGAGTATTTCCAATTAAAACATCTCCATATATAAAATCTTTCTCAACACTGTTTTTATCTGTAAAAATTAGTCCAAATGCCTCATCTAAATAAACATCATCAGAGTTTATAAAAGCAACATATTCCCCAGTGGCAACTTTAAGTCCTTTGTTAATGGCATCTGCCTGACCATTATCTTTTTCGCTAACCCAATAATCAATATGTTTATCATACTTTTTAATTATTTCAACTGAATTATCTGTACTTCCTCCATCAATAATGATTAGCTGTAATTGAGGATAGTTTTGATTAATAACTGAACAAATTGTTTCTTCAATATAATGTCCATAATTAAAATTAGGAATTATGATTGAAATGGAGGGCATTCCATTCATAAATGGTTAACTAATATTAGCTATTGAATCTGTAATGCTATTTAAATAAAAATTGCGTGTATAGTTGGAACAATCCATCATAACTTTCTTCAGTTTGAATGTTATTAAATTATTGTACGACAAAAGCTTTTCTAATTTTGGCCCTCTAAAATCAATTGGTTCGCCTCCCCAAATAGTAGTTTCATTCAATAATTCTAATAATTCGTTTGATACATGTGAAATGTTCACACTGTTTTTATATTTTTTTTCTTCAACCGATTTACACGCTATTAATGGCTTTCCAACTTTATGAATTTTGGTAGATATTGGACAGTCTAAAAAATATTTTTTTGTCCATTCAGGATCTTTAGTAAATATTTCAATGATTGATTTTTGATCCAAACCATACAAATTACTTTTATATTGTAAATAAAACTCATTAAAGTTGGTATTACTTAAAAAGCTTATTTTATTTGGTCTGTAAGCACTTAAACCCGCTAGTATGGTTGTAATTGGGAAAATATGGTTTTTATGAGTTCTGAGTGTTTGTAAATAATAGTTTGGTTGATTAATAAAATAATAGGTAGCTTTTATCTCCGACATATTAGGAATAGAATCTAAATCTCTGCATAAAACCAATCCTGATAACTTGTCAAAAACAGGTTTATAACGCCATAATGTTGGTTCTGTATGATTATACGATAATGATAAAAACTTGAGTTTTAACATATCAAATTTTTCAGATAGTTTTTCAAGTATTTCAAAAAGAGGGTGCTTGATAAGATCTTCGGGCATATAAATCCAAATTTCAGAATTAGGGTAAACCATTAAGTTTATAGCTATTAATGCTGGAATATTATACCAATATCTTAATTCTGAATTATGTGGATCCCAAACCCTAATTTCTTTGTTCAAATTTTTAGGGGTGAATAAACAATAACTTATTATAATTTTTTCCATTGAAGCTTATCTATCTTTAATATATTTATCTTAAATTTTGTAATGAAATTACTTAACTTTAATTTTCGAAGTTGTTTTTTTCTAAAATTAATTACTTTTTTTACTTCCCTGTCGCACAATTCTGCTTCATTCAAATCAATATGGGCATTATCGCATATTGGAAAATGAGAGGTGTCTTGTTTACTTTTATGGTAACCACTTCCATCGTTACCAATGTTTAAGGTAAGAGATATTGCTGGATATAAATTCAATTTATCCTTGACGAATAAGGAGGCGTACCACCTAATTGCCCAAGAATTTTTTTTGCCTTCAATTTGTTCTTCCAATAATTCTTTAAAATTATAACTATTGTTTATGTTAAATTTTTCCCACGAATTATTAGTATTTATTATTTCCCAAAGTTTTTTTCCATTTGGTTCAAATAAATCCCACCTATCTCTCCAAGTTGCCCATCCCCAACATCCTACTGCTGAATCAAAGTAGGTATTTACATCGTTATCAAAATTAATTGGAAACTGAAAACCTTGGATTGTAGAAACTTTATTATTGTGTTCATATAAAAACAATCCTTTATTCATAAACTGAAGAAACCCTTTAGAAACAACAATATCATCTTCCAATACTATAATATATTTATACATAGCTAAAACATTAGATATACCATCTATTATGTTATTAGCCAATCCAAAATTATTTGATCTTTCAATTATGGTAATTAAATTAAATCCTTTAGTATATTGAAAAATAAGGGATTTCATTTCTTTAATTTTATTAACCTCAATAGTATTTGAACTATCTTTAGCTCCATCTGCAAAGACATATAGATTACTATTTATTGCCTCAGGGTTTTTTATTAACGAGTCTAATACCCGTTTTGTGTGCTCAGGTCTATTATATACAAAAAGTGCAATAGGAGCTAAATTATTCTGTAGCATTTAATTTAAAAAATAAGGTGTTTATTGTTTTTGCAACTATAGAATAATTATGTTCCTTCAAAAATGTTACAAGTTCTGAGTTTATTAAATCATGAAATTGTTTATTTTTTAATTCTTCTACAAGAATAAGTTTGGGTTTATATTTTTTCCAATCATTTGATTTCAGTACATTTAAATCATTACCTTCAGTATCTATTGAAATAAAATCAATTTCATTATTTCCAATATATTGGTTGAAAATTGTTTTTAACTTTAATGTTTTAACTTCAATTGTTTGAATAATTTTATATCCATTTTTGCCATCTTTACTTAAAGCTTCTTCTTTATTTAAAGTGTTTAAAGCCGTTTCATTGAATATATAAAACAACTTGGTTTCTTCTTCATTTGAAATAGCTATTTCTAAATTAATATCTCGCTTTCGTAATAAATTAAATTCCGCCATACTATTTGGCATAGCATCAATATTTACTCCGTTCCAACCTCTTTTGTAGAATATGGCAGTATTCGAAAATCTTAACGGATGGTGAGCACCGATATCAACAAAAAAACCATTTTTTTTATAACCCAATAATTTATCAATTATCAAATCTTCACCTTCTTGCGAATAAGAATTATTTCTATAAGGAAATGTTTCTATGGCAATTAAATTTTTTATTTTTGGGGGTAAAATTGCTAAAAATAACTTTGTAGTAATTTTCAAAATTAATAACCTCCTCCAACAGGTATAACTGGTTGAATTGATAAGGGTTTAAACTTAAATTGTTTAAAAAAAATGCTTGTAGTCCAAGTATAGTCGTTTATTGGACCAAAGCCACTAAAATCAATTTGGGTGTATCCTGACTCTCTTAAAATTAAACAGTTTTGTGGGTCTCTATCAGAATTATCGTAAATAAGTAAACCATCTTCTTTTATAAAGTTCAAGGCATTTGTTAAACATGCACCACGTAAAATCCCATCAATAATTATGATATCAAATTTTTTGTTAAATTCATCGATTGCATTTGCATATCCATTTTCTGTAGCATTTATCAATTGTTGGTTTTTTTGTAAATTCACTTTTTGTGTATTGTACCAATCTAAATTATGCTCTATTGATATTATGTGATGACATCTTTCTGCAAAATATTTTGAAGAATTGCCAGATCCCCATTCAAATATATTGGCTTCTGTAAAATCTAATTGATTCAAAAACTCAATTGATGAATAGGTAAACCAAGGTAACGGCTCATTTTTTGCATTGATTGCACTTTTTGATTGCTTCGATAAATGATGCCCAAATCCTGCGTTTAATATTATTATTTTTTTATCTAACTCCTGTGGTTTAAATAAGAAGTTATTTAATTTTTTTAGTAACATGTTGTATTTATAAATAAGTAAAATCAAGGTAAAAGCTACCTTGTCCAGTTGGTAAAGTATGCACTAACTCACCAAAATAACTGTCACTTTCAATTGAAAATGGTAATGCGTCAATAACCCAATCGTGAATTTGTCCACCTGAGGCAACAAAAACTGTAATGGTATATTTACCTATGGCTAATGGCAAATGATTAATCATTATTTTCTGGCTCCAATTACCATTTGTTAATGGATGTAAAGTTTGGCCAGAAACTTTATTACTAATTAATGTTATACGATTCCCATATTGGTCGCTGATGCCTAGCGAAATTTCTAAGTTGCTGCTAATTTTAAATTGGTTGGAAGCTAATTCTACATCAAAAATTAATTGCATTCCTGCATATAGATTATTGGTAATTTTTTCTGTTTTTTTATCAATAAAATGAATATTCATAACCTTTACCTTTCCATCACCTTTTCTATCTGTTCTATCCACTAATGATATCTTATTTTCTTTATTTTGCATGTAGTTATTTATCATTTCATGAACATTGCCAAATCCTTGCATGGTTCCTTTATTAAGTAATAATGCCTTAGAACATAAACTTTGAATGGATTGCATATTATGGCTCACAAAAAGTACTGTTCTCCCCTGCCCTTTGCTAATGCTTCCCATTTTACCTAAACACTTTTTTTGAAAATCAGCATCACCAACGGCAAGCACTTCATCTACTATCAGAATTTCAGATTCCAAATGTGCTGCAACTGCAAATGCTAGCCTTACATACATGCCAGATGAATATCTTTTAACAGGTGTGTCTAAATAACTTTCAACACCACTAAAATCAACAATTTCATCAAAGTTCTTTTTTATTTCATGGCGTTTCATTCCAAGTATTGCGCCATTTAAATATATATTCTCTCTGCCAGAAAGTTCAGGATGAAAACCTGTACCAACTTCCAATAAACTTGCTATACGGCCATTTCCTTTTATAGCTCCTTTAGTAGGTGTTGTTACCCTACTTAGTATTTTTAACAAGGTACTTTTACCAGCTCCATTTTTTCCAATAATACCAAGAGCTTCGCCTTGTTTCAGTTCAAAATTTATATCTTTCAAACTCCAAACTAAATTCGCATCTTGCTTCAGTGCTAACTGTTTTTTGGGATTAAATATGGAAACGATTTTCTGTTCTATATCTCTTGAAAGTGTTCCAGTACTAATAGCACCTTTTATGTACGATTTTGAAACGTTTTCTACTTTAATGGCCGTGTTTGTCATTGTTTAAATAGTATCAATAAAGTTTTTTTCAACCCTATTGAACAAAATTATTCCAAGTAAAAAAATGATAATGGTGGCTATTGAAGTATATAAAATAGCTGTTATTGAAAATGTGCCTTGACCTAAAAACGCGTATCTAAATGTTTCTAAAATAGTAGTCATAGGATTGAGTTCAATTAAAAACTTAAAATTATAGGGTGCTGCCGAAAGTGGGTATGTTACAGTTGTGCTAAACATTAATAATTGAACTCCAAAATTTACCAATAATGCTAAATCGCGGTACTTTGTGGTTAATGATGAAATAATTAATCCTAATCCTTGTCCTAATGCAGCCATTAAAATAAGTAAGTATGGAATCAATAAAATGGCTATTGATAAATGAATTTGAAAACCTTTAAATGAATAAATAATAAGTATAACTATGAATAGAAATAATTGAATAAAAAACCTAATCATACTTGAAAAAACAATACTCATGGGTAAAATTATTCTTGGGAAATAAACTTTGCTAAACAAATTAGCATTATCTCTAAACACAGTTGAGTTTTTTAAAATACATTCAGCAAAATAATTCCAACATATAATTCCTGGTAAATAAAATAAGGGTTTAGGTAAATTATTGGTTGAAATATTTCCTATTTTTCCAAATACAAACGAAAATACTATCATGGTTAAAATAGGTTGAATAAAAAACCAAAGAGGTCCAAGAATAGTTTGTTTATAAAAAGCTATAAAGTCGCGTTTAATGAGTAAAAAGAACAAATCTTTATATTCCCACGTATTCACTAAATCAAGTTTAAACCAAGGGTTTTCCGATTTAATTGTCCAATCGTATTTTGGTTGTTCCATTATCTAATTGTGTTTTACAAATTTTGAAACAATTTTTTTAAAGAAAGATTTAGTTTCCTTTTTATCATCTGTGTAAGTATTACCGTATCCATAACTGTAACCATATCCGTAACCATATCCATAGCCGTAATTGTAGTTATAATTACCTACTCCACGTTTTTTTATACCATTATAAATTAAGTTTATATTATTCAATTCATTGTTGGTATAGAATTTTTGAATCATTTTCAAGAAGTATTTTAAAGTGTAACTATGGCGCAACACATACAAACAAATATTTGAATACTTATTAAGCAGCTTGGCATCGGTTACCAGCCCAATTGGAGGCGAATCAATTACAATATAATCAAATTGTTTTTTCAACTCGTTCATAAGTTCATCTAATTTTCCATTTAAAATGAGTTCAGTTGGATTTGGAGGAACTGTTCCTGCAGGAATTACGTATAATGAATCAAAGTCATCAACCTTTATTATTATATCGTCAATATTTATTTTATTTAATAAATAATTGGTTATTCCTGGCTCGCGCTGAACGTTTAATAAAATGTTGATTTTAGGCTTTCTTAAATCAAGCTCCATAATGGCAACTTTTTTTCCTGAAAGGGCTAAACTGTTTGCTAAGTTTACCGATAAAAAACTCTTTCCTTCACCTGAAATGGAGGAAGTAAATAATATTGTTTTACAACCTTCAATATGATATAATTTCTCCTGAACTGCCGTTCTTAAGGATCGTAATTGCTCTGCAATAATGGAACGGTTATGGTGTTTTATAGCTATTGGGTCTTTATTTTCATTAAAGTTAATTTCAGCAATTACCTCAGCCGATGTTTCTTCTTCAATTTGTGACCTGAAAATTATTTTATTATTCAAATCTTCTTTTATGAAAATATAAACTATAACAATAACAATTGATAATGAGATGGCAATTAAATAAATGGTTAATGGAATTGGTTTAATAGGCACATTACCGGCTTGTGCATTATCTAATATGATACCATCCGAAACTGTTGCAGCAAAAGAAAGCTCTGCCTCTTCTTTGGTTTGAAGTAAGAAGGTGTAAATATTGTTTTTAATAGTTTGTTGTCGGGTTAAATCAAATAACTCACGTTCAAAAAAAGGAATTTTAAACAACTCAAGTTTTACTTTTTCAAGTTCAAAATTCAATTTATTTTCTTTAATGATTAAGTTATTGTTGATGGTTTTTATATTATCATTTATGTCAAGTTTAGTTCTATTAATTTTATTCTGAACAGCTATCATCGATTGTGTATTTTGTCCACCTTTGATTTCTAATTGCGTTTTTTGTGATTCTAACTCTATTAATTTAGCCAATAAATTTAGTAAAACAGGGTCTGAAATATCGTTGGTAGCAGGCACCAAACCAGGACCATTATTTTTATTGCTTATGTAATTTTGGATGGAAAGAAGTATTTCCTTTTGGATTTGAACATTGGATAAGTTTTTATAAATATCATTGGTCAAAGTTAAAATTGCTGAACCAGTACTTGATAAATCACTTATACCATTATTCGACTTAAATGATTCAATTTCTTTTTCAATAAGCTTTAGGTCGTTGTTCACTAACTTTATTCTGCCGTTAATAAAGTTAATAGTATTCAACGATTTTTGATTTTTGTTTTCAATAACGGCTTGGTTATAAACTTTAATAATGGTATTTAATATTTTTTCCGAACGTAAAGCTACCGGGTCGGTAAGTTTTAATAAAATAGTACTTGCCTCTTTCGAATTTGGAGTAACTCTTAATCTGCTTAGTATTTGTGAAGATACTTGCTTAATAGTTAAAATTTTAAAGTAAAAATTACTGCTTTGAGCTAAATCTTGTCCTTTATTATTGATATGAAATATTAGTTTTCCATAAGGTGTTTTAACATTGGTATCTAACAAATACTTTACATCATTTACTATTATATAATTTTCGTTTTTATGATAATAAAATCCAATTTCTTCAATGTGTTCTTTCAATAAATCAGGTTCAGGCGAAGTAATGGTTAAAGGTGAATTATTATAAGATAAAATATCTCTAAACTTCCCTTCAAAATAGATAGGTATGTATAAATTTAATTCTTTAACTACATCGTTTATTACTTTACTTGATTTAATTAATTCAATTTCGTTTTCAACAGAAGTATTTTCATCCATATTTACCAATTCATCAAGTACTTTGGTTTCAACCTTGCTTGCTTGTTGGTTTTTTAGTAAAATTTGAGCTGTGGCTTCAAATACGGGCGTTTGAAGTTTTAAAAATAACCATGCGCATAGAATCGAAATTATAAATGATAAAATAAATAATGGCCAAAATGGAACAAATCTATAGATAATATTATTCAAAATATTACCAGTTTTTTTACCTTCAAAAGGATTATTCAACTCTTTAATCATGTTTATCTTTATTACCTGTTGAAGCTTAAAATTAAAACGGTTAGTGTTAAAATTCCTGTTGCAAATCCTAAAATTGATCGGCTTTGGCTTGCATTGAATGCCCTGATGGCATTAGGTTCAACGTAAATAATATCTCTGTTTTGTAAATTAAAATAATAAGGATCAAACATTACCGAATCATTAAGACTAAATCTTTTAAATGTTCTCACACCATTCTGTTCGCGTATTAACAAAATGTTATTCCTTTTGGCAAATACAGTTAAATCACCTGACAGACCCAAAAGTTCAGGAAGTGTAATTTGTTCTTCTGGTATGTTAACCAATCCTGGTTTATTTACTTCTCCAAGTATGGTAACATGAAAATTCAATACTTTTACTGTTGCTAAAGGGTTTTTAGCAATTTTCTTTTCTATCAATGATGTTTCTATCTTAGTTTTTAAAGATTCTTTGTTTAACTCTGTAACTTTTATCTTTCCTATAAAAGGAAAATCAATCATACCTTGATTATCTATTTTATATGAACCATTTGTATTTAAAGTGTTAACTTGTATTTGTGTTTGGTCGTCTAAATTCCCTAGTAATATTTGTAAAATATCCGATTTGTCAATCAAATTTGAGTCGACCAAATAATTAATTTTTATTTGTTCTTCTTTTTTAACCTGCTGAAAACTTGAAATTTCCTTATTACTAAAACAAGATGAGAAAATGATTATTAAGAAAATGGAAATACTTAAATTACTGAATTTCATTATTTTTAATTATATAGCTTCGCCTGGTCAGTCACATGTTTGTGACTGATTATTTGTGATGTTTCTTAAAAAATTAGTAGATTATTTTGTAAATAAACCGAGTGCGAAAATGAATTTTAAAAAGGGGAGTTAAGTTAAGTAAGTATGATATAATGCTATACTTAATGTTAATTTGGTGTTAGCTAAATGCTAAGAATGTATACTTAGGTTTTTAGTTTTATCGCTAAAGTATCGAGGTGAATTCATTTATAAGAAGTAACAAGTTAGGACTGTTCCTTTTAACTCATTAATTTTAATTGAAGTAATTTATATGTTGTGTAACTCTATAATTTATAGATGTTATTGTAATTGGTTCAATAATAGGTTCCAACAAAAAGCATTTGATGATTGCGATAATAAAAAAAGTGAATTTCTTGCAATGAAAGTAAAAAACTTATCATTTCATTTATCGAATTAAACTTGTAGAATTAATTTCGGAGAATTTAGTTTGTCAAATGAGTTGGCTAAATAGAAAAAATAATTATTTCACCACCGTATCCATCCAAATAAACTCACCATTTTTAAATAAAAAAATGTCGTCATCTATTGTGAATTCAAGTCCATTTACAACCGTTTTCATATCCAAATCAGCATTTGCAGTGTGTATGCTACCTTTAGTTTGGTAGGCTATTTTTAAATATTCAGAGTTTATTCCTTTAGCAGTTCCGCAAATAATTACATGTATAGGTTTTTTAATTCGTTTTAAAAGTGCCATATCTCTAACAGGACTATCATCTGCTACAAGCACAATATCTCCATAACTCTTCAAGGTTGTAATAGCCTTATAAACTGCTTCCAAATCATTTTCAGGCTCATCGCCTCCTTGTCGTTCACCACCTTTTTTACGGGTTTCGTCAACATCTTTCTTAAACTTTTTAAAATCCTTGGCTTCAAAACTATAAACCCCTCCTGCTAATCCTACTTTCTTCAATTCATCGGCTAATTCTCCACCATCATTAAATAAAGTATAATACATTACTTTTTCACTTTCATAGTTTTGTTTATACCAAATTAATAATTGACCAATATAAGGAAACATACTTCCTGTCATGTCTACCACAAGCGATATTTTTTTCCAATTTGGATTTCGTTTAAATGCTCTAAAAATGGTGGAGTCTTTTAATTTATATTCACCAGATAAAAATTTATCAAATTTAATAGTAGTAACTGCCTCCTTTGTAGGAGCCTCGTATGTAACATATCCTTTTTTATCAAAATGTGCATAAGAACCAATTAATTCACCCTTACCAAAATTACCTTCGGTAAGCATAAAACCAGCCTCATCATAACAACGCTCATACCCATTTTTCAATCCATCTTTATAAACTTCTTCACATTTTGTACTACAGTTTGGAAAAAAAGAAACGCTTGGACCATCCAAAACCCCATGCTTAAAGGTATTACTCAATTCCATACAATCTTGTGCATCAAAAAATCTAATTTCTATACCTTGCTTTTCGTTATTTTCGTAAAAAACTTCGTACTTCAAATCGTCATTAGGCCAGTAATAGCGCCAAAAACCTTGTTTTTTACCATCAATAGTAACATTGATAGTATCGCCATCATGTAAAGTAAAACTTTGACTAAAGATGCTTAAATAACAATTACATAAAAAAATTAAAAAGCTAATTTTTAAAAATCTATTTTTCATTTCTTCAAATACTTTTTATTTTAATTATGATCAATTTCTTGATTTATTATGAATGTAAAATCTTGGTTAGGTTCAATTAAATAACCTTTAACTCCTGCACCATTAGCACAAGTTACATCGCGTTCTTTATCGCCTATCATAAAACTTTTACTTGGGTCAATATCATATTTTGCAATGGCTTTTTCAACCATTAAACTACCTGGTTTTCTGCAAAGACAAGCACTAGTTTCAGGGTGGTGTGGACAGTAATACATTTCAGTAAATTCGAAACCATTTTTTTTGCTTTCTTCTTGCAAAAAATCATGCATTTCTGCTAAAGTTTTATGGTCATATTGTTGCTTTGCAATGCCTCCTTGGTTGGTAATTACGAATAGTAAATACCCATTTTTATGTAATTTTTTTAAATTTTCATAAATATGAGGTAATAACTTAAAATCACTAAATTGTTTTATATAGTCCCCAATTTCAAGGTTTAACACACCATCACGGTCAAAAAAAGCTGCTTTGTTCAAAACTATTTTGTAATAAAATTTGCTTCAATAATAATGTAAATTGTAAAATAATCCGTTTAAGATTATTATTGAAAAAATTTATGAACAACAAAATAGTAATTATACCAACCTATAACGAGATTGATAATGCTGAAAATATCATTAGAAAAGTAATGAGTTTGCAGCCCGAGTTTGATTTACTTATTGTAGATGATAATTCGCCAGATGGAACTGGTAATGTTGTTATAAATTTGCAAAAAGAGTTTAATAGACTTCATTTGCTTTCGCGCAAAGAAAAAAATGGATTAGGAACTGCTTACATTGAAGGTTTCAAATGGTGTTTACAACAAAAATACGATTATATTTTTGAGATGGATGCTGATTTTAGCCACAATCCAGATGATTTGATTAGGCTATATAAAGCATGTGATGAAGGAGCTGATTTAGCAATAGGTTCAAGGTATATTACGGGTGTTAATGTAGTAAATTGGCCAATGAATAGGGTTTTAATGAGCTACTATGCAAGTTCTTACGTAAGAATGATTACAGGCATGACCATCAGGGACACCACAGCAGGTTTTGTATGTTACAAACGTAACTTATTAGAAACCATAGAACTTGACCAAATTAAATTTAGAGGTTATGCATTTCAAATTGAAATGAAATATACTGCATCAAAATATGGTTTTAAAATAGTGGAGGTTCCAATTATTTTTACCGATAGAACACAAGGTGAATCAAAAATGAGCAAAGGTATTTTTAAAGAAGCCATTTTAGGTGTAATAAGTTTAAAATTAAAAAGCCTTTTTAGAAATTATAAAAGATAACTAGTAGAAATCTTTTATTTATACAATTAAAATATCCATGAAAAATTTATTACAAAACCCTGATGTGCAAGCATATATTGATATTGCTTTGAGGGAAGATATTGGCTCAGGCGACCATAGTTCATTGGCTTGTATTAGCTCAGAAAAAGCTGGTAATGCATATTGTGTAGCTAAAGACAATGGTATTATTTGTGGTTTGCCTTTGGCTGAATATATTTTTAAAAAAGTAGATTCTACCTTAGTTTTTAAACCAAATTTTAATGATGGTGATGAAATAAAAGTGGGCGATATCATTTTTACAGTTGAAGGTAAATCTATCTCAATTTTAACTGCGGAGCGTTTGGTGTTGAATTTTATGCAGCGCTTAAGCGGTGTGGCTACTCAAAGTAGGTTTATTAGTAATTTAATTAAAGATTACAAAACCAAAGTTTTAGATACCAGAAAAACCACTCCTGGTATGCGTTTATTTGAAAAATATGCAGTAAAAGTGGGTGGAAGTTTTAACCATAGAATTGGACTATATGATATGATAATGCTAAAGGATAATCATATTGATTTTGCAGGGGGAATTGCACAAGCCATTGAAAAAACACATCAGTACCTTAAAGAAAATAACCTTGATTTAAAAATAGAAGTTGAAACACGTAATTTAGACGAAGTGAACCAGGTGTTAAATAAAGGCGGAGTAAACAGAATTATGCTTGATAACTTTACCCCTGAACTTCTTAAAGAAGCAATACTTTTAATTGGTGGAAAGTATGAAACCGAAGCCAGTGGAGGAATCACCAAAGAAACCATTGCTAATTTTGCTGCTTCAGGTGTTGATTATATTTCAGTTGGAGCGTTAACCCATTCAGCTAAAAGCATTGATTTAAGTTTAAAGGTTTCGTAGTTTAACTGTTTAAATATTTAATCTAATTTATAAAATTCAAAATCCAAAATCCAAAATTCATAACTCAAAATTTAGAAAGTGTGGAACTCATACATAACAGGCTTTAAGGCTTATTTGCAATTAGAAAAATCGCTAGCAGCTAATAGCATTGAAGCTTATGTTAGAGATGTAGAAAAACTTTGCCAATATTTAAGTATAAAAAATATTGAATTACAGCCCAATGAACTTACCATTGCTGTTTTTAGAGATTTCTTAAAATTTATTATTGAATTAGGAATAAATAATACCAGCCAAGCAAGGATAATAAGCGGTTTAAAAGCATTTTTTCATTTTTTAGAAATGGAAGATTTAATTAAAAATAATCCCATTACTTTAATTGAAAGCCCAAAAGTTACTCGTAAAATACCTGATACTTTAGATGTGTATGAAATAGATTTGATGCTTGCCACATTAGATTTAAGTAAGGATGAAGCCACTCGAAATCATGCCATCATTGAAACCATGTTTAGTTGTGGTTTGCGTGTAAGTGAAGTAATTAATTTAAAACTTACCGATATTTATGCAGCTGATGAATTTATCAGAGTAATTGGTAAAGGTAATAAAGAACGCTTGGTGCCTATTTCTGAAAGAGCTTTGAAAGAAATTGATATTTACACCAATAGTATCAGAAATAAATTAACCATTGATAAGGATTGTACAGATATTATTTTTTTAAACCGAAGAGGTAAAAGACTAAGCCGGGTTTATATTTTTTTAATAATAAAAGAAATGGCTGCTATAGCCGGAATTAAGAAAAATATCAGTCCGCATACTTTGCGTCATTCATTTGCAACCAGTTTGGTAGAGGCAGGTGCCGATTTGCGCTCTGTGCAACAAATGCTTGGCCATGAAAGTATTACTACTACCGAAATTTATACGCATATTAGTAAAGAATATTTGCATGAAGTGATTACAAATTTTCATCCACGAGGTAAAGTATAATTCCTTATTTTTGAAAATCAATTGTTAAACATGATAAAACATAATTTTAAAACCATACTTTTTTTTAGTCTTTTATTCATTGCATTTTCTTTTGTTCAAAAGCCAACTATAAAAATAGCTAAACTTAAGTACAATGGTGGTGGCGATTGGTATGCCAACAAAACTTCATTGCCTAATTTAATTAAATTTTGTAACGACAATTTGAAAGTGGGTTTGGTAACCGAAGAAGATATTGTGGAAGTAGGAAGTAAAGATATTTTTAACTATCCATTTATTCATTTAACAGGGCATGGCAATATTGTATTTAATAAGCAAGAGGCTGAAAATTTGCGCAATTATTTAATGGCTGGTGGTTTTTTACATGCCGATGATAACTATGGTTTAAACTTGTTTTTTAGAAGAGAAATGAAAAAAGTTTTTCCAGAATTAGAGTTTGTTGAATTGCCGTGGAGTCATCCTATTTACCACCAAAAATTTGATTTTAACAAAGGATTACCTAAAGTTCATGAGCATGATGGTAAAGCACCACAAGGTTTTGGATTAATTTATAAAGGTAGAGTAGTGTGTTTTTACACCTACGAATGCGATTTAGGAAACGGTTGGGAAGACCAAGATATTTATTACGACCCTGAGTCCGTTAGGCTTCAAGCATTAAAAATGGGTGCAAATTTGTTGCAATACGCTTTTAATCAATAATTTTACAATTCATATTTTGTATTTAAAAATATTTTTTTTAACATTGATAAAAATTAAATATCAAAATAATGAAAAACAGATTTTTACAATTATCAACGGTTGCTTTATTAGCTGGCTCGTTATTATTAACAAGTTGCAGCAAGGAAGAGTCTTCAACAAACAATTCAGGATCAAACACTCCAAATATCAATTTTACTCAAAGCAATAGAGCATTGATTATTGATATAACTGGGACATGGTGTCCTCCATGTGGTGCTTATGGAATTCCCGGATTTAATAATGCAGTTGAAAATGCTAAAGATAAAACTTTGCCATTAGCGTTGCATTCTGGAGATCCGTTATCTTTAGCTGCTATGGATACTATTATGGTTCTTCCAAAATTCAAAACTACATCTGTACCACGAATTGCTGCTGGTAATGGATTGGTATTTCCTGCTGGTGTTTATGCAGATTTCAAAGCTACTGGACAAAAAATTATATCTTCAGTTGATACATTCATTCAAAACAATCCTTTTATTGTTGGGGTTAAATTAAGTAATTTAAAAGTAGATGCTGTTAATGGTTCAATTACAGTAGATGTTAATGCTAAATTCTTCAAGGAAGTTTCAGGTGATTATTATATCGCTACTTATTTTTATGAAGACGGTGTAATTTCTAATCAAAAAATTTCAGGTGGCCCTGATAATGCAAATCAAGCACATAACCACGTTGTTAGAGCCGCTCCAAAAGGTGCATGGGGTGAGGTTTTATCAATTGGTAATAGCGATTTAAACAAGGTTTATGCTCAATCTTACGCTTACATCTTAGATCCAAAATGGAATCCATCAAAATTAGCTGCAATGGCTATTGTATGGAAAAAAAATGGCAAAGATTTTTCATACGTAAATGGTAATTTGATAGAACAATAATATTTCAAAGTAATTCACAATGAAAGAGGCTTTTTGTTAAGAAAAGCCTCTTTTTTTATGTCAAAACAATTGGATTATAAAATATACCCCAGATTTAACTAATTGATATTTTATATCAAACAATCCTCTTTTAGATAAAAATTGTAATTATACTACATATGTTTAAAAATATTTACTTTTCTCGATTTTTAAACTTTTAGGTTTTTAATTGCAATAAATTTATGAGGTAATTGGGACGAAAAAACTAAAACAATTCCAACTGCTCTTTTAATAACCTAAATGTTTTTCTATGATAAGGAGTAATGCCATGTTTTTCAATAGCTGCTCTGTGTTTTAAAGTGCCATAGCCTTTATTTTGATCCCAAGCGTAATTAGGAAATTCCTCATGATATTGAAGCATCAATTCATCTCTATGTGTTTTGGCTAAAATAGATGCAGCTGCAATGCTTTGAAACTTCGCATCACCTTTTACAATGCAAGTATGTGTTAGGTTAGAATAAGGAATAAACCTATTACCATCTATAATTAAATGCTGTGGTTTAATAGTTAAATTATCAATGGCTTTGTGCATGCTCAAAAACGAAGCTTTTAAAATATTTACTTCGTCTATTTGTTCGTTGGTAAAACTTGCTACCGCCCAAGCCAATGCTTTTTCTTCAATTTCAAACCTTAATTCATCTCGTTGAGCGTGAGTTAACTTTTTCGAATCGTCTAAATATTTAATGCGTTTATGTTTATCTAAAATAACTGCTGCTGCATACACAGGCCCAGCAAGGCAGCCTCGTCCAGCTTCATCGCAACCTGCTTCTAACACATTGGTTTGGTAAAATTTAGTTAAAGCCATTAGTATAAAATTTCGTCAATTAAAGCCCTAAATTCATTGGTAGTTTTTAAATCTTTTTGCTGTTTGGCAATTTCAATACCTTTTTCTAGAAATAGAATGGCTTTATCATTTTCATTGCGTTCGCTTAATAAAACCCCTAATTGGTACAGAGTAGCTACATGATTTTCGTCAAGCAGCAACACCTTATTTAGCTGTTCAATGGTTTTATCAATTAGGCTAAGTCCTTTGTATTCCATAGCCAAAGCGTAATTTAAAAAAATATCGTTGGGTGTTTCTACCAACATTTCTTGTAGTTTTAATAATCTGTTATTTTGCATTAGGCTAAAAACATTTTTTAGATAATTTTGCTGCTCTTTTTAACAACAAAATTATCATTATATGAAGATATTAGTTTGTGTTAGCAATGTGCCCGACACCACAACAAAAGTAACTTTTACCGAAAACAATACCCAATTTAATACAGCGGGTGTTCAGTTTATTATTAATCCTTACGATGAATTGTCGTTAACTCGTGGTTTAGAATTAACTGAAAAATTAGGCGGAACAGTTACAACTATTACTGTAGGATTGGCTGATACAGAGGCTAGTATAAGAAAAGCATTAGCCATTGGAGCAACCGATGCAGTGCGTATTAATGCAGTACCTACCGATGCTTATTTTGTAGCTGAACAAATTGCAGCTTATGCCAAAGCCGAAAATTTTGATTTAATTTTTACTGGCCGCGAAAGCATTGATTACAATGGCGGACAAGTTTGCGGTTTATTAGCTGAAATGTTAGGTTTACCTTCGGTAAATGTAATTACAAGTATTGAAATAGATGGAACTACTGCTACTATGGAACGCGATATTGATGGCGGAAAAGAAAAAGTATCTGCCAATTTACCTTTGGTAGTGAGTGCTCAAAAAGAGTTAACTGAGCCAAGAATTCCTAATATGCGTGGTATTATGGCTGCTAGAACAAAACCATTAAAAGTGGTAGAACCAACAACCTCTGAATTAACGAGTGCAGCCGTTGGTTTTGAATTACCTGCGCCAAAAGGTTCAGTTAAATTAATTTCGGTTGAAGAAGCAGGTTCATTAATCAGCATTTTACATAACGAAGCGAAAATTATCTAATTAAAATTTTGAATGATCAATTTTGAATTTTGAATGAATTTTAAAATCACTAAATCTTTCAATCTTCAAATCTTTAAATAAATAAAAAATGAATATATTAGTATTTGCAGAACAAATTGATGGTAGCTTTAAAAAATCGGCTTTTGAAGCCGTAAGTTATGCTAGCCAAATTGCACAAGCACATAATGGAACAGTTACCGCAGTAGTGCCAGGTAATGTAGCCGATGATAAATTAGCCGAATTGGCAAAATTTGGCGCTAACAAAATAGTTAGCATCAAACATGATAATTTAAATGGATTTAATGCTGAAACCTATGCAAAAGTTATTTGCAATACAGCATCTGCTGAAGGTTCAAGCATAGTGGTTATTTCAAACACCTATTCTGGTAAATCAGTCGCTCCTCGTGTTGCTGCGCGTTTAAAAGCGGGTATTGCAAGTGGTGTAATTTCAATGCCAAATACAAATGCTGGTTTTGTAGTTCGTAGAAGTGTATTTTCGGGTAAAGCATTTGCCGATGTAAACTTAACTACAGCTGTAAAAGTATTAGCTATTACACCAAATACCTTTAATACATTAGAAAACGCGCAAGCAGCTAATATTGTGAACACAGAGGCAGGTTTGGCTGATGCTGATTTTACAACAAAATCGGTAGAAATAAACAGAGTAACAGGTAAAATTCCATTAACTGAAGCAGAAATTGTTATCAGTGGTGGACGTGGTTTAAAAGGTCCTGAAAACTGGCATTTGGTAGAAGATTTGGCAAATGCTTTAGGTGCTGCTACTGCTTGTAGTAAACCTGTAAGCGATATGCATTGGAGACCACATAGCGAGCACGTTGGTCAAACTGGAATTACCATTAAACCCAATTTATACATTGCTATTGGTATTTCAGGTGCTATTCAGCATTTAGCTGGTGTTAGTTCAAGTAAAGTTATTGTGGCAATTAATAAAGATGCAGAAGCACCTTTCTTTAAAGCAGCCGACTACGGTATTGTTGGTGATGCTTTTGAAATAATGCCTAAAATTATAGAAGCAGCTAAAGCGTTTAAAGCTAATTAGAAAATAGTTTATAGTTCTTAGTACTTAGTAAAAAAGTTCAATCATTTATTTGGTTGAACTTTTTTTGTAATAAATACCTTTAAAATATTGTTATTTGCGCATATTATTTAACTGTAAACTATTCAGCGTTTATCTGCGCGTCCCGATAGCTATCGGGATGCGGGAACTAAAAACAAAAATACGAAATTGAGCAAGAGAAAATTTAAACCATACGTTTTAGAAAATATTGAAATAATCAGTGCTGGCAGTGAAGGAAAAGCCATTGCAAAGCACGAAGGACAGGTAATTTTTGTTGATTTTGCTGTTCCTGGTGATATTGTAGATTTATATGTTCATAATAAAAAGAAAAGTTTTTGTTTTGCGCGAATTCATAAAATAGTAAAACCTTCAGATGAACGCATTGAGCCTTTTTGTGAGCATTTTGGAACTTGTGGTGGCTGCAAATGGCAACACATGAGTTACCCAATTCAGTTAAAATATAAGCAGCAACAAGTAATTGATGCTTTTGAACGCATTGGTAAATTTCCTTTTCCAAATCCTGAAAATATAATTGGTTCTGCTCAAACTCAATATTACAGAAATAAATTAGAGTTTACCTTTACAGATAAAAAGTGGTTAGAAACACTAGACAATAAAGATGAATTAAGCGTAGCCGAACATAAAGGTTTAGGTTTTCATATTCCAGGGAAATTTGATAAAATATTAGATGTTCAAAAATGTTATTTGATGGACGATTTCCACAATCAAATACGCAATACCATTAAAGAATTTTGTGTAAATCAAGGATTTGATTTCTTCAATGCCCGCAGCCAAGAAGGTTTTATGCGTAATATGATTTTGCGTAATACTAGTTTAAATGAATGGATGTTGATAGTTGTTTTTAAACAAAACGATGAGGAGAAAATCAATATTTTGATGGAATATTTAAAAAACACTTTCCCTCAATTAACATCATTGCTTTATGTGGTAAACGATAAAATGAACGACACCATTCACGATTTGGATGTGCATGTTTATGCCGGAAAATCGTACATGGTGGAGCAATTAGAAGATTTGAAATTTAATATTCAACCTAAATCGTTTTTTCAAACCAATACTGAGCAAACATTTAATTTATACAACGAAGCGCGTAAAATGGCCAATATTCAAAGCCATGAAATAGTTTACGATTTATATACTGGTGTGGGTTCAATAGCTAATTTTGTAGCTAAACAAGCCTTAACTGTGGTGGGTATAGAGTATGTGGAGCAAGCAATTATTGATGCGAAAGAAAATTCTGCTATCAATCAAATAAATAACACACATTTTTATGCAGGTGATATGAAAGATGTGTTGAACGATGAATTGATTTCAAAGCATGGTAAACCTGATGTTATCATTACTGACCCACCGCGTGCAGGAATGCATCCTGATGTAATCAATAAAATGTTGGAATTACGTGCTCCTAAAATTGTGTATGTAAGTTGTAATCCTGCTAGCCAAGCGCGCGATATAGCTATGATGCAAGAAGTTTATAAAGTAACCAAAGTTCAAGCGGTTGATATGTTTCCGCACACGCATCATGTGGAATGTGTTGCTTTGTTAGAATTGATTTAGGCGAATTGTGATTTTTGATGTGTGAATTGTGATTTTTGAAATGAGTGTTGGGGAGTGTGATAAATGAAAAAATAATTTCCAATCTTCTAATCTTTCCAATTTTTCAATCAATAAAATCTCCAAATCGAAAATCAAAAAATCTTTAAATAGTATGAACCAAGCTTTTATTTTATTAGGAACTAATTTAGGTGATAAAAGGGCCAATTTACAACAAGCTATTTTGTCAATAAGTGCTAATTTAATCTCCATTGTTTCTTACTCTGATATTTATGAAACTGCGGCTTGGGGCAATACCAATCAAGATAATTTTTACAACCAAGTAGTTGAAGTAAAAACTGAATTATCGGCTAATGATTTATTACAAAAGCTTTTGCAAATAGAAACCCAAATGGGAAGAGTACGCAATCAGAAATGGGAAGCCAGGATAATTGATTTGGATATTTTGTATTTTAACCATGAAATAATTGATAATGAAAATTTAAAAGTTCCTCATCCTTATTTGCATGTTCGTAGGTTTACTTTAGCACCATTGGTTCAAATAGCTCCTGAGTTTTTGCATCCAGTTTTCAATAAAACCAATACAGCACTTTTAGAAAATTGCAGTGACAATAGTGAGGTGAAATTGGTATAAATATTATTAAGTTTACATAATTTATTTAATTTAAAACGTATTTTCGTTACTCAATAAAATAGCTTATTATGAAATTGACTTTCCATTTATTGATTATCCTATTTTTAGGTTTTAGCAACGTAAGTGCACAGATTAGACCTTTTCAAGGCATTTATAATTTAGATAGTTGTGATTTTGAAAGTAGTGCTTGTCAATATGTTAGTTTTACAAATGATAGCAATAATGTTTGGCAATTAGGTAAGCCCAATAAAGTACTTTTTGATAGTGCTTATAGTGGAAATAATGCAATAGTTACTGATACAACTAATTCTTATCCAGTAAATAATCATTCATATTTTGATGTAAGAATTGTTTCAAAAAATAATGCCCCTTATGGCAATAGAATTATAAGTTTTAAACACAAATTTGATACAGATAGTTTAAAAGATGGCGGTTATATTGAAGTATCTTACGATAATGGAAATACTTGGAACAATGTTATCTATCAAAATGGTGATCGTAAACCTGCATTTTTTGCAACAGAAAATATGTATTCAAATAATGATTCTTTAAGCAATGGGAAAGTAGGGTTTTCTGGAAAATCAAAAGGTTGGATTTATTCTCGTATTCAGTGGGTTTGGGTTTGGGTTATGAAACAATATTCTGATACCATTATTTTACGATTTAATTTTATGAGTGATTCAATTCAAACTAATAAAGCAGGTTGGATAATTGATGATTTCATGATTTCGTATGTTGATCAAGGTAGTGGTGTAAATAGCATTTTAAAACGTTCAACTTATTTAGAAATATCACCCAATCCAATAAATGAAAATACTAAAATCAATTTAATGGGAACTATTGGATCTAATTACAGCATTACTCTTTTAAACATCTTAGGGCAAACTGTTAAAAATATTGATGTTATTGATCAACAGGCTATTTTAAACAATCAAAACTTAAAGCAAGGAATTTATTTTGTTCAATTAAAAAAAGAAGAACAAGTATTAGAAACTAAAAAAATAATAGTAGAATAATTTTTGATAATATTTTCTATATAAATACGCTATTCAATTCTAAATCTGAAGGAAATTTTAAAAACTTTTTCAATTGTAATTAATTAAAGGTTCAAAGAATTATAGCCTGACAGAACTAATCTAAATTGGCAAAAACTTCATCTAAATTTAAAACAAAACCAGGCAAAATAGGAGTAACAATTTCATCTCCAAGTGTGAGTAGTTTAGATGGTTGGTATTTTCCATTCACCAAAGTATTAACTTGCATGAATTGACCTTCTGGTGCCACTATCCAATATTCTTTCACACCTGATTCTTCGTAAACTTCGTATTTATTTTGAAGTTCTTTTTTGTTATTTCCTTTCGATAAAATTTCAATTATTAAATCGGGTGCTCCAATGCAGCCTGCATCGTCTAATTTAGTTGGGTCGCAAATTACACAAATATCGGGTTGAACGACTGTAAATATATCTTCGTTTTTTCTTGATTTTACTGGTAATCTCACATCAAAAGGTGCAGAATAAACTTTACATTTTTGCCCTTCTAAAAGATTAAATATTTTACTACTAATTCTTATTGAAATAGTTTGATGTACTCTTTTTGGCGCACTTAGTTTATATACACGCCCTTTGATAATTTCAACCATTTCATCCATGGTCCATTTAAGGTAATCGGCATACGAGTGGTTACCATACGATAAGTCAGGCTCATTTACTTCCATTATTTGATTGATTATTTTATTCAAAAATAGATAAATTTATTGAACTACAAGTTCATTTTAACTTGTTCAACAACCTTTTTACTTACCTTTTTTGTGGCTTTTTTCTTGCGTTTAAATGTTGATTCTCTATCAACTACACCATCACCAAGTTTTACTTCTTCTTCCGTATTACGGTGTGATAATTTGTTCAAAATTTCATTTACCTCAACCCTTGAAGCCTTTGATTTTTTGAGTCCCCATAAATTTTCGCTAGCTATTTTAGTGCTAGTTTTTAAATCAACTATTGGGGCTGGATAATCTTTACCGATTACACAATTAAATGTTTGTTGCTGTTCCAAATTCATCAACCAAGGTTCGTGAATAAATTCTGTGGGTACAGTTGCTAATTCAGGTATCCATTGTTTTATAAATTCGCCATTTTCATCGTGGTCGTGCGATTGTTTAATGGGGTTATAGGTCCTAATTATATGAACGCCCATGGTGGCAGCTTGCATTTGAAACTGCGGATAATGTATTCCGGGTTCAAAATCCAAAAATTGTTTTGCTAAATGGTGCGTGCCAAAACGCCAATCTTGCCATAAATTATGTGTTAAAAAACTAACCAACATGGCTCGCATTCTAAAGTTTAAATAACCAGTTGCTATAACTGAACGCATACAAGCATCAATAAGCGGATAACCTGTATTTCCAGTTTTCCATGCAGATATAAAAGCATCATTTTTTTCAGTTCTAATTGAATTGTAAGCTGAGTTTACATTATTAAACTCCATACTACAATCAGTTTCAAATTTTTGAATAAAATGGCAATGCCAATGCAAACGAGCTATAAAAAAATTAATGGCTCTTTTATTAGCAGTAGGTTTGTTTTTAGTAGCCATTACTGCTTGGTAAACCATGCGCATACTTAGATTTCCCCACGCTAAATAAGGTGAAAGGCGGCTACAACTTTTACGAGCCAATGCTGGTTTTGAAATATGTTTGGCATAATTGACATGCCTACTTGCAACAAACGATTGTAAGTATTGTAAAGCATAACTTTCGCCACCAGGTTGAAAATTTTTATTGTATGTTTTTACTGTTTCATCAATATTATAAAAACGAAGTTCATGGAGTAATCTTTCGTTTGGAATGAGTAAGTTTAGGTCAAAACCAAATTGTGATGAACTAATGGTTTCTATCCATTTTTTATTCCAATCATTTGGGCGGTATTTTAAACCTCTAATAATGCCATCGCGTTTACATTCGGTCCAAGTAATATTGTTTTGCTTAAACCAATTTGCCATTTGCTTATCGCGCGTAAAACTTAAGCTGTTCCCAATTTCTTGATGGCTAAATACATGTTTTACATCAAACTCATTGCAAAGCAAACTAAAAACTTCACTAGCCTCTTGGTAAGCAATAAAAATATTGTTTTCCATGCCTGAAAATGTTTGCAGTTTTTTATTCATATCAGTTAAACTTTGCCACACAAACTGATGATGACGCGGGCTACTATCGGCATATTGTATTAAGCTAGGTTCAAAAATATACAACAAAATAGTTTCTAATCCATTAGCATTGGCAAGGGCTAGTGGTTCATGGTCGCTTAAACGTAAATCACGTTTTAACCAGACTATATTTATTGGTTTTTTGTTCAAAAAAAGTTTAATTGTTATTTTTTAAACAACAACGACTGTTTTGTGTTTCAATAATTGTATGAATAATTTAACTGAAATAGAAATTGACAGAATCATAGAAATGGCTTGGGAAGATAGAACACCTTTTGATGCCATTAAATTTCAGTTTGGTGTAAGCGAAGCTGAGGTAATTAAACTAATGCGCAATCAATTAAAACCAAGCAGTTGGAGACTATGGCGTAAAAGGGTTAATCAAGGGGTTTCGCAAAAACATGCTAAAAAACGTAATCCTGAAATTGATCGTTTTAAGTGTACCTTACAACGACAAATTACTGGTAATAAAATGAGCAAACGCTGATTTTAAATTTGATTATTTAAATTGATGGTTTCATTCAATAACCGAACCTCTTCGTCAAGCTGCTGAGCAGAAACACAAAGAGCCTCAATAAGTTTGCTCTTAGTTTCTAAGTCGGTTTCTTCTATTAGCAATGGAATAACGGCAAGTATATTGGCCAATGGCCTTCTGAGTTCATGTGAAGTTTTAAAAGCAAATTTTTCTAATTGATGATTGTACCTTTTTAATTCAAATTCGTTTTTTTTACGAGCATTAATATCACGCGTAATACCCATACAACCAACTATTTCATTTTTACCATTAAGAACAGGATTTAAGTTAATTTCAGCATAATCAACCTCATTATCTATCTTTCTTTCATCTTCAAAATGAAGTTTTTTCCCCTCCAAAACCTGCTCATAAATTGGTTTCCATTTTTTTATGTTATTTTCAGGAACATCTTTAAAAAAACTATCCCCTAGTTGAATATCAGAATTAAATACCCGTTTTCTTAAATCAAAGAATGCTTTATTGGCAGCAGTTAAAATAAAATTTTTATCAAATGACCAAATAATTTCAAAAGTACTATCAACTAATGCTTTGAATTGATTGCTGTTATTATCAAACTCAGAAAACCGTTTGACTCTTGAAGTAATATTGTTAATAATGCAAGTACATTCATTTATTCCACCAAGAAGCCGAAAATTATAGAATTGCTTACTGGTTTCTACATTTCTAAAGCAGTGATAGTTATTTTCTTGTAAATACTTACTTATTAAATCAGTAAATACAATTGGTAAATTTTGTTCAGATAAATGCTTATTGACTAAAACGCTTAAGTCCCCTTCAATAAGTTGACTTAAGCATTCAGTAACAATACCTTTTTTATTTATCTTAAAACACAATTCACTCATTGTATGCTTATTAAAATTCAGTTATGAATTTTGCTTATAAATTTTCATCATTAGTATTGTGTAAATTACTATTACGTCTGCTATAAAGAAAATAAACTAAAATACCTAAAGTGCCCCAAATCAAGAAAGCAAACCATGTTTCTTTTCTAACATAGCACATCAAAAATAAATTAAAGGCAACACCTAAAGTACCTACTAAATAAATGGCAGGAGCTTTATATGGCCTTTCAAGTTCAGGTTTTTTATAACGTAACAACATTACAGCTACACAAACCATAGCAAAAGCTAATAATGTTCCCATGCTACACATTTCACTGACTTTATCAATAGGAGTAAAAGCTGCAACTACTGAGATAATACCACCTACCAATAAAGTACTTTTATAAGGTGTTTTAAAGTTAGGATGTAAAGATTTAAAAAATTGTGGCAATAATCCATCTTTAGCCATACCTAAAAAAATACGAGTTTGACCCAACATCATAACAAGCATAACGGATGTTAAACCTGCAGTAGCTGCAATAGTGATAATAAATACAGCCCAGGTTAAACCTTTTTCGCTAAAGGCAGAAGCCACAGGCGCAGCCTTATCAAGTACATCATATTTAACCATTCCAGTTAAAACCAATGAAACTAAAATATAAAGTACTGTACAAATAACTAATGATGCAATTATAGCAAATGGTACGTCCTTTTTAGGATTTACAGCCTCACCAGCTTGGGTTGAAACAGCATCAAAACCAATATAGGCAAAGAAAACTATGGTTGCTGCTGTTAGTACACCACCAAAACCAAAATTCATTTTTCCAGTTGCTATTCCATCTGCTCCGATTTCGGCTACTTCATTAGGAATAAATGGAAACCAATTTTCAACATTGATGTAAAAAGCCCCAACGATAATAACAAATAAAACTACAGAAATTTTAACTATCACTATGATATTATTAGTACTAGCTGCTTCTTTTATTCCCTTTATTAAAACTGAAGTAACTATCCAAGTAATAATAAAAGCAGGTAAGTTAATTGCAAAACTAGGTACAGAAATTCCTGCTTTTAGGCATTTTTCGGTAGCTGTTGCTAAATCATTACAAAGCCATATTGGAAAATCAATATGGAACAAATGCAGAAGTTTTACAAAATAACCACTCCAAGCTACTGCTACTGTTGTGGCACCCATCATATACTCTAAAATTAAATTCCAACCAATGAACCAAGCAAATAACTCCCCTACCGTTCCATAAGCATAACTGTAAGCACTTCCCTCTACAGGTAATACAGAAGCAAACTCTGCATAACAAAGAGAAGCAAATAAACAACCTATTCCGGCAATAACAAATGATAAAGCCAATGCTGGACCAGCATAATCATGTGCCGCTATTCCTGTTAAAGTGAAAATTCCGCCACCAATGATGGCACCTATTCCCAAAGATGTTAATCCCCAACGAGTAAGTACACGGTTCAAACCGCTTTTTTTCATTTCTGCCTCAAAGGCGCTAATTGGTTTCTTTCGCCAAACACTCATAAATATTTATAATAATTTTATTGGGCAATATAATAAGTTTTTACTTATTGCAAATTATTTTAAACAATATAACAAGGATATCTAGCACTTAAAATTTGAATTAATATCAGTCTTTTAATGTTAATTTATAAAACACATTCAAAACAGATTAAATTAGATAACAGAAAACAAAGTATTTATCCCGAATAATTCAACATATTTGATTAAATTGTTAAAAAAAGTTACGTTTGAGCATTATAAATTTATTGACTCATGAACAGCATGCAAGCCAACCTTTCATTTTCAGATTTTAAAGCAGTCGTTTTAGAAGATTATAAAATAGCATTTACAAGTAGAGCAGCAAGTTTGCTTGGACGAAAAGAAGTTTTAACAGGAAAAGCCAAATTTGGTATTTTTGGAGATGGTAAAGAATTGCCTCAAATAGCTATGGCTAAAGCATTTAAAAATGGCGATTTTAGAAGTGGTTATTACCGTGATCAAACTTTTATGATGGCAGCAGGTTTACTTACTGTTCAAGAATTTTTTGCCCAATTATATGCTCATACGGATGCTGATGCTGAACCTGCAAGTGCTGGCCGTATGATGAACGGTCATTACGGAACACGCAGCATTGATGCGGAAGGAAATTGGAAAGATTTAAAAAACTTAAAAAACTCATCTAGCGATATTTCTCCAACAGCAGGACAAATGATTCGCTTAGTTGGCTTAGCACAAGCCAGCAAATACTACAGAACCCATGCCAACGAAATTGGCCAAAATAATTTTAGTAACAACGGAAACGAAGTAGCATGGGGAACAATTGGCAATGCAAGTAGCAGTGAAGGACATTTCTTTGAAGCCATTAATGCGGGTGGTGTTCTACAAATACCAATGGTGGTTTCTGTTTGGGACGATGGTTATGGAATTTCAGTTCCTGCCAAATACCAAACAACTAAAGAAAACATCAGTGAAATTTTAAAAGGTTTCCAACGCGATTCAGAAAATGCAGGTTACCAAATTTTCAATGTAAAAGGTTGGGACTATGTAGCATTATGTAGTGCTTACGAGAAAGCTGCAAACATTGCAAGGCAAGAGCATGTTCCTTGCTTAATTCATGTAAACGAGCTAACACAACCTCAAGGTCACAGTACAAGTGGTTCGCATGAACGTTATAAATCGAAAGAGCGTTTGGCTTGGGAAGCAGATTTTGATTGCAACGCACAATTTAAAAAATGGATTATTGAAAATGGTTTAGCTACTGAAGAAGAGTTAAGCACCATTGAAAATGAAGCTCAAATTCATGTAAACGTGAGCAAAAAAGCTGCTTGGGAAGCGTATTTAAACCCAATAAAAACTGAAATTGCTGAGGCTTCAGAATTATTAACCGATTTAGCCAATGCCACACAAATAAGTGCGATAACTGATTTAGTTACTGAACTAAAAAGTATTAATGACCCAATTAGAAAGGATATTGCAGTAGCAATAAACAAATCTTTACGCCTTACTTATAAATTCCAAAATATGGAACGTGAACGTGTAATTAGCTTTAAGAACTTATATTTAAAAAGTAACGAAGAACGTTATAACTCTTACTTACATAGCCAATCAAAACAAAATGCTTTGTTGGTAAATGAAGTGCCTGCCGCTTACTCCGATGACTCAAAAGTAGTTGATGGACGCGAAATTATGGTGGCTTGCTTTGATAATTTACTATCGGCCGATCCACGTGTTTTGGCTTTTGGTGAAGATGTAGGAAAAATAGGTGATGTAAATCAAGGGTTTGCAGGATTACAAGAAAAACATGGTGAAAGTCGTGTAAGTGATACCGGAATTAGAGAATTAACCATTATTGGCCAAGGGATAGGAACCGCCTTACGTGGTTTACGTCCAATTGCTGAAATTCAATATTTAGATTATTTATTGTATGGTTTACAACCTTTAAGCGATGATTTAGCCACTTTGCAATACAGAACCAAAGGCGGCCAAAAAGCGCCTTTAATTGTTCGTACACGAGGCCATAGATTAGAAGGGATTTGGCACTCTGGATCTCCAATTGGAATGATCATAAACTCATTAAGAGGTATGTATGTGTGTGTTCCTCGTAATATGACACAAGCCGCAGGTATGTACAATACATTAATGAAAAGCGATGAACCTGCATTGGTCATTGAATGTTTAAACGGCTATCGTTTAAAAGAAAAAATGCCAGATAATTTACCTGAATTTACTGTGGCTTTAGGAAAACCTGAAATATTAATCCAAGGTTCAGATGTAACTATAGTAACTTATGGAAGTACTACTCGTGTAGCCGAAGAAGCTATTAAACAATTAGCCGAAATTGGAATAAGTGTGGAACTAATTGATGTTCAAACTTTATTACCATTTGATATTAACCATAGTATTGTTGAATCAATTAAGAAAACCAATAAAGTAATTTTCTTAGATGAAGATGTGCCAGGAGGAGCAACTGCCTATATGATGCAGCAAGTTTTAGAAAATCAAGGTGCTTACCAATACCTAGATTATAAACCTATAACCATTTCTGCTAAAGCACACCGCCCTCCTTATGGAACCGATGGCGACTACTGGAGTAAACCAAATGCAGAAGAAATATTTGAAGTAGTTTGCAATATGATGAGCGATTACGAGCCAGGCTATTTCCCTAAATTTTTATAATTAATACTTACAGAAAAATAAATAAATGAAAAAAACAATTTTAGCATTTTGCACAATTGCAGCTTTAACATCGTGTAACAACAAAAGTGGCTCCAATGGGAATTTAGATAACTATAAAAAGTTATTTGATAAAAGCATGAATAGTAAGGATTTTAATACTGCTATTGTTGCAGCACAATTAATTCTGACTGAAGATAGTTCTTTAACCTTATATGGAGATACATTACCAGAACTTTATGCTGCAACAAGTAATATTATGGCTTGCGATGATGCAGTAACAACTGCACTAAAGCGTAATCCAAAAAGTGAACGATTCTTATTATTGAAAGCACTTTGTGCTGAACAATTAGGAAAAGTAGATGAACAAATGAGTTTATACAATCAACTTTATGCTATAAATAAAAAGCCTGAGTATTTGTATAGAATCACTGCTGCTGAATTTGGAACTGGAAATTTTAAAGCAGTTGAAAATAATTTAAAAGAACTAGACCAATTAGCTTTAACAACTAAAGATAGTATTGATTTTATGCTAAGTGAAACCGAAAAACAAAAAGTTCCTTTAAAAGCTGCCTTATTAAATATGCGTGCAATAATGGCCGCACAAAAGGATAGAGATATGCTAAGCGCAAAAAAATATTTTGAAGCTGCAATTCGCGAATTCCCTGATTTTATTGTGGCTAAAGAATATTATAAACGCCTAATGACTGGTGGAAAATAGTCATTAATAAAATAAAATTTGACTTTAATCATTTAAAATGTTTAATTGTAAATGTATTTCTGAATTTAAATTAATAAACTTATGAAACTCTCTATTTCAAATATTACTGTAACCTGTGGTAACTCTACAAATTTTGATTCAATCATTAAATTGAGCGCTTCAATGGCGAATAAATTTAATGCCAAATTGCATTTTTTATTTTATGATATGCCTGAAGTTGATTTGTCATCTAAATTAGCAGGTATAAGTTTCGAAACAGAGTACAGAAATAATGCAAGTCCAAAGGATTTGGCATCAAGACTGAACAATCTTTTGCCTGATTTACTTATATTAAGTAACAAAACTAAAGATAGTAATGAGGGCTTATTTTCAGTAAATGATTCTTGCAAGATTATTGAACACGCTGACAAACCTGTTTTAACAATTCCTGGAAATTATCATTTTGAGCAGTTTAGCAAAATATTAATTCCAATTGATACAAGTTTTGAAACTCGTCAAAAAGGACCTGCAACCATTGTAATGGCTCAAAAATATGATGCTTACGTAAATATTTTAGGTGTAAGTACAGATAAAAGTAAGGATAGCGAGGTAACAGTTTCTAATTACTGCAGACAAGTAAGTAATAAGGTAGCAGAAAATGGAATTGATAATGAAATTGAAATACGATTAGGAGGCAATATTACAGAACAAACACTTAGTTATGCTAATGAAATTGCTGCAGACTTGGTAGTTATTATGACAGAACAAGAGGTTAACTTTAAATCTTTTTTTACAGGCAAATTCTCAGAACAATTTATTAAATTAGCTAATTTCCCTGTACTTAGTGTTAATACAAAAGATCTAATAGTTAGTGAAGCTAGATTATAATAGTTCTAATTATAGTAAATAAAAAAGACCCATTGGAAAATTTTCTAATGGGTCTTTTTTATATACTATTCATTATATTACATAAAAAAAAACCGCACCATTTAAGTGCAGTTTATTTTTATAGAATTTAATAAATATTACTTAGCAATATTTAATTTTTTGCTAGAAACAATACCATTTGCTTCAATTTCAACAATGTATAAACCATTGTTTAAAGATGAACAATCAATAGTAGATTCAGTTGTTCTGATAACTTCTTTACCTGTTAAATCTTTAACACTAATAGATAAATTCTTTACATTAGTTGGTGTAACTATAGTAAAATTATTAGTAGCAGGATTAGGGAAAATTTCAAAAGAAACTTCTTTTGAATTCTCTTCAACAGCTAATTTAGTATAAGAATTTACATTGATTTCATCAATGAATAATGAATTACCATGAGTACCAGATGTTGCAGTAAGTTTAACTAAAACTTTTTTGTTTTTGTATTCACTTAAAGAAACTCTAACATATTTGTATTCTCCACCTTTAGGATCGTAAAAGGTATTTGCAGTAGTAGGTTGACCAGTTTCAACACAATTAACAGTGTTAACTTTAGTCCAAGTTGCTCCACAATCAATTGATACATATAAATCAATTGTAGGTGCAGTTCCACCCAATTCACCATCAGAATAAGCGTAATAATAAGAAACGCCAGGATCAGTGTTAGCTGAATAATCTACTTCACCAAATATAATACTAGCTGGTTTATTTGCTGTATTCCAAGAGTTATGAAGTTTTAAAACTACTGCACTTGCTGAACCAAATTGACCATATTTTGTGGTTGAACCAGTTAAAATTTGCATATTAGGATTTTCGCTTAAATCAAAAGCCATATTAGCAGGAATACCTGATTCGAAGCCAGCCTTGAACGTTGTAAATGCAGCTTGTTTAAATCCAAATGTAGAAGTACTGGCTAAATCATTACTATTATCTGTATCAAACAAATTATTTGCATTGATATTTTTAAAGCCTGCAAACGCTAATTTAAACGTACCAGTATTATTTACATTAATTGTTCCCCAATCAACTATTGTTTTTGCTCCTTTAGCAAGTGAACCAGTAAATGTTTTAGTAGTTGCAGTGCCATTTACAGTAGCAGTAACATCAAAAGAAGTAACTTCTGCATCTAAATTATTTGTAACTTCAACTTTGGGATTAATTGAACTAAAACAATAGCCTGAAGGCATTACTGTGATATCTTTTAATGCTAAATCTGTTTTTAAAGTTGGATCAAAATCTACTTTTGCTCCTGAACCTGATAATATTTTTGAACCACCAGCTGACTCAGTTACAAAAGCAACAACATTTAATTTGTTTAAAACTGCTTCAATATTATTATAGCTTGCAGGAATGGTAGTAGTAATTTTTTTATACATGTAATAGTCTTTCGTGGTGGTGTCAATTGCCTCACCAAAATTTCCAGATGTTAATAATTGGCGTAAAGCATGATTATGCTTGTATTGTCCATTAACGAAATTTGATGGATTAGCATTACTACCATCTATTTGAGATCCTAATATACCATCTTGAGTTAAGGCAACAGTTAGGTAATTTTTAGGTTGTGAACTAGCGCTTGTATAATATACTTCAACTTCAGTAGTTAAAACTCTTGTTTTAAAATCAACAAACGCTTTAACATAAACATTTACTGGAGACGACTCATTTAAAATTGCTGATGCTTGCGATGACCATAAATTTCTACCTTGTCCCCAAGGTGATGTATTTCTATTTACTGAACCACTTGGGTATCCTGTAATACCTGCTGCTGCGTCAATTGCATTACCAGCAGGTGTTCTCAAATCAAGCTGACCAGCAGAAGGTGCTGCAAATGAACCAGAGTGAATGTTAATTAAAAAAACTTTTCCAGGGTTAGATGCTTCAATTTGATTAGCAATAACATGTCCAGCAGGACACCAAGTACAGTTAATACCAGTAAACTCCTCTAAAACTACATTTCTTTTCTGTGGAGTTGTAGCAACCCACTGTTGTGCTGACGCGTGAATTGCGGCAAAGCATAAACCTGCAAGTAATAATTTTTTCATATAATTAATTTGTATTTTAAAATATCAATATTAAGGTTTTTTTTAGAAATTTTACTTGCTTTTTGTCACTTTTTAGCGAAAATAAAAAATAGCAATATTTTCAATTTCAACTTACTTTTGAAAACCAATGCTTTTAAACTTAAATACAATAAGACTTTACAATTTTAAAAACTACAAAACCATAAATTTTGATTTTTGTAATCAGATTAATTGTTTTACGGGATTAAATGGAAGTGGTAAAACAAATGTTTTAGATGCAATTTATTATTTATGTTTTACAAAAAGCTATTTTCAAAACCAAGATTTTATTAACATAAATCAAGGTGAAGTAGAAATGAGTATTTCTGGTGTTTTTAATAAGAATAGCAACATAGAGAATGTTCAATTGATTGTTAAAAAAGGAAGTAAAAAGTTTAAGTTAAACAATAACGAATACCCAAAACTATCTGATCACATAGGGATTTATCCACTTGTTATCATTGCACCAAACGATATATACTTAATTCATGAAGGAAGTGAAGAAAGACGTAAATTCATAGATTCTTTTATATCACAATTTGATAAAGAATATTTGTTTCAACTAATACAATACAATAAAACACTAGAGCAAAGAAATGCGCTATTAAAAAGCTTTTTTGATAATCAAAATTTTAATGATAGTTTGATTGAAACATACAATTTAAAATTAACACTAACAGGCAATATCATTTTTGAAAAACGAAAATTATTTATGCTTGATTTTGAAGTTTTATTTACAAAATACTACAACCTCATTAGTAATGAAAGTGATGAAATTGCTATAAAGTACGAAAGTCAATTATTCAATAATAACCTCGATAACTTACTTACCGATTCAATTGCAATAGACCGAGCTTCACAAAGAACCACAAAAGGCATTCATAAAGATGATGTTTTATTTGAAATCAATCATTTCCCCTTAAAAAAAATGGGGAGTCAAGGTCAGCAAAAGTCATACATAATAGCTTTAAAACTGGCTCAATATGAATACTTATTGTTAAAAACTGGTATTAAACCAATTCTGTTACTTGACGATATTTTTGAAAAATTGGATAATAATAGACTGGCTATTATTCTTTCAATGATTGCCAACGATAATTTTGGGCAAATATTTATTAGTGACACTGACAAAAAAAGGCTTGAAGAAATGTTTAAAGATCTTCAAGCCAATATTAAATATTTTGAAATTGATAAAGGAAATTTAATTATCTAACTCTTTGCATTTAAAGCCAAATCAATAGCTAATTCTACCATTTGAGATGTAATTGGTTTTGATAAAAAACCATGACTATTTGCTTCGCTAATTCGTTTAAAAGTTTCGCTTTCTTTATGACTTGATGTAAAAATAACCTTGGTCTTATCCCCTACTATTTTGGCTGTATCTACTCCATCAAGCTTGTTATTTAACTCAATATCCATGATACAAATATCTATTGTTTCGCGCCTAATAATATCTATGGCTTCAAAACCATTTGTGCAAGAAATAATATTCTTATAATTTAAACCAGTAAGTGTTTTACGTAAAACTTCTCTAGTTAACTCATCATCTTCTACTATTAAGAATGTTGTATTTTTCATGTATTTAAGTTTTTTCAACAAATGTGGTAATTATTTCAAATAAATTACCATTAAATAATTTAATTTATTAGCACATTCATGTGTTTTTAATAAACAAATAGACAAACCATACAGCATATTTTTTAAAACTAACAAAACAAATTTTAAAAATTGACGTATAAACAATAATAACTTATAATTGCAAATTATTCAAACTTGGAATTAAATAGACAAATGAAAGTAACAGATATAATCAAAAATGCAAAAGACACCTTATTTTCTATTGAAATTTTACCCCCATTAAAAGGCAAGGATATTAAATCTGTTTATAGTGGAATTGATCCTTTGATTGAATTTAAACCAGCATTCATAGATGTAACCTATCATCGTGAAGAATTTGTTTTGCGTAAACGTAATGATGGAGGCTTTGATAAAGTTTATACCCGTAAACGTCCGGGTACGGTGGCTATTTGTGCTGCTTTAATGAATCACTACAAAATTGATACTGTACCTCATTTAATTTGTGGTGGATTTAGTAAAGAGGAAACCGAAAATGCGCTAATAGAATTAAATTTTTTAGGGGTAGATAATGTACTTGTTTTGCGAGGCGACAATGTTAAAAACGAGTCGAATTTTATTCCTGAACATGATGGAAACAAAGATTCTTTAGAACTTTTGAAACAAGTTAAAAATATGAACAACGGCATTTATCTTGACCCAGACCTAGAAAATGCTACACCTTCAAATTTTTGTATTTCAGTTTCAGGATATCCAGAAAAACACTATGAGGCTCCAAATATGAATAGCGATCTAAAATGGTTAAAAGCCAAAATAGATGCAGGTGCTGAATATATCGTTACCCAAATGTTTTTTGATAATCAAAAATTTTTGAATTTTGTTAAAACCGTTAAGGATATGGGCATTGATGTGCCTATTATTCCTGGTATAAAACCTATTACTACAAAAAAACAACTTAGTATCCTTCCTAAAATATTTCATATTGATATTCCTGTGGAGTTAACCAATGAAATTGAAAAATGTAAAGACGATAAAGCTGTAAAGCAAGTTGGAATAGAATGGGCTATACAGCAATCAATTGAACTTAAAAAAGCTGGAACTCCTGTGCTTCATTATTACACCATGGGATTAGCAGAAACAACCAAACAAATAGCTAGTAAAGTTTTTTAACTGTAATATGAAAGGGGTAAAAAAAGAAAACCTACCCACCAAAATATGTTTGGTTTGTAATAAACCTTTTGTTTGGCGCAAAAAATGGGAAAAAGTATGGGCAGAGGTTAAATATTGTAGTAATAGGTGTAAAGGAAAATAGTTTAATATGATTACATATAAAACAAGACTTCTTCGTTATTTACAATTTTAATATTATCAATCAAATTATTTTCTAAAACGTTTGCCCATGTCTCAAGGTATAAAGCTACGTCTTCCCTATTATTATTTTTTAATGTTGGTGTGTTTTTAGGTAAATTAGATAAAATTAATGGGTCTGAAAGGTATTCTAAATGCTTTAAATCGTAAGTGCTCAATCCTTTTTCTAGCAAGCCAAAAATCATTTTATCCATTTGCATGCCACTTGTTGGGCAATAATCATTAACTTGTTCTGACCAATCACCAACACCAACCATTGCATATTCATGGATAGTTTTTTTATCAATATTCAATAAAGTTTGGGCTAAGTTTCCACAATTGCAATTTCCCATATGTCCCCATTCGTATGGTTTGCCATTTCGCAAGTTTTTAGCTGTAATTCTAAATGCTTCAATTAACAATAAATTTACCTTTGCCATAATGATTTCTATTTATATAATATATAAAAAAATAATTTCGAAATTGTTTTATTAAATTAGGAATGTTTAAGGAATTTGCAAAAACTTATGAGTTTGCAAGCTAATTTTCCATTTAGGATTTTGTTTTACATAATTAATAATTTGCGGAAGCATTTGGTTTGACTTGTCCCACTCGGGTTGTAAGTAAAGCTTGCAATTAGGGTTTACTAAAGCTGCATATTTTTCTGCCCATTCAAAATCCGATTTATTAAAAACTACTATTTTTAGTTCGTTGGCTTTTTCAATTACTTCTAATAAAGGTTCTTTAAATTTTTTTGGCGAAAGACAAATCCAATCCCAACTGCCACTTAACTGGCTTGAACCGCTGGTTTCAATATTGGTTTCAATATGATTTGATTGTAGTAATTCAGTTAGTTCATTTAGGTTATGTAAAAGTGGTTCACCACCAGTTATTACAGCCATTTCGGCTTTAGCTTCTTGTATATATTGAAGCATGGTGCTAATATCTACTTTAGGATGACTATTAGCATCCCAACTTTCTTTTACATCGCACCAAACACAGCCTACATCGCACCCGCCCAAACGTAAAAAATAGGCAGCCCTTCCAGTATGAAAACCTTCACCTTGCAGTGTATAAAAATGTTCCATTAATGGAAGTGTGGTGTTACTCATAATATATTTTTTTATTGCAAAGAAAACGGAAAGATTGGTAAAACGAAAGTATTAAGCAGTTTCTATTTCCTTTGTATAAAGTACCTTATCGTTATGTTGGTACAAAACCACATTTTCAGGATTAATAACTACGGGGTTATCCTTTAAGAAAAATAAAATGAACAATGATACAATAGGTAAAAATATACCAATAGTAAACCACAACCAAAAGCTGCGTCCTTTACAAATGGCTAAATAACCCATAATAGGAGCATAAAAAACTAATAAAATTAACGCTTCCATTTATTATTTATTTGTATAGCAAATGTACTTTTAAACAAAAATTTAAAAAGATGATTTTATATTGTTCCAATAAAAATCAAAATTAGCCGTTATATCCAAATGAAAAAATTTGCTTTAATAGTCTTTATAATGGCGGTTAACCAAATAAAAGCCCAAAGTAAATGGAGCATTGGTGGTAGTGCATCTGTTGATTATAGCTACAGATTTAATGAAAATGGTGGTAATATCTATTTTTGGGAGGGTAAAACCTTAAATTATTACGAATATGGTCAAGTAGGTTTTACAGTAGTATTAAAAGCTAAATACCAATTAGCTAAAAGGTTCTCCATAATTAGTGGCTTAGGTTTTTGGCAAAATAATTACCGCACTCGAAACATTAGTACAGCCAATTTAACTCCTATTGACCCTAACGACCCAATCGCAGCTCTTACAGATTATGATTTTGGGTATAGTAGAGAATATTTTCAAATTCCTGTTTTAGTATCATTTTATTGGGGAAACAAATTAAAGCTTGGCTTCTCTGCTGGCACAGCCATAAACTTTGCTACTTCTCAACAAATGACAAGCAATTTTTATTTTAAAGATAAGCCATCGGTAACTCAAAGTAAAAATTTGTTGGACAAGAGTGGGTCAGATTTACTTTTTATGTCGGGAATTATTGCTGCAGGAGCTGCATATAATTACAATAACCTAGAGTTTAGGCTAGAACCTACATTCAATTGTAAATTTTATGATATTAGTCCAAAATCACCCATTTCTCTTTGGAATGCAGGTTTAAATTTGAGTGTTTTTTATAAGCTTAAAAAAAGCTTACAAAAAACCCAATTGTAATTTGGCGGCTTCACTCATTAAGTCCTGGCTCCATTGTGGTTCAAATGTTACACGCACTTCTACCTCTTTTACACCTTCTATTGCGCTTAACTTTTCTTTTATTTCTGCAGGCATACTTTGCGCTGCTGGGCAAAATGGCGAGGTTAAACTCATTACAATTTCAATGTTTAGTTCATTAGAAACATTTACTTCGTAAATTAACCCCAATTCATAAATATTTACAGGAATCTCAGGGTCATACACTGTTTGAATAACTTGTATAGCTTCGTTTTGTACATCTACAAAAGTGCGAAGTGGTTTATTTTCTGTTGTTTCTGTCATTGCTATAAATTCTAAATTCAAATATCGAAATTCGAAAGAAGGTATTCCTTTTCGAATTTCGTATTTAATTATTCGTGCTTAGTTATTTGTACTTTTATACGCTAACGCATACATTTTTATTTGTTTAATCATGTTAGAAAATCCATTACTTCGTTGGCTACCAATCATGCGGCTCATACCTATTTTTTCAATAAAAAACAATTCACTGTTTAATATTTCATTGGGTGTTTGATTGCTCCAAACTTGAACCAATAAACTTACCAAACCTTTTGTAATTTCGGTATTGCTATCTGCTTCAAAAATTACTTTACCATCCATAAAACTTGGATAAACCCAAACCTTACTTTGGCAACCTTTTACTATAAAATCTTCTGTTTTATGTGCTTCAGGCATGGCAGGTAACTTTTTACCTAAATCCATTAAGTAAAACAATATGCTTTCCATATCGCCATCAAACAACTCAAAGTTTTCGATGATTTCGTTTTGTATGTCTGTTATATTTTTCAAATAGTTCTTGGTTTTTAGTACCTAGTACTTAGTTTTATTTCATTTTGCTTCTGGCAACTGGCTTCTTGCTATGAGTTTATTTGTTTGATAATTTTACTAATCTCTGCACTGCTTCCAAAAATACATCAACTTCTTCCAAAGTATTGTAAACCGAAAACGAAGCACGAATGGTTCCATCTAATCCCAATCGGTTCATTAAGGGTTGTGTGCAATGATGACCAGTTCTTACCGCAATTCCTTTTGCATCCAACATCATTCCTGCATCAAAATGGTGCATGCCGTTAATTACAAATGACTGTACTGAAACTTTTTGTTTAGCAGTTCCAATTAGGGTTATTGGTTTATCTTGTAGAGACGTTGCATGCAACGTCTTTACGTTAATTGCATCCAATCCATCAACGCATTGTTTCAATAATGCATTCTCGTGGGCGGATATATTCTCTTTACCAATTTCATTCACAAAATCTAACGCATATTTAAAGGCAATTACATCGCCAATATTGGGTGTTCCTGCTTCAAACTTGTATGGAATTTCGTTGTAAGTAGTTTTTTCAAAACTTACTTCTTTTATCATTTCTCCACCACCTTGATAAGGCGGCATGGCTTCTAATAATTCACGTTTTCCATATAATACACCAACACCAGTTGGGCCATATAATTTATGCGATGAAACAGCTAAAAAATCACAATCTAAATCTTGTACATCAACGGCTAAATGTGAGCAAGCTTGTGCCCCATCTAACAAAACTATTGCACCAAAAGCATGTGCTTTTTGTATAATTTCCTTAACAGGATTGATAGTTCCTAATGCGTTACTAACCCATACGCAAGCCACCATTTTGGTTTTTGATGAGAGCAATTTATCATAATCATCCATCAATAATTCACCAGCTTCGTTTATTGGAATTACCTTTAAAATAGCACCTTTTTCTTCACAAATCATTTGCCAAGGAACAATATTGCTGTGATGTTCCATGGTTGTAATGATTACTTCATCGCCAGCTTGCAAAAATTTTCTTCCCCAAGTTTGAGCGACTAAATTAATACTTTCTGTTACTCCTTTTGTAAAAATACATTCTTCCACTTCCTTGGCATTGATAAATGCTTGGATGGTTTTGCGTGTATCTTCAAACATATCAGTAGAACGAGCAGCTAATGTGTGCGCAGCTCTGTGAATGTTTGCATTATCGGTATTGTAATATTTTACCAAAGCATCAATTACAGCTTGTGGTTTTTGCGTGGTTGCAGCATTGTCAAAATAAACCAATGGCTTTCCATTTACTTCTTGATGAAGTATTGGAAACTGATTTCTTATTGATATAATATCTAATTTCGACATGTTTATTTTTATTGGTAAAGACGTTTAATTAAACGTCTTTACAATTTCAATTATGTTTTTGTAGAGACGTTGCACGCAACGTCTAAATGTTAAAAGACGTTGCATGCAACGTCTCTACTATTATATCTTTTTCTCTATTTCTTGTTCTAGCAATTCAACCAATTCAGGAATTTTAATTCTTTCAGCTATGTCATCGGCAAATGCGTTTAATAACATTTTTCGGGCTACATCTCCAGGAATTCCTCTGCTTCGTAAATAAAACATGGGTTCTTCATCTAACTGACCAATGGTAGCGCCATGTGTACATTTTACATCATCAGCAAAAATTTCTAACTGTGGTTTGGTGTTTACAGTGGCTTCATTGCTCAATAAAATGTTTTGATTGCGTTGGTAAGCATTGGTTTTTTGTGCATCTAAATGCACCATAATTTTTCCATTAAATACCGCCACCGATTTATCCATCATAATTCCTTTGTATAACTCATCGCTATGGCAATTTGGAAATGCATGGTCAACACGCGTGTGATTATCAACCAACTCATTTCCATGCGGCATATACAAACCGTATAACAAACTATTGCAGTTTTGTCCGTTCATGAAAAAATGCAAATTGTTACGCACCAAAGCTCCACTTAATGTTAAAGTTACGTGGTTAATATTGGTATTTGCTTCTTGAAAAATTTGGGTGAAATTATTGTGGTAACTTTCGCCTTCTTGGTTTTGAATTTTATAATGTTCAATATGCGCATTTTCATTGGCATAAACTTCATTAACTGCATTGGTAAACGAAGGATTATTGCCAACTGCATAAAAAGTTTCAACTAAAGTAAGTGAAGCGCTTTTTTCTACAATTATTAAATTGCGAGGTTGACACAATACATTCACATCAGTTGAATCAGCAATATTAACAATGATAACAGGATTGGTAACTGTTTTTTTATTAGGTACATAAACAAATGCACCATCGCTTAATAAAGCAGTATTCATGGCATTTAAACCTTGTCCTTCAATGGGAGCATATTTGCCAAAATGTTTGTTAAACAATTCGCTATGAGCTGTTTTGGCTTTTGCTAAAGTAGAAATAACAATGCTTTCGTTAGTTTCAATAATGGTAGATAGTTCCGAGCGGAATGTGCCATTTACAAAAACCAATTTATTAGCAGTAAGGTCTTTTAAAAATGCGTGCGATAGCATCAATTCTGTTTCAATGGTGCTTTCGCAAGTTGATTGAAACGATTGATTGGTAATGTTTTTAAGGTTGGTGTATTTCCATTCCTCGTTTTTGGTGGTAGGAAAACCAACTTTTTCAAATTCAGCAAAAGCTTGCTCACGCTTCAAAAAGAAATCACTTTTCTCCGCTTGATTTTTGTATAAATTAAACTCTGCTTTTATATTTTCTACTAACATTATTTCTCTATAAATTCTAAATTCGAATAACGAAATTCGAAACATTTTAAATAAATTTTTGACTTAAAATTCTATACTCAACTTAATATTAAAAAATATTTCGTGCTTCGAATTTTAAATTTCGAATTTTTATGAATTAGCTTCTACTTCTTGTTTAATCCAGTCGTAGCCTTTTTCTTCTAATTCTTTAGCTAAGCTTGCATCGCCACTTTTTACAATGCGGCCTTTGTATAATACATGCACAAAATCAGGAACTATATAATCTAACAAGCGTTGGTAATGCGTAATTACAATAAACGAACGTTCTTTGTTGCGCAATTTATTTACACCTTCTGATACCAAACGCAAAGCATCAATATCTAATCCTGAATCGGTTTCATCTAAAATACCTAATTTTGGTTCAAGCATAGCCATTTGAAAAATTTCGTTACGTTTTTTCTCTCCACCACTAAAACCTTCGTTTAGCGAACGACTTGTTAACGATTTATCCATTTCAACCAATTCCATTTTTTCGCGCATCATTTTCAAAAAGTCGGTAGCTTCCATTGGCTCTAAACCTTGGTATTTACGCTTTTCATTTATGGCTGTTTTTAGGAAATTGGTATTGCTTACACCTGGAATTTCAATTGGATATTGAAAAGCTAAAAACACACCTTCACGTGCTCTATCTTCTGGGCTTAATTCTAATAAATCTTTGCCATCAAAGTCAACAGTTCCTTCGGTTACTTCGTAATCAGCTCTACCTGCCAATACAGCCGATAAAGTGCTTTTACCAGCACCATTTGGTCCCATGATTGCATGCACTTCGCCTGCTTTTACTTCAAGGTTTAATCCGTTTAGAATTTTTTTACCTTCTATTTCTGCTTTTAGATTTTTTATTGATAACATCTTTAGTTTTTAGTACCAAGTTTTTAGTACTTAGTTTGTTAAATTGTTTTATATTTTATTCCTTTAATATCAGAGTTTGATAAATAATTCATGAACGAAGTTAACATTTTGCCTACTTCATCAATTTCATTTGAAATTTTTGTAAATATTTCATCATCTAAATATCCTATTTCATTTGCTATTACCAATTGCGTTTTTAGTTCATATAGTGAGCCTTTTGCAATTGATAAAAACTGAAGGAATTCTTTATTTCCTCCTCTTCCAAATTCCTTCGGCAATATTTGAAGGTATTGAAACTGCGGCTCTTCTTATTTGATCTCTTAATCCAAAATCTTTTGCAAAACTGCCATGATTGGAAGCTTTGTAAATATTAATAGTTAGACTTTTAGCTTTTTGCCAAACTATTATATCTTCGATTTTTTCAATTTTACTCATTTTTATTTAGTACTTAGTTTTTAGTTTCATGGTACTTAGTTTTTATAACCTCATTCCAATACATATTTTTCAACTAAGTACTAATAACTAGCAAACTAAGAAACTATTTTTATCCAACACTTCCTTCCAAACTTACCGCTAAAAGCTTTTGTGCTTCTACTGCAAATTCCATCGGTAATTGATTTAGAACTTCTTTACAGAAACCGTTTACAATTAATCCAATTGCTTCTTCTGTCCCTATGCCACGTTGGTTGCAATAGAAAATTTGATCTTCACCAATTTTGCTAGTACTAGCTTCGTGTTCTACAATGGCAGTATTATTGCTAATTTCTAGGTAAGGAAAAGTATGTGCTCCACTGCGACTGCCAATTAACATACTATCGCATTGGGTATGATTACGAGCATTTTCAGCTTTTTTATTTACTTTTACTAAACCTCTATAAGTGTTATGCGATTTTCCGGCTGAAATTCCTTTTGATACAATTCTGCTTTTGGTATTTTTACCAATGTGTATCATTTTGGTTCCAGTATCGGCTTGTTGCATATTATTGGTAACTGCCACTGAGAAAAACTCTCCGTTTGAGTAATCACCTTTTAAAATACAACTTGGGTATTTCCAAGTAATGGCACTTCCAGTTTCTACTTGTGTCCAGCTAATTTTAGAATATGCACCTTCGCAACTTCCGCGTTTGGTTACAAAATTATAAATACCACCTTTTCCATCTTTATCGCCAGGATACCAATTTTGAACAGTTGAGTATTTAATTTCAGCTTTTTCCATTGCAATTAATTCCACAACAGCTGCGTGCAATTGGTTTTCATCACGCATTGGCGCGGTACAACCTTCTAAATAACTCACATAACTGTTATCGTCTGCAATGATTAAAGTACGCTCAAACTGACCTGTATTTTCAGCATTGATACGGAAATAAGTAGACAATTCCATTGGGCAACGAACGCCTTTTGGAATATACACAAAGCTTCCATCGCTGAATACTGCTGCGTTTAAAGCTGAAAAATAATTATCGGTATAAGGAACCACTGAGCCAATGTATTTTTTTACCAATTCAGGATGCTCGTGTAAAGCTTCGCTGATGGCACAAAAAATTACACCTTTTTCGGCTAGTTGGTCTTTAAAAGTAGTAGCAATTGATACAGAATCAAATACAGCATCTACTGCTACACCTGTTAAACGTTTTTGTTCGCCAAGGCTAATTCCTAGTTTTTCAAAAGTTTTTAATAATTCAGGGTCAACTTGATCTAAACTATCTAATTTTATTTTTTCTTTAGGAGCAGCGTAATAAATAATGTCTTGGTAATTAATTGGCTTTAAATTAAAATTTTGCCAATTAGGTTCTTCTAAAGTTAACCAATAGCGATAAGCTTTTAATCGCCACTCAAGCATCCATTCTGGCTCATTTTTTTTAGCCGAAATAAATCTTACAATGTCTTCGCTTAAACCCATTGGGGCCGAATCCATTTCTATATCGGTAGTAAATCCGTATTTATATTCTTGACTAACTACTTGGTCAATTATATCAACTTCTTGTGTATCAGACATTTTCTAACTTTTGTTTAAGTTTAGGGTGGCAAATTTAAACTAAATATTTAAACTATTTATATTTAGTCTAAATAGAAATACAAAAAAAGTGCTCAAGTGTTTTATAAACTGATTAAGTTTTGCGATTAAGTTCGAAGTACTTAGTTTTAGTTCTTAGTTTTTAGTTCGAAGTTTATTGGTTGCAAGTTTTTTATTAATAGTATTTATTTTTATACTTCATAGTTCATACTTCTCTCACGCTTTGCGTGATAAAAATTGCGTAAGGGATAGCAGCGGAAATCCTTTTTTGTTTTGGCTTTGTGCGTTTGGTAAAAAAGATTGGAGCGAATAGCCCGACCCATTTTGGCTGGTAATGGCCTTAGAATTGGGACAAATGGGTTACGCCCAAAAATAAATTTTAAAATTGAGGTAAGTGACTAATATGTATATAAATAAAAAAACGGTAGGCAATTTAGTAGCTTTATTTATATTTGCCGATTAATTAAAAACATAAAACATGCTACATAAAGAAGGAAAAGCTACCATATTAATTACGCTATTAGGATTATTTGCCTTAAATTTTGCCATTAGTTTTACAGAAATTAACTGGTTAATCAACACCATTTTAGGTTTATCGGTAGTATTTTTGATAATTATTCTTCAATTTTTTAGAAATCCAACTGTTACTGTTACTCAAAACGAAAACCATGTTATTTGCCCTGCCGATGGAAAAGTGGTGGTGATTGAGGAAGTAATGGAAACTGAATATTACAACGAAAAAAGATTACAAGTTTCGGTATTTATGAGCCCATTTAATGTGCATGTAAACCGCAATCCAATTGGTGGTTTGGTAAAATATTTTAAATACCATCCTGGTTTATATTTAGTGGCTTGGCATCCAAAATCGTCAACCGAAAATGAACGTACTACCACTGTAATTGAAAAACCTAACGGTGTTTCGGTATTGTTCCGTCAAATTGCGGGTGCATTGGCTAAACGCATAGTTTGGTATGTAAAAGAAGGTCAACAAGCTGAGCAAGGTGCTGAAATGGGTTTTATTAAATTTGGTTCAAGGGTTGATTTGTATTTGCCTTTAGATGCTAAAATAAATGTTACCTTAAATCAAGTGGTTAAAGGCGGTAAAACCGTAATTGCTGAGATTAAATAAGGTTTAGGTTATATATTACATATCAAATTTACAAGATTTACAAAATGGTTAAATGGTTTGTTCAATAACAAAAATTAACTAAAAAAGGAGCTAAATATCCCAAAGTAAAAACATAAATTTACGAATATGGATGACAAAAAATTATACATAATTGCAGGATGTAATGGTGCTGGAAAAACGACAGCATCGTTTACTATTTTACCTGAAATTTTGGATTGTAAAGAGTTTGTAAATGCAGATGAAATAGCAAAAGGACTTTCACCTTTTCAACCTGAAAAAGTTTCAATTGAAGCTGGTAGGATAATGCTGAAAAGAATAAATGAATTGCTTTCTGAAAACGAAATATTTGCTTTTGAAACCACATTGTCAACTAAAAGCTATAAAAATAAAATTACTGAAGCTAAAGATAAAGGATATCGAGTTACATTACTTTTCTTTTGGTTGCAAAGTATTGAATTAGCTAATGAACGTGTAAAAACAAGAGTTTTAGAAGGTGGACATAATATAGCATTTGAAATTGTTGAGAGAAGATATAAAAAAGGTATTAAAAACTTATTTGATATTTACCTTCCAATTGTTGATGGAGCATTGATTTTTGATAATTCAGAAGGTAAACATGAACTTTTAGCTGACAAACAAATAGATGGTTTTCTTAATATTGTAAATCCTGAGAAGTTTAATATTTTAAAAAATTACTATGACAACAATTGAAATTCAAATAGAAGAGAAAAATAAAATTATTAAAGGTCTTGAAAAAGTTTATGAAAGACTTTTAGAATTTAAAAAATTAAAAAACTCTGAGCTTGTAGTACTACGTGACAATAAAATAGTGAAATTAAAACCTTAAATTTTGGTAAAATTATTAACTGAATTTGATAGAATTGAATATTTAAATTTAGTTAGCAATAATCGACTTATCATAATATAAAAATTTTGAACAAAATAGATATACGCGAACTTACGCTTGACGAATTAAAAGACATTTTTGTAAAAAAAGGTCAGCCTGCTTTTAGGGGTAAGCAAGTGTATGAATGGCTATGGAAAAAGTCGGCTACTAGTTTTGATGAAATGAGTAATCTTTCCATCGAGCTGCGTAATTTGCTGAACGAAGAGTTTTGTATCAATCATATAAAAGTTCAAGATAAACAAGTTAGTGAAGATAGAACGATAAAAAGTAGTTTCAGGCTTCATGACGGATTTTTGGTAGAAGGAGTTTTAATTCCGGCCGAAGATAGAATGACTGCTTGTGTAAGCAGTCAAGTTGGCTGTAGTTTAACATGTAAATTTTGCGCAACAGGCACCATGAAACGCGAGCGTAATTTAACGCCTGCCGAAATTTACGACCAAGTAGTTCATATAAAAAATTGGGCTCAAAATCATTATGGAAAACCATTGACCAATATCGTTTTTATGGGAATGGGTGAGCCGTTGTTAAATTATAGCAATGTAATGGCGGCCATTAAAAAAATTACTTTACCCGAAGGTTTGGGAATGAGTAATGAGCGCATAACGGTTAGTACGGCTGGTATTGCGAAAATGATTGAAAAGTTAGGCGATGATAATGTGAAATTCCGTTTGGCACTATCGCTACATGCTGCAAGCGATGAAAAGCGCAATATGATAATGCCTATAAACGAAAGCAACAGTTTGGAAGCTGTTGGCAAGGCATTGCAACATTTTTATAATAAAACCAAAAGCCGCATTACCTTTGAATACATAGCATTTAAAGATTTTAACGAAAGTATTGAAGACGCTAAAATGTTGCTTAAATTCTGTAAAAAAGTTCCTGCAAAAGTAAATATCATTGAATATAACCCTACCGGTGATGGACAATTTATAAAAGCTGATAGTAGTAAAATAGATGCTTTTTGTGCATACCTTGAAAAAAACGGTGTGAAAGCTACTGTGCGTAGAAGCCGTGGAAAAGACATAGATGCAGCCTGCGGTCAATTGGCCAATAAAAAGCACGATGATGCCTTGATGGAAGGGTAAAAGTTCGGAATGTGGAATGACAAAAATGCGGAGTGAAGGATTAAAAAAATACAGATTCATCGTTTATTTACTCCTAATAACAACTAATTGTATACCAAGAATAAATGAATTAGATGAAACAATCTATGGATTTCCTAATAGAATTTATTACAGTTTTATGGTAAAGGGAAACCCATATCCAAATCATAGTTGGTTTGTAAATAATTTGATAAATAATTTTTTATTATTACACTATTTATTATTTCAATAGAATTAATAATTTTTCTTTTATCTAAATATAGAATAATTTAAAGAATACATTTTATTCAAACGACTCGTTATAAAAGCATGAAGAAACTTATATTTACGATTATTCTTTTTATGAGTTCATTTGCTTATGGCTTTGCTTGTTTAAATGGCTATACTGTTATTTTAAAAGAAGGTGTTTTTTTAACAATGGAATATAGAAGTGAAGTTCCATCTCAAAAGATTATTGTTTCGAACAAAGAAATAAAGAAATTAATCATCAAATTTGATAGTTTTTATAAAGCAACTAAAAATTTGGAGTATTTATCCGACAAAGGTATTTTACTCATTTACGATAAACAATACAAAGAAGCAATTAATCTATACCTTACTATTGAGAAAACTAAACCAAATAAATATTCTACAGCCTCTAATTTAGGCACAGCTTATGAGTTAATTGGAGATAATATTAATGCACTTAAATGGATAAAAAAAGCAGTTGAAATTGATAGTAGTTCACATTATAGATCTGAATGGATTCATATAAATATACTAAAAGCTAAAATAAAAGGAAACAACTTAATAAATAGTTCTTTTTTAATCAATACAGAGTTTTGCAATGATACTCTGCCAAAATCTAATTTGTCTGAATCTGAATTGATAATGTTGCATCTTGCTTTAGGTTATCAATTGGGAGAGCGAATGACTTTTATTGCTCCAAAAGATAAAATTGTAGCAGAATTATTATTTGAATTAGGAAATATTATGATGTTAAGAAAATCATATTCTTTTGCTATTCAAAATTATGAACACGCCAAAGAATACGGATTTACCGATTCAATTATTGACATTAGGTTAAAAAAATTGATTAATATAACAACCCCTAAAATGTACACTGAAAAGGTTGATGAAAGTAAATGGAGCGGCTTAACTTATTATTTAATTGGTGGGGGAGGTATATTGATTTTGTTACTTGGTTATTTTTTTAGGAAAAGATTGCTTAAGCAATTTTATTAGCCTAGAAAAGACGCTTCTTCAACAAACGTCATTGCAATCGTAGAGAAGCAATCTCAAGTGAGCAAATGCCCTTCATAGCTTTAGATTGCTTCGTTCCTCGCAATGACGAATTCACCCGCACTTTATAAAATACATTTTCTGCTTAAGTGAAATTAGCATGAACTACTTTTAATTTTAGAATATCGAACAACAATTATCGGTTTTAGAGCAACATTTAACTAATAAGTGTTAATAAAAATACAATTTGAAGAAGTTAGTTTCAATACCTTCATTTTCTTTAGGATTTTATTAAATACTCTTTAACCAATTTTTGGCTATAATTCCCAAAATTAGTTTTAAATAAAATAGTGTAATAGCCATTATTTAAGAATGCTACATCAATCATTAATTCATTGTTTTTGTGAAATTCTGTGTTCTTCAATTTATAAACTTCTTTACCTAAAACATCAATTATGGTTAATTCAAATTGGTTTGTTTTAAGTGCATCATAATTGACTACAACCTTATTGTTTGCTGGATTTGGAAATACTTTTAAAAGTTCACTATTTGCATCATCCATTCCTAAAGGCCATTGGCCAACCGTTATGTTAATCCCACGAGTAGAATAAGCTTTATTAGGACAATTTCTATCGGTTCCAGTTACTGTAAAAGCATGAGGTTGGGTTCTGATAGCACTTATAGGTGGTGTCCAACAAAATTTAAAACTATCAGCTTTGGGTCCGTTTATATTTCGTTGTTCTAATATATAATTTCGAGTAAAACTTGCGCTTGCCATTGCTAGATCATTTAAACCTGGGTTATTCCATTTTAAATCTGTTGTATCTGCTTCAATTGGTGGATTTGTGGTGGTATCTGATTGGTCTTCGGCTACTATATCTAAACATATTTGTTTGCCTTGTTGAACATAAAAATTTGTAATTCCTTTATTCCATATTCCATCTTTATAAATTTTAATTATTGGCACTTTATTGGTTTTACAAGCAATCGTAGTATTAATCTGTAAATCTCTATAAGTAATACCAACAAGTGTTTGTTCATTGCCAATTTTTCGCCATTGCGAAACTTCCATATTGATATTTGCCACAAAAACTCCCAATGGCCTAAAACTAATATTACCTGTTAATGGATCAATTCTTAAGTCTAGTGAATTTGGGCTAGGAGGGCTAAAATAGGGAAATGGATATTTTTCTGAATAGGGTGCAACAAAACTAACCGGAACTCCTTTTGCCTTAAAGTTGGGCACCATTTTATAGCTTAGTGAATCTCCATCGGGGTCAATGGGGTTTAATTCAAAATTATAATCAATACCAGAACAAATGGTAGCCAAGGCATCATTGGTAAAAGCAGGAGATGAATTTACAAAACATTTATTAATAATACATTCAGTAAAAAATGCTTCAGGTAAAAAGGTGGTAAGCGATTTATTTCTAGTATTACCACTTATGGAAAGTGCCACATTACAGCAATTTGATGGCACCGAACTTAAATCAACCAATCCTTCAAAAATATAAACTTCAACTCCTACACTAAAAGTTCCCGGCCTTCGAGTATTACAGTTGGTACAAATAGATTTATTCTTTTCACAATTTTGAAACTCAACTATGTCATATCCATTAGCAATCCCGGGAACAATATTTAAATTAAAGGCACCATAATTAATACCCTCAAATCCTTTGTCCATGCCAATAATGGCGGTAGTAAAACCTGCATTATTTAAATTACAGCCATTAGTAGTTCCATTTGGAAATGGTATTTCACAACTAGAGCATAATGCTTCAGCCGAACAATCTCTGTATACTTTTACCGTTATCTTAAAAATATTTTTATTAGAAGTAGCTTGGTAGCTCATATCGCATGCATTGATTTGAGCAGCTTCGCAATTGTTTAATACTAAAAATAAAAGTATAATTAAATTGGTAAAAAGATTTTTCATAATTAAATGAATTATTTATACGAACTTAAATAATTCATTTTAATTAAATACTTAAAAATAGTTTAACATTTTTTGAGGTTTTAAATACAAATTATGTTTAATGTAAATTGAAAAAAATACGCTTATTGCAGTTTTTTTGGGTACTAGAAATAATATCTTTTAGCTATAAAACTAGCTTGTTGTTTATTATCAAATTATTTAAAAATTAGTTTAAAACAAATAAATGGTTTTGGTGCTTATCATCTTAATAATATATGACACGAACTGACCAATTAATGGCATTACGCCCAATAGTAAAAATTGATACTAGTAAATCAAGTTTACATTTAGAAGAATTTCAGAATAATACCTTACGTCCGATTTTAAAGTTTCAAAACGAAATCATCTTAGCCTTGGTTAATAATAGTTTTGGTAAAGTAATTTTACCTAAAAGTGCAATTGAAAAAAACCTGTTTATTGAAAATTATATCCAGAAAAATCACATTCTAAAAAATCAGTTAATAGGTTTAACAATAGCCCTGTTCACTGAGTTTGAAGTAGCCTTTTACCTTGATTATCAAAGCGATATAAATAAGAGAATTAATCAGTTAATAATAAAAAGAGTCTCTGATCAAATTACTTAAAAAAAGTAATAGTTTTTACCTAATAAACTATTACTTTTTTTGTTATCAATCCGTGGTTAGATTTAACAGAAAGAAAATAAACGCCAGCATCTAAATTACTGATATCAAATTTCATTTCATTGTCATTTGTTTTGTTAAGAATAAAACTTACTTTTTTTCCATTTATATCTGTTAATTGATAAGTGCAATCAATTAAATCAAATGATGAATTAACAGTGAAATTACCTTTATTCGGATTAGGAAATACTTCAATACTTTGACTGCTCAAAACTTCATTATTTGAAACCGAAAGTTCAGAAGGTATTTTAAAGCCTGCCGTACCATCAGTTCTAGAACTTGATAAACCTTGTTTTGCATCGGCACCCATTCCTCTTCGTGCAAATGCTTTCCAAAGTAGTAATTTATTTGCCCCACCATTTAATAAAGAATCAGCTAAAATTAATGCATCGCGTGAATCCATAAAACCTGGATTACATGGTTGAAGCTTTAAACCCATAACCACCAATTCCATTGCTTTATTATTGCCTCCTTTACCAGTATAAACATTTTCATCAAAACCATACTTATCAATCATATCTAGGTAAATATCGTACAAAGCACTGCACCAAACAAAACCTACACCATGTGGAATCGATAATGTTTTGATATTATTATAATTTACAGGATTTACAGCCATATTCCTGCTGTATTTATAGGGTCTAATACCGATTCCTAAAGTATCTTGACCAATTAAATGAGTACCAATCCCTCTTCCAATAAGCGTTGTTTCGTATGGCTTAGAAGTTAGTGCCAATCCAAAAAAATCACTCCACCCCTCGCCTGCTTGTTCTTGATTAGATAAGCAAGATGAATTGGCTGCTCCTCCTGTTAATCTAATTGAAATACCATGTCCATATTCATGAGCAATTACTCCATTGTCAAAATCGCTATCATAAGTTCTATTGGCGGCATTAAATATGGACGAATCATACATGCTTATTTCAACAGTTTCAGTGGCAATTGCATTTTTAAAAATTGTACCATTTGAAGAACTTATCATAACAGAAGGGATATTTATTCCTGTTCCAGCACCAGTCATTGCGATAGCCGAATTTGAGGTATTAATCATTACTACACCAATTGCGCCTGCTTCTTGGGCAAATAGTACTTTTGTTTGATAAGTACAACCTGTTCCACCCCTTGTAATCACTGCAATGTTCCCCCTAACAGAGTCGGCATTTACCAAAGAGGCACAACCTAAATTACCATTGTTATTGGTGGTTCCATCATTTACTAAAACCATTTTAGCAGTAATTGGATAAACGGATAATCTAGGACCAAAAGATGCAGTAATTGCTGCATACTTATTAGCTATGGAAGAAGGTTCATTTACTTGTAAAATATTTGTAGCACTTGATGCTGTTCCTCCCCATAAATACATTTGCATTCTAGGATTTGTACCATCAACTGGTGCTGCAAAATTAGCATTATCGGTGCCACTTCCATCTTGCGCTTCAGCATAAACAAAATCTTTTCCTAATCCTAAATTTGAATAATTTTTAGACTGAAAATTGCCACTTTCTTCATCAAAACCATAATGATAAAAAACATCGTGCATGGTATTGTTCCAAAAGAATAAATTGGTAATGGCTGCGTTTAAATTAGGTCTGGGACCAGCATCTAATCCATATGGAAAATCAAATAATAAATCCGTTCCACCATCAGGCGAGTACGCAGTTGTTGTTGAATTATTAGCTAATGTATCTTCTTTTGCCCAAACATTATTTCCTCTTGTAATCGAAAATTCGGGTCCTTCAACTGCATTGGTATCATGCCATCCGTAAGGAGAGGCACTTAAATCATTGGCATCCGAAACCAATTGTCTATCACCACGAGCAGGACTTTCCATTGGTATTGGATAAACTTTATAAGTTCCTGTATTAGCTGCTTTGCCTAAATTATTATTATCATCAAATTCAAAAAAATAAGGCTTATTTATTTTTGAAGAAGTAATATTTTCTGCACTACATTTAGTTGTATAATTGTTTTTTTCGATAACTAAACCTGTGTTTGCATCAATAATTATGTTCAACCAATCAGCAGTTTCATCGTTTAAAACATCAACTTGCCAAGCTGCTACAAGAGAACCATTTTTTTCGTAATAAATTGGTTTACCTACAATTGCCTCACTAGAAAGACCTTTATCCTCTATTTTAAACGCAACGTTATCATTTAACGTAACTTTATTTAACGCTTTTTTTACAATACTTGCGGTATTTAAAGCAATGCTTAAAGCTTCATTAGCACCTATTTTTTTACTATTTTCAACCAAATTGGTAGTTTTAATACCAATATTTTGTTTAACTAAATTTCCGTTTTTATCAATATGAACGCTGCTTTGCGAGTTAAAAACCTCAACCCCATTTATCATTTGCTTAAAGTAAATGTGGGTAATTCCTGTTTTTTTATCTTTATGAGAACTATTGATTGAAATTTCCTCGGTTTTCAAATCATTAAAACCAACTCCGTTTAATAACTGTGTTAACTGTAAATTACTTACTTGAGCGTTTGAAACCACCCAAAAACCTAAAACAATAATTGTAAAAAATCTCTTCATTTGATAAATATATATAACCAAATATATAATAAGTTTTTAAAAAACAATAGCTTAACTATAATCAATTGTAGATTGCATATTTAAAAGTTAATTTGCAACACTATTTTTAAATATAAATGACAAAGGAAATTGTAGTAAGCGGAATAAGACCAACAGGTAATTTACATCTTGGAAATTATATGGGTGCTGTAAAAAATTTTATAAAAATGCAGCACGATTATAATTGCTATTTTTTTATTGCAGATTATCATTCATTAACCACACACCCAAACCCTGTTGATTTACACCAAAATGTAAAACAAGTTTTAGCCGAATACATTGCCTGCGGAATAGACCCAGAAGCAAGTACCATTTACATTCAAAGCGATTTACCTGAAATAGCTGAATTGTATTTACTTTTAAATATGCATGCATACAAAGGGGAATTAGAGCGCGTTACATCGTTTAAAGAAAAAGCAAAATCGCACCCCGATAATATTAATGCTGGCTTGTTAACTTACCCTGTTTTAATGGCTGCTGATATATTAATACATAGAGCGGTAAAAGTTCCGGTTGGTAAAGACCAAGAGCAACATTTAGAAATGGCAAGAACTTTTGGCAACCGCTTTAATAGAATTTATAACAACGCACTTTTTCCTGAACCACAAGCATTTAATTATGGCAATCAATTGGTAAAAGTACCTGGTTTACAAGGTGGTGGAAAAATGAGTAAAAGCGATGGAGACAGCACCGTTATTAATTTAAACGATGAAGATACAGTAGTTAGAAAAAAAATAATGAAAGCTGTGAGTGATGTAGCTCCAACTGAACCAAACTCCACTCCTAGCCAAGCTGTTCAAAATTTATTTGATTTAATGCAATTAGTTTCAACACCTGATGTGATTGCACATTATAAAAACACCTTTGCCGATTGCAGCATTCGTTATGGCGATATGAAAAAACAATTAGCAGAAGACATGGCCAATTTTATTGCCCCTATAAAACAAAAAATAGATGATATAAAAGGCAATGATGAAATGCTTGGAAAAATAGCCAAACTTGGCGCTGAAAAGGCAAGAGAAAGTGCTTCAGCAACTGTAAGCGAAGCTAGAAAAATGATTGGTTTTAAACGCTTTTATTAGTCAAAATATGCAAGTACATTTTGATATTAATTCACTTCCTGCTATTAAAAATGCCATTGTTAGCCAAGGTACTTTTGATGGTGTGCATTTGGCCCACAAAAAAATAATTGAACGTTTAAAGCAAATTGCTTCTATAAAAGATGGTGAAACGGTTTTGATTACCTTTGAGCCACATCCGCGCATGGTGCTTTTTCCTGACGACCACGGTTTGCAACTGTTAAGTACCTTAAACGAAAAAATTCATTTATTGGAAAAAGCTGGAATTGACCATTTGATTATTTTGCCTTTTACAAAAGAATTTTCGCGCCAAACTTCCGAACAATTTATCAGAACCATATTGGTAAATAAAATAAAAACCAATACTTTGGTAATAGGTTATGACCATCGTTTTGGAAAAAACCGAGAAGGTTCGTTTGAGCATTTAAAAGAATCTTCATCGCTTTATGGTTTTGAGGTGGAAGAAATTCCAGAACAAGATATTGATGAAATAGCAGTGAGTTCAACTAAAATACGTAATGCCTTATTGAACAACGATATTCAAACTGCACAAAAATATTTAGGAAACAGTTATAGCTTAGAAGGAAAAGTAGTAAAAGGCAAACAATTAGGCCGCACTATTGGCTACCCAACTGCCAATATTGAAGTAGAAAATAGTTTTAAATTAATACCTCAAGATGGAGTTTACGCAGTGTGGGTTTGGTACAATAAAGCAAGATTTGGTGGCATGTTAAATATTGGCAATAACCCAACCGTAGAAGGAAAAGGCCGCAGCATTGAAGTTAATATTTTTGATTTTGAAAAGGAAATTTATACCGAAATGCTAAAAATTGAATTTGTAAGCAAGCTGCGCAATGAAGAAAAATTTAATGGATTAGATGCTTTAAAAGCGCAATTGCATTTAGACAAACAAAATGCTTTGGCAATTTTGAATAAAGCGTAATATAAATAAATTTGTACAGTTTAATCGGTAAACAAAATTACCATAAATAAAAACCAATAAAATGGTTTAAAGCCAATGAATAGTAAAACCATACTCGAAAAAAAACAATTTAGTATTGTAATTGATAGGCTTTGTTATGAGCTTATCGAAAAACATGGCTCGTTTGAAAACACAGCTATTATTGGTCTTCAGCCCAGAGGAACTTATTTGGCACGCAGAATTTTAAAGCGACTGATTGACATTACACAAAATCAAAATTTGCTTTATGGTGAGTTAGATATTTCATTTTACAGAGATGATTTTAGGCGTGGAAAGGAACAAATAGTTCCCAATGCAATGAAAATAAACTTTACCGTTGAAAACAAAAAGGTGGTTTTGATTGACGATGTGCTTTACACAGGGCGCAGTATTCGATCGGCTTTAGATGCTTTGGTGGATTTTGGGCGACCAGAAAAAGTGGAACTAATGGTGTTAATTGACAGGCGTTTTAGTCGACATTTGCCTATTCAGCCTGATTATACTGGCATTACTGTAGATACAAGAGCCAACGATAAAGTAAAAGTGGAATGGAAAGAAAATAGTAAAGCCGATATAGCATTGATAGTAAGTAGTTAAAAAAACAGTTTTTAAACGCTGCATTTCAATCCAATTTTAGCAATTAATTAAATGAAAAAATTTACACAAAAACATTTACTAGGTATAAAAGACATTACCCAAGAAGATATAGAACTTATTTTTGAAACAGCCGATGGTTTTAAAACCGTTATCAATAGGCCCATTAAAAAAGTTCCTTCCTTGCGCGATGTTACCATTGCCAATATTTTCTTTGAAAATTCTACCCGCACACGCATTTCGTTCGAATTAGCACAAAAACGTTTGAGTGCCGATACTGTTAACTTCTCAGCTTCTTCATCATCGGTTTCAAAAGGTGAAACTTTGATTGATACGGTTAACAATATTTTAGCCATGAAGGTAGATATGGTGGTAATGCGCCATCCTGCACCAGGAGCTGCCATGTTTTTATCAAAACACATCAATGCCAATATTATTAACGCAGGCGATGGAACGCACGAACACCCAACTCAAGCCTTATTAGATGCCTTTTCAATAAGGGAAAAACTAGGAAGCGTAGCTGGTAAAAAAGTGGTGATAGTGGGAGATATTTTACATTCACGTGTGGCTATTTCAAATATATTTTGCTTAAAAAAATTAGGTGCTGAAGTAATGGTTTGCGGTCCAAGTACTTTAATTCCAAAACACATAGAAAGCCTTGGCGTAAAAGTTGAAACTAATTTGATGAAAGCCTTAAATTGGTGCGATGTGGCCAATATGCTACGCATTCAATTAGAACGTCAAGATATAAAATATTTCCCATCATTGCGCGAGTACAGCATGTTGTATGGTTTAGATAAACAACGCCTTGATTCGTTAAACAAAGAAATTGTGATTATGCACCCAGGACCAATAAACCGTGGAGTAGAAATAACAAGCGATGTAGCCGATAGCAAACATGCTATTATTTTAGATCAAGTGGAAAATGGAGTAGCTATTAGAATGGCGGTAATGTATTTATTAGCTAGTGAGCAATAGGTAATTTATTAAAAACTGTTTCGAAATATTATAATTCTTTTGATTTAATTTTTTCATTTAAAGCGTCCATTGCCGACTTCCAATTTTTCTGCTTTAAATTTAACAATTGACTTATTAACTCTATTTCACTAAAGTACATGTTAAATGCTTTAGTTATATCTAAATAGGTTCTGCCATTTCTGACTATAATATCATCAGTTGCAATTGCATCCTCCAATGATAAATTTGAATTCAAATGTTCGCTTATTGGTTTAACTACTAACATTTCACCCCTACCCAATACAAACCAATCAAGGTTAATTTCACTAAATGCTTTTAGTAAATTTCGCTGAGTACCAGGACCTACCTTGTTTTCACCTGACTCTATTTTAGAAATCGTAATTTTACTCATGCCAATTCTTTGTGCAAAATCATTTTGTGATAACTGAAAATGGTTCCTAACTTCTTTAAACCTATCTTCTTTACTTTTTTTCATAATATATATTAATTGATAAAAAGAATATTTTAAATATTCAAATTAATAAACAATATTATGATTAGATGTGGTAAAATACAAGGTAATTATAATATTGTATAATTTATATGTTAAATATTATAACTATTTCAAAACGCCAAATAACATAAATACTAGTCAAATCAAATTAAACCATTTGGTTTCATCAAATTTGAAAGTTTAAGTTCTGTCTTATTAATATCTACTTTTTGTGCCCTATTTGGATTATTTAAATTCTAATATTAAAGTTTATTGTAATAAATAAAGTTAATAACAGCATCATTCCCAATCCAAGTTTTGGATGTTATGAAACTTCTGTTTTTAACTATTTTATCCAACAAAAACAAAATAAACAATTGGTAAATATTTCAACCCATCCTAATCCAATCAACGAAAATGACCTATTAAGTCTTGTAGTTAATATTGAAACAACTAACCCTAAATCAAACTATATACTTACATTAACCGATATGATGGGTAAAACATTTTCTTATAAATTATCAAATATCGATGGTACTAATCAGTATAAGCTAAATACAGAAGCACTACAATTCATTTCAAGAGGTATATACTTTGGAGTAATTAAACATGAGAATGAAAATATTGGAACAATAAAACTAATGCTTAATTAAATAAATAACAGCAAAAAAGGCCGTTAAACAATTATTTAACGGCCTTTTTTATTACATAGGTATCAACTATTTTTTATCCTTAGCATGATGAGGAGTAGCTATAAATGCCCTATTAGCACCTTTAAGTTTAGTTAAGCTTTTTAATAAAGTAACAAACACAATTGGTAATTTTTGAATAGCCGAGAAATACTCAGCTTTATAAAAACGTTTTGGCAAGCCCAATGATGCAGCTAATATTACAGCTACAAAATTAGCTACACAAATCCCTAAAAGTGACTTATAAAAGAAAAATGACAAAATAGGTAACAAGAATGAAAAACCAAGCACCAAAACTTTAGGCATTAATAATAATTGTAATGTTTTATTGAAATAATTTAAATTACTATTGGTAAATAAACTGATAAATGATTTTAATAAATTTTTACGTAAGTAAAAAAATTGGGCTGAAAACCAACGTGTGCGCTGTTTATTTAAATCGTCAATATAACGAGTCTTTTCATCATAAACATCAATATCTGGAGTGTATTTAGTTTTAGTTTTCTTAAGCGCCATAATCAACTCCATTTCCTTATCGTAACCGCCTACTGCTCTAATTTTTAAAACCTCATCTACAAAAAAGTCTTTGCGTAAAGCAATTCCAGAGCCAATTAATGCAGTTTGCAATCCAATATTTACATGTCCTCTTCTAAAAATAGAATTATTTATTTCTTCACTAAAGGCATCTAAAATAGCAATTGGTGTATCTAAATTTTTAGCTGTTCTGTGTGTTTGAATTACTTGAACTTCACTGTCAATTTCATTGTTAAGTTTTCGCAAATAATCTGCTTCCATTACATTATCAATATCCAATAATACAATAAAATCATAATCACCATTAACTATTAAGTCCTCAGTTTTGCGTACGCTATTTCCTTTAGTTGAATAAGGCAAATCAAAAGCCAATACCTTTATTGGTAATTTTTCTAATTGACTAACTGTTTCAGGTTGTAAATGATCACCAACTACTATAATATCATGCCTATCTTTGGGATAAGTTTGATTCAAATTTTCGGCTGCACTTTCTAATATAACATGGTCATTTTTGTAGGCAACTAATAATACTGCAAATTTGTTTTGATAAGTATTCTCATTTGTGTTTTTGGCTTTATTAAACACTGAACATATAGCAAAGAATAATAAATAAAATACATTGAAGGCCATAAAGTAAACCAATAACGTAAATAAAATTTCTAGGGTGTAACTCATAATTTTATAAATTAATAAATACAAATAAAGTATAATTTTTGACAAATAATAATAACATTATACACATTATTTATTGTGTAAAAACAACCGTTAGTGCTAAAAATACACCAACTAAAACAGCATATGTCTTATAAGTAGAAAAACGATGATGCTCAGATGATTCGAATAAAATGGTGGTTGAAATATGTAAAAAGGTACCTATTACAAATGCCATAAACTGACTAAAAATTTGATCTGATAAGGTATAATTTAAACTGTAGCTTAATATGGCTCCTGTTGGCGAAGCCAAACAATACACAATCATTAATACCAAAATTAACTTATTGTTTAACTTTAAACCCTTTAAAATTACCGCCAAGGCAAAAGCTGCAGGAAACTCATGCAGAGCTATCCCAACCAACATGCTATAACTGATGCTGGCATTACTCTGAAAAAAGGCACCCAAAGGTATTCCTTCTAAAAAAGTATGTAAACACATACTGGCAATGATACCAAAAGGAATCACATGTTTTTTTACTACATCATGTAAATGAAAATGGCCATGTTCAATGCCTTTAGAATATTTTTCTAATAATATTTGAAACCAAAAACCTGCTAAAATAAATACACCGGTGTACTTATTGGCATTTGAATATACTTCGGGCATAAGGCTTATAATGGTTATAGAAAATAAGTATGCCCCAGCAAATGATAATAATAGCTTTAATTTTTTCTCATCGTATTTGTTGGAGAATATGGCTGCTAGTGAACCCAAGAACGGAGATAAAAATAAAAGACCTAAGAATAAATAACCCATTTTGAAAATAATACTTAATTAGCAAGTTTAATAAATTTAAGGCTATACCTAGCAAATGCAGCACCAAATAAACTACCTACCAATGCTCCAAAAAATACATCTAGCGGATAATGAACGCCTACATAAACTTGCGAAAAGGCAATGCTAAAAGCCCAAAATATTGCGACTGGAATAACCCATTTGCCAATATGTTTAAAATAAAAAATAAAGAATAAGGCCAATGCAAAATGATTGGTAGCGTGGGCCGAAATAAAACTAAAGCCATTACAACTTTTTACCAAATGCCTTACTAAACCAGTTAATGAGGGTTCGTTACAAGGCCTCATACGCATAAAAGTATTTTTAACCAAATTAGCACTAAATTGGTCAGAAACTAAAATCATGGCCGCTATTACCAATAAAATTTTCCAAGTATCAATTTTATAGTTTTTGTAAAAAAAATAAATAATGGCTACATAAAATAAATACCAAGTACTTTGGTTACGCAAAACGGGACAAAGCCAATCTAAAAAAGGATTTGCAAGCGTATTGTTAACAAACAAAAACCAAATTTTATCGTACTGAATAATTGTTTCCATTAATTATTTTTTTTCGCTATAAAAATCAATCTATCGCTGGTTCCGGCTTGGTATGGCTCCAAATTATAATTACCAAATACATTCAAAATACTAAAGCCTGTTTGGGCAAACAAAGTTTCAAAATCGGGTAAGGTAAGTAACTGTACTTCTTCTTGGTAATAATACTCCTTGCCCTCGGCATTAAACTCAATGCGTTTAGTAACTTTTTTATCATCAATTATTTTATGAAGATGAAAAGTAATGTCATCAATGGTTTTGGTTTCGGAATAACTTTGCATTTTTTTGATTTTTTCTGCATTGAAAAAATCGAGTAACAAAACACCATCTGGCTTTAAGCAAGCGTTAAAGCTATTCAATACCTGTTGATTTTCTTGGTCTGATTTAAAATAAGCAAAACTGGTAAACAAATTAAAACCATAATCAAAATGTTGGTTAGTTTTAAAAGTACGCAAATCGGCTACATCAAAGTGTAAGTTTTGGTTTTCAAACTGTTTGGCATACTGAATGCTATTGGCCGACAAATCGACACCAACTACCTCAAAACCAGCTTTATTTAAAAACACCGAATGCCTGCCTTTACCACAAGCTAAATCAATTACCGATGAGCCACTGGGCATGTTTAAAAACGAAATGACATTGTTTAAAAACAATTCCGCTTCGGTATAATCGCGGTTTTTGTATAAAATATGATAGTATGGCGAATCGAACCAATCGGCAAACCACTCTTTATTTGTATCCATAAATTTGAAGGTGCAAATTAAGGTAAATAATTTAAAATATGTTGAAAAAGGTGCGGTAGGGACGACCTTGCACAAATATAAGCCTGTCCACGGTTGGTTTCCCAACCAACCGAATAAGTTGCAGTAATGACCCTGATTGCATACAAAATCACCCATTACAAACCAAAAATCACATAAAATTCGTTTATTTGCCTTAATGCGTACTATTGGGGTAATTGTATTTGTTTGTTTAGCTGTATTGGCAAAAAGTCAAAACAGACAAAAAACCTTTATTTTACTTACCGATAGCATCACTTTAGATAGTTCAGTTATTGTACAAAAATCTATTAAAGTAAGTAATGGTAATACCCTTTTTATTGAAAATATTGATTTCAGGATAAATTATTATGCCCATGCTTTTATCAATTTAAAAATACCTAAAGGCACTCCAATTACTGTAAAATACAGTGCATCTAACTTTTATTTTAGTAAAATCTACCAAAATAAAAATCCCAACATCATTGACAAAGAAGGTATTGAAACCATAAATCCATTTTTATACAGCATTAACGAAACCGATTTTTTAAGTTCTGAAAGTTTTAGCAATGGCTTAAAAATGAACGGAAGTATTTCGCGTGGATTAGGGCTTGGTAATGCGCAAAATGTGGTGGTTAACTCTAACTTAAACCTTCAGCTTAGCGGAAAACTGAATAACGATATTGACGTATTGGCAGCCATTAGCGATGATAATAACCCTATTCAACCCGAAGGCAATACCCAGCAGTTACAAGATTTTGACAAAGTTTTTATTCAGCTAAGTAAAAACAGAACCAAGGTAATTATTGGCGATTTTGAAATGCGTAAACCAACCGATAGTTATTTTTTAAACTACAATAAAAAATCGAGAGGTGCGCAGGTGCAAACGGCTTTTAATATGAAACCTATTTTGGGTAATAAAAAAGATTCGGCCTTATTACAAATTGGTGCAGATGCTGCCATAAGCCGTGGTAGGTTTGCCAGAAACACGTTAACTTCCATAGAAGGTAACCAAGGCCCATACCGACTTACAGGAGCCAATGGAGAACTGTTTATTATACTTATTTCGGGTACTGAAGCCATTTATTTAGATGGTGAAAAGCTAAACCGAGGCGAGCAAAACGATTATGTGATAGATTATAACAGTGGCGAAATTACTTTTACACCCAAGCGCATTATTACGCAATACAGCAGAATTGTAGCCGAGTTTCAATACAGTGATAGGAACTTTGCAAGGACTGTTTTTACTACCAATAGCAGTTATAAAACCAAAAACTTTACCATAAGAGGCAGCTATTTTACTGAACAAGATGATAAAGACCAACCTTTTCAGCAAACCTTAAGCGATAACGACAAATTAGTTTTGGCCAATGCTGGCAATAAACTAAACCAAGCTGTGGTAAGTGGAGCCACTAAAGTAAGTACATTTAGCAATACCAAAATTTTATACCGTAAAATTGATACTTTAGGTGGTAATGATGTGTATGTTTTTACCAATATAGCTGGATCGGATACTGTTTTTTATGAAGTAAAATTTAGCAATGTAGGAGTTAATAAAGGTAATTATGTGCAATCGGCTTCATCGGCTAACGGTAGGGTTTTTCAATATGTAGGACCAAATAATGGTAGTTTTGAACCAGTTATTTTACTAACTGCTCCCAATAAAATGGAAATGCTAAATGCAGCCATTGATTTTACCGCCCTAAAAAACACTCAGATTACAGTTGAAATAGCGCAAAGTAATTTTAATCGAAACTTATTTAGTAATTTAGATAAACAAAGTGATAAAGGTTTAGGTGCTAAAGTTTTTATAAATAATAAAAATAATTTTAGTAAAACATGGCTATGGCAAAATCAACTTAATTACGAATGGGTAGATGCTAACTTTAGGTATGTAGAGCGCTACAGAAATGTGGAGTTTGATAGGATTTGGAACAGACAATTAAATAACTCGAGCAGCAGCGATACTGGTTATAACGAACATATTTTATCGGCCAAAACAAGCATTGAAAAACAACAACTCTTTAATGCTTATTATCAAATTCAATTGTATAACCGTAACCAAAACTATGCTGGTTTAATCAATCAAATTGGAAGTATTTTTACTTATAAAAACAACCAATTTAATGCCAATGCCGAATACTTAACCATTAGTATAAACAATGCTACTTTGCAGCAAAACCTTAACCAAAACCAAACTTATAAATACAATGCAGGTTATGCCAGAACTCAATTTAAACATCAAGTTGGGGTAAATTATTTAACCGAAAAAAGTAAGTTTTTTAAAACCAACGATACTTTGCTAACTGGAAGTTTTAGCTATAACCAAAGTAATTATTTTTTCCAAAATACTGATACTTTAAAACTAAAATACCGCGTTGATTATACCAACCGAAACGATTTCCAAGCTAGGAACACTGATTTTTATTTAGCCAGTATAGCACAAAACATCAATGCTTTAACTGTTTTGAAACAAGAAAACGGCAATAGGTTAAACTTAAATTTTACTTACCGAAATTTTGAAATAAACGATACTTCAATCAAAAACCTAAAGCCCGAAAGAACCATTTTAGCTAGGATTGAATACGATTATGCTTTTTTAAGACGCATGTTTACCGCCAATACTTATTACCAAATAGGAAGCGGGAACGAGCTCCGCAGAGATTTTAGTTACTTAGAAGTTCCCAAAGGGCAAGGTGTATACGTTTGGAAAGATTTTAACTTAGATAATATTCAGCAATTAAACGAATTTGTAATAGCCAGTTTTGTAGATAGAAATATAGCCAATTATATCAGGGTTTATTTGCCTACCAACTCTACCATCAGAACCAATTCGGTGCAGTTTAACCAAACCTTAAATATTAATCCTGCAAGTGTTTGGCTTAATAAAAAAGGCATTCTTAAGTTTTTGAGTAAGTTCAATAATCAATCGGGTTTGCGAATTGAACGCAAAATTATAGCCGATAATACTTTTAATTATGTAAACCCGTTTGCCAATTTATTTAACGATACTGCCCTCATCAATGTAAACAGTTTAGCAAGAAATACTTTGTTTTTTAACCGAAGCAATGCCACATTTGGCGCAGACTGGAGCGTACAAGATAACCAAACCAAAGTTATATTAACAAATGGGATTGATAGCAGACGAAAACTAGAAAACGGACTGAATATGCGCTGGAATGCCAACGAATTTTGGACCATTAACTTACTTTATAATTTTGGTGAACGCAGTTATATTTCACAATTTTTTGTACAACAGAATTACAGTTATAACTTTATAGAATGGAAACCTAAACTGATTTATCAAGCCAATAAAAACTTTAGGACCACTTTAAATGCAGGTTATTTTGAAGCCAATAATGCCAAAGAATATGGCAACCAAAAAGGAAAAACTACCGAAATAGGATTAGAAATGCGCTATAATTTTACCCAAATTGGTGCATTAAGTGCTAAGTATAGTTTGTATGAAGTGGAGTTTAATGGCGAAACAGGAAGCAACTTAGGTTACGACATGTTGCAAGGCTTAACTACTGGTAAAAACCAAGTTTGGAACTTAAACCTACAACAACGCATTGGTCAAAACATTCAAATTAACTTAAACTACGATGGCCGCACATCTGGCATTAGCGATGCTATTTTGCACACAGGCAGAATGGAAGCAAGGTATATATTTTAGATTTTTGATTTTATTGAAGTAATATTAAAAGGTAGGCCGTTAAGGCAAACCGCTGATGCAGACTGTTGGGGCAGACCTGCATGTCTGTCCTAGCCTGATAAAAACGAATTTACTTCTACAATAAATTATAAATACAATTCGTTATACTTGTTTTATAATAATCAATGAAAAAACTTATCATATACTTACTTCTTTTTTCAATTTTCACAACAAGCTACGCCCAAAATAAAGTTTATGAAAACTTGGTTTTTGAAGGTGGTGGCGTTAGAGGCATAGCCTATGCTGGAGTTATTAAACAGTTGGAAGATGCCAAGATTTTACAAAACATAAAAATGTAGGAGGTACATCAGCTGGAGCCATTACGGCTTTAATGGTTTCTTTGGGTTATAGCTCGCAAGAAATTTATAAAATAATACCTGAAACAAAGTTCGAAAAGTTTAATGATGGCGAATATATTTTTGTAGGAGGCATTGCTCGCCTTAACAAAAACTATGGTTGGTATAAAGGTGGTGAGTTTAATAAATGGCTCGAAAAAATTATTAAAAACAAAACCAATAATGCCGATATTACTTTTGAAGAAATGGCTATAAAAGGCTTTAAAAATTTATGTGTTACTGCTACTTGTATGAACAAACAAAAGCTCATTGTATTTTCAGCTCAAACCTATCCAAAAATGAAAATTAAAGATGCTGTTCGTATTTCTATGTCAATCCCTCTTTATTTTGAAGCAGTTTTTATTGATAGCCTTGGGCAGGTTTATAACAAACCAGAAAACCATAAAAACCTCGATATAGTAGTAGATGGAGGCATTATTGGCAATTTCCCAATATTTATGTTTGATAGCACTTATACCGATTTACAAAACAATAAAAAACGTATTCCAAACTATAAAACAATTGGTGTAAGAATTGATACCGACCAACAAATTATAAACGACTCATTGAACAAAGAATTGGTGCCTGTTGAAATAAAAAAGTTGGAGCATTTTATGGAAGCATTTTATAATATAGTACTCGAAAATTTAAACAGAAACCAATTAATACCCGAAGATTGGGAAAGAACCATATCTATTTCATCGGCTGGAATTAGTCCTAAAATAAAACGTTTAAGCGTATCTCAAAAGGAAAAATTAGTAGCAAGTGGTGCTGATTATACTAAAAAGTTTTTGATGAAAAATGGTTATTGATTAAGCTTTAAAGAATCGAAGTTAAAAAGTCTTTTTATTCTTCTTTCTTTTTCCTTAGATGAAAAAGAAACAAAAAATCAAGGCAAAAAAATGCTTCCACCCACAAGGCTTGGGCTGGCCCGCTTTTTTGCCGACCCAACGCACATCGCTAATGGAATAATTATTTTTATAATTTACTTTTCAAGATAGTCAGTATTATTTAAACTAAAGGTTATACATCAAATATCTAACACAAATTTTGACAATACTTTTAATTTAAATGGTGTTTCGAAGTGGTTATTGATTAAGCTTTGAATAATGGCTTTCCGTTTAATGCTTGTATCAAAATAGCGGTGGTAACTAAAAAATACAACACGCCCATGGAAATGGTTATTTTAGCATTATTGGTTAAATAATATCCAATCAATGGTAAAATTTGCAAAGCATGCATTCCTAAAAAATGCGCTATGCGCAAATCGCCATTTTGTTTGCTCCAATTGGTTAGAGGCAAACCCGCTCCACCATCGGGTGCTCCAACAGTGTGACTCAACTTTGCGCCCATTACAAATCCTTCAAAAGCAAAAACAACAAATAATACCAAGCCCAACCTAATTCCCCACACATAACTATTTGACAAAGCAGGAAAATCTTTAGTAAAAAACACCACAGCAATATAAGCCGTGAACAAAGTAATAATAGTTATGGCAATAGCCATTAAACTAAACATGGCCGAATTGAATGAGGTAGAAATATTAAAATGCGACTGTTGACCAATAAAAGCTTTATACGAAATATAAATATTTTCGAAAGTGAGTGTTACAACTAATGTCCAACTAAAGGCAGCCACCAATTTTGAATCGTTTAAATAATATAAAATCCAAGCCATGGTAAAGGTGTAAATAACACTTGATATATAAAATTTCATTGGTTTAATAAACGCGCTGATGCCCAAAACTTGAATATTGCTTGCATAAACTAAAACGAAACAAGCAACAGCCATTACTGCATAAACAGCACCAGTATAAAAGAGAAGTTCATTGCGTGTTTTTAAGGCATTTAGTATTTCAATCATAACTACAAAACTTAATTTTTTAATACTTGCAATGTATAATTAAACAAAAAACAAATACGAGAAAAAAGATTGAAACAACGAATTAAACACCTGAAATGAAGAATTTTAAAACTGAAGGAAAAGCTATTTTAATTTTAAAAGCAATACTTCCACCAACACAAATAATTTAGCTGCCAATAAAAACCAACGCCATAAAGGAGTATCATTAAAACTCAATTCAATTATTTTCTGTTGGCTTGTAAAATTTGCCTATTTATGGTTTGCAAACTATCGTTTTTTAAATGTTACAAAATAGAAATATTCTACTAAGCTCTCTTTGCTCTTTCCCATGATACCGACTGTTTTCCTTTCAAAAATCTAAACAATCCTAAATACATACATAAATTCATGATAAAAAAGTAGTATGGTACAAACAATACTTTCACCTTAATTCTTTTATTTTCGAAGTACCAGCCTAACAAGGCCAATGCATAAAATCCAATTTGAAGAATTAAAATACTAGTATACAAACTACTTTGAGAAGCCAATAATACATTTGTAATAAGCAAAATTAATAATGATAATGGAGCTAAAGTCCATCTCAAAACTCTATGTGAAATGAATGCAAAAAATAAATTAAAATTATGGAATGGGTTAAATGCTTTACCTAGTCTAAGCATTGACTGCCAAGCACCTGCACTGATTCTAATTTTCCGTTTCAATTCTTCTTTTACATTGGCACTGGCTGTTTCTGCAGCCCATGCATTTTTTTCATAAATTACTCTGTATCCATCTATGGCTATTTGCATTGATTGCATCAAATCGTCTAGCAAAGAATCACCAGGTAATTCTTTATACAATGAGGTTCTATAACTCATTAACTCACCAGCCGCTCCAACAACACTATAAAAATCAGAATCCAATTTTTTTAATAACGATTCATATTTCCAATAAATACCTTCACCAGCAGTACTTGCACCTTCTTTATTGGTTGATATAATACGTTTTTCACCAGTAACAGCTCCTACTTTTTCATCTTTATAATGTTTTACCAACTCCCTAATAGCTTCTTTATTTAAAGTAGTATTTGCATCGCAAAATGCCACTATTGGAGTTGTAACATAGGTCATAGCTCTATTCATGGCAGCCGCTTTTCCACTACGCTTATTTTCATGAAGTGCTATTACTGAATCATATTTTTTTATCCTATCAGGGGTGTCATCTGAACTTCCATCACTAATAAAAATTAATTTCAATTTGTCTTTAGGATAATCTAACTCCAAACTGTTTTTAATTTTCTCTTCAATATAATCTGCTTCATTAAAACAAGGAACTACAAGAGTAACTTCGGGTTCATATGAATTATCAAACTCAATTTTCTTTTTAATAGAATTCTTAATTTTTACAACAATATAAATGATTATTCCATAGCCTATGTAGCTATAAAAAACAATTGCGATACATGTCCAAAATATAATTTCAAGCATAATTTTTTATTAGTTAAGTATTGCAATTTAAATATTAAACTACAAATTGTTTATAAATATTAAGTGTTAATTGAGCATTATTATACCAAGTAAATTCCTTAACACGTTCAAAACCTTTAATCTTTAAATCTTCTCTTAATTGCTCATCATTTTGCACTTTTATAATTGCATCAGCAATCTCATCAGGATTAAATGGATTTACAAAAACGGCCGAATTTTGTGCTATTTCCGGCATAGAAGAAGTATTTGAGGTAATTAAAGGTGCACCACAAGCCATTGCTTCTAGCAAGGGTATTCCAAAACTTTCGCGTAATGATGGATATAGAAATAATTTAGCTTGACTATAAATTGCTGGTAAATCTTTATTAGGAACATAGCCGCTAAAAACAATATCATCCATTAATGATTCGTCATTAATTTGCTTCATTAAACCTTGCAAATAATTTCTATTGATATCCAGCATTAATAACTTACTTTTTAATAGATTTTTTTTCTTTAAGATAGAAAGTGCTTTTAATACCCCAATAACATTTTTTTTGGGATCAGTGTTACCTAAAAAGAACATATAATCATCAGGTAAATTGTACTGTTTTTTAGCTCGTGCTAATTCAATTTTATCAGTAACAGGAGAAAAGTGATTTCCAACTCCATTATAGGCGGTTGAAACCTGATTATTTGTTAAGTTAAAATATGATTTTATTCTATCGTTTTCAAAATTAGAAACCGTTAAAATATGCTTAGCTAACTTAACAGCCTTAGGAACATTCCATCGCCTGTATAAGTTTCCAAAAATTTGGTATGTAGTACCCTGAGTGAAATTCCATTTTTCTAAGTAAATGATATCATGCAAGGTTAAAACCAAAGGAACATTGATAAAAATAGGTGAGGTATTGCTAGTACAATGTAATATTTCTACTCCATATTCTTTAACAGCTTTAGGCAAATAATATTGTTCCCAAATTGGGTAAGGGGCTGGTTTAACTTTTACTATTTTAAAATTGGAGGCAACTGGTAAAGCATCAATGTCTTCAATATTGTTAACAAAAATAAAGTACTCGTTTATTTTATCAACTATTTGTAATTGCTTTATTAATTCTAAAGCAACCATATCCATTCCATGCTTTTTTTTCCGGAAAATTCGCTGTGCTTCTATTCCAATTTTCATTTGCTTATTCTCCTTTTTCTAAATCATTACTATTTTCAGCCACAAACTCATGTTTGGTATGTATAAACTTTTTGCTCGCAGCCCCTTTACTTCTTATCAAAGCTACAATCATTAACAAAATAGCTTTAGGCACTGAAAGTGATGCTTGGATAGTTTTTAGATTATAGTATTTTTTAGGTATACCTAAAATATATGAAGTACAACAAAATATAAATAATGTAAAAAATAAATAATTAAAAGTAAAGAAATCGAAAAAAATAGTGAGGGCACTTAAGCCTGAAATAGCAATCAATAAAACCCTTGGCAACAATACTTTTTGCATTGCTTTGTCAAAAAAATCAAAATTTTTATTTACTAATAATTCTATTATTCCATCAAATAATACTTTATTAAAATCAAAAAACTGAGATGCTATCCACCTTCTGCGTTGATTCATAAATACGTCTGAAGAGGCAACTTTTTCATCAAATACGTAGGCATCACTTTCATATAAAATTTTATGCTTATCGCGTAAAAGTAGTATTTCAAGTTCCTTATCTTCAACAGGACTTTCAATACCAAGCATTATATCCTTACAATACTTATACTGAATAACAAAGCCACTTCCAATTAGGGCTGATGCAACCCCTAAACCTATATGTCCTTTTCTGAAAATATTATTATTGATTTCTTCACTTATACCATCTAAAACGGCAAAAGAAGTATTAGCATTTTTAGCAGTCCTATGTGCTTGTAGCACCATTTCATTATTCTGAAGACGAGTATTAATTTTTTGTAAAAATTCATATTCCATGATGTTATCAACATCAAGAATGCAGCAATAATCGTAGGTTTCGGGAAGAAGTGCTAAAGCTGTGTTTAATGATTTTGCTTTTGTACTGATTTCAAATTGAACAGGAATTAATTTAATATCTAAATCTGCTAGTAGGTCTAATGTTTTTTCTTGTAAACTATCAGCAATTACAACTATATCAAAATACTTTTTATCATAACTTTGCTTAAGCGATTCTATTGCAGTATTTAATATAATTTCATCACTTTTATAAGCAGGAATAAGTATGGCAAATCTGTTATACTTTCCTACAGCTTTTGTAAAATTTGTTTTTTTGTATAAAAATGCTCCAAATGAATATATCGTAACATAAAATATATTAAACGACAAATACAGTAAAGCAATTAATTCAAGTATAAAAAATAAATATTTAATCATAGGTATGGTTTACAATCTCAAAAATTTTAGTTCGTTTCAAATTTAAATTATATTATTTGAAAATCATTATAAATAACTCCTTCATTTAATGAAATATTATTTCCTTTAAAATTCCATAACACCCCTCTTAAAAAAGGCCAAATTAGATTAAACTCCTTATTTATCAATAAACTTAATAAACCTTTTGGTGTAGCAATTAAAATAAAAAATATGATACAAGCCAAGTGTTGAAGGCCTTTGGTATTGCGTTTTGTATAAATTAATCTGTTTCGAGTTAAATAGTACGTTTTCAATGGGCTAGACTTACCGGTAGTCATGGACTCTTTGTGATAAACAACAGAATTACCACAATACCAAATTTCGAAACCTGCTTGTTTTACCCTTTCACAAAAATCAATTTCCTCGTAATACAAAAAAAACAATTCAGCCATCAATCCAACTTTTTTTATAGCAGCTTTGCTAATTAACATAGCAGCACCGTGAGCTAGATTAGTCCTGTAATTCACATTGAATTTTGCATTGTCTTTCTCCATATAGCCAATACCAAAACCTCTTCCTGTATAAAAATTAATGCCTGTATGGCCAGCATATTGAATGGTGGAAGGATTACTAAAATATAATAATTTGGAAGATGCAATACCAATATTTTTGTTTTGCTCCATTAAATCAACAATTGGTTCTAAAAAATTCTTTTGAACCTCTGTATCATTATTTAACAGAAAAAAATATTCACCCTTAGCCTGGCGCAAAGCTAGATTATTACCTGCTGCAAACCCTACATTTTTAGAACTTTTAATTAAATTAATTGATGGGTACTTTTCCTTCAGTATATCGGGCGAAGTTGATGAAGCATTATCTACCACAAAAACTTCAATATTTTTATAGGTAATTTCAAAAATGGACTTTAGAAATAAATCAGTGATTTCATTCCCATTGAAATTTACAGTAATTATTGATATGAGCGGTTGATTTTCCAACATTTAAATTATTAATTCACAATTAATTCTCAGCCAATTTTTTGCTTTCATCTGCCAAAAACTCAACATCTAATTTATTCGATATGGTTAAATACACCATACAAATATACATGATAGGTCCCATAGGCGATTGTCCGAAGATGGGATTTGCCAAACTAGCGATAATAATTCCTATAAATCCACCATAAACCGCAATCATTTTATAACGCAAATCTGGACTACGAAGTTTATAAATATTTTCAAAACCCACCACCAACACATATGATAAACCAAGTAAATGCAGGAATAAACCAACAATACCACTCTGTGCCCAAATAGATACGAACCAACTATCAGTAGGTAAACTAGCCAACACAGATCCTGGATAAAAACGAATACCAAAAACATCGGTAGTACCAACCCCAGCACCAAAAGGTTTATTTGTAAGATAATTACTAATTAATTCCTGATTCTTTAATCGAACCATCAAAGAAGCTTCTTTCGGATCCAGCGCTGTTCTAATCCTAAAAATTTGATAGTTACTACTACCAATATTTGTAAATTTCAGGAATGAAAATAATATTATACCAATTACTAATCCATAAATTAAAGTTGTAAATCGTTTAATCAAAATCAAATAAAACAAAAACCCGAAAATTAATATAAATACTGGACCGCGAGAACCTGAAATAGAGAATCCTAAAAAAGTAAAAAATGCAATCGCAAGAAAAGTGAACCTTCGTTTTCTAGAATAAGGTCCAAAGCTTAAAATAAAAGTTATAAATGAAACAAACGCCATTGTAGCTCCAAATTGACCCGCATCAGAATAAAATGAAAACGCTCTTAACTGACCATTTAAAATATGGGTTACATTTCCACCATCAGCAAGCCATCTTGCTTCAAAAGCATCTGTTCCTAAAATAATTTGCTTAAAACCCCAAAAAGTACTTATTACAGCCCAAACTATGAGTAATTTCAAGAAATTATTAAAATCCTTTTTACTATCCATATAAAGCAATACTAATGGTATAACCTGAATAGAATAAAGAGAAATACCACGAATACCATATATTAAGGATTGGATTTTACCAAGTTCTGGATTCACCACCAAAAATATTGTATAAATAAACCAAATTAATGTAACATAAAATACACCTTGTTTTAATTTAGCAGCACTTTCCCATTTAATATTAATCAACATGGAAAGAGTAGTTAAAAATAAAATAAAATCTACCCCTAATCCAAGTGGAATATTAGGAATATAACGGGCTAAACCATTTGAGAAAAAACTATAATTAATATAAGCTAAAATACCAAAATAAGGATTTATAAATACTAAAATTACAAATCCAAAAACCAATGGAATTGAAATTGCAATTAGGCCTATTGTTGAATCTCCTGTAGAAATTAACATGGCAAGTAAAGCTCCCACAATTAGCATAATAAAGCCAATACTGTAATTTGCCACACTAGCATTTAAGGTATTTGTTTGCGGTCTCATTTATTAAATATTATTATGTGTTATAGTTTTAAATTTAAATACAAACTCTTGAAATCCTAACTTAAAAACATTAAGAAAACTAACTTCAATATGTTTGTTTAATAAGTACATTCCATAAATTACACCCGTGGCAAAAGTAAATGTACTAACAATTGCAACCGATTCTAATGTTCCAAATAAATAAAGGCAAACAATATCACCAATTACATTTACCGATAACATTAGTATTACTTTTATGAAATTTAGCCTTGGTTTATTAATTATATCTAGCATAACTCCACTAAGTTTATCAATTGGCGTAAGTGCGGTATAAATAGAAAACAATTTTAAAAGTAAGGCGGCATCTTTGTACTGATTTCCTGCTAAAACAATTACAATTTGTTCTGCAAATACAAAACTAATTATAGAAAGAGGAAATAGTAATAAAAATAAAAAGCCCGTTTTTCTTTCAAATTCTTTTTTTAACAAAACCATATTCCCACTTGCATATATAGTTGACAACGCAGGCATATTGGTAATTGCAAAACTCCTTATCACCAAATCAAATACATCTACAACCCTTGAAGGAACATTATAGGTAGCTACCGCAACTGTTCCTAAAAACTTTCCTATTAAAAATGAATCAGAGCCTTTAAGCAAATTTGAACCAACTAAGGTTCCCATACTGAATTTTCCAAATTGAAACAGTTCTTTTAAACCAGCATTTGTTCTATTTTTAAAATAATTTATACCAGTCCAACCATTAAAGAAACAAATAAATGTTGTAAACAATTGTGCAAGTGAATATGCAATTAGTATAGAAACAATTTTATCAAAACTAAAAAACAATAAGAAAACAATTGCAAGAACTATGAATAACATCTGATTGTAAATACGAGCTAAACTCATTTGAAAAATCCGAAGTTCTGCGTTTAATAGCCATGTAGCAAAATTAAATGGTAAAGAAAAAATAGAAATAATTAGTAACCAAAAAAAGAATGAATGATAATTAGGTAATATATCAAATAGAAAAAATATACCATAAATTACTCCAATTATTAGTGCATAAGCAGCGTTAACATACATTGATAAATGCCATGATGAACCAATTACTTGATATCGTTCTTTATTATCAACCGCTTGAGTATAATTCTTTATAAATGCATTAAGAACCATACCGGTTCTTAATGTGTCAAAAATGCCATATATGGTTAAAAAAATTATCCAAATTCCAAACTCTTGTTTACTGGTATATCTGGCTAATAAAGCAAATGAAAGTAACCCAAGTAAAGCACTTACACCATTACCAAGTAATGATATAAAACTTTTACTTTTAAGTAAACTTATGAGTCCTTTCATTTGATATTACTATAAAAATCATTAAGCTTTAACTAAAGCACTTTTAACGCTTCCAACCGATTTGCGGGGTGCTTCACCAACAACACTTACTAAGTTTTCAGGTGCTACATAATTTAACCAAACCATAATTTTGTTTGAATTATCGGTAGCTTTTTGAAATAAATTTAGCATATATTTATCAGAACTAGCCCAAGGTCTTCTACTGTCTAACATTAATAATGAAAGTTTTGAATTCTTTATTAATTGATTAGGAATTGCATTGACACTTATTGCTGGTACTTCTAAAATAATAAAGTTATAAGCTTCTTTATTTACTCTAGAAAACTCCGGTAATAAATTTTGCTCAGATTTTGCACTAAATAATTTACTTGTTACATCATATCTAATAGCTCTAAATCTTCTATCTTCTGTTTCAACATCATCTACTCTTTCATCATTGGTTATGAACAAAACAGAGTAATCTAAACTATAAAGTTTTTCAGCTAGCTTATTTGCTGCATAAGTTTTACCTTCTTGCTCTCTATTACTAATTATTGTAATCAGGTAATTATTTATAGGTTCAGAACTGCTTTCTAACTCAATCTTTAAATTAGAAACAGCAAAATCTAAAAGTGTATTTTCTAATCTTGCGCTTGTTAAATCACCTTCATTAGTAACTGGTAATGCACTAAATAATTTTAGCCCTGTTAACTCTTCGGCTCTTGCAGTATCCTTAATTGAAGAGTCTAAAACTTCACGAGCAACAAAGTAGGTAAGCAATAAGAAAAATGCTGCTAAAAACGAAACCACAATTAATAATAAGCGTCTGCTTGGTAATGGTTTTGTTGGAAATGAAGGTGAGTCCATAACCTGTAAACTATTACTCATCTCTATATTTTGTTGACGTAATTTAGCCAAATGTAAACCATGTAAAATTTCTAAATACTGTTTTTCAGCCACATCAATTTCACGCTCCAATCTACTCATTTGCATTCCAAGAGGAGAAAACTCAGTATATTGACGGTCAAATTCTTTTCTTCTATCAACATGAACTTTTAAACGAGCTTCAGATTCATCGGCAGCTAAAGTTTCACTTAACCATTTGTTCAACATATTATCTTGAGGAACAGATTCAATGGTATTGTTTAAACTGTAGTATTGTAATACATATAATTGTATTTCTTTTTTTAGATTATTAACTCTGTTTAAAATTGGAACAATTTGATTAGTTGGATTACCATAAATTTTTGCTCTTTCTAATTGTTCATTCGCTTCACCCAATTCTTTACGTAATTTATTAAGTGCAGCATTATTTTTTAATAATATTTCTCTACTTTCTAACTTATCTTCTAATCGAGCAATTGCCTTTTTGCTAGCTTCATAATTAGATAATTCTTTGTAGTAGTCAGTTTCATTCGTTTCTTTTTCTTCCGCTAAAAACTTAGTTTGTTCATTGTAATTAATAATTTTATTTCTTACACCGAAGTCTTTTAATTTGTTTTCAGAATTATTCAAATCAGCAGCAGCTTCTTTAAGTCTGGCCTCAAACCATTTTACAACATTGATAGTTTCAGAACCTTTTAAATATTTAAATTTAGAAATAAAAGTTTCAGACAAAAACTTAACGGTCCAAACAGCCACGCCTGGATCATTTGATTTGAATGATAAATCAACGAAATCGGAAGCTTGCTTTCTTTCAACAGTTAAATTAGAATTAATTACCTCTATACTATAAAAACCTTTATTATTATTAATCATTTGAGCAATGATATTATCTCCGCTTGAATGAAGTTCTTTCATTATTTTTTCAGCTGTTTCAGCCTCGTTTTTACCGATTAAGGTATTTCTTTCATCATGCGGTATTTGTTTTGCCAAAATATCAAAACCTTCTTGCCCTAAAGTTGAAAGTTCAGGCTCTTGCAACATTAAATGTTTGGCAAGCAATTTTACTGAAACCTCTTCCAATGTTTGGCGAGAACGAATGGTAACCATTAAGTTATCAAATGCGTTATTAATAGCAAAATAATCAAATGTTGATCCTGCTCCTTCGCCTGTATTAGCTAAATTAAAGCCTGAAGCAATACCAGTATAAACACTAGCACCCGAAACATATTCTTTAGGTAGTTTTGCTGTAAAAAAGTAAACTAGCACAGCAACTAAAGAAGGAAATAAAATTAACCATTTAAGTTTCTTTCCTATTATTCGCGAAAATTGTGAAAAATTCATATTATTAAATTTTGTGTTTTTTTATCAATAAATACTAAACTATTTGCGTTTTAAGTCATGTAATTTTACGCCTAAAATCACTTGTAATCTTTCATAATAATTGGTGTATAACCTTCTAGCATCTTCTTGTGCCGCAACCGCAATTGCATAAACGTTCTTTTGACGAGCGTATTCACCAATTTTAATAACACCTTCTTTGTATTCTTTTTCAGCTACTGCACATGCTACTTGCTGTACAAATAAATCCTCATTACGAGCTGTAAAAATACGTTGTGCTCCAACTAAGTTTGTGTAGTAATCCGCTACATCTTTCTTATAATTGAATGCCTCAACATCTTTTTTATGTTTAGCTACTTCCCATGCTTCACGTGCTTGACCTACCCTACCTTTGTATCCAAGGTAATCAAACATGTTTAACCTTAAATCAACACCAAATCTATAACCTTCTAATAAGGTTACATTTTGACCTTGACTGGTTAACGGACCAGAGAAAAAAGGTAAATTACCCCATGAATAATTATAGAAAACACCTAAGCCTTGTGTCCAAATTCTTTTCACATAATGCATATTCCAATAGTATGAATTAGCTTGTGCTTGCTCTAATCTCTGAAGTGGATTATTCCTTAATCCAATAATATAAAGAGAATCGAGAGGTGGTAAATATTCCTCAATATTCATCTTTGGATCAATTATGCTATCAATTTTTTGTTGAGCAACAGCACCGTGTCCTAGAAGAACTAATTGAATTACCACAAAAAAATTAAATATCTTTTTCATCGGTTGGGTTAATTTAATATTTTGTACATTTATCGTTGGTTCAAATTAAACTTATAATTGGTTACAATATTTTTGCAGTTATTTACATAAAGGATAGTAATGTCTATTTTATTAAAACGTTGATTATTTAATATTTTATTATTCATTTGAATTCATAAACTTGTAATAAGAATAAAAGACGTTATGACATTAGTAAAAGGAAGAGACATAATAGTTGTTGGTCTTCAGGCATTAGACAGCGAAATAGGCAGTAATTGCATAAATATTGCATATGAATTTGCCAAACATAATAGGGTATTATATGTTAATTATCCACTTGATAGAAATACTATTAAACTTGATTCGAAGCAACCTTTAATTGCAAAAAGAATTAATATGATAAAGAATAGAGAAGACAATTTATTAACAGTAAATGATAACTTATGGGAGTTCTACCCAACCTGTATTTTAGAAAGTGCCAATTGGCTTCCTTCCACTTTTTTGTTCAGATTAGTAAATAAAATTAATAATAATAGACTAGCCAACGAGATAAAAAAAGCTATAACTAAACTGAATTTTAAAGACTATATTCTATTTAATGATAGTGATATGTTCAGAAGTTTTCATTTACCTGAAATGCTTAAACCAAAATTGAGTGTTTACTATACCAGGGATAATATGATGAGCGTTCCATATTGGTATAAACATGGCCATATTTTAGAACCTGAGTTATTTGCAAAAAGCGATATTGTTACTGCTAACTCCACTTACCTTGCAGATATTGCAAAAAAACATAATTCAAATAGTTTTTATGTGGGACAAGGTTGCGAAACTGAAGCCTTTGATTTATCTAAAATAACTTCTGCACCAAGCGATATTGAAAATATAAAAAGACCCATTATTGGTTATATTGGAGCATTGTACAAATTAAGACTTGATTTAGATTTAATTGAACATATTGCAAAATCAAAACCTGAATGGAATATTGTATTGATTGGTCCCGAAGACGATGCATTTAAAAAATCACCTTTGCACAAATTATCAAATGTTCATTTTTTAGGTTTAAAGGATTCAAAAGAATTACCTTCCTATTTAGCTTGTTTTGATGTTGCAATTAATCCCCAAATATTAAATGAAGTAACTATAGGAAACTATCCTCGCAAAATTGATGAGTACTTAGCAATGGGCAAACCAACAGTAGCCACAGAAACCAAGGCAATGAGTATTTTTAAAGACCATACTTATTTGGGTAAAACAAAGGAAGATTATATTGATTTAATTGAAAAAGCATTAGAAGAAAATACCGAACAAAAACAACAAGAAAGAATTTCATTTGCTCGCTCACATACATGGGAAAATAGTGTTGCTGAAATATACAAAGCCATGCTTTCAACAAATAAACTTTAATATTTTTATTCAAATAATTCTTTAAAACATGTCAATTGTTAATACCATTAAAAGTAATCCTAATTTAAAAAAATTAGTTCATTATATGCTTATTCCAAAAGGACAAGCAAGACCAAGAACTTGGGTAAAGTGGTTTGTAAATCCATTTATTCATAAAAAAGGAAAGGGTTCTACCATTCGAAGGATGACAAGGATAGATGTATTGCCTTTTAATCCTTTTGAGTTAGGCGAAAATTCAACTATTGAAGATTTCAGCACCGTTAATAATGGTGTAGGTGCAGTAATTATTGGTAATGGAGTTCGAATTGGTATGAGCAACGTAGTTATTGGTCCAGTGCAAATTGGTAACAATGTTATTTTTGCTCAAAACATAGTTACTAGTGGTTTGAACCATGGTTATGAAGATATCCATACTCCTATTTGTAAGCAACCAACCTCAACAGCTAAAATCACTGTAGAAGACGATTGTTGGATTGGCGCTAATGCAGTACTTACGGCTGGCGTTACCGTTGGAAAACATAGTGTTATTGCTGCTGGTGCAGTGGTTACTAAAAGTATTCCTCCATTTTCTATTGCTGTTGGTAATCCTGCTAGAGTTATTAAACAATATAATTTTGAAACAAATCAATGGACGAAAGTTTAAGAAATAAATTGTGAATTTTTCTCTTAAATCTCATATTTCTGTCATTTTTTTATAAATATCTTTGTGACGTAATTAACAAAAAAAGGAATGAAAAAAATATCAATTGTAATCGCATTTTCAGCGCTATTTGTAGCCGCATGTTCATCAGGAAATGATAATAATTCAACTGAAAGCAATAGTTCTACGAACAGTAATTCAACGGAAAATCAAACGCCTTCAGCTACAACACCCGAAAGCAATGCCAATGCTGAAATGGTACAAGTACCAGCCGAAATAAATGAATTATTAAATAAAAATACTTGTTTAAGTTGTCATGATGCCAATGACAAAGTAGTTGGTCCTCCTTATAAAGAAATTGCTAAACGCAATTACACACCTAAGCAAATTGTGGAACTTATTTACAAACCAAAACCTAGCAATTGGCCGGATTATCCTTCACCTATGATTGGTCTACCAAATGTGCCAAAAGAAGAAGCAATGAAAATTGCTGAATGGATAGTTTCATTGAATAAATAATCTTTAATACAAAAAAGCAGCTACCAAATAGCTGCTTTTTTATTTTAAAAAACTGACTATTATTCGTTATCTCAATCATTTATTGTTTTATTAAATTATACATTTGCTCCCCAATTTTTTATATAAAATGAATAAATTATTTTTAGTGCTAAGTCTCCTATTGACTTCAATAAATAGTATATACAGTCAAAATAAAACTGTAACTACAAAAAAAGGAACTGCCTATATTAGTTGGGGGTACAACCGTGAATCTTATTCTAACAGTGATATTCATTTTAAAAACACCACTACAGACAATTATGATTTTGTAATGATCAATGCTGCTGCACATGATAAATCGGGTTTTAGCGATGGGTTACAAAATTTTTTAGACGAAGATTTAACGATTCCTCAATACAACTTACACATTGGATATTTATTTAATAATAAACGTAATTTAGGAATAGAATTAAGTTGGGACCATTTAAAATATGTGGTAAATGATAATGCTACCATGCATTTAAAAGGACAAATTAGAGGAAACTATATCGATAAAGACACCTTTGTAAATCCAAATTTTATTCATTTACAGCATACCAATGGCAACAATTATTTAATGCTGAATTTAGTTAAAAACTACCCTATTTATAAAAACAAATATTTTGATGTGGCCTTATTAGGAAAAATTGGTGCCGGTCCATTAGTTTCCTACAGCATATCTACCATTTTAGGAAGCCATAATGGAGGAGCATTTAAAATACATGGATATGTAATTGGTACAAGTTTAGCAGCTAGAATAAACTTTTTAAAATACCTATTCATTCAGCCATCTTTTCAATACGCTTTTGCTGATTATATACGCACTGAAATAGGAAGAGATGGACAAGGAAATGCATCTCATACTTTTTATTCATATACACTTATGTAAGAGGGTGGTTTTAGATTCAATGTTCCTTTTGGTAAATAAATAGTTTTTGCTTTTTTTATTATTCATAAAAAAACTTTAGCATTGTTACTATGAATAAAAAAGAACATGTTTTATTTTTAGTAAATCCATTTTCAGGAAATAAGAAAGCATTACAAAATGCTGAAATAGCCATTAAGGCAATGGAAGACAATGGATTCGAAACATCGATTTTAATAAGCAAATCCATAGGCGACCTAAGTAGTTTCACTAATCAATTTAACAGCAACAAAATTACTAAAATAGCTATTCTTGGTGGAGATGGGACAATGCATGAAGTAGTAAATGCAGTAATTAAAAAACCTGAATGGTTAGCAATTCCATTATTGCTTTTCCCATGTGGAACTGGAAATGCATTTAACTATGATCAAAACTGCTTAACCTTAAAAAAAGCAATTGATTTACTCTTAAATGGAAAAATTTCAAGTATAGATTTGGCCGAAATAAAAATGAATAATGAAACTATTTGGTCATTTAACATAATAGGTTGTGGATTAGTAGCAGATATAAATTTATTGGCAGAAAAAATGCGTTGGCTAGGTGCAGCTAGGTACAATATTGCTTCCCTTTTTAAGATTTTATTTAATCAAACAATTAATGCTAGGGTAACAATTAATAATGAAATACACGAAGGTGAGTTTTGCTTTTTATTAGCTTGTAATACACGCTACACAGGAAAAGCAATGAAAATGGCTCCAAAAGCCTTGTTAAATGATGGGTTGATTGATTTGTTAATGGTAAAAAAAACTTCGAGATTTAAATTAATAAGCCTTTTTCCAAAAGTATTTAGCGGTAAACATTTAAGCTCACCAATCTTAAAATATGTCCAAACAAATCGAATTATTATAGAAACTAAACATTCCAATTTAGTTAATATTGATGGGGAAATTAAAGGCTCAACTCCCATGGAAATAATAGTGCACCACAAACTTTTAAAAGTTATTTCTTAAATAACTACTTCATACTTTTCAATAACTGTTCTGCTTCGGGTTGTTTATTACCTTTTAACTTAATTACCTTTTTTAAAGTTGATTTAGCTTCTGTTTTCTTGTTTTGTTTTACATAAACTTGTGCAGACAAAAACAATGCATCTTCATAATAATTTGATTTATTATTATTGGTAATCAGCACTAAAATATCCAAACTATTATCTAACCGGTTTGCTTTATACTCGTTTTGAGCATTGGCATAATTCAAAGAATCGCTGTAGTTTGTAGTTCTAAATTTATCTCGTTGCAAAACTGTATCCATCCAATTATTATTGGTTGAGTAATTATTATAACCCAAATTATTATTATTAACTGGTGCTGGTAAACTTAGAGCTTTGGCTGCTTTGTTAGTTACCTCAACTTTCTTTTTACTTTCTGTTAAAGCTATTGCTGGTGCTTTATCTTTTACTGTTACAGTTTCAGTTTGTGCTTCCATTTTAACTTCAGGAACAGCCATATCACCTTCAGCTAGGCTAGTATTTTTTTGCACTATTTCTGTTGCATTTGCATCATCAAAATCTGCTTTTTCAGCTTCAAATGATTTTTGTGTTAATACTTCTGAAGGAACACTTTTTACAATAGTTTGCTTTTGCCCCTTGTTCAATGCCAATTCTTCCTTTTTAGCTTTGGCTTTTGGTGGAACAGAGTTATAAATAGAATCTATTTCATTTAAAACTGGAGGAGATTTTAATGTACTTTCATTTTGTGCTAATTGCGGAGCTAAATTGGTATAATTAATCCAAAACAAACCTACAGCAATTAATAGCACAGCCGCAGCACTCCAATAAGCCAATACATACTTTTTATTATTTTTTTTCTTTACAATTTCATCTACAGCTTTATTAACTTTATCAACCTTATCAACCAATAAACTTGGAACCAACATCGCATCTATTCCCTCTTTCATGTCGGCACATAGTTCACACGTTTTTACATGATTTTCCATGTAAATTAAGTCGCCTTGGCTAATGGTATTATTAGCGTAAGCTTCCCAAATGTTATTATCTATGCACGTATTTGTATCCATAAAAATAAGGCTAGGCCTATGGTTATTCCTTTTTGTTCTAATATAATTTTTAAATTTCGTTTACCATTTTGAATATAACTTTTTACTTCATTTTCGGTATAACCCGTTATGTCCGCAATTTCAACATAGCTTTTTTGTTTTAAATAAAACAGTTCAATACATTGTTTCTGTTTGTCTTTTAAACCCAAAATCGCATTTTCAACAGCTTGCAATTTTTCTTCTTTCTCCTGTTTGTCATCATCATGATTCAAAATATTGGATAATTGCATAAATAAATTTTCATTTTCTTCTTCATCTTCATTTATACTTACCAAAACATTGGGTTTTCGCAATAAAATTAAGCAGTGATTTTTACAAACAGTATGCAGCCAACTTTTAAAATTGTTTATTTGGTGCTTTTGTAAATCATTAAAAAGCTTTTCAAAAATATTCATGGTGGCATCGTGGGCCGCATCTTCATCCCTTAAATATTTTACACAAACAGTAAAACACATGAGCGAATGGCGCTTAAATAGTTCGCCCACCACTAAATTATTTTTAGTATTTTGGTAGTTAACTACCAAGTTTTCATCGCTTTCTGTTTTTAAATTAACTAACAAGGAAAACAAATATGAAAAATTTTTATGGAATTTTAGAACTAATTGTTTCTAACTACCAAAAACCAATTCAATTTTATAAATATGAAATCATTATTTTTAAGCGTAACACTTTTGTTAACCACATTTTTAAACGCACAAATCAATAAGCCAATTAAGGCTAAATTACAAAAAGCTACTGTTTATTTACAAGGAGCGCATTTGTATTATTCAGAAACGGTAAGCATAAGCCAAGGCATTAACGATTTAGTTTTTGAAAATATTTCATCAAGTATCAACGTGGCCTCGTTGCAAGCTAATTGCAAAGAAGGAACCGTGATGGAAGTTCGTAATTTTGAAAAATACAAAGAACGTAAACCTGCTACAAATAAATATGCACGCGAAATTGAACGCATTCAAGACTCGCTTGAAGATTATAAATTTTACGATTTAGAATTAGATAATAAACTAAAGGTTATAACTTTAGAAAAAAATTTATTGACCAATAATAAACTGATGCGTGGCGAATTATTTAACGATTCGTTGATTTTAATGCGTGAAAGCATGATTTTTTTAAAAGCTAAGCTAAATGAATATTATGAACAAGAACTTAAAATAACTCGAAACAAGTCAAACAATACTAAAATAGTAATCAAATTACAGGAACGTTATAATTTGTTAGTTAACCTGCAATCAAATAATGGAGAAGAAAACCAAGAAGATGAAACGCCTACTATGCAAGTGATTGTTACCATTTTTGCTGAAAACTCAACACAAACTCAAGTAAGTTTTAACTATTTAATTCCTAATGCAAGTTGGGTTCCTCAGTACGATTTACAAGCATCAACCCAAAGCAATAATTTTCAATTAAAATACTTTGCCAATATTACCCAAAACTCGGGCTTAGATTGGAAAAATACTAGCTTAACCTTAAGTACCTCAAACCCTAATGAAGCCAATTTTAAACCAGAACTAACACCCTGGTATTTAAGCTTTTTAGAGTACAGACAAAAGCCAGCTGTTAACTATTTATCAAACAGATTAGTACCAGTACAAGCCACTAAAAAATTAGCTTTGGAACAAACCGATAAAGATGTACCAACTAACGATGATAACTATTCACAAATTGAAGAAAAACCATTAACAAACTATATTGAAGTAAGTCAAAACTTAATAAGAACTGAGTACGAAATAAAATTAAACTATAACATTGCCAGCGATGGCAGAGCTCATAAAGTATTGATTAATCAAAAACAAGTTCCTATGCAGTTGGCATTTGCAGCCGTTCCAAAACTTTGTAATGATGCATTTTTACAAGCTAAAATTGTAGGTTGGGAAGATTTAAATATTATTCCAGGTAGCGCTCGATTATATTTTGATGGCACTTATGTTGGCGAAATGTACTTAAATGCTAGCAGCAATAGCGATACTTTAAGCGTAAATTTAGGAAGAGACAAAACCATAGTTTTAACCCGTAAAAAATTAAAAGAAAAGTTTAAAGTTAAATTGATTGATAACGAAAAAATAGAAACTAGGACTATAGAATTAATGGTACGTAACACCAAAAATATGGCCTTAGAAATGGAACTAGAAGACCAGATACCAATAGTGCAAGGAACCGAAGAAATAAAGGTAAAACTACTTCATAGCGATGATGCGGAGTTAGATGAATTAACAGGCAAACTAAAATGGCGTGTAAAAATTGGCTCTAAAGATACCAAAAAGGTAACCTTTACTTACGAAATAAGGTACCCGAAAGGTAAGCCTGTAGATGGTTTATAACATTTTTATTATCCATAAAAAAGGGTCGCTTCATTGCTGAAGCGACCCTTTTTCATTAATAACTCATTTCAACAATTTTAACCACATCATCAGGAGTTAAATTTTTATGTTCACCAATACCTAGCATACCTCTATCAGTAAAATTTTTATGAATAAATGCAGTTGCATCCTTATAGTTATCAGTATATTCACTTAAGTGAGTTTTTATTCCTAAACTATGAAAAAATGCCTCCGTTTTATCGATAGCTTGATGAGCTTTTTCATCAATTGAACCTTCATTAATTACCCAAACACGACTTGCATATTGAGCTAGCTTTTCTTTTTTAGTATTAAAATTGTATCTGTAATGACTTGGTGCTATAATAGCTAAAGTTCTTGCATGGTCAATTCCGTATAAAGCAGTTAACTCATGACCAATGGCATGCACAGCCCAATCTGTAGGAACTCCCTTTTGAATTAAACCATTTAAAGCCATGGTACAACTCCACATAAACTCGCATTGAGCGTTATAATCACTAGGATTTTGCATAATAACAGGCGCTACTTCTATTAAATTTTGCATGATACTTTCAGCAATTCTATCCTGAAGATTTGCGCCAATTGGATAAGTCATGTATTGTTCTAGTACATGTGTGAATGCATCGGTAATTCCATTGGCAATTTGATTAGCCGGAATTGAACTAATAACAGTAGGGTCTAAAATAGAAAATTGAGGAAATAAACCAGGCCCACCCATTCCAAACTTTTGTTTGGTTTCTGCACGAGAAATAACAGAACCAGAATTCATTTCTGAACCTGTAGCAGGTAAAGTAAGCACTGTTCCAAAAGGCATTCCAACATCTGTTCTTATTCCTTTTTCTAAAATATCCCAAGGATTTGTGCCTGTATATAAAGCAGCCGATGATAAAAATTTAGTACCATCAATAACCGAACCTCCGCCAACAGCCAATAAATAAGTAATATTTTGATTTTTAATTATCTCTAAAGCTTTTAACAAAACTGCATATTCAGGATTAGCGGGAATACCACCAAACTCTACTACTTCAAAGTTTTTTAAGGCTAATTTTACTTGCTCGTAAATACCATTTTTCAATATACTACCACCTCCATAAAGCATTAATATTTTAGCATTAGCTGGAATTTCGGTAGCAAGTTTTTCTATTAATCCTTTGCCAAAATGTATTTTGGTTGGATTTTTAAATTCAAAATTTAACATGATTTTTTTTGTTATATATTTTATTAATACTATTTATATTGTATTGTTTTATTATTTATGAATTATAATACTTTCTATTGATTTAGAGATGATTCTTTCTTTTTAAGTTATTTAAATTAAGACTTATGCCAATTTTTACACTCATTTCATTTCTATCCATAATAAACTTATCATCATTAATTAAAGAAAATTCATAACCATAAGCCAATATAAAACTAACACTCAACAAAGGCTTACGAAAATATGCAGAACTATTAAACCTAATTCCAACTTCAGGCTTAAAATTTAAAATGTTTTGATTGTTCATTTTATAAAAAACCGGTGCTACTCCAAAATAACTGCTAAAAACACTACTTGGTATTAAATTAATTGAATGAAAAAACTTGAGATTTAAGCTATAATCATTATCTCTTAAATCAGCAAACCCAATTCCAAAACCTTTATAATTTTGACCAATACAGCCTATACTAAATCTTTCATTATAAATATAATAAGAATTAAAACATTGATTACTAAACCTAATTGAATTTCCATAATAAAATGATAGCTGCTTTAAGAAAAAACCATTTCTTGAAAAACTATACAATGGAATTAAAATAAAAAACAATAAAACATGTTTTATCATTTGCTTCAAACTATTAAATTTATTAATTATTTGCTTACTATAATATTACACAAGCAAATTAACTACTTTCTTTTTTATGTTGGGTATTTTATTTTATTTAGCCGAATAATAAAACAATTATTTAACCAAATAAATATGAGAAAAATATTAGTAGCATTAAGTTTAATGGTAATTGCCACCATAGCAATAGCCGCAAAAAAACCTGCACTTGCAGATGGTTTGTATGTTGAAATGAATACATCAAAAGGGAAAATTTTATTAAAATTAGAAATGGAAAAAGCGCCATTAACTGTAGCGAATTTTGTGGGCTTGGCAGAAGGTAAAATAAAAAATGAAGCTAAACCTTTAGGAACTCCTTATTACGATAGTTTAAAGTTTCATAGGGTTATTCCAAATTTTATGATTCAAGGTGGCGACCCACAAGGTTCAGGACAAGGCGGCCCGGGTTATGCCTTTAAAGATGAGTTTGATCCTAGTTTAAAATTTACTGGACCTGGTATTTTAGCTATGGCGAATGCTGGTCCATTTACCAATGGAAGTCAATTTTTTATCACACACGTACAAACAAGTTGGTTAGATAACAGACATACTATTTTTGGTCACGTTATAGAAGGACAAGATGTAGTAAATAAAATTGAACAAGGAGATTATATTTTAAAAATTAAAGTGGTTAGAAAAGGAAAAGCTGCAAAGGCATTTAAAGCAGATGTAGTTTTTGATCAAATGATGAAAAAATAATTCGACTTCTTAAATTATCTTTTAAAAGCTGTTTTGTATAAATACAAAACAGCTTTTTTATTTATAACTCATTTATATTTGCCACAATTTCTTCAAAACTTGGTCTTTTTAAAATATCATTTTGCATACAATTATCTCTTAAATGTTCCAATAATTTAATATTGGGAAATAATTTATTTTCGTAAGTATTCATTAACATATCATCTAATAAGCACCCAAATGCCCTTACTTCAATTTTTTGTAATGCTTCGGCCATATCCGAATTAACATCATAAAAAGTAGCAGCTCCAAAATCGCCTAATAAGTTGTTGCCATCTTTATCAAACATAATATTATGCGCATACAAATCGCCATGATTTATGCCTAAGCTGTGCAATTGTTTGCAAACTGATGCAATGCCTTTCGAAATATTAATCATTTGACTGATTGTAAAATTAGTACCTTGATTGAATATATCACGAGAGCAACTTTCAAAACTTGGAGGATTACCCAAGTTATTATAATTACTTGGAATTAGGCTCATAACTAAACCCTCTTTTTGTTGAGGATGATTGGCAATTTTACCTAATACATTTACCAAGTTAGGATGATTTCCTGCTGCCATGCATGCATTCATTTCATTTAATGGCAGACCATCGCTTGTAACTTCGCCTTTAAATATTTTTACTGCAACTTCTTCACCAAAACCTTTAAGAGAACTTTTGTAGATAATACCTGATGCTCCCTGGCCCAATTGTTCGTTAATAGTTAAATCTGTCCATACAATTTTGCTTAAATCATTTGGAATTTGTGCCATTTCACTAAATGGATTTCCAGCATAAGCCACCCACGAAAGTTTGGGTAATTGCAAAAGCCAATTTGGAAAATAGGTAAGTAAATTGGCCGATATTCTAATTAATTCTAAGTTTTGGCAATTAACCATTTCACCAGGTAATTCTTTAATTTTATTACCCGCCAAAGCCAATTTTTGTAGACGATAACAATTACCCAAGGATTTAGGAATTATTTCAATTTGGTTATTGGTTAAAATAAGCCAACGGGTAATTTTAGGCAAAGCATTTTCACTAACTATTTTGATTTGATTGGATTTAAAACCAATCATTTCTAAACTCTGACATTTGCCCAAAACTTCAGGAAGTTCGGTAAACAAATTATCGGAAAAAAAAGCAATTTTTAGTTTACTTAATTTATCAAAATTTGGAGGCAGACTACTTAGGTTATTTTGCGACAAATCTAAAATTTCAAGTGTATCCGCTAAGTCTAATATCTCAATAGGAAATTCATTTAAACCACAGGCTATTTTTATATGTTTGGCCCCTTTTAATTGACCATTTTTAAGTTCTTCTAAAGTATGCATGAGTAAGGTTGCAACATAACTTATTATTTAAATTATTTGGATAATTTGCTGACTAAAATGTATTTAAAAAAATAAAAAACTTTTAAAAAAATAAAAACATACTTGTTTTTTTAACAAATAGACCTAGTTTTACAACTTAATTTTTAATAACAAAATACAATGCAAGAAGGAACAGTAAAGTTTTTCAATGAAACGAAAGGCTTCGGATTTATTAGCCCTAGCGATGGTGGTGAAGACATTTTCGTACACTCATCAGGTTTAGTAGACCGTATCAGAGAAAATGACAAAGTACAATTTGAAACAGAAAGAGGAAAAAAAGGTATGAACGCTGTTAGAGTTCAAACCATACGTTAACAGTATATTTTACTCCAAAATTCATTAGCAAAAACGCCATTTATTTTTAATAAATGGCGTTTTTTGTTTCTAATAAAGTAATACTAATTTTCTTTTACCAACTCCAAATTTTCGCTTTCAAAAACGGAGGCAGGTGAAATTACTTTTTCTTTATAATTGACATTATTGCCATAGCGTTTGCGCATGATACGTTTTACCAATTCGTTGTTTAAATCAAATTCTTTAAGTGTAGCTAATTTACCTACCTCCACTCCAGCTCCTCGTTTGTATATTTTCCAAACTAATTCAGAACAATAAATTTTATCATCACTCCATTCAAAAGTAATATCGTAATTCTTTCCTAAAAATTGATTGCCTATGGCTTGCATGTTATTTAAAACACTATCTGTAAGGATTTGGTTGGCTTTTTTAATACGTTTTATTACATAGTGACCACCATTACCACGAGCAATAAATGAAGCTAAATCGGTAGTTTTAACTGGCTGAACAGCTTCCAATACATAATAATCATTACCTTTTAAATACACTATTCCGCAATGCGTATATTTTGAATGTGTAGCCATTTCAACAGCTCTACTTTGTGTAGAGTTTGAATTTTGAAAAATAATATCGCCATTTTTCAATAAACCTAATTCGTTAAAAGCTTCTATATCTTGCTTGGCTTTAATTAACAACTTACTTGGGGAATAATATTTCCATTTAATAAAAAAACCACTTAATAAAATAAATGCAAAAATGATCGTTAAGTTTTTTTTCATGTGATGCGGATTAGTATATTGTTGGAAGGTTTAAAGGTTATTTGGTTTGCTTAATTTTTAAAAGAAATCTAAGTGACAAACTAACTCAGCACCCAACAATTTGTTTTACTGAATGAATGTTTTCGATAATTTCTAATACCATCTGATAGAATTTTCTTTAAAAATTGGTTTTACATTTTCATGATAATTGAAAATTACATATAAAATTGCAATAATTGGTGAGGTAATAATTAACAAAGTCAAACCAATAATTGTGATTGGAGGAATTAATAAAATTAAACTTATTGCCAAATACTTTTTATAGTATTTTATGAATTTAGATTCAATTTTATCATCTACTAATTCGTGAAAAACAAAACTAGCGAATTGAAAAGTACCAACTAAAAAATATCCTAAAAAAACAACTTCAATTTTTGAGCTATTTGCTAAAAATGGAGTTGTAATAATACCTAATATCAAAACAACAATTTGAATATAAGCATCAATTTTTTTTATCATTTCAGAATTCTTTTTCTACTATTTTAATCTTGTAATCTTTCAATTTTGTAATTTTTCAATCTCGAAATCTCCAAATCAAAAATTAACTCAATCCCGTAATCTCTCCATTAACAAAATCAATGTGCATTGCGGCTGGGTCTTTTGGTAAACCTGGCATGCGCATAATTTCTCCCGCTACAGCTACTATAAATCCTGCCCCATTGTTCAATACCAAATTTTCTATGTGTATATTAAATCCTTCAGCAGCTCCAACTAAAACAGCATTATCAGTAAAACTAAATTGTGTTTTGGCTATACAAACAGGCAATTTATCAGCACCTAAATCTGTAATTTTCTTTAAAGCTGTCTTGGCATTTTTACCTAACGTAATACTACTTCCTTTATAAACTGTTGTAACAATTTTTCGTATTTTTTCTTCTACCGAATCGTTTAAATCATAAGTATGGTTAATAGGCTTGCTAGCTTTATTTTCAACCACCTCCACCACTTTTTTAGCCAATTCTACTGCACCATCTCCCCCATTAGCAAAACCTTCGTTTATGGCAAATTCAGCACCTTTTTCTTTACACCAATTTTGAATAAATGCAATTTCTTCATCGGTATCAAAACCAAATTTATTTAATGCTACAATCACTGTTTGTCCAAACTGATGTAAGTTTTCAATATGGCGTTCTACATTTTTTATTCCAGCTTTTAAGCCTTCCATGTTTGGCTGCTTTATTAATTTTTCGTCAACTTTGCCATGCAGTTTTATACTTTGAGTTGTTGTAACTAAAACTGCAGCTTTAGGACTAATTCCTGCTGCTCTGCATTTTATATTTAAAAACTTTTCTCCACCTAAATCGCTTCCAAAACCCGCTTCAGTTACAGCATATTCACCATGTTGCATAGCCGCCTTGGTTGCCATGATACTATTACAACCATGTGCAATATTAGCAAACGGGCCACCATGTATAAATGCCGCACCACCTTCAATGGTTTGCACCAAATTAGGTTGAAAAGCATCTTTTAGTAAAGTAACCAAAGCACCTGCCACACCTAAATCTTTTACATAAAAAGGTGTATTATCATATTTATAACCTACTAATATATTTTCAATGCGAGCGCGCAAATCATCCAATGAAGTAGCCAAACAAAAGATAGCCATAATTTCGGATGCAGGCGTAATATCAAAACCAGTTTCAGTTGGAATGCCGTTGGCAGAGCCATTTAATCCACTTAAAATATAACGTAGCGAACGATCATTCACATCTAACACCCTGCGCCATAAAATTTGCTTTAAACCATTTGGATTGTTTTTATTAAAATATTGGTAATTGTCAATTAATGCCGCCAAAGTATTATTAGCACAAGTTATTGCATGAAAATCGCCTGTAAAATGTAAGTTAATATCTTCCATTGGCAATACTTGGCTGTAACCGCCACCTGCTGCGCCACCTTTCATCCCAAAACATGGACCCAAACTTGGTTCGCGTAAAGCCACAATAGCCTTTTTTCCAATTTTATTTAAACCTTGTGCCAAAGCAACCGAAGTAGTGGTTTTTCCACTTCCACTTTTGTTAGGTGTTGTGGCCGTTACTAAAATTAAATTGCTTTGTGCTATTTTTTGCTCATCAAAATCAAAAGTAATTTTGGCTTTGTATTTACCATACTGCTCTATTTGATCCTCTGTAATACCAATATTGGCTGCTATTTTATGTATAGGTTGAAGTTTTACTTCGCGTGCAATTTCTATATCTGATTTCATGTTAAAATAAAAAATGCAATATTGAATAGTTAATTGAAATTACAAAACTTGTTTTGACATTTTGAACTAATAATTATACAAGTTCAAAAAATAACTCATAAAACATTCAAATAGATACATTTTTTATTTAAAACAATTTTCATTCATCTCTAAAAGCTACTATTCATCCGTAGCCAATTTGCTTTTAAGTAACCTGTCGTTAAACTTTCTTACCACTGTTTCATATTCTTGTGGAGTAAACAACGTCTTTTTACCCAATAAATCGGCTATTACATTATTTCCTTGCACCAAACCCATATCGTTTCGCATAGTATTAAATGGCTTTGACAATAATTGCATTTTTTCGTCATAAACATGTAAACCATAAGCTAATTTATTACGACTAGAATACTCCGAAACATCAAAACAAAAAGAAGCAATTAAAAAATTGGTAGAATCGAACGTTACTGGCCTTTCAATTGATTCGTAATTTTCATTGATAAAAACATTAGTAAAATCTTTCGCCAATATTTTATTAATTGATGTATCAGAAAAAAACAAAATTTTGCTATATTTATAATCAACCTTCATTTTTTCAATAACCATTTTATTTGTTAAATCTTGTAAAAAATAAAGTTGGTTGGCATCATCAAATCTACCCATGCGTTTTAAAGCATTTACCTCATTAATACTAGGAGTAGGAAACATTATTAATAAAGTACCTCTACTTAATTTAAATACTTGTTTTTTCATTTCTGCATCCGCATCAAAAAGAGCACGTCCAATTTGAACTGCACTTAATTTTACGCCCACTTCCAATGTATTTGGTCGTCCTTGAACGTAGTTAACGGTATTATTATTTGTAAAACTATGCACATACTTTACTTCAAAATTACCAATCTGGCTAAACTTAAAACTAAAACCAACCATACCTGCCAAATCGATATCACCAGCTTTATTTTTGTTTGATTCTAATCCACCTTGAACCAAACTATATGTTCCATTTTGAAGTGTTTGAGAATAGCTATACATTAAATAAGATGGTCTAAAACCAAATAATAACCTAAAATCTGCACTGCTTCTATCTGGCACAAAATGAAATGAAAACGATGGATCGAAATAATAACCACCAAACTGATTGTCGGTAGTTTTATCTCTACTTTCAATAAAATTAACAGCTACTGGTTCCACAGAATAATCCCACATGCTAATAAATTTATTTATGTAAAATTTATTAAGAGGTTTTGTAAAAAAAATACTCATTCTTGGCATAAAATTTCCTACTCTATTACCAAAATCAGCACCAATTAAATTAAAGTTTCCGTCTATTCCTACTCCAAAGTTAAAATTATTAGGATCCATTTTATGGAGAAGTAGTTTTTTAGATTCCACCACTGGAGAGACTTTTAAAGTTTTCTTTTTAACTTGTGTAGAATCTTGTGCGTAGGCAATTACACCAAAACATAATGCAATTAAATTAACAAAAACAAAGCGGTACAAATTTATCATTGGGTTTAGTTTCTTATAAAGTCAATATTTCTTTTCAATCCGTTGTATTTGGTTCTCTTAACTGGCGATTTTTTAAATAACTCGCTGAATACTTGCTCAGTAATCTCAAGCCAATCATTATTAGTCATGTTTAAAAGTTCGGGCTTAGCTAAAAATTGAGGTTCGTTATGTGGTTTTGAAAACCTATTCCATGGGCAAACATCTTGGCAAACATCGCATCCAAAAGCCCAATTATCAAACTTCCCTTTCATTTCAGTAGGAATGGCATCTTTTAACTCAATGGTAAAATAACTTATGCATTTACTTCCATCCACCACAGTTGGCGAAACAATGGCTTCGGTAGGACAAGCATCAATGCAAGCCGTGCAAGTTCCACAATAATTGGTAGCTAATTTACTATCGTATTCTAAATCCAAATCTATAATTAACTCTGCCAAAAAGTAAAAGGAACCGTGACCTTTGTTAATTAAATTGCCATTTTTGCCAATCCAACCCAATCCACTTTTGGCAGCCCAAGCTCGCTCTAAAACTGGTGCCGAATCTACAAAACACCTGCCTCCTACTTCACCAATATTTGATTGAATAAACAATAGTAATTGAACCAATTTTTCTTTTACAACATCGTGGTAGTCTTGCCCATATGCATATTTTGAAATTTGAGGAGCTTGCGGGTCTTTTTGTTTATCACTAGTATAATAATTATACATTAAACTAATCACTGATTTGGCACCATCAACTAATAAAGTAGGATTTAAACGTTTGTCAAAATGATTTTCCATATAAGCCATTTTGCCATTTTTATTTTCAAGGAGCCATTTCTCCAACTTAGGTGCTTCGCTTGCCAAAAACTCCGCTTTACTAATACCTACAAAGCTAAAGCCAAGCCTATTGGCTTCTTCTTTTATCATTTTGGTATATTTACTTTTATTTGGCATAGCAATTGACAAATGTGGTTACTTATATTTAAATAAAAAAGAAAGAAATTATGGTATTCATGGTTGAAATAAAATTGCCTTACGAAATAGACAATAATTTTATGCGGAAAATTCCTAGTCACAGAGCTTTTATAAGTGTTTTAATTAATCAAGGTAAAATTCAAAGTTACACCATTAATGAAGAGCGTACAAAAGGTTGGATAATATTTAATACCGAAACTGAAGCGGAGGCAGAAACATTAATTCAACAATTACCGTTGTACGAATTTATTACTTATAAAATTCATTCAATTCTGGTTCACGATAGTGAAATATTTAGGTTTCCTAAAATGCACATGAACTAATTGTACTAAAATAACTTATTTTGCAACAAATTAATTAACTAAAAAAAATAAAAAGAAATCAAGAAAATGGAAAACTCACAAATTTCGTCAACCCAAACCCAAAGTGTGGTGGGTGCATTTATGACTAAGGTGTATTCATGGATGACTTTAGCCTTATTTATTACAGGTATTGTAGCCATGTATGTTGCATCATCTGAACAATTATTAAGCATTGTATTCGGCACTAAATATATGTTTATGGGTTTAATCATAGCTCAACTTGGAGTAGTTTGGTATTTAAGTGCTCGTGTTTCTAAATTAAGTTACACAACTGCTATTATAATGTTTATTCTTTATTCCGTTTTAAGTGGAATTACCCTTTCGAGTATTTTTATTATTTATACTGCTAGTTCTATTGCCTCAACATTTTTTATAACTGCTGGTACTTTTGCTGTAATGAGTTTAGCAGGCTTTTTTACTAAAAAGGATTTAAGTGGTTTTGGTGCCATCATGATGATGGGTTTAATAGGATTAATTATTGCTACAGTAGTAAATTATTTTTTACAAAGCTCAACGCTTAACTATATTATATCTTATGCAGGCGTCATGATATTTGTGGGATTAACCGCTTATGACACTCAAAAATTAAAATTAATGGCTACTCAGTTAGATGGAGAACAAGCTAAAAAAGGTTCTATTATGGGTGCATTAACCTTATACCTTGATTTCATCAATTTATTTTTATACTTATTACGCGTTTTAGGCGATAGAAAATAATTTTTAAAATCTATTACTATGAAATCTGTGAATTGGTGGACGAAAAATCATCTTTCACAGATTTTTTATTTTAAAAAAATGGTAATTTCTTTTACAATATTTTACAAATAAATGAATTATTCCCACCAACGTTTATTACACTTTACCGAACAAGTTTTTATAAAATGTGGCATGAATGAGCAAGATGCCAAACAAGCTGCCGATGTGCTTATAGCTGCCGATTTACGCGGAATAGACTCACATGGTGTAGCACGTTTAAGCGGCTATGTAAGGCTTTACGAAGCCAACAGAGCTAACATGAACACACAACATAAAATTATTTATGAAACACCTAGCACTGCAACCATTGATGCAGACCAAGGTTTAGGTTTAGTAGTTGCGCCAAAAGCCATGGATATTGCCATAGAAAAAGCTAAAAACGTAGGTACAGGTTGGGTGGCTATTCAAAACAGCAATCATTTTGGCATAGCTGCTTACCATGCCATGAAAGCTTTGCCTAATAACATGATTGGAATTGCCATGACCAATGCAAGTCCATTAGTGGCGCCAACATACAGCAAGCAGCGTATGTTAGGCACAAATCCAATTTGTTATGCATTTCCGGCAGGAAAACACTTACCTATAGTAATTGATATGGCAACCAGTGCAGCTGCAAATGGAAAGCTAGAAATTGCGCAACGAACAGGTAAACCAATTCCTAATAATTGGGTTCAAACCAAAAATGGTGATGAATCAACCAACGCTAACGAACTTTCAAATGGAGGCTCATTATTGCCTTTAGGCGGACATAAAGGTTATGGTTTAGCAAGTTTGGTTGACATTTTATGTGGAGTATTAAGTGGTGCTAATTATGGCCCTTGGGTTCCTCCATTTGTGGCTTTTTTAAATCCTTTAGAAAATTTACCAGGAAATGGAATTGGACATTTTTTAGGTGCCATGCGCATTGATGCATTTAGACCTGCCGATGATTTTAAAAACCATATTGATAATTGGATTGATGCTTTTAAAAATGCTGAAAAAATAGATACAAATCAGCATGTAATTATTCCTGGAGAACCTGAGTTTTTATTAGAAAAAGAAAGGTTAGCATCAGGAATTCCTTTAAACGAAAAAGTGATTAACGATTTACAAGAATTAGCCAATAAATTATCATTAGAATTTTAAGTAAATGTTGTTGAACAATAAAAAAATAATTTTGGCATCTAAATCGCCAAGAAGACAAGAGTTAATTAAAGGATTAGAATTACCTTTTGAAGTTATTACTTACGAGGTAGATGAATCATTTCCAAGCCATTTAACCAAACACGAAATTCCAACTTATTTGGCCAATAAAAAAGCTGATGCATTTCCTTTAACGCTTAAAGAAAATGAAATTTTATTAACTGCCGATACCGTAGTTTGGGTTAATAACCATGTTTTGAATAAACCAGAAACAGAGCAAGAATCGTTTGAAATGTTGAAAGAAATTTGTGGTACTACCCACGAGGTATTTACTGGAGTTTGCTTAAAATCGAATAACAAAACTGTTACCCTTTACGAAAGAAGTGAGGTAAACATAAAGCAACTTTTAGATGATGAAATTTGGCATTACATAAAAAATTATAAACCATTCGACAAAGCAGGAAGCTATGGAATACAAGATTGGTTTGGATACACTGCAGTGGAGAAAATTAATGGTTGCTTTTACAATGTAATGGGTTTGCCCGTAAATAAAATTTACGATACTTTAAAAGCATTTTAGTACATGCTATAAAGGGCACCTTCCTTCATGGAGTAATTAGAGCAAACTAATTTTTTTATACCAGCCATTTCTATAATAATTTCAATTAATAATGATGCAATAGGAATGTATTCTGCTCTAAAATCTAACATACCTTTAAAATTTAGACGTTGTTCGGTAGTTGTTTTTACCATCATTTCTTTAAAAACTTCAAATTCTTGAAGTGGAATTTCAAAAGCATTTTTTGATAACGAATTGGGAATAACCCTTAAATCTTTAATTACCACATCAACCATTGTTTCAAAACTGCCAGCAGTTCCAACCAAAGTTTTTAAAGGGTATTTAAAAAGTTCGTCTTGTAAAGGTTTTAGTGTTTTTAAAATATGTGATTTTATGTTTTCAATATCAATTGAGTTTAGCGGATTTTGTGGCTTAAACATTTCGACCAATCTAACAGCACCAATATCAAAACTCTGTTTCCAAATAATGTGATTTCCTCTACCAATAATAAATTCAACACTTCCGCCTCCTATATCCATTACTAAAATTTCGTCATTAGGAAGCTTAAATGAATTAGCTGCACCATTGTAAATAAACTCAGCCTCCTTTATTCCATCAATTATAGAAATATTAATATTAAACATTTCTTTTACTTGCTGCGCCAATAAAACACCATTAGATGCATTGCGAATGGCCGAAGTAGCCAAAGCGGTAATATCAGATATTTCAAATCTATCTAGATATCTTTTAAATTGACTCAAAGCAGTTATGGCTCTTTGCATGGCCGCATCTGTTATTACATTATCAACTAAACCTCCTCTTCCAATTTTTACTGGAAACTCTAAGTTAACTGCTACATTTAGCTGATTATTTTTTATATCTGCTATTAAAAGATTAAAAGTGTTGGAACCTAAATCGATAACTGCTTTCATTTATTCAAATATAAATAAAAAAGGTGCCTTCCTTCCGAAAAGCACCTTTTTTATTTATGGATTAAGTTTAATTATTTTACAATATTGATTTTATGAGTTGAAACTTTACCTTCTGTTTCAACTTGTACTAAATAAACACCGCTAGCAAAGCTTGTTAAATCTAATTGTTTTTCAGTTAAATCTTTATGGTTCAATGTTAAAGTTTTAGCTAATACACCCATAATATTATAAACTTTAACTGTTACATCTGCATTTGCTGTTTCCATCAATTTTAATTTTACCATTCCATTATTTGGATTTGGATAAATTGATAACACATTGTTAGCATTAACCGCATCAGCTATTGATGAGGTGCTTGACACAACATTAACAGTTCTAGTTATAATCTCAGAAATATTATTAGATAAATCTCTTACTTTATATTGAACAACATATAATCCTTCAATATCAGCAAAATACTCACCATTATTATTAACAGGTAAATTACTAGTAATGGTTAAGTAAGGACGCATTTTTGCATCTGAATAATAATTATCAAATAATAATACACCTGCATCCTGGTAAACCTTAAATCTCTCTAAGTTCACTGTTGAACTTCCAATTAATTTTATGGTTGGTGCTTTGGTATCGCGTACAATCACTGTACGTGTTATTGTTGCTGAATTTCCTGAACCATCTGTTACTGTATATACTATTTCATAAGTACCTAATGAATCTATACGTACATTACTTACTTGACTTCTAAATAATGTGCTTACCGGCCAGTAATTATCACCTACTATAATATCATTTTCAGCAAATGCTTCATTTACTTCTACAAATAATGGATTGGTTCCTACTGTGATCGTTGGATTGATTTTATCGGTTACATTTACTTGTAATCTCACCTGATTAGCACTGTTGTTTGACTGATCTTTTAAATCATATACCACAAAATAGGTTCCTAATAAATTCTCGTTTACTTGTCCTACAAAAGTTGCATTTAACTCGTTTTTCAAATTGTAGTTATCTGATACTTCTATGGCTTGTAATGGCTGAAACAAGGTGCCTACTTGATGTAAGTATGGATTTTGTTTTGGGGTAATTACTGGGCGTGTAGTATCTTTTACTATTATGGTTCTTTCTACATATTTGGTAAAGTTAAACGCATCTGTAATTGAGTATCTCTTTGTATAAGTACCTATCACATTTTCATTTAGGTTAGTGGTAGTTATGATGTTTTGTGATATATCGTTTCCTAAATTATCCAATGCTATTGCACCTTGGTCTACAAATGGTTGTTTAGGGTCTATACTTATAGTTGAACCACCTTTTAATGTGATTGTTGGACCAGTACTGTTTAATTCTACTATCACTGTTCTTATCAACGTATCCGAAACATTACCTGAATAATCTAATACATAGTATTTTACTGTGTATACACCTATGTTAGCTAAATTAACTGTTGATACTGTTTGTACTCTACTGCTAATATTTCCTTCTATATTATCACTTGCCCTTACACTAGGATCTATAAATGGTTTGTTTATCTCTGTTCTTAGTATCGATGGGCCATTTAAAGTTATTACTGGTTTTACTAAATCGGGCACTATCGAAATATTAAAGTCTTTAAACATACCAACTACTGAATACACTGAATTGAATTGAGTTGAATTGGCTAAATCTAATCCTACACGCATTCTGGTATTACCATATATTTGATTTGCACCTATCAATACCGTGTCGGTTATTTGTGCATTGCCATTATTGATTTTGTTTAATACCAATTCATTGGTTTCAAAGTTTGCATTTAAGTTAAAGTCTATCCATACTTTATAGTCTAAGGCTTCGCCTGAACGAGGTCTATCTAATACTATTGCATATTTGCCTCCTCTTAATATATTTCCTACTTGGGTTTTAGTATTGATGAATTGGAATGTTGGACTTGTTGGTTGTGTAAAGCTACTGTCTATTCCCGCAAATCTTACTCTGCTTATTCCCATTGTATTGTCTGCTACTGTTGAAAAAGTAGCTCCAGCTCCTGGTGTTTGGTAAGCGTTTACTTGTATAAATGCTGTTTTGGTGATTGAATCTACCCCAAAAGCATTTGTTGATGTTAAACGAACAGTATAATTTACTGGGCTAGTTAAACGTACTTCTGGATTTTGGCTTGTTGAAGTTGTTCCATTTAAATACTGAACTGCACTTGGAATAAATGTCCAACGCCATGATAATACACCATTGGTTGTTTGGTCTTTCATTCTAAAAGTATCTGTATTAAATCCAATTACTTTATCTGCAGTAAAGCGAGCAACTGGAGGACGATTTACTGGTAAAAAGGCTACTTGTTTGCATATGGTATCGCTACCTACGCAATTATATACAGCTAAACATATCTTCCTTAAAAATGGTGAGGTAATTAAGAATGTACGTCTTGGGTTGGCTGTAATTGAATCAAAAATATTGTTTCCTTCTGTATCCCAACTATATTTCATAAGAGTACCTGTTGATTTTGAATTATAAGAAACCAATTGGTTTGAGTAAATGGTATCTGGTACTTCAAATGCTGCTGTTGGTTTTGGATATGAAGCTGCTTTGGCTTGCCATCTTATACTAAATGATGCTGAATCGTAATTAGCTGGTAACGCTGCTGTTCCTGCTTTATATCTGAAGAATACATTACTACCACCACGAATCGTTGCTTGTGCAGCTGTTAATGGTGCTTGACCTGTTGGGCCTGCTCCTATCGCTGCTAAACGTGGGGCACTTGCTGAGGTTCCGTTAAATATTTCTATACTATCAGTTGGCCACATTTTTATCCTATCTACATATAATATTACTGAATCTGCACATGGGCTGATTGTAAAGCCTGGGCAATTGGCTGGCCAACTTGTTCTTGCATAGGTTTGATATGGACCACTTATTCCATATACAAATCCTTCATTTAAACTTGTTACTGAACTTCCTGAACCTGAACACATATAATTACCTTGAAGTACTTTTACATAATCTGATTTACAGATAGAGTCTGTTCCACGTAAGTTAAATACACGTAAACATACTTTAAAAATACCTGCATCAAAAGCTGCTAATCGTGGATTTGCTATATCAGCACCCGGTTGGCCTGTTCCTTTTACAAAATAATTGGCTATTCCATTAGCTGGATCTACTATACAACTTATACATGGTGGATCTATTGTCCATTCCCACTGGGTTGGACCATTCGTACTCAAGTCTATAAA
>CANHVU010000006.1 GCA_947464275.1 Bacteroidota bacterium
AATGCTAAATCAACATTATTACGTTTTGCCATACTAATTTGTGCAGGTGTAGCTCTTCCTTCGTTCATTAAAACACCCAAACGCCAAGTTAATAATTGTGCTTTGGTAATTTCTGTTATCATTTCTGCTAACTTTTTTTGTTGTAATTGGAAACCTGCAATGGGTTTACCAAACTGAATACGCTCTTTGCTGTAACGCAATGCCGTATCGTAACAATCCATTGCTGCTCCTAAAGCACCCCAGCTAATTCCATAACGAGCACTGTTTAAACAAGTCAATGGACCTTTTAAACCTTCTACTCCTGGTAATATATTTTCAACTGGAACTTTTACATCGTTAAATACTAGCTCGCCAGTTGCGCTAGCACGTAAACTCCATTTGTTATGTGTTTCAGGCGTGCTAAAACCTTCCATACCACGCTCTACGATAATTCCTTTTATCTTTCCGTTTTCGTTTTTAGCCCAAACTACTGCAATATCTGCAAATGGTGAATTTGAAATCCACATTTTTGCACCGTTTAAAATAACGTGTTTGCCATCGCCAGCAGGTTTAAAATTAGTGGTCATTCCACCTGGATCAGAACCATGATTAGGCTCTGTTAATCCAAAACAACCTAGTAAATCGCCTTTGGCTAATTTGGGTAAATATTTATGTTTTTGCTCTTCGCTACCAAATTTGTAAATAGGATACATAACCAAACTACCTTGAACCGAAGCAGTAGAACGAACGCCCGAATCGCAGCGCTCTAATTCTTGCATCATTAATCCATAGGTAATATAATCCATTCCACCACAACCATATTCTACTGGCAATTGTGGAGCATAGCAACCTAACTCACCTAACTGTTTTACCATAAAACGTGGGAAAACTGCTTTTTGAGCCACATCTTCTATAATGGGTGAAAGTTCTTTTTTTACATAATCGCGTACAGTACTGCGAATTAATTTATGTTCTTCACTCAATAATTCATCCAATAAATAATAATCTGGATGGTTGTAAACATCTTGCTTGTTAGCTTTTGTGAATTCTTGTGCGTTTGTTGTCATGTTGTTTATAGGTTAAACCATTGTATTTTATTAAACGGCTTTTTATTACGCTGCGAAAATAGTTTTTTTGTTTATTACTATTACAACTCATGAAAGTACAAACTTGTTTAGAAAACCTCGAATTTTTTGCTTACCACGGAATGTACGATTTTGAAAAGGTAAAAGGGGGCAAATTTAGGGTTGATATTATTTTAACTGAAAATAAACCAAACGATGTTTTAATGGAAAAACTATCGGATATTATTGATTATGAGCAAGTTTTAAAAATAGTAAAGACCGAGATGGAAAACCCAAGAGATTTTATTGAAACGGTTGCTCAAAGCATTATCAATCAACTAAAAACTGACTACAATCATTTAGAAAACATCAGTGTTAAAATAACCAAATATAACCCCGCAGGCAAGTTTGATGGCGGAAATGCTAGTGTGGTTTTGAGTGTGACGTAATTTAAAGTCGCAAACTTTAATTGTTTAATTTTACAAGTAACGCTTCGCTTAACAATTGTGAGAGCATGGATGTTTAATAAAATTATTGGATGGTTATTTTAATGGCCTTTAGGTTTTATCATGAAAAATTATTCTTAAAGTGCATCATTATTTATTTAAAACCAATAGAGGAATTTTGGTGTGATAAGCCATTTTTTTACTTAAACTTCGGTGAAATAATCTATCAAAAAAATTCCGATTGTGCTTAGCCATAACTAGTAAGTTGGTGTGTTCCTTCTCTACATAATTATTTATACTATCTATGACACTGCTTATTTCCTCTACTTTTACAATTTTCCAGTTGTTTAAAGCTATTTGATCTTTATTTTTTACAAAAAAGTTATGCTCTTCATCAAAATAATTATCAAATTCAGATTTAACATGTAAAATACTAATTTCAGCGTTATATAAATCTGCAAAATATGCCAAACGAGATAAAGCTGGAAATTCGGGCTCGTTGAAATCACTTGAATATACAATATGTTTTATCTCTTCAAATTTTGCCGATGGAGGAATTACTAAAACAGGGACCTCAGATTTAGCAACAACAGAAGCAGCATTACTACCTATCAGTACTTCCTGAATACCACTTGCTCCAGTTGTACCTAATATGATCAAATCAATTTTGTTTTTTGTGGTAAACTCCTGAATTTCATCATTAATAAATCCAAAAGCCGAATGAGTAATATATTTTACACCACTCATTTCCAAAGTACTATTTTTTAAATGAGCAAATCTATCTGTGGTATAATCATCAATTTCGCTCATATAACTTTGATAAATTGTATCTGGGTAAGAACTATCAACCAAAGGTAAATTCTTAACATACAAAAGATGAATTTCTGCATTAATTTTTAACGACAAACTTATTGCATACTGCAATGCATTATTTGCAACTTTGGAAAAATCGGTTGGTACTAAAATTTTATTTATCATTATAGTTGGGGTTTTACAAATACAATATTATAAGTAAAAACAAATTGGTATATAAAATTATGTTATAAGTTTTACTTATTTAATACTCAAAATTAATTTGGATGTAGTGTATAAAATAATCATACAATCACTTTTAATATTGACTATTGTCAGCATTCGTTATGCCTATAAATTTTCCAATACTTTCAATTAATTTGCAGCATGCTTACAAACCGACAATTATTTCTTTCACATCAAGCACAAACAACTAATTTCCCACTTATGCTGGAGGTTTCAAAAGCTGAAGGTGTATTTTTGTACGATTCAACCGGTAAAAAATATTTAGATTTTATTTCTGGAATTTCGGTTAGCAGTTTAGGTCATGGAAATGAGGCAGTAAAAACAGCTATAAAAAACCAAGTAGACAAATATCTTCACTTAATGGTGTATGGAGAGTTTATTCAAGAACCCACAGCATTATTAGCAAAAAAAATAACAGACTATTTACCCGAAAATTTAGATTGCGTATATTTAGTTAATTCGGGTGCAGAAGCTACAGATGGAGCATTAAAATTAGCCAAACGTGTTACAAAAAAATCAAAAATAATTGCTTGCAAAAATGCTTATCATGGCAGTACACATGCAGCTTTAAGTTTAAATAGTAATGAATATTACACACAACCATACCGTCCTTTATTACCCGATGTAGAATTTATAGAGTTTAACAATATTGAAAGTTTAAAAATTATTGACAAACAAACAGCATGTGTGATTATAGAAACAATTCAAGGTGAAGCAGGATATATTGAACCAACCTTTGAATTTCTTAGTGCTTTGCAACAAAAATGTAGAGAAAACTGTGCGTTACTCATTTTTGATGAAATACAAGCCGGAATTGGAAAAACCGGGAAAATGTTTGCATTTGAACATTGGAATATTATTCCTGACGTGTTATTATTAGGAAAAGCATTAGGAGCAGGTATGCCGATTGGTGCTTTTATCACCTCAAAAAAAATGATGCATGTGTTTACAGACAATCCAATTTTGGGGCATATAACAACCTTTGGTGGACACGCAGTGGTAGCAGCTGCTGCATTGGCCGGACTAATTGAAATTGAAAACCTCGATTTGATAAATCAAATAGCAGATAAAGAAATTTTTATTAAAGAAAATCTAATTCACCCCAAAATAAAAGAAATACGTGGGAAAGGTTTAATGCTTGCTGCACAATTAGACAATTTTGAGCAAACCTTAAAATTATGTCAGTTAAGTTTGGAAGATGGGTTAATCATTGATTGGTTTTTATATGCCAATAACTCAATAAGAATTGTACCTCCTTTAACAATAACTAAAAATGAATTGAGTATTGGAATTGAAATTATTTTAAAGAATTTAGATTTAGTATAAATAAAGATTTTTTGTCATGTTTTTACTAAAATTAAAACTAAAAACTAAAATATTATTTCCAACCATTACTATAGAAAAAGGCTAGGTCTGAACTATTATCGCTACATTAAACCACATTTTCATTTTAAAGTATCGCTTAAAATTACCTTACAGTTTTGATACAATTTCTCTAAATATTAAAATAGTTTTTACAGAAAACAATGTATTTCAGTAAAAATAACGATATTCGCACAAATTTATAAAGAATTCGATACAATTTTAATGAGCGAAAGCACAGGAACAAAACGATTAAATGCGGTAGTAAAAGAGCTGAATGTAGGAATGCAAACCCTTGTGGACCATTTAGCCAAAAAAGGTCATAGCATTGAGGCTAAGCCAACTACAAAGCTTTCAGAAGAGCAATATAAGGTGTTGCTTAGTGATTTTCAAAGCGAAAAGAAAAACAAGGAAGAATCTAAACAACTTAGCCATAACAAAGTTAAGCCTAAAGATATTACCATTGAACAACTGAAACCAAAAGCTAATGTTAGCGATGATGATTACGAGGACGAAATTGTTGTTGTAAAATCAGGCTTATCAAATAGATATGAAAAACCTATTGAAGTTAAAACTTCAAAGACAGTTGAACAGCCTTCAGAAAAAATAGCTGAACCAGCTGTTGAAATAATCCCAGAACCAATTGTTATAGCTCCAATCAAGGAACCAGTTTCTGAAGTCATTGAAAAAGTATCTCCTAAAGTTGAAGAGAAAATTATAATTGAATCGAAACCAATTGAAGAACCCAAAGTTGAACCAATTGTTGAGAAATCATCAGAAGTTACTAGTGAAGATAATGACTCTGAAGCACCTAAATTAACCATTTTAGGTAAAATTGATTTAGATTCATTAAATACAAAAACCCGACCTGATAAACGTCTGAAAGAGGCAAAAAAATCTAAAGAGGTTGAGAAAAAACCTACTCCAAAGGAAACAAAAGTTCAAGTTCAAAAGGAAGAAACTCCTAAAATTGAGGTTGTTGAAAAACCAATAATTCCTGCTAAAGAGGTAGAAAAAGAAATAGAAGCTAAGATTGAAACTGTTGCTCCTGTAACTGAAGCTCCTATTATTGAAGCCACTGAGGTTAAACCTACAGAGGTAATGGAAACAAATTACGAAAAACTTTCCGGCCTTAAAGTTATGGGTAAAATTGTTCTTCCAGTTGACCCACCAAAAAGTAGCAATAAACCGGTAGCGTCAAGTGATGCTAATAATAAGAAAAAACGTAAACGCAATAATTATATAGGTGGAAGTGATACTGCTAATGATAAGTTAAATAAATTTAACAAACCTGCAGACGGTACTACTCGTCCTCCATACCAAGGAAATAATACAGGAGGAAATAGACCTGGTTATCAGGGAAATAATCCTAATAATGGAACAGGAACGCCTAGAACGGGTTACCAAGGAAACAACCCAAATAATAATCGCCCAGGTTATCAAGGAAATAATCCAAACGGTGGTACACGTCCGCCATTTAATAAAGGTGGAAATAATACTACTGGTGGAAATCGTTTTGGAAATAATACACCATACAAACCAGGTGAGAAGAAGGAAATTACGGATAAAGAAGTTCAAGATAAATTAAAAGCAACTTTAGCTCGTTTAAATCCTGGAAGTAAAAATCCAAATATTGGAGCTGTTCGTTCAAAAATTCGTAAGCAAAAGAGAGATGATGCAAGAAGTGAGCGTGAAGAGGCTGCAATTGAGGCTGAATTAGCTAACAAAGTATTGAAAGTTACCGAATTTGTTACAGCTAACGAATTAGCTAAAATGATGGAAGTAACTGTTACACAAATTATCTCAGCTTGTATGAGCTTAGGTATGATGGTTTCAATTAACCAACGTTTAGATGCTGAAACTATTAGTATTGTAGCTGAAGAATTTGGATTTGAAGTAGATTTTGTTAGTGCTGAAGTTCAAGAAGCTGTAGAAGAAGATATTGATGATCCTGCAGATTTATTACCTCGTGCACCAATTGTAACGGTAATGGGTCACGTAGATCATGGTAAAACTTCATTATTAGATTATATACGTAAAGCAAATGTAATTGCAGGCGAAGCGGGTGGTATAACACAACACGTTGGAGCTTATGAGGTTACATTAGATAGTGGCAAAAAAATTGCATTTTTAGATACTCCTGGTCACGAAGCTTTTACGGCTATGCGTGCTCGTGGTGCTAAAATTACCGATATTGTAATTATTGTAATTGCTGCCGATGATAGCGTAATGCCTCAAACTAAAGAAGCTATCAGTCATGCGCAAGCTGCTGGTGTTCCAATAGTTTTTGCATTTAATAAAATAGATAAAGATGGTGCTAATACTGAAAGAATCAGAGAGCAATTAGCCCAAATGAATATATTGGTAGAAGAATGGGGTGGTAAATACCAAACCCAAGAAATTTCTGCCAAAAAAGGTTTAAACATTGACTTATTACTTGATAAAGTTTTACTTGAAGCTGAAATTTTAGACCTTAAAGCAAATCCAAACCGCAGAGCAGTAGGCTCAATTATTGAAGCCTCACTTGATAAAGGACGTGGAATTGTGGCAACTTTAATGGTTCAAAATGGAACTTTAAGAGTTGGTGATCCAATTATTGCTGGAACAAATTCGGGTAAAGTAAAAGCTATGTTTGATGAACGTGGTAAAAAAATGCTTTTTGCTGGCCCTTCAACTCCAGCAGTGGTGTTAGGTTTTGATGGCGCGCCTCAAGCAGGTGATAAATTAATTATTACCAAAACAGAACAAGAAGCGAGAGAAATTTCTAATAAACGTAAGCAATTACAACGCGAACAAGGCTTACGTACCAATAAACATATTACTTTAGATGAAATTGGACGTAGGTTAGCAATTGGTAACTTTAAAGAGTTAAAAATTATTGTTAAAGGTGACGTGGATGGTTCGGTAGAAGCATTAGCAGATTCATTGATTAAACTATCAACCGAAGAAGTTCAAGTAAGTGTAATTTACAAAGCAGTGGGTCAAATATCTGAAAGCGATGTAATGTTAGCCTCTGCATCTGATGCAATCATCATTGGTTTCCAAGTACGTCCTTCACCACAAGCTCGTAAATTGGCCGAAAATGAATCAATCGACATTCGTATGTATTCAATTATTTACAATGCGATTGGCGAAATTAAATCGGCTATTGAAGGTATGCACACGCCTAAAATGGAAGAGAAAATTACTGGTAATATTGAAATACGTGAAGTATTTAAAATTACCAAAGTTGGAGCCGTTGCAGGTTGTATGGTTACCGATGGTAAAGTATTCCGTAACTCTAAAATACGCTTAATACGCGATGGTGTTGTGGTTCACACAGGTGAACTTTCATCATTGAAACGCTTTAAAGACGATGTTAAAGAAGTAGCTTATGGATTTGACTGTGGATTAACAATCGATAAATTTAATGATATGAAGGTAGGCGATTTTGTAGAAGCTTACGAAGAAGTTGAAATTAAACGCCCTACAAGCAAATAAATATTTAATAATAAGAAAGAAGACAACAGCCAAACTGAAAAGCTTGGCTGTTTTTGTTTTCATACAAAACAATAAATACACATGACAAAACATATAAAACCCGAAAAATATATAAAAGACAGAGGCCGTACATTAGCTATAAAGGCTTGCTACCTTAATACCGATTGGCAAGAAACAGGCAAAGCCACTATTTTAATTGTAAAAAATATTCCAAGAACAAACTATATAATTGGTAGCTTTCAAATAGATTTATGGTGTTTGGGCATTAAACAAACATCTTGGGGATATGGTATAAACGAAAAAAAATTAGCTGATATATTTTCAAAATTAGGAGCAGGAAAACCTTTTGCTGAAGCTGATTACAGCCTTTGCAGTCAAATTATAAAAGACGCCAATGCTTATGCTTTGAGTATTGGATTAACTACTCCTCCTAACTTTGAAACAAGTCAATATTTAATTGAAGAAACTACCGAAAACCCAATTGAAATTACATTTGGTAAAAACGGCAAACCTCATTATTTAGCAAATGAATTCGCAGACAATGAGGGTATTATTACCTTATTAACTAATAAGCTTGGAGCTGATAATTTTACAACTCAATAAAATAAAAAACCTTTTAGCAAAAACTAAAAGGTTTTTTATTTAATAATATTTCTGTTGTCAGAATAAACTTATCAATTTTTTGGAATGACAAGAACTACCTTAAATATTTAAAAAATCTTTATTTCATCAGCATTTCTAAAAAAGTGAAGCTTAATAGTTTCGCTTATCGTATCGTTGGTATATATACCTTTATTAAATATCAAGTCATCTCCTCTCATTTTTACATCAAATTTTCCAGTTAAATGAATACTTGTATCAGCCGTATTAAAATCAAATTCTAAAAAATAATTATTATTGATGCTCCAAGTTCCTTTAGCTTCGGGATTGTGTGCCGTTATAGTACTATCTTTATTGAACACTACTTCAAATGCGTTTATATTATTTAACCACTCCCTTGAATCATTGTAAACCATTTTTCTCTTATTAAATCTCCTGTTCTCAAATTGATAAATAACCCATGGCTTTTTACATAATTCATTTACAAAAGAATCATTTACTAAATCACGTTTAGTAAAAAAATATGTGTATTTGGTTGAATAATTGGTTTCTGGTTTCCAATTACAAGAACTCAGCATAAAAAGGAATGCAATTAGTGAGAAAAAAAATTTACCCATTATATAAATTGATAGTTTTAAGGCCACTAATATACAGATAGCATTTAATTTATAAATAATTGGATGAAATTTATCCAATTAACAAAAAATCAAAATCTTAGGTAATAATCCATACGAGGCTTATATTTGCGCCTCAAATTTTAAAGCTTTAAAAGCAATGTTAGATAAATTAGAAGCCATTTATACCCGATATAAAAATGTAGAAGAGTTAATCAGTCAACCTGATATACTTAGTGATATGAAACGTTTCACACATTTAAATAAAGAGTATAAAAACTTAACAGGTATTGTAAATAAATACCATGAGTATAAAAACTTAATGGATAATATGGACAATGCACGTGATATTTTAAAAAACGAAAAAGATTCGGATTTGCGCGATATGGCTAAAGAGGAACTAGACGAATTAGAGCCAAAAGTTCAACCTTTAGAAGAAGAAATTAGAATATTATTAATTCCAAAAGAACCTGAAGACGAAAAAAATGCTACCATTGAAATTAGAGGTGGCACTGGTGGTGATGAGGCTTCGTTATTTGCAGGTGAATTATTTAGAATGTACAGTCGCTATTGCGAAAACAAGGGTTGGAGAACTGAAGTAGTTGATTTTACAGAAGGTTCAGTAGGTGGATACAAGGAAATTGTAATGGAAGTAAGTGGTGAGGATGTATATGGAATTTTAAAATATGAAAGTGGTGTACATCGTGTACAACGCGTACCTGATACAGAATCGCAAGGGCGAGTGCATACTTCTGCCGCATCGGTAGTGGTTCTTCCTGAGGCTGAAGAAGTGGATGTAGAACTTAATCCTGCTGATATAGAGATGCAAACTTCGCGCTCTGGTGGTGCTGGAGGTCAAAATGTAAATAAAGTAGAATCAAAAGTGCAGTTAACTCACAAACCCTCGGGTATTGTAGTTGTTTGTCAAGTAGAACGTAACCAAAAAGGAAATCGCGAACGTGCTATGCAAATGTTAAGAACCAAATTGTATGAAATTGAATTGAAAAAACATTTAGATGGTATTTCGAGTAGAAGAAAAACAATGGTTTCTACTGGAGATAGATCGGCTAAAATCAGAACCTATAACTACCCTCAAGCACGTGTAACCGATCATAGAATAGGTTTAACGAAATACAATTTACCAGATGTAATTAATGGTGACATTCAAGAATTTATTGATCAATTACAAATAGCCGAAAATGCCGAAAAGCTAAAAGAGGGCGGAATGAGTTAATTTATTTAAAAGTTAAATTTACATCAAATAGTGAATCGTTTATTTTAAAACTGTATGTTTGATGCTATCTATTTTATAAAATGAAAAATATTAAATACTTATTTTTTGTATTAACAATAATAACAGTTTTTGCTTGTAAAAAAGGTTATGAAGGTAATTTTAACAATAGCCCAAATCCTGAAACATTTATGGCTGTTAGTAAAATTGAACGAAGTGGAACTAATCGTTTGACTACACGTGTAGATGCTTATTGGTGGGGAACTTCGGCAAATGGATTTGTGGTTGGTTATGAAGTTTCAATTGATAGTATGAAAACCTGGACTTATACTAATAGGTCAGATAGTACACTTTTACTAACTATTCCTATTGGTAGCGATACAGCAAATATTAATGTTTATGTGAGAGCAATTGATAATCTAGGACAAAAAGATTTGACACCAGCTAGTTTAGCTTACCCTGTCCGTAACTCTGCACCTAATGTTAGTTTATATAATATTGCTGGTAAAAAAACTACTAAATCGTTTCCTGCAGTTCATTTTTTTTGGACAGCAAGTGATGCAGATGGCCTACAAGATATCAATGGTTTCGATATTTTTTTAAATGACACTAACAGTCAAGTATACAGTATTCCAAGTAATGTACTTGATGTTACTATAATGGCCGATAACCTATTTACTGATTCGTGTTTTGTATTTCCAGGTACTAAAAATAAAGCACTAGAGGGTAGAATTAAAGGTATAAAATACAATACTTGGAACTATTTCTTCATAAAAGCATTTGACAAAGCTGGCTTACGTTCTGCTTTTGTTTACGATTCAATTTTTATAAAAAAACCAGTTTCAAAAACATTATTTGTAAATGCCTATTTAACTTCACGAAATACACCACAAAAATTTATCAATGACAGAATAAATACTTTTGTACCATTATTTGATACACTGTATTTAAACAATCGCGATGCACAACAAAATAACTTTGAACAGTCGCCCGATGCCTTAACACAATCAAGGGTTTTCTCATTCTTTAATAAAATTATTTGGGTGAGCGATGAAGGAGCAACTGCAGGAAGTTTATCATTAGCTCAACAAAGCACAGTTGACTTTTTTGAAAACGGAGGTCAAATGTTTATGATGTGTAATTTTGGATCAGATATTCCAAATGAATTAGAAAGTTTTGGGTTCACTCCTATTCAAAAACTAGTTACTGATTCAAGTGGTTTAGCAATCAGAATGAATATAAATGACGAAATTACTCCTTTTGATAATACATGGCCAACTTTAAAATGTAATACTATTATTTCAAGTGCTAGACCATTTTACACTCAAACGGCTTCAAGTGGAACAAGTAATTTTGATTCTATATACAATGCAAAATTAATTACACTAGGCCCAAGTGGTGTTAAGCCATTTAATGGACAATCAACAGTGGTAGCTAAACGTGTTTCATTAAAGTATAACAAAACTGCTATGGTATTTATGAGTTTGCCCATTCAAAATTTAAATGGCAATAATAATGCTGGCGTTTTTTTAGAAAAAGTATTTAAAAACGAGTTGGGATTTTAGTTTGAAAAACATCATCATTTTTGCATCAGGAAGTGGCAGCAATGCCGAAAATATTGCTCAATATTTTCGCAATAGTTCAACCATAAAGGTAAAGGCAGTATTTACAAATAATAAAAATGCAGGCGTGATTAAACGAATGGAAAAATTCAATATTCCATGTGTAGTATTTAACCGTGATGAATATAAAAATGAAACTGTATTTTTAAAGCAAATAAATGAATTTGCACCTGACTTAATTGTATTAGCGGGGTTTTTATGGCTAATTCCTACATATTTAGTAAATGCTTTTCCAAAACAAATTATCAATATTCACCCGGCATTATTACCCAAATTTGGAGGAAAAGGAATGTATGGAATGCATGTTCATGAAGCAGTAAAACAGGCTAATGAAACCGAAACCGGAATTACAATTCATTATGTAAATCAGAATTTTGATGAAGGGGAAATTATTTTCAAAGCTAATGTAGCACTAACCAATATTGAAACCTCAGAAACTATTGCCCATAAAATCCATACCTTGGAAATGAATAATTTCCCTAATATAATTGAGAAAATATTGGTGAATTAATTTATTATAAGAAACAGGCTTGAATCCATTTAAAAAAACTACATCTCGAATATTTCCAGAACTGAATAAATTTTAAAATATTACTTTCCTAATGAGTAAGCAATTCCTAAAGAGGCAGTCACAAAATCACCAATATACAATCTTGTGTTTTCAGAGTTACTATAAAATGTAAGATTGGACCATTTATTAACATGGAACGAACTTTCACCAAATGGAATGGTTAAATTTATTCGATTGGTAAATCCAATTTTTTTTGTAATCGGCCAAATCATTAAAGAACCTACTCCTATGGCCGAATTAATCTCATCTTTACTTTCATAACTATACTTAAAGCTTTCTTTTACAGCGGTTCCTCCATATTCTCTATTTTGGCTATAAACAAAACCAGAATGCCTCGCAGTAGCAATTAAAGAAACGCCAAAGGTAATAAATACATTTTTTTTGTATATTGGTAATAAACCAATTACATCTAAAGAAAAACGGGCAATTTTAGGTAAGTTATCAGTAAATACCACTTCTTGTGTTTTAATACCAACACCATCTTAAATTTCCTCGCTAATAGCATTTTGACTCAATTTACTGTAGGATAATTTATATTCTAAATCGAACTTATGAAGGGGGTGATGATAAGTCAAACCTAAGTTAAATCCTGTAAGACTATTTGTAAGGTTTAATGAATTTAACATAGTAGTTTCAGCAGCTTTAATATGACCAATTTCAAAAATAACTTTTTGGCAATTACCCCATTTAGACAATGCAATTAATAAAAATAAGACAAATATTTTTTTCATTTTAAAGTTTTAAATTGACCAAAATATAAGTTGTGTAAAGTTACCTTATGTATATTAATGGCGTTGGTAAGTGAAACTAAACCAACACCTGCCCCCCATAAAACAACACTAACAGGCATCAAAAATTTTGTATAAGTGTCACTGCTTACATAGATATAGGCATTTATAGCAATCAAGGAAAAAACACTAACAGCAAAGCCCTGCCTCAAAAGGATATTATTAGGTTTAAAACTAAAACTTTCAAATTCGGAGTAGTGAATAGGTTTAAAACTTTCATTATCAAAAATAATGCCTAACGAGTCGAAACTAACCAACTTTTCCTTGTATATTTTATCTGGATTACTTTTCAAACTGTAGGTAATTGTATTCCTATTTGTTTTTATATAATAACCACCAACCTTTAGGTCTCTTTGTCCATAAACATTTATGCTAAACAAGCTAATAAAATTAGCCAAAAAGCTTTCTTCTTAAAACCAATTATATGTGCTATATTTTTAAAATTAATCATTATTCTACTCCTCCAAATAATCTAAATCTTTGTGAAAACTTTCGGAAATAAAGGCGGTGGAAACAATGGCCAAAACCAAACAAATTAGTCCAACTACTAAAGCCGATGAGGTAATATTTAAACCGATATTACTTTGTAAAGCGGCAAAACCTAAAGTAATTGGAACAACTGCTCCACGAACAAAATTAGGAACTGTATTGGTAACCGTAGAGCGAATATTGGTGCCAAACTGCTCGCAAGCTACAGTTACAAAAAGCGCCCAATAGCCTGTAGCGGTGCCTAATAAAAAACACATCCATTTAAAATAACTAACCGAAACTTGATTATTAAACAAATAAATAAAATACAATACCAAGCTTAATCCTAAGTAAGCAAAAATTACTTTTTTACGACTTTTGAACCATTGGCTGAACATACCACTCAGCAAATCGCCAAAGGAAAGTCCAATATATGCAAACATGACACTATCAGCCACCTTTATTTCTACACCTAAGTTGCGAGCAAACAAATGTGATTTATTGACCAAAACCCCAATAGTAAACCAAATGGGTAAGCCAATGGCTATGCAAGCCAAATATTTTATCAGGTTATTTTTATTGCTCAGTAAGTTTAACAAATTGCCCTTTTTAACCGTTTTATTGGTTTCAACCGATTTATACATGCCACTTTCGTAAGTGCCGGCACGAAGCAATAAAAGCATTAAACCTAAAACACCACCAACAATATAGGTTACCTGCCAGTTTTTTAATGAAATAGCAAATGTTGAATCTAAAAACGAAACCAAATGATGGCCGTTTTTCCCAACAATAGCGGCAGCTATGGCACCTAAAGCACCAACCGAAACAATTATCATGGTACCAATTCCACGTTTTGATTTTTCCATGGTTTCGCTTACCAAAGTAATACCTGCACCCAATTCACCAGCCAAACCAATGCCGGCTAAAAACCTTGCTACTGCATAACTTGGAATATCGGTAACAAATGCATTGGCCAAATTAGCCAACGAATACAAAATAATAGAACCAAAAAGTACCGAAACCCTACCCTTTTTATCGCCTAAAACGCCCCAAATAATTCCACCCAAAAGCATTCCTGTCATTTGACAATTGAACAAAAAAGTATCGGTTTTATCCATTTGATCGGCTGTTATAAAATCGAGCAAACTCTCTTGTTTTACTACATTGAATACAATCAAATCATAAATATCTACAAAGTATCCAAGTGCAGCTACAATTATTAAAAAATTAACCTTTTTGTTCATTTAAAAATTCAGTTTAAAACCAAGCGCATTATAGTAAAAAGAAGGGATTTTTTTGTTGTTGAATTGTTAGATTGTTGAATTGTTTTTTTGGTTGGAGGGTTGCGGATTTACGAGTTTCGGATTTCTGATTAGCAGTTTAAACTATTCCAATCTCAACTTGCTTATTGCGCATTTTTCAAAAAAACGTCCCCATAGCCCCCCATCGCTCAAGGGCGAATTTTTCCCGAACAAATTTCCTATATCATGTTTCTCAAATCTCATCTCTCAATTCACAAATCACAAATCACATTTCACATCTCACACTTCTCTAAAAACAAACCTAAGTCTTTATAAATAAAAACTATTGTCAGTTTTTGGATTGAGTGCAGTCATTGGCACGCCTTGACATTCAAAATAAATTTGAAGTGTACAAAATATTCATATTTCAAGTTTCAATTTCAAATAGTTATGTCAAAAAATTTGCTTATTCTTTTAGAAGACAACACCAATGCTGAAGCATTGATAGAACAAAGTAAAGCCATGGTTGATACCCAATATTTAAAAGCATCAACGGGTGCATTTATTGATGGCATTAGTCATAATGGAATTGATAAATTATTTTTAAACGAAAACCACGAATTAGAAAACTTAGATTACTCGGAAATTATAGAAAAAGTAATGCGAGACAATCCACTAAATGATGACAAAATAGTGGATAGCATCATTCATAAATGTACTGAATTAAACCTAAAAATTGATGTTATTTTTAACCAAGACATCATTAATAGCAACTCGTTTGAACATAAATCGAAGTACAACGATTTGTTTATAATTGGCAAAGAAGCCATTGAAAAAAACTTTAAAACCGAAGATGGTATTTCAAAAATTGAAAACTTATTGATTGATAGCAAATGCCCTCTTTTAATTCTTCCATCTAAAAAATTTGATTTAAAAAACATCATTTTATTATTTGATGGAACAGCCGAATCGTTTGATGCCATTAAACTTTTTACTTATTTAATTAGCAATCAAACCAAAGATGCCAACGTACAATTAATTATTAAAACCACGCCCGAAGCTACCAAAGAAGAGCGTTTATTGATAAACTATATAAAAACCTACCGATTAAACTTTTCGGTAACCCGCATTGATCCTGACTATTACGAAGAAGAATTATTTAAAATGTTAAACCAATTTGATAATTTTTTATTGGTAGCTGGCAGCAATAGAAATGATGTAATAAGCGATTTATTGAAAAAAGAAGAATCGTATTTTATGCAAGGCAACAGAAGTGTTTTTATGATATAATAAGCTTACCCAATGATTGAAACTTTAAATAAAAATACCAAAACTACTTGTTACCACTGTGGCGATTTTTGCGCGGAGGAAACACTTGTTTTAAATGATAAAACTTTTTGCTGCAATGGCTGTAAAAATGTATTTATGTTGCTATCTGAAAACAACTTAACATCGTATTACAGCATAGAAAAAAATCCTGGCAAGTCGCTTAAACAAAGCATTGGCAATAAGTATGCTTACTTAGACGATACCAATATTCAATCAAAACTCATTAGTTATATTGACCATAAAGTAGCGCGTTTACAATTTCAAATTCCGAATATACATTGCAGCAGTTGCATTTATTTATTAGAAAATTTATACAAAATAAACAATGCAGTAGTAGGTGTACGCGTTAATTTTTTAAAGAAAACGGCCAATATTGTTTACGATGTAAATAAAATATCGTTGCGCCAATTGGTGGAGTTATTAGCAAGCATTGGTTATGAACCATCGTTTACCATGAACGATATAAACCAAGAAAAACCTAAAAATATCAATCGTAAATTATTGTTTCAAATAGGAGTAGCAGGTTTTTGTTTTGGCAATATTATGATGATAAGTTTTCCCGAATATTTTGGGCTAGATAATACTACCAGACATTACTTATCATCGGCATTTGGTTATATCAACTTAGCGCTTTCTATCCCTGTATTTTTTTATAGCGGACAAGATTATTTAATATCGGCATACAAAGGTTTACGCAAAAAACTAATTACCATAGATGTGCCTTTGGCCTTGGGTCTAGTGGTTTTATTTGTGCGCAATTTTTACGAAATATTAACCCATACAGGCCTTGGCTACTGCGATACTTTGGCTGGTTTGGTTTTCTTTTTATTAATAGGCAAATGGTTCCAACAAAAAACATACGATTCACTTTCGTTTGAGCGCGATTACAAATCGTATTTCCCTATATCGGTTATAAAAATTAATGCTGATAACCAAACAACTACTGTAGCCATTGATAAACTAAAAATTGGCGATAGAATTTTAATTAGAAACAATGAAATTATTCCTGCCGATAGTATTTTATTAAAAGGCAAAGCCAATATTGATTTTAGTTTTGTATCGGGCGAAAAAGAACCAATAGCTAAAGAGTTAGGCGAAATTATTTTTGCAGGAGGCAAACAAACCAGCGGAAACATTGAATTGGAAGTAAAAAAACTAACCGAACAAAGTTATTTAACACAACTTTGGAACAACGATATTTTTGCAAAAGACAATGCCAGCAAAGTAGAAACTTTTCAAACCAAAGTAAGTAAATATTTTACTATTGCTTTATTAGCCATTGCCATTTCATCGGCTATTTATTGGGCAGTGTACGATAGTTCAAAAATAATAGGAGCATTTACCGCTGTTTTAATCATCGCTTGTCCTTGTGCTTTGGCATTATCAAGTCCGTTTGCCTTAGGTAATGCCATGCGCAATTTGGGCAGAAAAAAATTCTATTTAAAATCGGCTAATGTGGTTGAAAATATTGCCAATATGGATACCATAGTTTTTGATAAAACTGGCACCATTACTCAAAGCAACGAATCGCAAATTGAGTTTATGGGTAATCCATTATCGCAGTTACAAAAAGAGCTCATTTTTTCAGTTACCCAAAACTCTATTCACCCATTAAGTAAACAAATTGCACAGCATTTAAATATCAGTTCGGCTATTATTTTAAATAGCTTTGACGAAATTACTGGAAAAGGCATCAAGGCCAATGTTGGCGGTAATGATGTGGAGGTAGGTTCTGCTAAATTTTTAAATATTACCGAAAATGAAAGCAATGCGTTAAACACACGCATTTACATAAAAATAAACAGTGAAAATGTGGGTTGTTTTGTAATAAAACATGCTTACAGAACAGGTTTAAAACAAGTAATTAATCAATTGGCAAACCAATTTAAATTGCATTTACTTTCAGGAGATAACGAGCAAGAAAAAACCTTTTTACAAACTGTTTTTCCAACTTCATCTGAGTTATTGTTTAAACAAAACCCAGCAGATAAGTTAATGTACATAAACACCTTGCAAGGCAACAATCAAAAGGTAATAATGGTGGGTGATGGATTGAATGATGCTGGTGCGCTAAAAACTGCCAATGTAGGAATAAGTTTAAGCGAAGATACTTCAAGCTTTTCGCCAAGCAGCGATGTAATAATGGATGCAGCTAACTTTGAACTATTACCTAAATACTTGCAATACTGCAAAAACACCATGAAAGTAATTTATGTAAGTTTTTGCTTATCGCTGTTGTACAATATTATTGGTTTAAGCTATGCTGTAAGCGGCACTTTATCGCCAGTAATAGCAGCCATATTAATGCCCATAAGCTCAGTAACCGTAATTGGATTTACCAGTATAAGTACGTATTTGTTGGCAAGGAAAATGGGCCGCTAGCTGCTGGCAACTGGCTGCTGGCTTTCAGCAATTAGTATTAATAAAAAAAAGTAATTTAAATAAAATGGAACAAGGCTGCCAGAAGCTAGCTGCCAAAGGCTAGAAGCCAAAAAAAACTATGAAAATAATGTTTGTATTAATAGGAAGCAGTTTTGTTTTAGCCATAGGCTTTTTAATTGCATTTATTTGGATGGTAAAAAATGGTCAGATTGACGATGATTACACCCCATCTGTTCGCATGCTTTTTGACGATGGAACAGTAAAAAAAACAGATGAAGAAAAAGTTTAGTTGGAAAATAAAAAATTTAACTAAACCAATAAAAAAACTATACGAAAGTAATGTTTTTGTTCTCAAAATGACGTTTGTAATTTTAAAGTTAACTTTAAATATTTAACATTAATTTGCCAAAAATTTAAAACTCATTTGTCGGGCATTTATATCCATATTCCTTTTTGTAAGCAGGCTTGCTACTATTGTAATTTTCATTTTTCTACCCAATTAAAAACCATGGATGAACTAGTAAATGCCATTTGCCATGAAATAGATTTACGATATTCCTACTTAGCCGAAAGTGAATTGCAAAGTATTTATTTTGGAGGTGGAACACCAAGTTTATTGAGTAATGTCCATTTGAGCCAAATTTTTGAAACCATAAAAAAGTATTTTACCATAGCCAAAGGTGCTGAAATTACCTTAGAAGCTAATCCTGACGATTTAACAGAAGAGAAACTTTTGGCTTTAAAGCAAATACCAATCAATAGGTTAAGCATTGGGGTGCAAAGTTTTTTTGATGCCGATTTAAAATGGATGAACCGCGCGCACAACGCTAACCAAGCTCAGCAAGCCATTACTTTTGCGAAACAAATTGGTTTTCACAATATAACCATTGATTTAATTTATGGAACGCCCGGTTTAAACAATCAAAATTGGTTAAAAAACATTGAAACCGCCATTGGTTTAGGTGTAAATCATGTAAGTAGTTATGCTTTAACGGTGGAGCCAAAAACGGCTTTAGCTTCGTTTATTGAAAAAGGAAAATACACCGAAACCAACGATGAGCAAGCTGCCGAACAATTTGATATTTTGGTAAATACGCTTACTGAAAATGGTTTTATACATTACGAAATTAGTAATTTTGGTAAAGCAGGATTTTTAGCTGTTCATAATAGCAATTATTGGAAAGGCAAACATTATCTTGGAATTGGTCCATCGGCCCACTCTTTTAATACCAAATCTCGCAGTTGGAATGTGGCTAATAATCAACAATACATAAAAGCATTGCAAAGCAATTATTGTGAAGCAACCGAAGAAATATTAAGCTTTAACGACCAAATAAACGAGTATATTATGACTGGTTTACGAACCATTTGGGGTTGCGATTTAAAGTATATCGAAACCCAATTTGGAACCGATCAAGTGTTGCGAATTATTAAATCAGCGGAAAAATTTATTGCACAGCAACTATTAATAATTGAAAATAATATACTAAAAACTACAGCAAAAGGTAAGTTTTTAGCCGATGGCTTGGCAGCAGATTTATTTATTATTTAGTTAAAATATTAAACTAAACGGGGTGCTTTTAAATTTTAGTAGCAAAATAATTTTCTTACTTTCGCACCTCGTTTTATTAAAAAAGGCAGTTAACTTAATTGCCTAGAAAATTAAATATTATGCACAGAACACATACCTGCGGAGAACTTAGAATTACTGATATTAACAAAACTGTAACCTTAAGTGGTTGGTTACAAAAAAGCCGCGATTTAGGCGGAATGACATTTATTGATTTACGCGATAGATATGGTATTACGCAATTGGCTTTTAACATGGAAACCAATGCAGCTATTTGCGAAAAAGCACGTAAATGTGGCCGTGAGTTTGTATTAAAAGTTACTGGTAAAGTAATTGAACGCAGCAGCAAAAATGCCAATATTCCTACTGGCGAAATTGAAATAGAAGTGACTGATTTTGAAGTGTTAAACGAATCACAAACACCTCCATTTACCATTGAAGATAATACAGATGGTGGTGATGATTTGCGCATGAAATATCGTTATTTAGATATTAGAAGAAAACCCGTTCGCGATAATTTATTGTTGCGCCATAAAATGAGTCAACAAACTCGTGTTTACTTAGATGCACAACAATTTACCGAAGTTGAAACTCCCGTTTTAATTAAATCAACCCCAGAAGGCGCTAGAGATTTTGTGGTGCCAAGCCGCATGAACCAAGGACAATTTTACGCTTTGCCACAATCGCCTCAAACTTTTAAACAATTGCTAATGGTAGCTGGCATGGACAGATACTACCAAATAGTAAAATGTTTTAGAGACGAAGATTTGCGTGCTGATCGTCAACCTGAGTTTACGCAAATTGATTGCGAAATGAGCTTTGTGGAGCAAGAAGATATTTTAAACATGTTTGAAGGTTTGGTAAAACATTTGTTTAAAAACGTAAAAGGAATTGATATAGATACTTTACCACGAATGACTTTTGCAGATGCCGCAAAATATTATGGTTCTGATAAACCTGATACCAGGTTTGATATGAAATTTGTGGAATTGAAATCTGTAGAGACGTTGCATGCAACGTCTTTATTACCCGCAGGTTTCCCTGTTTTTGATAATGCAGAATTAGTAGTTGGAATTTGTGCCAAAGGTTGTGCAGAATATACCCGCAAACAGTTGGATGAATTAACTGAGTTTGTAAAACGTCCGCAAATTGGCGCAACAGGGTTGGTTTATGCCAGAGTTAATGCTGATGGTTCGGTAAAATCATCTGTTGATAAATTTTACGATGAAGCTACTTTAAAACATTGGGCAACTGCTATGAATGCAGCTCCTGGCGATTTGTTATTAATAATGGCTGGCGCAACAGATAAAACCCGCAAAGCATTATGCGAATTACGTTTGGAAATGGGAACCCGCATGGGTTTACGCAATCCTGATGTGTATTCATGTTTATGGGTAATTGATTTTCCATTGTTAGAATTTATTGAAGAAGAAGGTCGTTGGTTTGCCATGCACCATCCGTTTACTTCACCAAAACCAGAAGATGTGGAGCATTTAACTAATGGTGATTACGCCAAAGTTAGAGCCAATGCTTACGATATGGTTATTAATGGAGTAGAAGTGGGCGGAGGCTCTATTCGTATTTTCGATAAAACTTTGCAAGGCAAAATGTTTGAGGTATTAGGATTTACCAAAGAAGAAGCGCAAGCTCAATTTGGATTTTTAATGAATGCTTTTGAATATGGTGCACCTCCTCACGGAGGAATTGCCTTCGGTTTCGATAGGTTATGTTCACTTTTTGGTGGCGAAAATTCTATTAGAGATTTTATAGCTTTCCCTAAAAACAACTCAGGCCGCGATGTAATGATTGATGGTCCAAGTCCAATAGATCAAAAACAATTGAATGAGTTGGGAATTAGTGTAAATAGTTTATAAATAATTGAACATGAAAAAAGCCGAACAAATGCTATTTGTTCGGCTTTTTTGTTTACGATTGATTGAAAATAGTATAGGTTTAAATCTTACTTTTTGTAATTAAATTTTATTATTAATATTTTGTACTTTAAATTAAAAAATTGATATTTAAATATTTGCAAGTTTTATTTTTGTCAAATACGGAATCCAATTCCGTATTTGACAAATTTTATTATACATTTGTTTTATGATTCAGAGGGTAGCTTCAACTAAAATAAAACAACTGGCCAAGAAATTTCCGGCTATTGGTTTGCTTGGTCCAAGACAATCGGGTAAAACAACTTTGGCAAAAGAATTATTCCCTAAAAAGCCATACATTAGTTTCGAAAATCAGGATAATGTAATATTAGCCATGAGCGACCCTCGGGCTTTTTTAGCAAAGTATAAAACAGGTGCCATTTTTGATGAAATACAGCGTGTACCCGAGTTACTTTCGTATATGCAAGGCATGATAGATTCACAACCCAATAAAGTTGGTTTATTTGTTATTACAGGTTCTCAAAATCTATTGTTATTAGAAAGTGTTTCTCAAACGTTAGCAGGTCGTATTGCTTTTATTCATTTATTACCATTTAGTATTGCAGAATTATCCACTAGTAAGTTTTCAACCCAAAGTTTAAATAAACTAATTTTGAATGGTGGCTATCCACGTTTATATGATAAAAAAATCAGCCCTCCTGATTTTTATCCCAACTATTTACTCACATACGTAGAACGAGATGTAAGGCAAATAAAGAATATTGCTAATTTGAGTTTGTTTCAACGTTTTTTGAAAATTTGCGCTACTCGTGTTGGGCAAGAAATAAACTACACATCAATAGGCAACGACACTGGAGTTGACCAAAAAACTGTTATGAGTTGGTTTGGAATTTTAGAGGCCAGTTTTATCGCCTTTAGGTTGCAACCTTTTTATAATAATTTAGGAAAACGGATTACCCAAATGCCTAAACTTTATTTTTACGATACTGGCTTGTGCTGCTCATTGCTTGAAATTGATAACGAATCGCATGTAAATACACATCCATTAAGAGGTTCATTGTTTGAAAATTTAATTATTCTAGAATTGTTAAAAAAACGATTGAACAATGGACAGCGAAGTAATTTATTTTATTGGAGAGAACGTTCTGGAATTGAAATTGATATTTTAATGGAGCAAGCATCTCAAATTATTCCTGTTGAAATAAAAACTGCCACTACGTTTAATAGTGATTTTTTGAAAGGAATTAATTATTGGAAAAAGTTAAATCCAACAATCAAAAATTCATATTTAGTTTACACTGGCAAGTCCTCAGCTATCGATAATACTGATATTTTGAATTGGAAACAAGTTATAGAAATAAAAAATTAAGTTATTTTACCTACAAATAAATTTCTGTCAAATACGGAATTGAATTCCGTATTTGACAGAATTATGTTATGCTTAAACTTTTTGATTGAAGAGTTTATTTGATGAAAGTTTTCAGTTTTAATAAAATTTGATTTAAGTTTATTTTATTTACACCATGAAAAAATTATTACTTCTTTTAGCCTTTTTCTCTTTTCAATTTATAAAAGCACAAACTAGTGATTCCATTTATGTTCAGGTGCAAGTTACTCCCGAATATCCGGGTGGTGAAAATGCCATGTATGAATTTATTAGCAGAAATGTTAATTATCCAGTTAAAGAAAAAGAAAATGGTATTACCGGGAGAGTAGTTGTTAGGTTTGCGGTAATGCATGATGGCAGCATTAACAATATTGAAATTCTAACTAAAACTCCAGAAGGTTTTAATCAGGAAGTTATTAGAGTTATTAAATTAATGCCAAAATGGAAGCCAGGCATGCAAGATGGGCGAGTAGTTCCTGTTTATTTCACTTTGCCAGTAGTATTTCAGTTAGATGATAATACTAAACCCAATAAACCTAAATCGCGCGATATGGCGAATGTTGTTGGCTACGTTGGAATTGCTTTTGGAATTGTTGTTGGAATATTAATTTATAAACTTGTCAGGTAATTCATTTTAACAAATTATTCTCATTTCTTTTCCACACGCTTTATAGTTTGCGGGCAATAATTATCTTTGCCCAATTTTAAGCAGTTCCATTTATGAACCTTGCTTTAGATTGCTCCATTCAATCAACAAATTATAAAAAATGCCTAAAGATACCAGCCTTAAATCAGTACTTATTATTGGAAGTGGACCTATTATTATTGGTCAAGCATGCGAATTTGATTATTCAGGAAGCCAAGCCGCTCGTTCATTAAAAGAAGAAGGAATTGAAGTTACCTTAATTAACTCTAACCCTGCTACTATTATGACGGATAAGGTTACAGCAGATAATGTTTACTTATTGCCGTTAACCGTTGAAAGTATTGAACAAATTTTAAAAGAGCGCCACATTGATGCAGTATTACCTACTATGGGAGGTCAAACAGCGTTAAATTTAGCTATTGAAGCCGATGAAATTGGGCTTTGGGCAAAATACAATGTACGCATGATTGGGGTTGATATTGCTGCCATTAATACCACCGAAAATCGCGAACTGTTCCGCCAAAAAATGATTGATATTGGTGTTCCAGTTGCACAATCAAAAGTAGCAAATTCATTTTTAGAAGGAAAAGAAATAGCACAAACAATTGGTTTCCCATTAGTTATACGCCCTTCATTTACCTTAGGTGGAACTGGAGGAGGATTTGTACTTGACAAATCGGAATTAGATGCTGCCTTAAAACGCGGTTTAGAAGCTTCACCTACTCATGAGGTTTTGGTTGAAAAAGCATTATTTGGCTGGCAAGAATATGAATTAGAGTTATTACGAGATAATAATAATAATGTAACTGTAATTTGTACCATTGAAAATTTTGATCCAATGGGAATTCATACTGGTGATTCAATTACAGTGGCACCAGCCATGACATTGAGCGATAGCACTTACCAACGTATGCGCGATATGGCTATACACATGATGCGCAGTATTGGAAACTTTACGGGTGGATGTAATGTTCAGTTTGCAGTAAACCCCGAAGATGAGCAAATTATTTCAGTTGAAATTAATCCACGTGTTTCGCGTTCATCGGCATTGGCAAGTAAAGCAACTGGTTATCCAATTGCAAAAATTGCAGCTAAACTGGCTATTGGTTATCATTTAGATGAACTAAAAAATCCAGTTACAAAAACTACTTCAGCATTTTTTGAACCTGCCATTGATTATGTAATTGTAAAAGTTCCACGTTGGAATTTTGATAAATTTAAAGGTGCTGACAAAACTTTGGGCTTACAAATGAAATCGGTAGGCGAAACCATGGGGATTGGCAGAACATTTACAGAGGCACTACAAAAAGCCATTCAATCGTTAGAAATTAAACGCAATGGTTTAGGTGCTGATGGATACGAACAAAAGAAATTAGAAGATATAGTTGACAAATTAAAAAACCCAAGTTGGGATAGAATATTTGCAGTAAAAGATGCCTTGAGTTTAGGTGTTCCAATATCATCAGTAGAGAAAATGACACGCATAAGCCGTTGGTTCCTGAACCAAATTAGCGACATGGTTCATTTAGAAAATACAGCCAAACGTTTTAACGTAACCAATATGCCTAAAGAGGTAATGATTGAGTTAAAACAAAAAGGTTATAGCGATGCGCAAATAGCACATTTATTAGGTGGAAATACGGTAGAAGATGATGTCTGGAACTTGCGTACACAAATGAATGTGAAGCGTGTTTATAAAATGGTAGATACTTGTGCGGCTGAGTTTCCTTCACCAACCAACTATTTTTACTCAAGCTTTGACCAAGAAGATGAAAGCATAGTTAGCGATAAAAAGAAAGTAATAGTTTTAGGTTCAGGACCAAATAGAATTGGTCAAGGAATTGAATTTGATTATTGCTGCGTACATGGGCTTTTAGCCTCAAAGGAATGTGGTTACGAAGCTATTATGATTAACTGTAATCCAGAAACAGTTTCAACCGACTTTGATATGGCCGATAAGTTATACTTTGAGCCAATTTTCTGGGAACATATCCGCGAAATTATTGAAAAAGAAAAACCAGAAGGTGTAATTGTTCAATTAGGAGGTCAAACTGCACTGAAATTAGCTCGTAAATTACATGAGCATGGTATCAAAATTATAGGAACCAGTTTCCCTGATATGGATTTATCGGAAGATAGAGGCTCTTTCTCAGATTTATTAAAAGAATTAGATATTCCTTATCCTAATTATGGTGTGGCCGAAGATGCTGACGAAGCCATTGCAGTAGCAAAAGTGGTTGGTTACCCTGTTTTGGTTCGCCCAAGTTATGTATTAGGTGGACAAGGAATGAAAATTGTAATCAATGATGAGGATTTAGAAAAAGCCGTAATAGATTTATTGGGCGATTTACCTGGAAACCGTGTATTAATTGATCATTTTTTAGATAGAGCAGAAGAAGCAGAAATTGATTTGATTTGTGATGGAGAAACCGTTCATATTATAGGAATGATGGAACATATAGAACCTGCTGGTATTCATAGTGGTGATTCAAGTGCTGTATTACCTCCATTTAGCTTGAGCGAAAATGTTCAAAAACAAATGGAAGATATTGCCACAAAATTGGCATTTAAAATGAATATTAGAGGTTTGATGAATATGCAGTTTGCTATTAAAAACGAAAAAGTGTATGTAATTGAAGCTAATCCACGCTCTAGTAGAACGGTTCCGTTTATAGCCAAAGCTTATGGAATAGCTTATGTAAATATTGCTACCAAAATAATGCTAGGCCAAAATAAATTAACCGACTTTACTTTTGAAAGAAACCTTACCGGTTATGCCATAAAAGAACCAGTATTTTCGTTCAATAAATTCCCAAATGTAAACAAGGAATTAGGACCTGAAATGAAAAGTACCGGAGAAGCAATTAGATTTATAAAAGATTTAAACGACCCTCATTTCCGCCAATTAAGAAGTGAGAAGAGCATGTTCTTAAGTAAATAAAAAACAAAAAGCCACTTTTAAAAGTGGCTTTTTTTATGCACTAAAATGATAGAAAACTATTTAAAAACACAATAAGTTGTTACTAACAAAAATATTAAAGTGCAATTACAAAAAAGAGCTAATATGATTGGCTATATCAAGCATTTCATTACTACTCAAAGTGAGTTTTTTATTAGAGAAATTCATATCGTTTACCTCATTTATTGGAATCAAATGAATGTGTGCATGCGGCACTTCTAATCCAATAACTGTAACTCCAATCCTATTACAAGTAATAGCCTTTTTCATGGCTATTGCTACTGACTTGGCAAATGAATTAAGTTGAATGTACGTTTCCTCATCCAAATCAAATATATAATCAACTTGTACCTTGGGAATAACCAAAACATGACCTTTTGCAAGTGGGTTTATATCTAAAAAAGCTAAAAAAGAGTCATTTTCAGCTACCCTGTAACAAGGAATTTGACCTGCTACTATTTTAGAAAATATACTATCCATACAAACACTAACTAAAAGAAATGGATAAAATTTCCAATTTAATTGTTCCTGCAGGAGCTGCAATTTCTGCTAATTCTCCAACTTTCTTACCTATCAAACCAGCACCAATTGGTGATTTTACAGATATTTTTCCGATTTTAAAATCCGCCTCATTTTCAGAAACAATAATATAGGTAAATTCCTTTTTAACATTATGATTCAATACAAGGACCTTACTGAGCAACATAACTTTACTATTATCTAGTTTAGTTTCGTCAATAATTCTACTAATTGCTAAAAGTGATTCTACTTGCGAAATTTTAGTTTCTAAGTGACCCTGATCCTCCTTGGCAGCATGATATTCTGCATTTTCACTTAAATCACCTTTATCTCTTGCATCAGCAATTTGTTTTGAAATGAATGGACGTTGAACAAACTTTAAATCGTGAAGTTCTTTTTGCAATTTTTCGAAACCTTCTTTCGATAAATAATTTAAAGCCGGAGTTGCCGACAATGTTTTTTTGGCCATTTTTATTTGAAATTTGATACGTTTTAAAACAAAAAGAAACGTTCGGATTAATAACCCGAACGTTTCAATTGATTAAACAAATATATGTAATTAATTGTTATTTCCCAACGCAAGTTTGAAGCCAATGCTATGAATACCATTAAAGATAACTGTTGGCTGGTAAGCATAATCAATTGATAAAGCAGTTCCAGCATCGCTAATTGGTAAGTTAAAACCAACACCAAAACTTAAACCATACTGAGGAGTTCTGTAGTCAGATGTACTAAAATTACCTTCTTGATGAGCATAAGCGGTACGTAACATAAACATATTTTTAAATGCATATTCCGTTCCTAATGAAATAATATTAGATGAAAAAGCATTGTAATTGAAATTACCATTAACCGTTAATTTATGGTCGTAGCTATCCTCATTTTGATCTAATCTAAAATCGTAGGCTGCACCAATATTGGCTAGGGCAGGCATATTGAAAGGTTGTGATCCAAATAATGTTTTGCGAGTAGCTCCTGTTGAAGTTACTGTAGTATTTGCTGTTAAACCAGTACCTTGGTATGCAAAATCTGGTCCTAAATTACGAACAGCAATTCCAAATCTAAAGTCTTGCTTTTTAATTTTTTTAGCGGCATTCAATGAGGTTTGGTATTGAACACCTGCATCTAATGTAATTCCACTTGCATTTACACTGGAAGTACCTTCACTAATATATCTAACCAACAAACCACCCGTAATTGAATTTGAAAATGTTTTTGAATAAGCTAAACCCATATTCAAAATTTGAGTAGTATATGTACCTAAAGTCATATCAGGTGCTTCTGTTGTAGTAATTGGAATGCTTCCAATATCCCAATAACTTAACGCCAAACCAAGTACACCACCACTTCCATTTTCACCTAATGCTTGTGCAATACCAAAATTATTCAGATACATATCAGTACCTACCAAATAGCGTGTTTGAGATGCTTGGATTTCCATTTTCTTAACATAGGCCAATCCCCCAATATTTAAATAATATGATTCTAAACCACGCGCAGATGCGGTATTTGAACCTCCTAAACCTACACCTCTAACATAAGGATTTACTAATAGTTGAGTTGCCCCAGCTCCACCAGCCCTATCTGGGTTTCCTGCATTAGCAGTAGCCAATAATCCGAAACAGGCTACCAAACTTTGTAAAATATACTTCTTCATACGAGTAATTTATTTTAATATGATTTATTAAATGTACCTTCAATACAAATGAAGGTACATTATATTATTTTTTTAGAATGAATCGAAATCTGCTGGACGCATTACACCAAACCATTTTATAATTCTTTCACCGATTCCTGGTGCTTCAATATGAATTAAATATACACCACTTGAAATAGGAACATTGGCATCATTACGTAAATCCCATTCGATGTATGTTTTTGAATCATCATCTTTAGGAATTCTTCTTACTAAGAACCCACTTTGTGTATAAATAGAGACAATACATTTCTTAGGTGTGTTAATTATTTTAACTTTATTATCCAATGCATTTCCTGGATCTTCATAACCACTGTAAGCATAATATGGATTTGGTGATACGTTAACCATATCCATTGCCTTATTTGCAGCTTTACTATTATTTATCTTAGGGGCTATACTACTGGTGTTGAACTCGTATAAAGGTTGACCACCGTTAACTAAAGGTGTATCAACATTGGCAGTAAATTTGGCATAAGGACGCTTTACACGAATTCTTACAGTTGCTTCATTAGGAACCAAACCATCAGCCATACTAAGTAAATTAGAAGTTTGATTAATAACTGGAATTGTAACCCACATAAACTGTGATAAGAAATAACGTTTTTGCAATGTGGCTGGCTCATCAGATGAAGTAGCAACATTTAACAAAGTTTTATAGGTAGCACCTTCATCATATCTTGGACCACGGAACAATACATTATTTCCAACTTTAAGTTCTTTAGCACCCATAATATAAACATGATGCTTACCACCAAATGCCGGTATAGTTCCATTTGAATTTCTATCAAACCAATTTTTTGTAGGATTCCAAATCATGTCATTACCATTTTCATCAGGTAACGATGAATCTTCACCAAAACAAATATTTAATCTTTCGCCTGTTTCAACATTGATTGCATAACCAGGAAACCAACTTAATCCAAAACTACCAGATTCCGGTTTACCATTTTTATCAACTGAAGCAGAAGCCCTGATATTTCCTTTTGAAACATTTCCAATATTTTGCTCTTTATTTTCCCCCATTTCTAATACAATACAACGAGTCCATTTAGACTTATCATTTGTAAAAACTACATCTACACCTTGTAAAGATGATAATGGATTATCTTCAGATACTTGATTAGTATTTGGTGTTAAGCTGAAACCAGGTCCATAAGAAGCTTGTACCGAACCATTTTTAACAGCTTTAGCACATAATTCAAAAGGAGACCAAGTAGCACCAATAATATTACTATATTGTTTTCTAGGATCAATTGCAACTTTACTACCACTGATTGACCTAAAGAAATCATGCTCATTTAAGTTCGTAAATTCTGGTGTTCCAGTATTTCCTGACCTAATCCAATTAAAAGAAGGTAAAGCCACAGATCCATCTGGTATTCCAGATAACCAAGGATTGGTTGCATCAGAAAAAGTCAAAGTTGCATTTACAAAACCGTTACTTAAGTCAGAATTATTATTTGGATCTCCAGGAGCTGCTACTTGATTAACACTAACAGAAAGACCCAAATCCTCAAAAATTTGCTCATTTTCTACCTCTAAATTTCTCTTTCCAAGGTATTTTAATCCAGTTTCGGTATTTATAATATACCATTTTGATGTACTTCTAGCTAAAGAATCAGTGATTTTTGTGTTTACCGATGAATCAGTAATAAACAACCTAAAATTAGCCAAAGGAACTTTAAAAGGATTAATTACTTTAATTGTAACAGGTCCTTGTCCTTCTATGTATTTTGGTTTTCTAGAGTAATACGGAGCAGATAACGCTTCTTCAATGGTTTGTTTAGATAAATTTATAAAATTACCCGCATTACCAATTCCTTCAATTTTGGTTAGTGCTGGACCACTTGTAAAATCAGAATTTAATTCTGTTCCTTGCTGATGTCCATATGGTAAATGAGGGGTAGCTGAAATAATTACTGGTTTAGAACCTGCTAAATATTGTAATGCTTCTTGTGGACAATTACCAACAGCAGCATAAGGAATAATTAAATAATGATAATTTTTATAATTAACCAAAGTTTGATCAGACTCCACTGAGAACAAATCTTTAGTAATTTGGAAGGAGTGACGAACACCTTTATCTTCACCACTAACCATTATTTTTTTAACATTACCCAAATCAGCATCATTTACTGTATTTACAATAAAACCTATACCATCTTGAATATCACACTGAGCTACTAATCTAATTTGATCTCTATCAGAAAAATCACTAGGAGTGGCAGGCACCTTTAATTGGAAAATCTGATAACCTTGAAACTTATATTGAGTAGAATCTGCGCATAATCCAGCTACCTTAGCAGAAAAAGATTCTGGCTTATCAGGATTTACAATACTAAGGATTAGCTCTCTATTCAATTCAGTAATTTTTACTGAATTGTCTTCAAATTCTGGTCCTCTAAGTATTTTAAAATTATTTTTAAATAATACAGTAGCTTTATCACTTGCTTCTTTTAGTAAATTAAATGAACCAGTAGCACCACCTGTTGTAGCACGTGCCCAAACTACACCTATTGTAACTCTATTTACAGCACCTGGTAACAACTTAAAGGAACCAGCTGTTTGTAAAAAACGTCTATCTGCAGGTGTGTTTCCTGATGTTCTTTCAGTCCATAATGCTCTTCCAGCAGGATCAGTTGCTCCTGGGAACATATAACTTGCAGTATCAGAACCTCCTCTGCCATTACCGCCATAAGTAATATTTTGTCCATCTTTCCAACGGCCATTTAAATAATTCCAGAAATGAGAAGGTAAACTTGGATTACCTTGTTGAGATTGGTTATTATCGTAATAAACAAATTTTGTTAAACCAATTTGTTTACCCTTTTCATCTAATGGTCCTTCAAAAAAATTAACTCCAATACTAGGTGGATTTAATCCATAACCTAATATACCCTCATCATTATCATCACCATTATAACAAATACCTAAATTACGCTTAACATCACATTCTACATAATCATCCGAATAATTACCTAAATCTGCATCAACCCATTGCCCAAATACACAACTATCAATTGCATCTGTTCCGCGGTTAATGATTGTGGTTCTATAAAAAGTCATGTTATTAACCTCATCATTGGTAGCAAAACCAAAAGCTTGCAAGCGGAACTCTAAATTTAATGGTAATCCTTGAGTTTCAGAATGTATGTTTCCTTTGTCGTTATAACAAATAAACATCATTTGATCTGGTATAGAAGCCAAGCCGTTTTCACCTTGATTGAAAGTAGGATAATCTCCATCATCAGAGCTGTAGTTAAAATCATTATTAGCATCGAAAAAAGGTGCTAAAAATTTAGCTTCACCAACACCACCATTACCTGGCCAAGATGCTATATCAGCAGATGCTGTACCTCCATTTTGAAAATTAGCAATTTCTGAGCGTGTAACGGTCCAAACCTTATCAAATTCTTTACATCTAGCGGCCGAAATTGCTGCAGACCCGTCAATTTGCAAAGGACCTGGAAAAAAATCATTACCCGTTTGACGATACGTTTGAGCGGCCAAGCGCAAGTTACCTTGTGTAATACCACCAATCCATAATGCACCAGAGAATAATGAATTTTTGGCAACTTGACCAGTTTGCACCTTTGGAATCTCATAACGAGCATTACTTAAATTCCACCACATATCACCACCATTTAAAATAATAGTTCTTACGTTATTAATGGAAAGTTCTTTTTGTGCTGTTGCAGGAGCACAACCTGCACCCATTTTTGATAATGGGTTAGATTTTATATTTGGTAAAACATTAGAGGAATTCCCTCCAGATTTGCCTAAACCAATATTTTCGCGGGCTTGTAAGTTTAAACCTAATCCTAAAGCACTTAATACGAGTGTTGCTGTTTTTATATTTTTAAAGTTTAACATAAAATTATTTTTAATAATTAAAACTGAACTGATACTCCAATACGAGTTAAACGCGGTAATAAAAATCTATCCGGGTTAACCATCCTAGTATTATATAAGTCAACAAATGATTGTGCATTGGTTGCAGTTCTAATTTGATCTGCAGCAAATGGCGATGATAAGTATCCATCATTGTATGCACTACCTGTATATCTAAATACTCCTGTAACATTAGCAGCATTTAATAAATTGGTCATGGTAAAGAAAACACGCATTCTGTATTCTTTTACTCTTGCTCCTGCACGCTCATTTTTTATGGTAAAATTCTTATCAATATTTAAATCAACGTTAAATTGTGCTGGTAAATTAGCTCCATTTGGAGTTCCTTTAATTGGACTTCTAGTTGCTGCACCACTTTGAACACCTGAAGGAGTTGATATTAAATCTTGCGTAAAAGGACGACCTGAAAAAGCAGAGAAAATAAAGTTAAATCCTGCATTCTCTAAAATTTTCTTACCTGCTACAATAGGACCATCATATTTTTTACCTTCCTTGTAGTGGAAATCAAAATTTGTTTTAAATGTATGGCGGGTATCGAAATCTAGAGGGAAAATTGTTCTAGTATTTGGCAATCCTGCCTGAATTAAAGCCGTACTAGAGGCTACATTAGATCCTGTACCATCAGCAAACTGCAATTGGTAATTAGCATCTACATTTATGTTACCCATGTCAATTAACTTATATTCTAAACCAACTGATTTAACAGTTGAAAAATCAATATTACCTACCGTTGTATAAGTATTAGGCCAAGCTTGAATATAGCTGAATAATTGAGTCATATTTCTATTTTCACGATAAGAAGCAATAATTCCAACTGCTGAGTTTTTCCCAATTTGCTGACGGAAACCTATTTCATAATCTGTAACAGAGGTCATTTTTAAATCCGGATTGGCAATTGTACCTGTTAATCTGTTTGATAGGTAAAAATAATCATCAATTTGTGCCACATTACTACTTGGTCTCTGAGTTAAAATATCATAGGTACCATAGAACTGTGAAGAAGTGCTAATTGGAAACGAGAACCATACACGAGGTAAAATTTTTACATCTGGTACATAATCTTTAAATGATTCTGCTGTAGGAGTTTTTGGATTTTTAGCATCCACCACATAAGGAATATTTTGGCTGGTACCTGCAGCACGTTGAATAGCCGCTGGATCAGAAATTGGATTACCATTTTTATCGTACCATTTGTTTCCATCTCTATAACCCGCCACACCATATGATGATGTTGAACTAAAATTATCTGTGTTAATATACACTTTCCAATTATCCTTAACAATATCTGGAATTGCATCAGCTTTCATATTGGCTAAATTTCCCTGACGAACTTCACCTGCTGTATAAATTGGAACCATTGAATAAGGGTCGCGCAATACCAATTGATTTGCATCAAAACGTTCTACACGAACACCAACTCTTAAAATTAAATCTTTAAATTGGAATTTATCTTGAATCCAAGCTGCTGCATAAACTGGTTGGTATGCTGGCAAAATTCTGTTTTTGAAAAATTCATTGATACCCGGTTTACCTGTAACCACATTTCCTAAGTGATCGTATCCAAAATAACCAATATACGAATTACCATTATTCAATAATTCATTGGCAGAAAACATATTTAAATTATATGTTCCTGGTGAATATGAATTTACATCCAAAAATGTTTGATCAGTGATAGCATTTCCATTATTATCGGTTGCCCCTTGGCTAATTAATTTGGCTCTTAAATTTTTATCAAACTCTGATTGGTCAGCGGCTACAATTCTACGGTTAAAGGTAATGGTATCTTGAAAAACACCATTTGCATCGAATTTTGCAGTTCCAATTGAGTCAAGACCCGAAAACTGACGATTTGCTAATAGTGGCATTAACTGCCATAAATTTCCTGCAGATAAATTATAACTACGTTGGAAACGTTGTTCGTAGGTTAAACCAAACTGTAAATTATGCTTAGCCTTCAAATTTCTTCTAGGTGCTACTGTTGCATTTGATTCCAAGTAAACAATATAGTTTTCATATAAACTCTTTGAATAACCTGTTTGAATATCGGCCAAATTACCCCACATTCCAGAATAAATAGATATTGGATCATCACCATTTCCTAAGGCTCCTAAGCCCCTAAGTGGCGAGAAATTATTAAAATTATTTGCACCGTAATAATTTAGAAACGCTTGTGTATAATTACCTCTCAAAGTATTAAAATCACCTTTTTGAAAACGGAAAGCAGTATCTCTAAAACCAGTTTGACGAGTATAGCCTGTTAAATACATTTTTCTACCATCTTGTAGTGTAATTGTATCAGCAGGTTGTCCGAAAGTTTTTCTAACTGTGGTATAATTAGGTGCATTATAAGTTTTAAAGCTACCCACATATCCATATTTAAAGAAATCTTCTCCATGATTGGCATCAAAGGTTTCACTTGAATTACGCTCATAGCTTACACGAACAGTATAATAGGCATCCGAAATTTTTACTCCTTTTGTTATTGCGGCTTCTAATCTTGCTTTAGCAGTATCTTCTTTTTTATTAAACATTTGGGTAAACTGCAAATAAACTAATCCTCTATATCCTTGAGAAACAGAATTGTTAGTAGAATTTAATAATGAATAATAACTACTCCAATTGTTTTGTGAGAAGAATTGAGCTTGGTACCCCAATTTAAAGTTCATATTATTACTAGGTTGATAATTGAAATTACCACTTGTATTGATATTGTAAGCTGCAACATTCTGGCGATAATCTACTTTTTCTAAATCACCTTTGGTTAAAAACTCGGCAGCAGGAACCAAAGTGCCCAAAGCATTAGGACGAACTGGAGTTGCTTCCAATTCTTTCATTTTAGCATCTTTAACCTTGTAAACATCCACAGCTGGCAATCCTGGATCTAAAGAATAAAAACCTCTAACCGAATTAGTAAAACCAATTAGTACTTTTTCTCTTTCTCTATTTCCTTTATCTTTTAACATAATCGGACCAGAAACGAAAGTAGTAAATTCATTGGTGTGTGAATTATCTAAGTAACCATAAAAAGGAGAGGCTGTTCTGTATTCCATAAAACGAACCCAATTTTTAGTTGGAGCTTTGGTAGTAGCGCTGATAGCACCACCAGTAAAATCTCCATACGAAGCAGGAGTTCCACCTGTAATCACTTCTAAATTTTCAATGGCATTAGCAGGAATATTGATTCCTGTTACACGCACCCCATCAATATAATAAGCTGTATTTTCAGCACGAGAACCACGAATATTTGGAGCCCCTCCACCTCTTGAATCAACACCACGAGAAATACCTGCAATGGCATTTAAGTTTTGAGTTCCTTGTTTATTAATATTTTTAAAATTATTTTGGTTAGGATCGTCTTTATCAATCAATTGTACCTTATCTCTAACCACAAGCGTTCCCAAAGTAGTGGCACTACTTTGACTCAAAGAAATTGTTCTTGAGGTAATTTTGTTATCCCCTTTCACAGGAACATCCTCTAATTTTGCTTTTTGATAACCCGTAAATGAAACAGTAATATCATAATTACCTGATGGAATTGCTGTAAACTCAAACTCACCATCTTTATCGGTTGTTTTAGATTTTCTTATTCCTCCTCCACCTTCAATGGTTACAACCGCGAAATCTATCGGTTTTTTAGTAACTCCGTCAATTACTTTGCCATCTAAAACTCCCAGATTTGATTGGGCAGTAGCAATGGCAGAAAGGCCTATTAAGGCCGCTAATAATAAATATATCCTTCTCATGTAAATGTTTGTTACAAATTATTAATTGGATTGATTTTAAGAGCGTAAATTAAATGGGTTTTCTTCAATAAATCAAACATCACCCAAAATAGCCGCTCAAGTAATTTTATTGTGCTTATTTTAAGTCAGTTAATTTTAAGAGTATGGATTGCGCAATTTTTTCATAGCTCTCAAAAGTCCAACCGGCAATATGCGGTGATAAAACTACTTTTTTGTTGTTTATAAGGTAGTCAAAATCTTTTTGCTGCTGGTTGCTTAGGTTATTTATTTTTTCATTTTCCAATACATCAAAACAAGCTCCTTTTATTTTCATATTATTCAGATATTCAATTGTTTCAGACATATTTACCACCTCTCCTCTACACATATTTAAAAGGTAAATATTTTTTTTGAATTGTTTTAAAAAAGCTGCATTTACCCAATTTTTAGTTTCTGAGGTTAGCGGAACATGAAGCGATAAAATGTCACTTTCTTCAAAAATTTGTTCCAAAGTTGCCTCTTGCGCATTTTGGTTAGAATAATTTTCCAAATATTTATCATATGCCAAAATTTTCACATCAAAACCGGCTAATTTTTTGGCAAAAGCTTTTCCGGTATTTCCAAAACCAATAATTCCTACCGTTTTTCCATTTAATTCATAACCTCTATTGCCTTCTCTATCCCAAATTTTATTTCTTACCTCAAAATCGGCTTTGGCCAAATTACGCATTAAACTTAAAAGCATGCCCAAAGTATGTTCGCCTACAGCATCGGCATTGGCTTGCCCTGCGTTAAAACAATAAATTCCTTTTTGATTGGCTAAATCCAAATCAATATTGTCTAAGCCGCTACCAGCTCGTGCTATAATTTTTAAATTAGGGGCAGCAGCAAAAATTTCTTTGTTAATAAAAGTTTTTGTGCGCACCACCAAAACCTCAAAAGGTGCAATTATTTGTAAAATTTCGCTCCTATTAATAGTAGGTAAATAAGTCACTTCGTGACCAATTTTCAATAATCCTTCTGTTAATAAGCTACTTACATCGTCAATTATGAGTACTTTCACTGCTGCAATAAAGTTAATTTAATAATGAAAATAAATTGATTTAAAGCACATATCTGATAATCTGATATTTACAAAATTTCGCTGAGTGCAAAATATTTTTAGCTTACAATTTCTTAAAACATTTTGCTTTAAAATGCTTTATCAAATTAAACATTTAATATGATTCAACTGCTTACTTCTGATTTTGAAAAACTAGAAAAACAAAAACGCACTAATTTAATCAATTGCCTTTCGGGATTTAGGGCTGCCAATTTAATTGGCACTATTAATAATGGTGGAAAAAGTAATTTGGCTATATTTAACTCGGTTAATCATATTGGTGCCAATCCGCCATTAATGGGTTTTATTCAAAGGCCAGCCAGTGTAGAAAGACATACTTATGAAAACATAAAAAATACAGGATGTTTTACCATTAACCATGTAAACGAAAACATTTACAAACAAGCGCATCAAACTGCTGCCCGATTTGAAGAAAATGAAAGCGAATTTGAAAAAACTGGCCTAAACGAATTTTATTCCAATATTATTAAAGCACCTTATGTAGCTGAAAGTTTGGTAAAAATAGGTTTAACCTTTGAAGAAGAAGTTTTAATTAAATCAAACAACACCATTTTGGTAATTGGCCGAGTGGTTGAAATTATAATTAACGAAGATTTTTTAACTGAAGAATATTTACTTGATTTAAGTAAAACCAAAAGCATAGCTGTTCAAGGTTTGGAGACTTATTACAAAGCAGAAAAAATAGCAACTTTGCCTTATGCTAAACCTGATTTGAATATTTTAACTTAACCCAAAATATTTGCCTGCACAATTTGAATTAATTACTCTTATTTTTTTTAGCTAATATCGAAGCCAAATATGATTTTAGCTTTACGAATATTAGCTGCGCCTTTTGCGCTGCTTTATGGATTTATTTTATTTATAAGAAACTGGTGTTACAGTTCAGGGCTACTGCCCGAAACATCTTTTGAACTGCCAGTTATTAATGTAGGCAATTTGGCTTTTGGCGGAACAGGAAAAACGCCTCACATTGAATATTTAATAAAACTATTGAAACCAACTCATAAAATAGCGGTTTTAAGCCGAGGCTATAAACGCAAAACCATTGGTTATTTCTTTGCAACCAATGAAAGCAGCGCAACAGAAATTGGCGATGAACCAAGACAAATAAAACAAAAATTTAAAGACGAAATTCACCTTGCTGTTAGCGAAAACAGGGTTATTGGCGTTCCAAACCTGCTTTTTGATGCTGAAGACACGGATGTAATTTTATTAGATGATGCTTTTCAACACAGAGCCATCAAAGCGGGATTGAATATTTTATTAACCGATTATAATAATTTATTTACCCAAGATTATTTAACTCCTGCAGGCACTTTGCGCGAATACAGAGCAGGCTATAAACGTGCTGATATTATTATAGTTACCAAATGTAATCCTAATTTACAGCAAACGGAAAAAGATAAAATTAAAGCACAAATAAAACCTTTAGCACACCAACAAGTATTTTTTAGCTACCAAAAATATGATGATTTGGTGCCATACTTTAATCAAAATATAGAAAACCAAATAAACCTAAAAAGCACTGATATTTTAATGTTTAGCGGAATTGCTAAAGCCGATAGTTTTGAAAATTATTTGGAACAAAATGCCCGTAAAGTGCTTACAGCTTGGCGCTTTGGCGATCATCATGATTTTACAAAGGAAGAAATTACCAAACTTTTAGCAGAATTTGATAAATATGAATCTGAAAACAAAATATTGGTGAGTACCGAAAAAGATGCCATGCGCTTGCAAACCGATGAGTTCAAAGATTTGCTAAAAAATTATCCAATTTATTACTTGCCTTTGCAAGTAGCATTTTTCGAAAATGATAAAGAAAAATTTAACCAAACCATCCTAAATTATGTTGAACAAAATAAACGAAGCTACTAATTATATTTTATCAAAAACTGCCATAAAACCTGAAACTGGCATTATTTTAGGAACTGGATTGGGTGCTTTGGTTAACGATTGCGAAGTGGTAAATACCATCAATTATGAGGATATTCCACATTTTCCAATAAGTACGGTTGAAAGCCATAAAGGCAAACTTATTTTTGGCTATTTAAATAAAAAACCAGTGGTAATTATGCAAGGCAGATTCCATTATTACGAAGGTTACAGCATGCAAGAGGTTACTTTTCCAGTAAGGGTTTTAAAATTTTTAGGCATTACTAAATTATTGATAAGCAATGCAGCGGGTGGACTGAACCGAAATTATAATGTGAGTGAACTAATGCTGATAAACGACCATATTAATTTATTGCCCGAATCGCCATTAAGAGGAAAACATTACCGCGAGTTTGGAGATAGATTTCCTGACATGTGCGAACCATACAATAAAACATTGCGCCAACAAGCTTTAAACATTGCAGCGCAAAATAATATTACCTTACACGAAGGTTGTTACGCATCAGTTCAAGGGCCCGCTTTAGAAACCAAAGCTGAGTATAAAATGCTTGGCATAATGGGTGCTGATGCCGTAGGAATGAGCACCGTACCTGAAGTTTTGGTGGCTGTACAAATGAAATTAGCTGTTTGCGCTATTTCGGTTATAACCGATTTAGGATTTCCTGAAACTTTAAAACCAGTAAGTTTAGAAAAAATAATTGCGGCCGCCAATAAAGCTGAACCGCAATTAAGTAAATTATTTATGGAATTGGTGTAGTACGTTTTAATATTTCAACAACGAACATAATGCTCATATGCTTTAATAAATAATCATTCTTAAAGAGTCCTATTTATTTAACAAGTATTATTCCATTACATAAATTAATGGTATTCAAAGAAGTTGGTTTTATCAATTAATCTGAAAAATGTTAAGGCAACATCATCTTTTACACATAGCAAAAGAAAATTTATTGTTGTTTGTTTATCAATTCCTATTCAAGTTATCAAGTAATTTTTCATTCAAAAAACTAAGTTGGTGTTTTAATTCAGAACTCCTATTTTCGCACGATTTTAAAATTAGAGACATAAAGAAAGAATGGAAAATGTAATTTACTTAGTTCCCGCCTTGGGAGTTATTGGCCTTATTGTAATGGCCATTAAAAGTGCTTGGGTAAACAAGCAAGATGCTGGTGACAAAAACATGCAAGAATTAGCAGGTTATATTGCCGATGGTGCAATGGCATTTTTAAAAGCCGAATGGAAAGTATTAAGTATTTTCGTAGTATTTGCTGCGGCTTTATTGGCTTATTCAGGAACAATTCACGAAGTTAATGGAAAAGCAATCCACTCAAGCTGGATTATTTCTATTTCATTTATAATTGGTGCAGTATTTTCGGCAACTGCTGGTTATATTGGTATGAAAGTAGCTACAAAAGCTAATGTTCGTACTACACAAGCTGCACGTACCAGTTTAAAACAAGCTTTAAAAGTTTCATTTACTGGTGGAACTGTAATGGGTTTAGGTGTAGCTGGTTTAGCCGTTTTAGGTTTAGGTGGCTTATTCATTGTTTTCTTACAAATTTTTGCTGACTTAGGCGAGAATACAGTTATTACAGCTATTGAAGTATTAACAGGTTTCTCACTAGGAGCTGAATCAATTGCTTTATTTGCCCGTGTTGGTGGTGGTATTTATACCAAAGCTGCTGATGTTGGAGCTGATTTAGTTGGTAAAGTAGAAGCTGGAATTCCTGAAGATGACGTTCGTAATCCTGCAACTATTGCCGATAACGTTGGTGATAACGTAGGTGACGTAGCTGGTATGGGTGCAGATTTATTTGGTTCATATGTAGCAACTATTTTAGCTACCATGGTTTTAGGACAAGAAATTAAAGTTACTGATAATTTTGGTGGTATGTCGCCTATTTTATTACCAATGGTAATTTGTGGTTTAGGTATTTTATTCTCCATAGTTGGAACTTGGTTTGTTACTATTAAAGATGATAAATCAAATGTACAAAATGCTTTAAATTTAGGTAACTGGTCATCTATGCTTTTAACAGTAGTGGCATCTTATTTTATAGTAGATTGGATGTTGCCAGAAACTTTAAACTTACGTGGATATGAGTTTTCTAAATTAAATGTATTCTTAGCTATAGTTGTTGGTACAGTTGTAGGTGCTATTATGAGTATTGTAACTGAATATTACACAGCAATGGGTAAAGGTCCAGTTTTATCAATTATTCAACAATCATCAACTGGACACGCTACTAATATTATTGGTGGTTTATCAGTGGGTATGAAATCAACAGTTATTCCTATTTTAACTTTAGCTGGTGGTATAATGGCTTCTTATTATTTTGCTGGTTTATATGGTGTTGCTATTGCAGCTGCTGGTATGATGGCAACTACTGCTATGCAATTAGCTATTGATGCTTTTGGACCTATTGCAGATAATGCAGGTGGTATTGCTGAAATGAGCCAATTACCTCCTGAAGTTCGTGAACGTACTGATAATTTAGATGCTGTAGGAAATACAACAGCAGCTACAGGAAAAGGATTTGCAATTGCTTCGGCTGCCTTAACTTCGTTAGCATTATTTGCTGCGTTTGTTGGTATTGCTGGTATTGATGCAATTGATATTTATAAAGCTAATGTATTAGCTGGTTTATTTGTAGGTGGAATGATTCCTTTTATTTTCTCAGCATTATGTATTCAAGCAGTTGGTAAAGCAGCTATGGATATGGTTCAAGAAGTTAGACGTCAGTTCCGCGAAATTCCAGGGATTATGGAATACAAAGCTAAACCTGAATACGAAAAATGTGTAGCTATTTCAACCAAAGCTTCTATTAGAGAAATGATGTTACCAGGTGCTATTGCTTTGATTACGCCAGTAATTGTTGGTTTTATATTTGGACCAGAAGTATTAGGTGGTTTATTAGCTGGTGTTACTGTAAGTGGTGTGTTAATGGGAATTTTTCAAAGCAACGCAGGTGGTGCTTGGGATAACGCTAAAAAATCATTTGAAAAAGGCGTTTTAATTAACGGTGAAATGTATTACAAAAAATCTGAACCACACAAAGCTTCGGTAACAGGTGATACAGTAGGTGATCCTTTCAAAGATACTTCAGGACCATCTATGAATATCTTAATTAAATTAATGTCAATTGTTTCGTTGGTTATTGCTCCTTATATTGCTGTTCAAGGTGGTATGAAAGCTGATAAAGCTGGAATGGTAAATGGTGCAAAAACTGAATGCTGCGCTATGGACTCAGTAGAAATGAACCATTGCGATATGGAAAAATGCATGACCATGACCAAAGAAGAATGTGCTGCTTATTGCGATAGCATGCAATGTTCTCCTGAGCAAAAAGCTATGTGCCAAAGTATGTACGGTGCCGATGGTAAATTTGACATGGCTAAATGCAAAGAAATGTGCAAAGAAAGCTTGTTGCGCTGAAGGCGAAGAGCATGAACATGATAAAAAATAATTAAACATTATAAAGTTTATAACACAAAAAACACGCTCTCGGGCGTGTTTTTTTATGGTATAAAATTAAATTAATTGGAATTTTATATCAAGTTGGTAGTAATAATTTTTAATAAAAATATGTTTTCTAAAATACAGCATGTTATACTCTACAGTTCATAATATCTCATCAAGGCGCTTTGCTAAGTATACAGATAGTGGGAAAAAGAAAAGAAAGCTTGCTTTGCTAAAGGTGAAGAGTGTGACCACAACAAAAAACAATTAAACGCAACAAGTGCAATACATAAAAAAACACGCCCTAGAGCGTGTTTTTTGTTTAACATATCTTATTAATTATTATTCAGCAGATACCTTAATTTTGATTTCGCCAGAGCTGGCTTTTTCAAATATTTTAGCTTCAATTTCGGCAGTTAATTCTGGATTATCGCCTAAAATTTGTTTTACTGAATCGCGGCCTTGGCCTAATTTGGTATCGTTATAACTGAACCATGAACCCGATTTTTTAATAATTTCGTATTCTACGCCTAAGTCAATGGTTTCGCCTAAACGACTAACACCTTCACCATAAATAATATCGAACTCAACCGTGCGGAAAGGAGGCGATAATTTATTTTTAGCCACTTTAACACGTGTGCGGTTACCAATAATTTCTACACCTTCCTTTATCTGACCAATTCTGCGAATATCTAAACGAACTGATGCATAAAATTTCAATGCATTACCACCGGTAGTAGTTTCAGGATTTCCAAACATTACACCAATTTTTTCGCGTAATTGGTTAATGAAAATACAAACGCAACCAGTTTTATTAATAGTACCAGTTAATTTACGTAAAGCTTGACTCATTAAACGAGCTTGTAAGCCCATTTTGCTCTCGCCCATTTCGCCTTCAATTTCGGCTTTAGGAACCAAAGCAGCTACTGAGTCAATTACAATAATATCAATTGCTCCTGAACGAATTAATGCATCTGCAATTTCTAAAGCTTGTTCTCCATCATCAGGTTGACTTATAATTAAATTATCTACATCAATACCTAATTTTTCAGCATAAGTTCTGTCAAAAGCGTGTTCAGCATCCACAAAAGCAGCAATGCCACCTTTTTTTTGTGCTTCGGCTATGGCATGCAAACTTAAAGTAGTTTTACCTGAACTTTCAGGACCATAAATTTCAATAATTCTACCTACAGGCAATCCACCAATTCCTAAGGCAATATCTAAGCTTAATGAACCAGTAGAAATAACTTGTGTTTCAACTACCAATTTATCGCTCATGCGCATTACAGTTCCTTTACCATATTGCTTATCTAATTTATCTATAGTAAGCTGTAGGGCTTTCAATTTTTCTTTGTTATCACTCATATTATTCTGCTATTTTTTTCAAAAGTAAGTTTGCAAATCAATCTGCTATTAATTATTTATAAACAATTTATAACACTTTGGTTTTATTATTTATAAAATTTATGGTCGTCCTGAACTAAAAATTGTTGACCCAATTAATTCATCATAATTGAACTGCAAATTATGATTATAAACCAAAATTAAATACTCATTTTCGGTATTTGAATGGCTTCCTTCAAAAGTACTTTCATCGGGTTTTTGCGATTCATTATTTAAAAGAGAATACATGTATTCATATCTTCCTTGTTTTAAAGGAATTTCTAAATCATATCTCTCGCGGTTAGCATTATAAGTCATTTTATACTCAGGTTTTTGTTTCCAATCGGTAAACTCCCCAATTACATATACATCGGTATTAGCAGGAATATTAGCCAAGGCACTTAACTGAAATTGAATTAAAGCATAATCGCCATCTATATCTGTATTATTTCCTTCTTTATTAAAAACTATACGCTTACCATTATAATCAATATATTGAAAATATTGTTTACTTCCCCTGGGTTCATCTGTGTTTAATAAGCAGTGATAAACAGAATCAAAATATTTGGTTCTAACATTCTGGCTAAATTGACGTAAATTCCTAATATCGAAAAACCTGAATTCATTACCCCCACTAAAAAGTGTTTTATCAAAGTAATTATAGTCTAATTTTCCATTGCTGGCAAATTGTGGCATAACATCGCGCAGCGCATTATCCCATCGGTTATTTTGTAAAATAACCACTTTTATATCTTGCAATGGATTTGGAATTAAAGATGCATTGTAATCTATGGTAAAATTAAGTTCTTGCTTGGTAAATCGATATTCTGCCAGCGATGCAGGTTTGGCAGTGGCAGCAATTTTTGTTTGATTATTCAATACCATAAACCTGCGAGTAAGCACCAAATCTGTTTCATCAAAATTGCGATACACCTTTACAATATAATTTCCTGCAATGGTTGGCTTCATATTATCATTAGGCAATAACAAATTATAATGTACGTACTTAACGTAAGTATTGGTGCTAAACTTAAAGTCATTGATATTATCAAAACTCATACCCTTTAAGTATAAACTTTGTTGCATATTTGTAGGCTGCCAAGCTTGGTCACAATGAATAAGAGTATATTGAAAATACTCATTATTGTTTCCAATTATATCAAAACTCAACTTTAATTGCTGCCCTCCATATAATGATATAATGGGGTATCTGTCATCAGTTCCATCTATCAATAATTGAACAGTTTGAACCTTTTTATCATATATAACATTATCGAGTGGAGTTTGTCCGAAAACTGAAATACAGCTAAAAAATAAGATTATAAAAACAATTTGTTTCATTAATTCAAATAAACGAAAAATAAATCATATAGCACATTTTTTAAAGTATTTATTCAACTACAAAAATAAAATTGCTTGAATTTTTGTTTTTGTAAAATTACGTACCTAAAATTGAAAATGATATTAGTTAGAGCTACGCAAAAACTGTTAAATACCCAACGACTAAAACCTCAAACTGTTGATTTATCGGCTATCACATTACCCATTTTAGGTACTTGGTACGCCAATACTGTTACTAGTTCATTTAAAGGAAAAAGTTTAGTTATATATGTTCATGAACCAAGTTTAGTTACCGTAGTTACTGTAGGAAAAACCATAAAAAAAACTTTCCCTAACTTTATTATTAGCTTAGAAAAACTATTGAAAAGATTTTCATTTCCAACTGTTTTTATAAACGAACAAATGGCTTATTTTAAAGAAAATGCTATCACTAAAACGGATAGTAGAAAAATGCTTGGCTATATGAATAGCATTACTGATTCATTAATTGGCAGGATGTATACCTATCAAAATTTTGAAGAAATTGATTTAGAAGAAGAAGAAAATATTTTAATGAACCAACTTCATGGAAGTACACCAAGTAATTTTTTCAGACCCATAAATTATTGGGAAAACTATTTAAAAGGAGAAGACCCATTTAAGCAAAATATAGATTCGGAGAATGAACTAATACAATTAATTCCTGATGTAAATAAACTAAGCCGTTCAGAGGATTTACATATGGAAAATCAACTCATGAAATTGCAATTAGAAAACATTTTGGGTGGACAGATTATGAACGGAAGCAGTGATGGAATTCCAGCTGAAATTGAAAATTTGTTTTTGAAAAATATTATTGAATTTGAAAAACAAGTAACTACTTCCACTAAAGTTACCGTTAATGATTTGCTCAAAAACCCTAAGTTTAAGGCAGCAGATTCATTAAACGAAAAACAATTAAAAAGTGAGTTGAAAAAAATAAATTTATTGCTCAATAAAAAGTTTATTCAACTTGATTTCTTGGATAATTACAGTGATTTAGTAAAATATAAATTTATCACGGAAGAGTTAATCAACCAAGAAACACAAACTTTAAATATCCCGGGTATGATTACTCATTTTATTTATGAGGAGTTTCACCCAAACCACGAGTTTGATGTTAAAAACAAAATCAAACATTTTATTTATACTATGTTGGATGAGGAAGAGTTGGATTCTTCCAATTTTAAATACACTTGTAGCGATGAAATTTTGCTAAACAAACAATCAATCTCCTTAAAAGAATTAGAAGAAAAAGTTAAAGTTTTTCACCTCTTTCATAATGCCGAAGAGGTAATGGATTACAGAAAAAAAGAACTGCTTTTTAATAAAAACAATACCAAGGCAAAAGTATTTGGTACACTTGAATTTAAGAAGCCTGGTACAAAAACTAAAACCAAATACGATATGAATTTTGAACTAAAAAATAACGAAAGTTTATGGGAAATTATTTCCATAGATTTTGAATTATTAAATTAGTTTAACTCATGGAACAAATCACTAAAAGCTACTCTCCTATCTTCGCAATTTTGTGCTGAATGACTTGGTTATTAGCAAGGGTAATTTTTAATACATAAATACCTAAAGGCAAGTTTGATAAATCTAGGGTTTTGTTAGGGTTTTTTTGATGATAAACCAATTGACCTGCCAAATTCGTTATTTCAAGTGTTAAAGGCTCTTCGGCCATTTCAAGATTTAATTGATTGGTAAAAGGATTTGGATAAACCAATACATGAGGTTTTTCAGTTGATTTTATACTGGTGGCATAAGCTAATTTAAAGGCTTCATATACATTTATTTTACCCCAACCCCAATTATTAGTTGGCACAACGCCTGTTTTAGCATCTACCCTAGCTGAGTTTTTAAGCATAGTTAATGCTTTAGCAGGTGTTAACATTCTATCGGCTTGCAGCATTAAAGCTATGGCTCCGGCTACGCATGGTGCGGCAAACGAAGTTCCTGCCGACATTACCCAATCATACCTAGTTCCATTATAAAAAACTGTATCGGTTATGTCGGTTATATCAAGTGGCGTAAAACTACTGATGGGCCCACCCACAAAATAACCTGGAGCAGTAATATCGGGTTTTATTCTATTATCAGTGCTAGGCCCACGGCTTGAAAAACCAGTAATGGTATCTTTTTGCGAAATGGCATCAATGCTTTTGGTTCCGCCCCAAAAGTTTGTCCAATTTACGTTTGAATTATACGAACCAACTGCGATGCTTGCTTTGCTATTAGAACCTGATTCGCCAATAGTATATTGGTTATTTCCCATTACAAAATGGGTTTGCTGTGGTTGATTTACCAAATTAGCTATAAACTGCGGATAACCTTTACTCCAATTATAACCACAATTCCAAGCATGTAAAACGGTATTAGCCGATGTAAAGGCAAACGAAACATAATATTTATTGCAATTAGTATTTTCATAAATGATAAAAATTTCAGGCTTATTGTTATTTACATTTTTGGCCGATGATGTAATGGTATAACTTAAAGTATCATTCCCAAAATACAGGTTATTACTTGCGTTTAAATTGCCAGAGGCACTATAAAAAACACTTTGTGCCACTTGGTTTTGTAAGGTATCAAGCACCCTCATTTGTATGGCAAATTCAGTATTTTCTGCACCCCAAAAGTTTACGGTATTGGTTTCTTTAGGCTTAGGTTTTCGGGTAAAATTGCTAATGGTATAAAAAGTATCGTTTTGTAGATTTTGTTGTAAATGTAAAAGTTGTTTGCCTTCGTTACCTGCGGCATTTACCAATATTTTTCCTGATCCTGTTAAGTTTTCTATTGCTTTATCAAGCAATGTAGTACCATCGTGAGGACCAGCATGGTGCCCCCAACTGATATTAATTACAGCAGGTTTATTTTGCGAAGCAGCATATTTAAAAATATAATCGATGGCATCAACAAAGGCCGGACCAGCAGTATTTTTATCGTCTAAAAAAGTTTCGATTCCATAATTTAAAGCTACTAAAACTAAATCGGCATTAGGCGCCATACCCCTATTGGCATTGCCTCTACCATAAATTCCAGCACCAGCAGCTATACCCGCTACCATGGTTCCATGTCCATCGGTTGGCCTATCGGTTTTCGCAGATTTGTAATCGGCAATGGTAGTTAATTCGTTTCCATAATTATATCCTGCAGGCGCTTTTCCTGTTTTATTTTGTTCCCAAACTCGTTTAATGCGGCAATTGCCATTGGCATCAAAAAAGGAAGGATTATTATAATCAAAACCAATATCAATAGCACCAACAATTATTCCATCGCCTTTATAAGCCATTGGTAAATTAAAGCCTTGGTGCACCAAATTGGTTTTGGTGGCAATCCAATCAGTATCTTGCATTAAAGGCATAGCAGAAAAAGATGCTTCTACATACTGTAAACCTTGTAAATCATTTAGCTTTTCAATAGAATAAATAGGTGCTGTAATGCTCCATATATTCCCCGCTTTGGTTTGTACCGTGATGCCTAAATTAGTTAATAACGATTGGTTAAAATTGTTATCAACTTGTATAAGGGCACGCATAGTCAAAGCATCTTTTGCCAACGATTTATTTTTGTTTAAATAAATACGTGTTAAAGGCGAAAGTTTGTTTTGCTGTGCAAAGGTATTACACAATAAAACTATACTGATGACAATGGTTAAAAATGATTTCATTAGATTATCCAATAATGGCTTTGACAATAAAAAATAAATTGAGCACCATATAACTGATTAGTAAAATTCGAGCGGCTTTTTTATCTAATTTATTGGCTCTTTTTAAATGGTTATTTTTAGCCAAGGTAAGTGAATACACACTTAAAATAATGGTAACTAAAATACCAATAAATGTTAAAGCATGCAATGAATCGACCAAGGTAAAAGTGGAGGTTTCGGGCAAAATAGAATCGATAATATATTTATTACCAACCGCTGCAAATAAAGAGCCTACGCTTAATCCAAAACGCGATTCAATGCTATCGGCATGAATAAAAAAACACATGTATGAAATAAAAAACGATACATACATACACAAAAATAATTTGAAGAATAAACCCCAAGCACTGCGTTCAATAAAAATATCAACTTTAAATGAGGCATAACTAGAACGAGGTTCCTTAAGTGTTTTATCGCCAAAGGTACTTTGGTATGTTTGCAAACCTGTATTTACATCAATTTGGCTAATATTCCACCCAGCTATGGTAAGTTCTGGGTCAAAGTGTTTACCAACAGTATCTGCTACAAAAACCAAACTACGAGAATCAAATTGTGAGTTTTCTATATGTACTTCTAGTTGTTGTTTATCGAAAGGGTAATTATGCACTCGCCAAGATTCTTTCATTACACATTTCATTTTCATGAGGGTAAATATTTCGCCATTGCTGGTATCACTATAATTATCGGTATTTTCAATTGATTTTGCATTGGGCACTTCTACATTTTTAGCAAAATCGTATTCAGTTTTTTTGCACCTAAACCATAACCAAAACCTAACAGTATATTCCTTTTGCCTAAAATCAATATCGTGTAAACTAATAAAATAAACACCCACCTTCACTGTATCTGGAACAACAGGTTCGGTATATGCTTTTGCCTTGTTATTAAAAGCAAAAAGCAATATTACAAATAGGAAAACGATTTGTTTTTTCATTATTAGATTTTATTTTAAGAAGGAATAATAATACAGCAAACTTAATGCAAAAAATTATAGTGATTCAGAACAATATGAAGCAGCAAAGTTTTACAAACCACTTTTTCATTTCCTCCTTTATTTATCGAATATACGATTTTAAATCTTCCACATATTTAACAAAAGCCTTCTTACCTTTCAAAGTCTTTTTACAAATAGTTAAAGGATAATTGTCTTTAAAGGTTTTTTCAACAGTAATATATTCTGCTTTTTTTAGCTTATCTATTTGTACACTTAAATTACCTGCGGTGGCTTTAGTTTGGGCTTTAATATAAGTAAATTCAGCGCTTTCAACGCTCATTAAAATCGACATAATAGCCAACCGCAGTTGTGAATGTAATATAGGATCTAAATCTTTAAACACGTTTACTTTCTCTGTATTTTAACCAATGACCTGGTATAATAAAACCAGCTAATACTCCGGTTGCTATTAACACCAAATGTAATTCGGTATTAGGCCACATATACCCAACTGATGCTAATAACCAATTGCAATATGCACCCCAAATAAAAGGTTTAAAATTCAATAATCCACCAGAAACATATAACCAAATGGCATAAATCATCATAATGGTTGGATAAAATGCTTTCCATTGTTCACCAAACGACATGCTAAAACAAACTATAAAAAGTGATACAGCATAGGCCCTTAGCGCATATTTCATACTTTGCGAGACATATGTTTGAACTTTTGCTTCCTCCTTCTTTTCTCGTTTAGAAAAAAAGGCTGTTGCTATTCCTCCCAAAGGCATTAATACTGCCCATGGTAAAGAGTGAAACTCAAACCAGTTAAAATACAAAATAAGGAAATTTGAAACAGCACTTATAAATACCAACCAGCCCCAAAAATAGTAGTAAAAACCATTCTCTTTGATATCGTTTTTAGTTTTACTAATCATTTCTTCAATTAGTAAAATTGCATCTTTCTCGTTCATAAAATTTTTAATTAATTAAGTATAACTTTTTTTACCAACTTACCTGATTTGTTTTCAATTTCAACAAAGTATAAACCTTTTACAAACTCAGTCATATCAATGCTTAACAGCGATTTGTTTTCTACAGTATTAAAAACTATTTGCCCTAAATTGTTAAACACTTTTACTGAACCTAACTCACTTGAATTACTTAAATTTATAGCTGTTTGCGCAGGATTTGGATAAACTAATAACATGTTTTCTAAACTTATATTTTTTACACTAATGGTTCCATAAACTAAAGCCAAATCATCTAAATAAATGGCAGAACCAACTTTAGGTTCAAATCCATCAGCACTTGATGATATAATAAAAAAGGCAGAATCAGGTACTGATGCCGATTGGTAATTAAATACAATATTTGCCTCTTGATAAGTATTGAAATTTTTGTTGATTGAAAAATCTGCAATTCCAATGGTATCAGTTTTTTTTGAGCTTGTATTCCATTTGGTTAAAACAAAAGTTCCAACTGCTGTATCTGCTTCTAAAAAATTTGATTTGTAATAAAACCTGAAAGCAGAAGGGCGCTTATTAAATGCAAATTTTAAGTTATCAAAATTAGGTTGTAACATTTCATCTAAAATAGGTCCAGAAGATAATACTCCAGATAAATTTGCTTGTGAACCTTGCTTTGAAATAAGCTTCACTGCGTATTTACCACTGTGCACATCATCAGTCATTTCGGTGGTAGGATCAAAACCAAAATTAGTAAGTGCATTTAAAGTGTACCAGTCACGAGGCTGCTGATAGCCATTAATGGTATCCCATTGTTCAAAACCACCATTTTGCAATGGTTCAATTTGTTGTGCTTTAGTAGATCCTACTAACAACAAAACTGATAACATCATCATTATTTTTTTCATATGTATAGGGTAAAATTATTTCAGTGCAATAATATAATTTTAGTTTATAATATAAACTAGTTTATTAATATATAATTACAAATAACTGAAAATCATATACTAAATTTTACAGATTGGGTATTTGAACCTTAGCTATTCTGAAACTGACACCTATAAAAGCTACAAAGAATCTCAGCACTCGCTCTAATCTTACGAGTGTGAGTTTAACAGGCGTCCCGCCATTTTATTTTACGCTAAATAATCAGCCGGAGGCTCATCAATAGGTCCACTCGCAAGATGCGAGCGAGTGTGGGAATAATTAATTATTAGAATTGTTTAGATAGACTTAACCTTAATGTGTTTTCACTAAAACTTGCATTTGGCCTTTCGGAACCATAATTATAGTGATTTGAATTCCACCTCAATCCTGTTGCATATCCTTTTTTGTTTCTGTAATCAATTCCCAAATTAGCAATCCATTGCGTGTTGCCATTAGCATATTTATCCAAATTATTCAGCATTCTTCCTATACTAAACGAACTTTTTATTTTACCTTTAAAAAAGTTGTAACCCAGGTTTAGGTTAATATTATGGTTATTTAAGTTCATGAAAGTAGATTTAAAGTAAAAGTTATTGTATGTTAATCCGAATGAAAACGGATTTGTTTCGAAACTACGATTCCACGATGCTAAAAAAATATTTGATTCATTATCGTTGGTATTACCTGATAAAACATTAAAATCTTGAAAAACATCGTACGAATAACTTACTATAAATAAATCATTTGATTTTACATGTTGCCAATTATAAGAAGGTGTTATACTCATGTTTTGTGAAACATTTTTTACAATAAACGTATCGTTTAAAACCGCATTGCTAATGCCAAAATTTCCATAACTTAATGCTAAGTTTAAATTATCGGTGATTTGTCCATTCAAATTCATGGTAACAATAAGTTGATTCATTGGTGCGAGTTTGGTTCCGCTTAAATTATTTACGCGTGAACCAATGCTTCCTCCAATACTATAACGTTTTTTATAAAAACTAATTTGCGGATTTAGTGTAAGTTCTAGCCTATCACTTTGAAAAAATGGAAACCCATAGGATTTATAACCTGCTCCAACATACAAAGCTTTCGCAGTTATTTTTACATTTTTGGAGTTATAACCAATGGCAGTATTACCTGCTATGTCGGCTCTGGTGCTTATGTTTATTGGAAATAATGAACTGTAGTTTAAATCAACATTTTTATTGTTTATGGCTGAATCATTTATATTCTGTGTAACCAAAGAGGCAGCCATTTCATTTTCCCAAAATATATTTTTAAGTATCAAAAATCGAAATTGAATAGATGTGGCTGCACCTTGTTGTGGTTGAATGAATAAGGGTTTGTTCACTACTGAAGAATAATAATCGCGTGCGCCTGAAAAATTGATTGCAAAAAGATGTTTATTGGTATTTCCTACTCCAATTCTAAAAGCGTACTGATCTCTGCGAAATGCACCAGTAATATTTTGTGCTGAGTTTTGTTCAATGGGCGCTTGACTTATTCCATAGCTTGCAGCTGTGAAGAAATTTTTTCCTTTGTAATCAAATCCTGCACCAAAAACTGAAATATTTCCTTGTACCAATTCTGAATAATTGGGTGTATGTGTACCAATTAATAATTTGAATTTTCCTATGGTAGGACTGAAACCAACTCTATTAATTGGATTGGAAAGGTAATTAACCAAATCTCTACCCGTTTTTATTTGTGAAAATACCGAATAGGCTTGACTATATTGATCGGCCGGAGTTACCACATTTGTTCCTTGTGAAGAAAGCATTATTTCAAATGGTAATTTTACTTTTTTCCAACCTAGTGCAGCGTACAGACTCAGTTTAGTTAAATTAGCTGGTCTTCTGTAGTTAAGATTGTTGGTGTTAATACCCGAAAAGGTATAGTAATCATGTGAAAGTTGAAATCCGCCACTCCATTTAGGTTTATTAACCAATGGTTTTTCTGCGTTTACTTGGTTATTATTAAATACAATTACCAAAAATATAATAAAATATAATTTACGAAATAGCATAACAAATATTAATTTAAAACAGAGAGCCCTTTTAACTCCTTACAATTATCAATCAAGGGTTTAATTCTATCTAAAGTTAAATCAGCTTTTTCCTTTCCCCATACATAATTATTTCCTGCTTCCATACCTATATCTTGAGCATTAGCACTATTTTTCGAGAAACTAAAAATCATTCTTTCTTCAGTAACCACTGCAGTAATATTTCCAAACACATCCAAAATTCCAAAGCCAATATTTTTAGCATTACCGGGAACTTCTTTTACCTCGTCAATGGTCATGTTAAGTAGGTTTATTTGATCACTTAGTTCAAATAAATCAAGAACTTGTTGCTTATTTTGTATCGGTAAAATCATGTCATAAATTAAATTGGTGCTCCCTTTTTGAAAAAATTTAGCCCTCACAAAACCATTTGTAGGCATTACCGAAATGGTGGTATTGGTGGCAGGATTATTTAAGTTGCTATTTTGTATACTAAATGTTCTAAACTCAGCATAAGTTTCATACGATCCAATGGCCTGGTCTTCATTGTCATAAGCCCTAATTGTCCAAAGGTAATTACCGGCTTCGCGAGGTACTTCCATTGGCCAAAATTGTTGCAAAGCATTTGTGTTTTTTTCCCATATAGGCTGGTTAGAACGGAAAGCTTGCATGGCATCTTGTCCATCCATTATTTCAAAAACCTGTACTTTATAGTTTACCAATCCTTTGTATGCAGGAGTAACTGGTGACCAACGAAAAATTGAAACTGAATTGGAATTTATAATTGAATTGTTATCTGGACTAACTGCAATGGGTGGTTGGTATGAGGTTACAATTGAATTTTTACATTGTTCTAAACTTACCATTACGTTCATATCATTTGCATCAAATAAAGAAATACATAATTGCAAATTGCCCGCAGGCAAATAACCCGAACGAATAATTTCAGCTACCATTGGATTGTTGTAATCAAAGGTTTTTGTTATATCTCCAATATCGCTTAATTTATAAGTTTTACTTTCCATTGGATTTAATATTTCAGTTGGACTATCATTTAATTTATATTCAGCAATGATGTTATTATCAATTGTTAATTTACAATTCATTTTATAGGAAATACTTTTAGCAGAAGTATTGGTATAAATTGCCGTAACTTGCGAAGATTGCTTTATTAACTCCGAAAGGCGAGACGACAATGGAGGAACTATTAATGTGATATTTATTTGCGATATGGCATGTAAAAACACAAAACTTAGTATTGTGGTGATAATAGTTTTTTTCATTTTAGTTAATTTTATAATTAATTGAAATTGTTGTTTAATTTATCTTATTGATGAATTCAAGTGATTTTTAGTTTGACTGATGATAACCATATAAAGGTTATCATTAGATAAATCACTTTCAATCAATTATTTTCTTTGTTTACCTAATTTTGGATCAATTGATAACTCTGTATGAGGAACTGCACGCAAACGATCTTTTTTAAATTGCGGGTATGCAAAAGTTGGATTATCATTAATTAACGTTTTATAAAATGACTTGAAGGTATCCATGTCATATTTATTATTTTTAGCAATTGAACTAATATTCACTGCATTTTTTTCATACGTTAAAGTTATGGCATCTTTAGTAGCCCAAAACAACAAATTACCATTGGTGTCAAAATAAGGTAGCGCAATTGGAATATCTTTTTCATTGTTTGTGGTTTGCCTACCTGCCTGACCAATATGTAGCGAAATTATTTCACGCATTTTATAAATTTGCGCTTGGTCGCTCATTTCAAAAAGTTTATCCATACTACTGCCATTAGGCAATGCTATTTGCATGGTATAAGTTGGCAAAGTATCTCCATTTTTGGTAAAACTTACTGTATGAAAATTACTCTTGTTAGCTGTTTTTGTTTTTGCTCCCCTTTTTAATAACATGGTTCCTGCGGGAATTTTGCTTGCTAACTCATCCACATCAAAGAAACCATCTCCATCGCTATCCAAATCAATAAAATAAAATTTGCCATCTGCTGATACAAAAGTTGCCATTGCTTCATAACTAGATTCTTTGTAGACTGCCTTTTTAAAATCTTCTGGCCATTTAATTACCTGAATAGTATCTTTTGCAACACCCAAATTACTTTTATCCAAACTCTTGGCGTCATTTATACTTTCCGCTACATTGTATTCATCATTGTCGTTATCGCTGTTTGTTCTTATTAATCCTTGCCATGTTAACAATAACTTAGCTCGTCTTCTCGATAAAACAAGTTGGCCATGTCTATCTCCAGAATTTACTTTTTCAGATTTAATATTTTGAACAAACTCACCAGAAAATACTACCATGTTATTATTAGGAGGTGGTATTTGTTTGTAGTCGTCTTTACCATTTACAGGCGGCCAAAAAATTACAATGGCTGTATCAATCTTAATTCCACCACCATTGTTTTTGAATAAAATTTCACCTAGTGGTACTGTAGCACCAATTGGCGCAGGTGGAGGTGTTAAGCGTTTTAAACCTGGTTTATTAGAGGCTTGCGAAGTTGCAAGTCTAGTACCTGCACCGTTAGCTTTAACGCTGCCTTGTGGCATAGTTACAAAAATAAATGGCTGAGTATTTTTTCTTGTTGCTCCCCTTTTTAATAACATAGTTCCAGCGGGAATTTTGCTTGCTAACTCATCCACATCAAAGAAACCATCTCCATCGCTATCCAAATCAATAAAATAAAATTTACCATCTGCTGCTACAAAAGTTGCCATTGCTTCAAAACTAGCTTCTTGGTATGCTGCCTTTTTAAAATCTTCTGGCCATTTAACAATGATTGCGGTATCGGTTGAAGGGATTTTGCTTGGGTTTTGTATCCTTTCAAAAGGAATAGGTACATCATCAATTAAGATATCGCCATATTTATAAACAGTTGTAAATACATCATCTTTATTAGACCCAAGATTAGTCATGTTGGTTTGGGTATAGTGTAATATAGTTCCACTTGGAGCTTTTTGTATAGCAGCAATACTGGCTTCAGGATAAAAAATAGTGCTTCCTTCTGGCGGAGCTGTTTGTCTGTAATCGTCTTTACCATTTACAAGCGGCCAATAAATTACAATGGCTGTATCAATCTTAATTCCACCACCATTGTTTTTGAATATAACTTCACCTAGTGGCACAGTGGCACCAATTGGCGCAGGTGGAGGTGTTAAGCGTTTTAAACCTGGTTTAGCTGAGGCTTGCGAAGTTGCAAGTCTTGTACCTGCACCATTGGCTTTAACACTGCCTTGTGGCATAGTTACAAAAATACTTGGCTTATTAAACCCTTCATAAGTGCCGTTAAATGGTTTTAGGAAAAGGGTTCCAGCAGGCATTTTTAAAAAAGTATAGTCGGTAGAAATATCCTTAAAAACTACAAATCTATAATTAGAATGACTGTCAAACTTTACATCGTGTTTTTTGCCATCTTTGCCTATTAGAATAGCATTTGGTTCAAATTTTAAATCTTTATATGCTGAATTATTGAAATCTTCAGGCCACTTGAAACTCATGGTTGAATCAGGGTGATTATTGCCACTGCCAAAACTTTCTTGTTTTTCTGGAGAAGTCAAATCAATAAAAGGTAAAGGTGCTAAGTCACAGCAATTTCCTGTTCCTTCAGGGCAATTCACATAATAATCGTTGCCATCCGCATCTGTACATTTTACCAAACGTGTGTTTGCATCGTATATAATTTCAGGGGAAGATGGTGAGTTGTTTGGCGGTGATACTATTTCTATGCGTTTTAAACCTGGTTTAGTAGAAGCATTGCCAGCAGCAAGTCTTGTGCCTGCTCCGTTAGCTGCTTGGATAGTAGTATCTTTAGGTGTGGTAGGGATAATATAGAAAGCTTCGTATCCTTTTTCTTTTTTTCCTTTTAACTTTTTAAAGCCTTTCATCCATTCTTGGATGTTTTCTGCCTTATCATAAACAAATTGGCTATTCTTAAAAACTACAATACCATATGGATTTTTGGTTTTATCCCAATTGGCAAATATTCCGCTTAATGTGGTTGTTCCTGGTTTTGGTTTAGTGCCGCCATCAGGATTGCCGTTGTTTTCGGCAGGAGTGGTTAAATCAATTTGAGGTAAAGGTGCCAAGCCGCAGCAATTTTCAGTTCCTTCAGGGCAATTCACATAATAATCGTTACCATCCGCATCTGTACATTTTACCAAACGTGTGTTTTCACGATATACAATTTCAGGGAAAAATGGGGTGTTGTTTGGTGGTGGTATTAGACCAACCATCTTACCAAACCCTTGTTCTCTTCTTTTTTTATTAAATGCGGCATGATGTTTTTCCCTGCGTGCAGTATCTTTGGGCATTACTGGGACAATAAATACAGGAACGGGCATTTCACTTTTGCCATTTAGGTTTTTGCTGTCTTTCATCCATTCTAGGATATTTTCTGCCTTATCATAATCATATTGGCTATTGTTAAATACCACAATACCGTATGGATATTTTGTTTTATCCCAATTGGTTGATATTTGGCTTAAGGTGGTTGTTTCTTGTTTTGGTTTTACTTCATTAAAATAATAATTCTTATCACCCCAATCACCTGTATATTGACCTTTGCTTATTGCTAAAGCAACTTCGGCTGGCACTGGTACTCCTGTTCCGCCTTGTTTTTTTAAATCGGCACAACATTTCACACAATCGCCACCCGGGCAATCAACGTTTACACCTGTAAAAGTTCCAGGTGTTGGTTCTTCTACACAATAACAACCTTTGGGTTTTTCGGGTTCACCTCCACCTGCACGTCTTTCAACTTGACCTGGGTTTGTGCTCGAAATGCCATCGTTTGTAACTCGGCCATTCGGTGTATCATAAGGTGGTATAGGTACATCGTCAATTAAAATATCACCATATTTTCCAACTATGGTTGGTATTAGTCTGTTACCTTGTTGCACGAATAAAAAATCCCCATCTTGAATATATCCAGTAACCATGCTTGAAACTGTGGTAAATTTATTGCCAGATTTAAGCGGAGGCCATTTTATTAAAATTGCAGTATCCATTGGAACTCCAGCTCCTTGACTAACTCCACCTACCATCTTTTCAAAAACAATAGGCGTATTATCAGTTAAAATATCTCCCAACTTTTGTGGTATATTTATACTTTGAACTTTAATGCGTGTTCTGTTAACAACGAATTTATTATTTACAAGCTTACCAATAACTATACCTGCAACATTAAATTGTCCGTTTTTATTTAGCGGCCATTTTACTAAAATGGCAGTATCGTAACTAATACCATTTGTGTTTTTGGGACTGTAAAGTGAAGATGAGGTACCTTCTTGTTTTAAACCATTTATATTAGGTTTATGCTTAGCATGCAAATGGGTATTTGCAAATAATAGAAATGAAAAAATAAAATAAATTGAAAACTTCATACTTTTTTATATTGGAAACTTCAAAAGTAAAAACAAGGCATGTTCCTATTTTTGCCAATTGATAAAACACCCCATTTTTGAATTAAAAGTAGTATTTGGCTTTGTGTAGGGTTTACGAATTGTGCGAAACACTTTAAATTTATTTTTTGTAAAGTAGGCATTTAAAACTAACAAAAGCTAGAAATGACATATATAAATCAAAGTAATAACCTTAAGCAGGTGAGCAAATATAGAGACTTAAAAACTACCTAAATTAAGCAAGGGTATTGGAAAGAGCCATTAATTTGCTAAATGTGAAGTGAGAGGGGAACTGATTGTTTGTAGATGAATACGCGCTCAAGTTACAGCAATTGCTCGAATCTTGCGAGTGTTAGCTTAACTGGCCTCCCACCATTTTATTTTGCTTTAAATAATCAGCCAAAGGCTTATCAATACTTTCACTCGTAAGATGCGAGCGAGTGCGGTTTTATTAATAAAATAATATCGCTGTTTCATAATTTTTTCCGTTTGTATTCGGATTAATTCTTATTAGAATTAAATCATTACTCAAAGGATTTATTTCTGCCGAAGCATTCAAAATATCCTTTTTCAACATAGTTAGTAAATAAAATGTTCCTTCAGTTTTACGACACATATAATAATAATCTTTACCCTTGTACTTGCATAAATAAGGATTGTCATAATTCATCTCTATTTTTAAATCAGAGGAATTCAATAACGCTCCTTGAAAAAAATCAATCGGTATATCATATGATTCATTATTCAGTTTAGTTCTATTTAACAAACGCACAGCATCATTCTTTTCCTTTTCCCTTTCTTTGTAAAGGTGCTCAGAATCTAGAAATTTCTTATTCAGTTCCTCAAATTTGATTCTTTCATTCTTAAACAAATTTGATATTATATTATACTCTTCATAAGAGTAACTTTTCTTCTTAGAAATTCTTAATCGAATGTTTGCCTTTTCAACTTTGATTCTCTCTATAATCCAAAAAACTCCTACATTTAATAACGGAACAAAGATAGTTATACTGAAAGACCAACAAATAACTGGTACAAAAGCAAAATTATGTTGCTTGATTAATTCAATTAAATCAACTGCATTTCCCGAATTTGAATAAAAAATTAGGACTAAAACATGCCAATTAAAAACACACCAAACAAAAACGAAGTTAGCCCATAAAGGTGTTGAAGTTCTTTCCTTTATTAAATCTACAAATGAAGTTTTGAAGTCATCCGCCATTTTAAATCTGGTGTGTTTTTTAAAATATTACTAATAAAATTATTCCAATCCTTACCCCAAAGCCTTAATTTCACTCACTAATTGAGTCAAAGCTTTTTTGGCATCGCCAAATAACATGCTGGTTTTTGGTTTATAAAATAATTCGTTTTCTATACCTGCGTAACCAGCTTTCATGCTTCGTTTGTTTACAATTACATTAGCTGCATTTTCTACATCGAGTATTGGCATTCCGTAAATTGGTGAGTTAGGGTCGGTTTTAGCCGCAGGATTTACCACATCGTTTGCACCAACCACCAATACCACATCGGTAGTAGCAAATTCAGGGTTTACTTCTTCCATTTCAATTAATTTATCATAGCTTACATTACTTTCTGCAAGCAATACATTCATGTGGCCCGGCATACGCCCTGCTACTGGATGAATGGCATATTTTACATCAATGCCTTCTGCTTCTAACAATAATTCTAAATCGTGCACAATATGTTGCGCTTGTGCTACCGCCAATCCATAACCTGGAACTATGATTACTTTTTTGGCATATTTCATTAAAATAGCAGCATCGCTTGCAGTTACTTCTTTAATGGTTCCATCAAAATTAGCCGAACCCATAGCCTCGCCAGTGGCACCACCACCAAAGTTTCCAATTAATACATTTACCAATGAGCGGTTCATGGCTTTACACATTACAATGGTTAATAATGTTCCTGCTGAACCTACTAAAATACCACCAACAAGCATTACTTTGTTGTCGTATAAAAATCCGCCACAAGCCGCAGCCACACCAGTAAACGAGTTTAACAATGAAATTACAACAGGCATATCTGCACCACCAATTGGCAATACAAACAACACTCCGTAAATTAATGACAAGGCAAAAACAGCATAAAATAACTCAACTGTGAAAGCTGTGTTTCCTAATATCATCACACCTGAAAGCACCAATATTACTAGCAATAAACCAATATTGATTAATTGCTGCATACCTAATGATTTGTCTTTTACATTGCCACTTAATTTACCCCAAGCTATGATACTTCCAGCAAACGAAACCGAACCAATTATTAAACCCAATACAATTGTTAATAAATGTCCAGCAGCAACGGTTGATAAGTCAACTTCGGCTAAATGTTTGAACTCAATAATTGAAATAAGCATGGCACAAGCACCGCCCATTCCATTGAATAAACTCACCATTTCGGGCATGGCAGTCATTTGAACTTTTTTGGCCACTATCCAACCAACAATGGTTCCAACAGCCAAAGCTGCAAAAATAAACCCAAGGTTATGCAAATGCGCCCCTGTTTCGGTGGTATATAAAAATATAGTTCCAAAAATGGCTATCACCATACCAAAGGCAGCCATTAAATTTCCCTTGCGCGCAGTAGCAGGATTTCCCAAAAATTTTAAACCTGCAATAAAAGTTACTGAGGCAATAAGGTAGATTATTTGTAAAATTTGATTTTCCATTGTTAATTATTGTTGCATTGTTAAATTGTTTTATTGCTGGGAATGCTAGTTTTGTTAAAATTATTAAGTTGCCGAAGAACAATTCAACAATCTAACAATTTGGCAATTCAACCGACATCTATTTCTTTTTCTTAAACATTTCCAGCATCCTATCAGTTACTACAAAGCCGCCTACTACGTTAAGTGTTCCTAATACCACAGCTAAAAAACCAAGTATTAACGAAGCAACGTGTTCTGCTTGTCCCATTACTATAATAGAACCTATAATTACTACGCCATGTATGGCATTAGCACCACTCATTAATGGTGTATGTAAAACTGATGGCACATGGCCAATTAATTCAATACCTACAAATATCATTAAGATAATGAGGTAAAACATTTCGATGTGTTGGGTGATAAATGTTAACATATTGTTGGATGGTTGTATTGTTATATTGTTTTATTTTTAAATTGTTGGATGGTTATATTGTTGAATGGTTAATTGTGTTTAGAAGCAATTTAGCAATTCAACCATTTCTCTTATTCTTTTAAATTATCGTTTGTGTATTTAATTAAATAGTTAATTGATTTGGGCAAATTTTGTACTGTTTCAATGTATGATTGTAATTGACTTTCATTTAATAATTTCCTATGTTTACATTTTAGCAGCCAATCATAACACTCCAAAGCAGAACCCTTTGCATATTGATAAAACTTAATTTTATCCTTTTTATGATACCTACCAAAGCCTTCTGCAATATTTGCTGAAATTGAATCGGCTGCTCTTACCAATTGTATACCAACTGAGTTTTTTTCAAAATAATCAAATTTAATAACTTCATCCCAAATCAAATTGCTAAATGTCAAAGCCTTGTTATAAGCCTCAATTTTATCAATTGATAAGTATGATTTAAAGTTATTTTCTTCCATTTTATTTAGTTAACAATTTGGCAATTCAGCAATCAAACAATTCAACAATTACTTCAAAATCTTCCCTTCGTGCGTTATAAATGTTCCTTTGGTTATTTCCTCTTCCATTTCATATTTAAAGCCATCTTTAGTAGCTAAATGGGTTAATAAATTTTGAATATTTTTGGCATACAGTTCACTTGCATTTTGTGGTAAAGTACTAGGCAAATTACCTTGACCAACAATGGTTACGCCATGTTTGGTAACAGTTTTATTAAGCTCGCTTAACTCGCAATTACCGCCTTGTTCCACCGCCATATCAACTATTACTGCGCCTAATTTCATTTGTTTTACTTGCTCTTCGGTAATTAAAACGGGTGCTTTTTTACCCATTACCAAAGCAGTTGTTATAACTAAATCAGCTTGAAATAAACTTTTATTTACAGCTTCTTTTTGTTTTTGTAAGTAATCAGCACTCACTTCTTTAGCATATCCACCTTCTACTTTTGCAGCTTCTGCATCTTTTACCTCAATAAATTTGCCTCCTAAACTTTCAATTTGTTCTTTGGTTTCAGGTCTTACATCGGTACATTCAACAACAGCACCTAAACGCTTAGCAGTAGCAATGGCTTGCAATCCTGCTACACCAGCACCGTAAATCAAAACCCTAGAAGGTGTTATGGTTCCAGCTGAAGTCATTAGCAATGGAAAAATTTTACCTAATTGCGAAGCACCTAAAATTACTGCTTTATATCCACCTAAATTAGCTTGAGAACTAAGGGCATCCATGTTTTGAGCACGACTAATACGCGGAATAGCATCCATACTTATGGCAGTAATGTTTTTAGCTGCTAATTTTTGAATTAATTCCGGATTATTGGCTGCATATAAAAACGAAATGCAAGCCGTGCCAGCTTGCATCATACTTATTTCTTCATCGTTTGGCGCATTTACCTTAGCCAGAATATTAGCTTGTGCTAAAGCATCTTGCTTGGCCATTACTTTACAACCTACGTTTGAATAGGATTCATCGTTAAAGTTTGAATTGTACCCAGCATTGTTTTCTACCAAACATTCATATCCTTGTTTTATTAATTGACCACAAACATTTGGCGTAAGTGCCACTCTGTTTTCGCCTTCTCTGGTTTCTTTTAAAACTGCTATTTTCACTTGTTAGTTAAATTTATTTATGGCAAAATATATTATTTTTTCAAAACTAGAACGCTTTTTATTTATTTAGTATTGTAAAATCATTTTAAAACCCTCAAAAAATCACATGCTCAAAATAGCATACAAAGAAATATATCAACATTCGTTGCCTGAAGGGCATAGATTTCCCATGCTTAAGTACGAACTTATTCCAAAACAATTATTGTACGAAGGCATTATAACAAACGAAAATTTATTTGAACCAACCTTGTGTGATGAGGAAAATATTTTACTAACTCACGAAACCGAATATTGGCAAAGAATGAAAAACTTGGAACTAACTGAAGGAGAAATGCGCAAAGTTGGCTTCCCACTTTCAGCCCAGTTAGTGGAAAGAGAAATTACCATTATGCAAGGTACAATTGATTGTACTTTGTTTGCTTTGCAATACGGTTGTGCCATGAATGTAGCCGGAGGAACACACCACGCTTTTACTAATAAAGGCGAAGGTTTTTGTTTGTTAAACGATATGGCTATTGCAGCCAATTATTTACTAAAAAATAAACTTGCTGAACGTATTTTAATTGTTGATTTAGATGTGCATCAAGGAAATGGAACTGCCCAAATTTTTCAAAATAATAAAAATGTATTTACGTTAAGTATGCATGGAAAAAACAATTATCCGTTCCATAAAGAAATTTCGGACCTAGATATTGAACTACTGGATGGCATTAATGATGACGATTATTTGGCTTTATTGTATAAAAATTTACCTGATGTTATAAAAAAACATCAACCCGACTTTATATTTTACTTATGTGGAGTAGATATTTTGTCTACCGATAAATTTGGTAAGCTGAACGTAACAACTGAAGGCTGCAAACAGCGTGATATTTTTGTTTTTGAACAGTGTAAAGCAAATAATATACCGGTGGCTTGTGCCATGGGAGGTGGCTATTCGCCTAAAATAGCTGATATTGTGAACGCCCATAGTAACACTTTTAAAGCAGCAATTAATTTGTTTGATTAAGGTCAGTTTTTAAGCTAAAATATTGAAAAAACGCTCATTTTTAAGGCTACTGCTATATTTACAATAAATGCAATAAAAAAAATTTCAAAAAAATTAATTTTTATGTTTGAATTTAAGCAAACACATAATTTATTTGCCAAACGAAAAAGCCACAACAACGGCTATCTTTTCAAAGAATAAAAAAACAAATTATATATAAATTTTACTCATGAAACTAAATTCAGTAACTGCCAAATCGATTGCAAAACCTTCGGCAAGAAGAGCCGACAGTTTTAGTACTGCACCTCGCGCTGCAAAAAAATCAGTAGATGATGACGATGACGACATCGATGAAGATGATGACTTAGACATTGACGAAGACTTAAGCTTTGACGATGACGATGATTTAGAAGTTGACTTAAAAGAGCCTGCTACTTTTGAAGACTTTGATGATGACGATGATGATGATGATGATTTTTAATCAATAATTATTAATTAACGCCTCCAAATTATTGGGGGCGTTTCTATTTTATTACTTTGGTTTAAACTTCTATCGTAAATATAAATTGAATAAATAACAGTATCAGTATCAAACAGTGATTGGCGCTGACTCGGAGAAATTGGAATATCTAACTCCAACTCTCCTCTAATTGCCTTATGGCGACCTTCAGGGGTTAAATTTTGAACCCTAAAGTTATATGCAAAGGTATCGGTACTTCCGATTGGAATATATGGTACAAAAACACCACCTACTTTTTCTTTATAACCAACATAGCAATTGAAATAGTACTTATTTAGTGAAGCTTCCGTTAAGGAATCAAAAACTGGATTAAATGGTGCAAATGTATCGGCACTTCCTAAGCCAATATCGCCATCGCCATCCTTAAAACTAAAAATTAGTTTCATAAGCGAATCTTTACCATCACTTTGTAAGAAATAAACCGATTTATAATCTAATAGAGGAATGTTAGAATATATTTCTTTTTCTTTGCAACTATTAAGCAGCAATAAAAAAACAATGGCTGCATAAGCAAGTTTATTTTTAATGTTTAACACTACCAGTTTTATAGAGTCCATTTTTGAATCAAATTTAAATAATTTTGATGAATTAGCTTTACAAGCTTTTGCGCATCAATTCGGAAATAATATTGTTTACCAACAATATTGCAAACTTAATAAAATACTCGACAAACAAAGCGTTACAGAAGTTGCACAAATACCTTTTTTACCCATACAATTTTTTAAAAACAAACAAATTGTAAGTAATAATATACCAGCCGAAATAGTTTTTACAAGCAGCAGCACCTCGGGAACAGGCGAAAGCAGCCATTATGTAACTAATTTACAAGTTTATAACCAAGCTTTTACTAAAGGCTTTGAACAATTTTATGGCAACATAAAAGATTACTGTTTTTTAGCATTACTTCCCTCCTATTTGGAACGCAAAGGTTCATCGCTTATATTGATGTGCGATGAGTTAATAAAAGCAAGTAATCATCCGCTAAGTAATTTTTATTTACATAACCACCAACAACTTTTTGACGTTTTAACCGAGCTAAAAAGCCAAAATCAGAAAACCATACTATTAGGGGCAACTTTTGGATTACTTGATTTTGCCGAAAATTTTAAAATAGATTTTCCAGAATTAATAGTAATGGAAACAGGAGGCATGAAAGGCCGTAAAAAGGAAATAACTCGTTATGAAATACATAGCATTTTACAAAATGGTTTTGGGGTAAATAAAATTCACTCGGAATACGGCATGACTGAACTTTTAAGCCAAGCATATAGTTATGGAAATGGGCTTTTTGAATGCCCCAATTGGATGCAAGTAAAAATTTCGGATAATACCGACCCTTTTTGTTTTGTGAATGAAAACAAAAGTGGTGTTTTAAATGTAATTGATTTATCAAATATTAACTCGTGCTGCTTTATTCAAACACAAGATATTGGAAGAATGAATAGTAAAAATCAGTTTGAAGTACTTGGCAGACTTGATTTTAGCGATGTAAGAGGATGTAGTTTGTTAACAGTTTAAATTTTATAAAAATTGTTGAACTTATATCGCAGCAAATGTTATTTTCGCAACAAATAAAAAAAACATATAAATAAATGGCAGAAGTTATACGCATGCCCAAGATGAGCGATACAATGACAGAAGGAGTTATTGTTTCTTGGCTTAAAAATGTGGGCGATGACATAAAACCGGGAGATATTTTGGCTGAGGTAGAAACCGATAAAGCCACCATGGAATTAGAAAATTTTGTTAAAGGTAATTTACTTCATATTGGTATTCCTGCCGGTGGCAGTGTTCCTGTTGATGCATTAATTGCTATTGTTGGTCAAAAAGGTGAAGATATTTCGGCTTTATTGAGCGGTGCTAGTACTGCTGCTCCAGCAAAAGCTGAAGAAGCTAAACCTGAAACAACTACTCAAAACATTACTGCAAATGCTGAAACAAGTGCAGTTCATAGTTCAAATAATGAAGATGGCCGTGTAAAAGCATCGCCATTGGCTAAAAAAATAGCAGAAGAAAAAGGTATTTCGTTAAACCAAATTGCTGGCAGTGGCGATGGTGGACGCATTGTTAAACGCGATGTAGAAACATTTACTCCTGCTAAAACTGCTGCAACTGCTAGTAGCGCTCCTACTATTAATATTCCTGCTGTTGTAGGAACCGAAAGCTACGATGAAGTTCCAGTTTCGCAAATGCGTAAAGTAATTGCTCGTAGATTGAGTGATAGTTTGTTTACTGCTCCACATTTTTTCCTAACTATGGAAATAAACATGGATAAAGTAAATGAAGCACGCAAAACCATTAACGCTGACGGAAATGTAAAAATATCGGTTAACGATTTTATAGTAAAAGCAGTAGCTGGTGCTTTACGCAAAAACCCTCAAGTTAACTCTAGTTGGTTAGGCGATAAAGTTAGATATAACCACCATATTCACGTTGGAATTGCTGTAGCTATTGAAGATGGTTTGATAGTTCCAGTTGTAAAATTTGCTGATAACAAATCGCTTTCACACATTAGTGCCGAAGTAAAACAGTTAGCAGATAAAGCTAAAAACAAAAAATTACAACCTAATGAATTTGAAGGAAATACCTTTACTATTTCAAATTTAGGAATGTTTGGAATTGACCAATTTACAGCTATTATTAATCCACCTGATGCTTGTATTTTAGCAGTTGGCGGTAGTAAAGAAACTGTAATTGTTGAAAATGGACAAATGAAAGTAGCTACTGTTATGAAAGTAACTTTAAGCTGCGACCACAGAGTGGTAGATGGAGCAGTTGGTGCTTCGTTCTTAAAAACTTTAAAAGAATTACTTGAAAATCCAATTAAATTATTGGTATAAAAACTAAAAAAGCCTCAAAGAAATTTGGGGCTTTTTGGTTAAACAGTAGTAAAATATTAAGATCAAAGAGTTGAGATATCTAAATAACAAATCCAGATTCAGTGAAGTTGTTCTTATTACAAAAATTGTTTCTGTTAGTGTTTTGATAATAGGTTCAATTGTATGGTCAATTGCTTATTTTACTAAAACCTCAACTGAAACTTTATTGACTCAAAATGATTGGTGTGTAACTAAAATATACTACAATAAAACCGAAATTACTCCAAATACCACTGGCTTAAAAATGACAATGAGGGGTTCTGATTGCGAAGAAACCATCAAATTTAGTAAAAGTGGGGTGGTTTCGTTTCCCGGATTCAATACTCCTAGTTATGAAGCGATTTGGAGGATAAAAGATGATAGTATATTTATTACAGAAACAGATAATTCAGACAACATTTCTTTTGATAAAAATCTAAATATAATTCCAAGTGCTCAAAAAATTAAAGAGTGTTTTTATGTTGGTAAATATTTGCTTGCCATTAAGAACAACACAATAAAATTGGAATCGGACAGTTTACTAATTATTGGTAAAGTAATTTTTAATTACTCAATCAATAATTATCGAAAAGTTGCAAACTTTTCTTATTTTACTCACAAGTGACGCTTTGCTTAACACTTGTGAGAGCAGTGCTAGAGCCGTCAACTAATTCAATACCAATTTTTGGTTATAAGCCAGTCCTTCGTTTGTTTTGATTACCAATAAATAAATTCCTTTTTGCAAAACATTTGTTTCCAAAATGCCACTTTTAAATGATTCTTTTGTCAAACATAATTTCCCTTGCATGTTGTAAACAAATATTGATACTGGCTCTGTTCTATTGGTATTCACCATCACATTTCCATTTGTTGGATTAGGATAAACCGATATATTTTCATTTGAAAACAAGTTTTCTTCATTGCCTATAGTTGCATCTTTAGTAACTACTGACGATTTTAAAATCCAATTTTCAGGATCTAAAGCAATAGAAACAATAGGATTAGAAAGGCTGATTTGATAATTGGTTTTTGCTTCTCCTTGTTGCACATAAATGGTAGTATCGCCATTAGCAGTTTTAATAACAATTGGCAATGAAAATTGGAACAAATTATTGGCAGATTGTAAGTTACTTTGATCTATTCTTATGTATAACTTATTGCCAATTTGATTCCACTTTAAAGCATAATTGGGATAACCCAATCCATAAATCCATTGGTTAAAAAAGTAATCATAATTTTTCCCTGACAAACTATTCACCAAAAGCCTTAAGTCGTTGGTTGAGGCATTGCCATTGGCAAACTGAACTTGATAAGATTTACATACCTTAAAAAACAAACTATCGCCTAACAAATAATGTAAAACCCTAACTGCCGAGCCACCTTTATTATAGGTTATTTCACTCGAAAAAATTCTTGTTACATCGGTAGTATCGGTAAAGAAAACAGAACCATCAATCTTTTTAGCATTGTTATGCATTGCTGTTAGAACCGAAGTGGTATTACTTGCAGTTGTTAAGTATTTTGCAGCTATATATTCCGAATAAGTGGCAAAACCTTCGTTTAGCCAAATATCCTTCCAAGTAGCACAAGTTACATTATCTCCAAACCATTGATGCGCTAATTCGTGTGCTACAATTCCAAAATTAAATATACCCAAACTTGTCATGGTTTGGTGTTCCATTCCGCCAGAAAAAGGCGCCATTACATGACCATATTTTTCTTTGTAAAATGGATACAAGCCATACAAATCTGAAAACAATTCAACCATAGGTTTGGTGGCATTTATGCTTGTAATATTATTTGAATAAGCCAATGGATTGTTATAAATATAATGTTGAATTAAGATACTATCAGCTAATTGTTTTGGTTTAGCATATTGAATATATTCAGTGTATTTACCAACTGTAACAGCCACTAAATAATAATTCATTTTATAGCGGGTTTCCCAATTGAATTTGTGTTTGCCATTACCCATAGGAATAACGCTTTTTAGCAATCCATTTGAACCTACTTTATTAGAAGTATCGGTAGTAACAGAAATAAAAACTGAATCTATTTTATCTTGCAATGATTGTTTGCAGGGCCACCATTCGTAAGCACTGTAAGGCTGACTCAAACTCCAAGTAATTTGATTAGAATATGTTGGAGAAGCTCTATTGCTAAATCCGTTTCCAATGGCTGCACTTGCACCACTTGGAGGAATACCATGGTAAAATATTTGTACTTGAACAAACTGATTAAAAGTATAAACAGAATCTAATTTCACTAAAGCAATATCACCTTGCCTTATAACCGTTAACTTTTGATTTTTAGAACCAAATACAGAATCAACAATTAGGTTTGTATGCAATTGAAACATAAAAGTATCTAAAGCTAAATTATTTGATTTAGCAATCGTTTTTACACTACCAGAAATGTAGGTAGAAGTCCGTTCAACATTTAAATCTAGCTCATGAAAAACCACATCATATTTTTCCATAAAATCCATTTGCGCCTTGGTAGCATCGGATTTATTTAAGTTAGTTATACTTGATTTTATTTTTGAGTTAGCGCAAAAATGCTGAGCAATTATTTTATTGTTTTGAAAGGTAAAAAGTAAAATAATTACGAATAATATTGGGTTTTTATTGATCATTTAAGAATTGAATTGAAAATTGTGTAAATATATCTCATCAAATAAACATTAATTTATTTACAATTTTAAAATGCTGTGATTTATTACTAAATCATTACTCAGTGTTGTTAACATAATTATTTTCATACTTTTTGATATTAGTTTAGTCCGATAACTACTGGACAAAATGCTTGTTCTTAAACAAACTATATTGAATCATTATCAATTAAAACAAAAAAGCTCGATTCATTTCTGAAACGAGCTTTTTTACAAAATTAGCAACTAATTATTTAGTAGCTACAACTCTAATTTTTACATTGAATTTATCATCGATAGCTTTATCGCCAATTCCTTCAAAGAAGTTTTTAGAACCGTATTTAATGTCGTAAGCAGTTCTGTCGATATCGAAGTTAGCATTAGCTACAACTTCGCCAGTTTTTTTAACTACTACAAAAGCAGGGAATTTTACTTCTTTAGTAATTCCTTTAATAGTTAAATCAGCTACTACATTGTAGTTATCAGCACCAGCTTTAGCACCTTTAATTGCTGAAGCAGATTTGATTTTTAAATTAGCCGTTTTAAAGTTATCAACTGCAAAAAAATCAGCTGACTTTAAGTGACCCATTAATTTGTCGTTCCATTCGCCTGCAGGAAGGTCTGTACAAGCCATAGATGTCATATCTACATCAAAGCTACCACCTACTAATTTAGCGCCATTCAATTCAACTGTTCCAGTTGAAAATTTTACAGTACCCATGTGCTCGCCAGTTACTTTTTTAGCGTGCCAGTTAAAAGTAGATTGTTCTGAATTTACTTTGTAAGATGTGTTTGCTGCTGGCTTGAATGCAACCGCAGCTAATGATAATGCTGCTACTGCAGCGATAATTAACTTTTTCATTTTTATTTATTTTGTTAGGTTTTTATTTACTTTTTTGGTTTTCTCTTAATTTGTTTAACAAATCATTTAGCATATCTGCTTCATCATCTGTTAACTGAATATTCGATTCGTTTGAAGCTATTACCGTATCAAGTTCTAACAATACTTTTAGGCCTTCATGAGTAATGGTTATTTCCATTTGTCGTTTGTCGTTAGGACAAACTTTACGAATGACTAACTTTTTATCTTCCAACTTATCAATTAAACGCGATGCATTTGATTGAATATCGAGCATTCTTTCTTGAATTAATCCTATTGAAACAGGTGTACCATTTTGTCCTCTTAAAATACGCAATACATTATATTGTTGTAAACTAAGCCCAAATGGTTTGAATAAACGTGTTTGCTCTAAGTTTAAAACACTAGCAGTATAAACAACATTTAAATAAGCACGTTGGCCCTTGGTTTTAAATTCTTTTTGTTTTAACTGTTCTTCGAGTGTCATTATTAATTCGAGTGCAAATTATATGTATATACATATAATTTGCAACTTAATTATTTCTAAAGATTTCAAAATACTAGTAATCAGTTGGTTAATTATTGAATTGTATACCTTAAACTAAAGCCTCCACTCGAAATTACGGTAGGATATTGATTAGAGGTAAGCGGATTGGTTTGTCGTCTATCGTAGAAAATTCTTAATTGAAGTTTTTCGTTAATTTGGTATTCAATAGTAGGTCGTAAACTATAAATTGTTTGACCAGAAACAGGCTCGTTCGACTCTCTATCCAAATTACGAATTTTAGTTACATTCTCCCTCATTGAAAAATCTAACCTAAAGTTTAAATCATTTTCCAAAACTAATTGACGACTTCTTCCAAAAGGAATTTTTAGTTTTTTAGCCCTGTAACCAACACCAAACGAAAGCTCTTCACCTAGTTGTTCATTTAGTTGTCGTGAACCAAGTGCCAAGTTTAAAGTTCTATCTTTAATATACCTGAATGACGTGGTTAAATTATTTGTTAAAGTAACTTCTATTCCTATCAATGGTGCAAAACGTTCAGCAATTGAAACATTTTTTATCACATATTGCGATTGAATATCAGTTTGACCAGCAGCTGTATCAAGTGGAATAGTAGAAGGAGTTAAAAAATTACTTACAGTGTATGTTGATGTATAACGGTGACTTAATGCAATATTAGACGCCCAATTTTTAACAAAGCTTAATTTAGTTAAACCATTGTAATTAATTGACCAATTTGGAATAGGTATTTTGGGGAACGCTGAAAGCTCCACATTTGATGCACTAGAACCACTATATGCAGATAAAAATGCAGGTATTAACACATCTTGACTATACCTACTGTATCCTACAATATAATCAAAACTGTCGCGTAATAAACCTTGTGTGCTTCCAAATTTTTCAATAGCTAATCGTTCGGATATTTCTTTTCTATTGTTTTCAAATTGTTTAAAAACTTGCGAAATGCCCTGTGCATTATCAACACTAAAAGCAGTATTTATAGTGCTAAATGTAGTGCTAAACGAACCTGATTCTTGAAAACCAAAATCTTTAAAGCTGTTATCGGCATCATTGAATCTAAATATGGAAGTTGTATTTTTTTGAGTTGACCTATCAACGTTTAAAACAATTCTTAAATCTTCAATTGGATCAAGCGTTAAAGTACCTGAAATTTTTTCCTGTAAATTTTGAGCAAACTGATTGTTCATTCTTGAATCGTTAGCTAACCAACCATTTTTAGCTGCATCAAATCTATAATTAGGATCTTGATCACCTAAAATAAAGCCATAACCAGGTGCTGATAAATCACTATTTTGACCTAGAAAATCAGGGCGTGGCCTGAAACCTGGAAGCATAGTACCATCAGAAATAGTATAGGAACCATTCAAATTCTTCACACCCATTAATAATTTAAAGACTGTTTTTACAACAGGATTTAATTCTTTAGCTGGTTTTTCCTCTTTATCTACTTCCTCTTTGTCACCCTTTTTATTTTTATCATTACTATTTGCTGTAGCTTTGGGTTTAGGCTTACTGATAGGAGGAGGTGTGTTAATATCACGTAAAAACTTAAGCTTATTGTACAATACAGTAAAATTAGCCCCAACATTAACTTGCTGTTGACGAGAATTTTGAATGGTATTTCCTAAACTATCGGCTGCCGGAGGTGCTTGTCGCCATTGGTAATTAACTGAATAGCTATAGTTTGATTGGCTAATAAAGTCTAATAAAGGTAGTTTGTTTATTGGCACATTATAACTAGCTCTCACATTTTGATCAAATTGAGTTAGGCGGCCACCTTTCCATAAATTATTAAAAATAGTATCTCGCTTAGCTTGTTGTGTTTCATCTATTCTTCCATTTGGTTCGTCAATACGAGCATCAGCAATGGCATTATAATCAAATCTTATACTTTTTGTAAACTGCCATCCTAAATCGTAAGTTCTGCGCATGGTAAATAGTTTATCGTAGAAGGCAGGTATAAAAACACTTCCACCTGTATTATCATTAGTTCTATTTATTGTTTCGCCATAACGTCTATCAACTTGAATGCGGGCACCCCAATTAGAAGGTAAAAAATTAAAATTAATGTCCTTTATTAACGCTAAATTTTTTGACTTTATCAACTTGCTGAAAGGTTCAAAAGGTTTATTGGTAAAAGTATAATTATAACCTACTATAGTTTGATAGGTTTGTAATAAATAACTTTCATATTGCTGATTGCGTCTAAAGTTTTCACTAAATGAAAAGGTAGCAGTTAAATTTTCTAAATCCCAAGGATAGGCCTTTTTGCTTCCAATTCTATTCTTTCTTACATTGGTAAAATTAAATGCACGCTGTGAAGAATAATCATCTGTAGCTCGGGAAATATATGTTTTTCTATCCTGATTAGTGGTTTGATCAAGTTCTTTTTGAAGCTTGGTATCCATGTTTAAAGGATTGTACAAAGGGCGAATGATGGTATTACCATAAGAAAAGAAAAACGGAATAGATAAGCCCGATTTGGCAGGAAAGAATTTTCCTAATTCAAAATTTGATGAAATATCATATTTGTAAGTATCATCCATTGCACGTTGTTGCAATTTCTTATCAACTCCACCCCATCCATTGGTAATGATACTTCCTGTAAGTTGCACATTACCAAAGTCGGCTAATTTAGCTTGTAATCTTCCGTTTGCAGCCCAACCTCCTCTAACATTAAATTCGGTCATGCGCAATTCATTAAACCACACCTCGCCACATACTGGTAAACCATTATCGGTTAAACTTCCATTTTCTTTTTTAGGATTACGAATACCAAGCATAAAAACACGTGCCTGGCTAAAATCGGGCATACCCACTACGGTAATTTTTGCATTTCCTTTTTGAACAGAATAAGGTAAAGTGAAAGCCCAACTTGCATTATTTCTGGCAATTTTTGCATCTACCAAATCTTCTAAAGTAATTACCATTTCATTACCCCAAACATTGGCTTTATCAGCTGTTCCAGGAGTAGATAAATTTAAAGGGATTTCATATTCGTAATAATTGTTTACCATATCGGTACCAAAACGAATAAAGGCACGTAAATCACCATTTTTTGACTGTGCGCTTTCAGCATGCACAAACATACGTAATTTAGCATATTGACGCATATCAACTGTTGCGTTTTTAAAGGCCGCTCTTGCATCTCCATCTTTTAAATTACATACTAACAAAGAAAGTGATTGTTCATTTAAAGGAACAGATTGAGGCGAACTAAAATCAACTTGCCTGTCAATTCCTGGAGGTGTGGTATAAGCAATAGGACTTCTATTCTGATTTTTTTCTACGTTAACAGTAGATACTACGAATTGTGTATTATCAGTAGGATCAACAGGTTTATGTTCGCCCCCTGTTTCCAAATTACCCGCGTATTTTCTCCAATCAGCTCTAACTAGTTGAAGGTATGCAAAACGCAATACTGTACTATCTTGAAAGCCACGCATAAACATTCGCATAAACCTTACAGATTTAAAATCTGTAATATCACCTACTTGTTTTTGAAATTCACGAACTGGTATTTTTAATTGATACCAAGTTTCCTCTCTTTCATCAAGATTGGCAAATTTAACAACGCTTCTTACACTATCGGTTACATAATTTTTTCCTATAACAAATTTATCTTTAGCTATATCAATTTTATATTGGAAATAAGCTTCTATGTCATTTGTTGTAAAGTCCTTATTTATATCCTCCACATCGGGTTGATTAGTGGAAGCGGTAGGATATGCGGTTTCTCTACCTTGTCCAATTACTGGTGAGTTACCTTGAGTTTGATTAAATTCTTTATACCTAGCCAATACACCCAATTGAGCACCATCGTAATCTCCACCTAAATAATAATGATAGTTATCGGCCGATGGATCTTCAACAGCTTTATTATACGCAGTAGTGGTAGGTCCAAATTTTTTGGCAACTTCTTTTATATAAACTGAATCAAAAAAAGTTCTTTCTGTTTCATCATCCAATCCATCTAATCCCACATCCTGTCTTAACCTTCTATTTGCATCAGCATCAAAAGCGTAATTAATTACAGGGTTTTTTGGAACTCTACCCCAAACGGTATTATCGGTAGCGGCAGCAATAGCTTCTGCTCCAGCCTCTTTAGCTAGGCCGTTTTCAGCTGCTCTTCTATTATCTCTTAAAATATCTTCGCTTACATTTCCTAAGTTAATATATAACTCCCCTTTATTGTTGCTTAATGGATTGTCTTCGTAAGGATTTTGCATCCAAATTTCTATGTAATCAATATTTGATTGCTCAAAATCATTTTGGTCAATTTTGCGCATAATACCTCCCCAATTACTTTGAGGGTTATCAATTTGTCCGTTCGATAATAAATCTTTTACATTGTAATTGTAAGGCCCTCTTTCACTAGGATAAAATGATAAATCGAAGGTGGGTAAAGTATTTGGTAAACCTGCTTGAATTTTTTTTCCTTTAAAAATATCAGTAACCAAAACCTGTCTAACATTATGATTAGAAATCGTTGCAGGATTATCCTTTATGTGCGTTGGCATAAATGGATCATTGGAATTATGAAAACTTGTAGCAATCATATACCATGCTAACTTGGCTCTTTTACTTCCATTTTGCAGGGTGTTAAACAAATTTCCTTCGGGAAACATATCCGGTTGTCCTTGAGGAGTACTTGCTAAAAACCAATTATTTTGAGTCTTTAAATCAAAAGGAATTTCTGCATTTTCAAAGTTATCAATGTAGCCAGTACCGCCATCACTTAAGGCACTATTGATACCGGGAATTAATTGTGCATACTCTCCATTAAAAGCAATGGAAGAAGGTGCTTTAGTAGTAATAAAAGGAAGCCTATCAACCATCTTGGTTAAAAATCTTGAATCTCTTTTATATGAACCATCTATTCCTATTACCATATTAGAAATAGGTTCCTCGCCTGCATTAACAATTCTTGTCAATGGCTTTTCATTCATGTAAATAAAGGTTGAGCCCAATAAAAAGTCTTTATGAACTTTATAATCTAACCTTGTCCCAACCAAGGTACGTTGTTGAACATTAAACAAGCTATTTCCTTCACTAGATACTTTAATAGCAGCTCCAGAATTAAGCAATGCAGTATTTACAATTTTAACTCTACCTAAACTATAATCAACGGTGTAATCTACATTTTCTGTTAATGGAGCACCATTTGCAGTAACCTTAACAGAACCGGGCTGCAGATTAGTTGAACCTACCGAAATTTCATTATTTGATTGACCTTGATAAGAGCCTCGTAAAAAGAATTTATCGAACTGAGGCAATTGAATGGCAGCAAACTTAGTACTATCGTACAGTGCAGAGAAACAGTAGTAATCGGCAAGTGCAGGATTGTTTACAAATTTATTTCTCAAAAATTTGCCAAAAGGTTCTACGGAAGGTAAGATAATTCGGCCTGATTGAGAAAGTACGGTTACCCCTTCTACATAATCAAAAACTCCATCCTGAACCCGCTCTTGTTGCAAGTTCATTTTATCTAAATTAAATACATTTAATAATGCCTGATCGTTAATTAATGGTTCATTTTTTACTGGTAAATAATTCAAGTCGGCTCCAGAAGGATCATCAGCATAAACAATATTTAGCCTGAAATTAGTCGGTTGAATTCCAAAAGAACCTAATGAATAAATATTTTTCATCATTAACTTCCATAATGGTAAATCTGGTCGTTGAGATGGACCTTTAATCATTTTCAAAAACAACACATTTGGAGTAACTGGATTAGGCGCTTTGTCAGAACTAAACTCACCCACTTGAAACTCAACACCACCAATATTTCCAGAAAAGGCGACCATCAATACATCATCATTATTTAATGCTTGATTTAACGATATAAATCCTAATCTTGAATTGAAAGTATACTCGTTTTGATTTAATAAACGAGCTTGACCAACTAACATATATTGACTTAAAGGCTTAAGTCCATTAACGGCTTCATCGGCATATATTTGGTTCAACACATTCTTTGACTCATTTAACCTTGCGGCTACAGTAGGGTTGGTAATGGAACCAGTAGTTGTAGCTAAATTCCCTCTACCACGCAAGTAACCCCAAATTCCGTTCACTTGATTACCTAAAGAAGTATCGGCACTATTGTTATTTATTGTCCAATATTTATTAACGCGTTGGCTTGCTTCACCCAAATCGGACAAACCTAAAACATCTCGGGTATTATCAAATGCATTTGTTCTATTTGTTACCCATACTTCAACCCTAGTGATATTAACTCTGCTATTAATTATTGGTAAATTGCTTACTGCATTATCAAAATTTTGATAAAAATATTGTGATAAGAAAAAGTGACGATTCATATCGTAAGCACTTGACTGAACATCAAATTTTGTATTGGTAGCTCCACCTTGAAGTTCGGTTTCAGTACTTCGGCCTCGCTGCTGAGATACGACAGCAGTAGCAGTTAGCCTACCAAATTGCATGGTAGTTTTTACACCAAATAAACTTTGGCTACCTTGAATCAAAGAAGAGTTTAGAGGTAAACTTACATTTCCTAATTCAATTTTTTTAATAATATCGTCTTCTTTACCTGCATAATCTAACTTCATTTGATTTTCGAATTCAAATGTGGCTTCGGTATCGTAGTTCATATTCACTTTAACTTTATCACCAACCGAACCAGCTACATTTAACTGAATTTTTTGTTGAAAATCAAATTGTGAGGTACTTTGCTGACGCAATGAAAATGCAGGATTACGAACTTCGTTTCCCTTGTATGAAAAAATTAATTCTGCATTTCCTCTTGGTCTAATATCAATAACAGAGCTTCCAAATATTTTATCAAATATTTTATTTGGAATCATGATTGGAGGTATTAAGCTACTTCCTTTTGCAAAATTATTGGCTTGACTCCTTTGATTAAAATATTGTTTATTGGCTCGTTTATTTTCGTTTTTTAAACGCTCCTTAAAACTTTCACTTGCGGGCATTTTAGTATTAAAACCACCTACTTTAGACGAGAAGTTAAATTTATTTTTTTCTTTGTCTAATTCATAAACCGACTTAATATTAGGAGGATCATTTAAATCGAATGGATTTTTACTCCCGCTTATTTCCCAAGGCTTTTTATCCTTAATAGGAAAAGGCATTTTAATTTTTTTATTGGTGGTATCCTTTTTATTGGTGCTATCAGGAGGAAGGATAATAAAATCCTTATTTTGGCGCATAGAACGAACACTCCCGGCAGAAACCAGACCAAAAGCCATACTACTTAAAATAGCAAAAAGGCTTATATGAGATAGATGTATTTTAGGTATTTTACTTAACAATGTAGAGTTTATCCATCGGCTAATATTCAAACTTTTATTTAAAATAAAAAACTATAATTGTTTAAGTGATTGTTTTACTAACTGTTCAACTGTAAATTCAGGATTTGATTGGCGAATTTTAACCAATACTTTTTCAGCATCATTTTTAACAAAACCTAATGATATTAAGGCTGATAGCGCTTGTTCAACCATTGTGTTTCTTACCCCACTTGTGGTATTTTGAGGTTCATTTAAATTAATCATTTTTACTTTATCTTGTAAATCAATAACCAATCGTTGTGCTGTTTTTGGTCCAATGCCTTTGATTGATTTCAATAAAGTCCAATTACCTGTTCCAATAGCATGTTTTATTTCAGAAGGTTTTAATGATGACAAAATCATTCGAGCAGTATTGGTTCCAACACCATTAACTGAAATCAATTGCAAAAACAACTGCTTTTCGTCCTCATCGGCAAAGCCGTATAAAATATGAGAATCTTCCTTAATACTTAAATGTGTAAGAAGTTTTACTTCATTTAAAGCACTAATTTGCTCAAAAGTATTTAATGAAATTTGAATCCCATATCCTACTCCATTACAATCTATTACAATATATGCTGGCGTCTTTTCGCTAATTTTACCTTGAATATGTGCTATCACTATAATTCTTTTTCAAATAAGGGTGCTAAAATATAAAATGTTTTTAATTTTGCTTAGTAAATAAAATAATATATGTATCTAACAATCAAACATTTTATTCTTTTTGTTTTTTTTATAGTTTGTTTTAAAATATCAAATGGTCAAAACCAAACGAAAAAAGTAAAAGAATATTATGAAAATGGAATATTAAAAACTAAAGGCAAGTTAAAAAATGACTTAAAAACTGGTATTTGGTTTTATTATACTGATAATGGAGCATTGATTCAGAAAGAGTATTGGAAAAAAGGAAAATTAAATTTCACCATCAAAATTAACGAAAAACATAAAGCATATGAAATATTATACCCAAATGGTAACGTTAAAAAATTAAGGACCTGTGGTTGTTAATTTTTATTTACTTATAATTTGATAAAAAAGTTCGTCAGGGTTAAGCATTGAACTGTGTTCTTTTTCTTCTAATTCTTGCTCTTGTTTTTCTTGTTCTGTTTCTGGCTCTTTTACATAATGATGAAGTCGCCACATACCTTCATTGTATTCTAAGGCTGTTAAATTTTCCACCCAATCACCACTATTTAGATAAGTTACTGTTCCTATATCGGTGGTTACCGTTTTTATACTTGGCTGATGTATATGACCACAAATTACATAATCATATTTTTTTTGAATAGCTAATTGAATAGTTGTTTCTTCAAAATCATCAATAAATTTAATGGCGCTTTTTACACCTTGCTTTACTTTTTTTGAAAAAGAAAGTCTTCCTTTTCCTAATATTTTTTCAGAAATAAAATTAACTATGCTATTCAAAATAATCAACAAATCATAACCTTTCCCACCTAATTTAGCCAACCATTTGCTATGTTTCATGCTAATATCAAACACATCACCATGAAAAAACCATGCACGTTTTCCATCCAAATCTAACACTAGTTTATTCAGCAATTGCATATTCCCTAAGTTAAAATCAGTAAATCTTCGCAGCATTTCATCATGATTGCCCGTTAAATAATAAACTTTAGTTCCGTTGGCAAGCATTTTAAAAATTCGTTGTACCACTTTGGTATGACTTTGGGGCCAATAGTGTTTACTAAATTGCCATATATCAATTATATCGCCATTAAGTACTAGTATTTCAGGGTCTATTGATTTGAGGTATTTATTAACTGCCTTAGCTTGACAACCGTATGTTCCAAGGTGAATATCGGAAACAACAGCCAATTTTAATTTACGTTTACTCATGTAAAAAAGTTTTACAAACTTCTGCTATTTTGCTCATACCTACATCATGTTAATGTTAAGTAATTAATTATTTAACATTATGGTTAAAACAATACCACAAATACCATTTAATAAATATATTTGGACATGATTTTTAAACATTTAAAAACATATAAACTGGCTTATATTTGGGCTATAATTGTTACTTGTCTTTGCGGTACTAATGGTAATAATCTACCGCATTTTGAGTTTTCGAGTTTATTACGAATTGATAAAATAGCTCACTTATTTTTATTTGGTACCGAAACATATTTAATTGCCGTTGCAACTAAAAAAAACAATGTTTCGAAGAGTAACTTTCATATCATTTTTCCAGCATTTGTAATTGGTGCAGTATTTGGAGTAATTATAGAAATACTACAAGCAACTGTTTTCCCAAATCGTTCGTTTGATTATATGGACATGATAGCCAATACTATTGGTTGTTTATTAGCTTGGTTTATTTTGAACATGAAGTTTAAATTGAATTAATTTTCACACTAAAACAATTCGGGTTTCCTTGATTACTAGCTATTAAAAAGTAGCAATTTTTATTCCTTAAAAAGGTATTATTTTTAATGTAATTAAGGTATCTCTTTTTATTAAATAAGATATCCCATTTTGTTGTGATAGCATTCACAAAACTTTTTAGAAATAGCGGCTTAATGCCTAGCTCCACACATATTACTACTTACCTCGGTTTCGTTAATTTGAGGGCTTACAAATGGAATACCTAAATTCAATCCTCTAAGGATAAATAAACACGCAAAAACTATAGCGAAAACAGGCATTAATAAATTGGCTTTTTGCCTAAATTTTAAATTGATAATTTGCCCTAACATAGCAATAGTAAACATTACCGGCAATGTTCCTAAGCCAAATGTAGCCATGAATAATGCGCCTGAAAGTGCCGATTGAGTAGCCAATGAAGCAATTAAAGCAACATACACAAACCCGCAAGGCAAAAGGCCATTTAAGTTACCTATTAAAAAAAATGAATACGAGCTTTTGCTGGTAAATAATTTGCCATACCATTTATTACCCCAGAAATTGATGTCGAATTGATTGGTTATTTTAGGTAAAAATAGCTTGATTAAAGTAATAACTAAAATGCTAATTCCTGCAAAAATACTTATGGATTGTTGTAAGCCCGCTAGCTTTAATTGAAAGCCAACTGCGCCAATTATTAACCCTAAAATGGCATAAGTAAAAATACGTCCTGCATTATACATGAACCTAGAAAGCCATAAATGACCTTGGGTATTGCTATGCCTTGGCAATGCAAACGCAATGGGTCCACACATGCCCGCACAATGCAAGCTGCTTACCATTCCAGTTATTAATGCAGTTAAAAAAAGCATACGTTATTTTAAATCGAAATTTTTCTCTAAATAATGTTTACCTGAACTGTCGGTCCAATTAAGGTTACCAACCCAATTGCCTTTTTCAAAATTAGAAATATCAATATTGGTTGGAATTGAATCACCAATTTGTACCTCAAAGGTTTTATCTTTTGTTTTATTAGCCAAGTATTTTAGGCTTAACTGTGCATTGCTAATGGTTCTATGGGCTCTATTTTCTATACGTAAAACAGTTTGGCTGTTTACATTAATAATTTCAAACAATATTAAACTATCAGCACCTTTGTTTTCATCAATGGTAGCTTGGTAATTTTCGCCTTTTTCGTAATAATCGGTTTCAATTAAAGCCACATCTTGTTTCACCATTTTTACAATCATAAATACTATAAAACACATAAATAATACAGTAAGTGCTACTAATTTGGTTCCCCAGGTTATTTTCATTTTTTAGTTGATTTATTTTGTGGCCAAAGTTAATTAACTGGTGCCACAAAATTTGATTTTACTTGTTCAATTAATACACCATTGCTTTTTACATTAATCAATACTTTGTTTTGATTACTAGTAATGGTTTTAGGGTCAATTTCAATAAAGAAACTAGTTTTGCCTAATTCGTCTTTTGGTATTTTTATAATTTGTTTGTCAATCAATTTGATGCTTCCTTTTGGTTCAACTAATTCTAGTTCAATTGGAATAGAATCAAAGGTTTTATTTACGAACTCAATATTGTATAAGTTACTAATATTGCCACTGGCTTGTGTTTGGTAAAGCATTCCCGCAGTTCTGTTTAAAGTGGTTTCAATTTCTTTACGGCTAGCTACCAAATAAACCAATAAAGTTAATAACCCAACTAATACCACAGAATAACCTACATTACGTAAAGTAAACTTAAAGGTTTCGTTATTATCAATTCCATTTTTAGAGTTAAAGCCAATTAAACGAGTTGGTTTATTTATTTTTACCATTACTTCATCGCAGGCATCTACACAAGCTGTACAGTTAATGCATTCTAGCTGAGTACCGTTCCTAATATCAATACCTGTTGGACAAACTTGAACACATAATTTGCAATCAATACAATCGCCTTTTGGAGCAGGAGTAGCAGTATCTTTTTTACTTGCTTTTCCACGAGGTTCGCCACGCAAATAATTATATGCTACTACTATAGAATGTGGGTCTAACATCAAACCTTGTAACCTGCCATAAGGACAAATAATTACACAAACCAATTCGCGTAAAAAAGCAAAAACAAAATAAAATACAGTAGAGAAAATGAGTAATGAAGCAAACTTACCGATATGTGCCAACGGCCCATCGGTAATAAGCAGTTTCATTTGGTCAATGCCAATAATGTAAGATAAAAATGTATTGGCAATCAAAAATGATATTAAATAAAATGCTACATGTTTACCTCCTTTACGCAATATTTTTTCTGTATTCCATTCTTGAGCAGCTAATTTTTTCTGTTGGTTAAAATCGCCTTCAATTAAATATTCAATTTTACGGAAAAGCATTTCCATAAAAATGGTTTGAGGGCAAGCCCAACCGCACCAAATGCGGCCAAACAAAACAGTAAATACAATAATAAATAGTATAAAAGTTAGCATCAATAAGGCAAACAAGTTTAAATCTTGTGGCCAAAAAGGCATACCAAAAATGATGAATTTTCGCTCTAAAACATTAAATAACAATAATGGATGTCCATGAAATTTAATAAAAGGTGTAGCAAAGAATATAATGTATAAAAACCAAGCAAAAAGTGTTCGGTATTGGTATAAACTTCCTTTTGGTTTTTTGGCAAAAATCCAAAGACGGTTTCCATCTTTATTTACATTTGATAAACTATCGCGATAATGCTCGCCATCTAGCGCCTTTGCCTCTTCTACTTCATGCATAATTTTGTTATAAATGCTATTGGTAAACTAATTTTAGTGATAACTAAATTTTAATATTTATCCTAAAAAAATAAACCACATAGCAACATAAATCTTATGATGCTATGTGGTTATGAATTTATTATTATTTTAAAGCAGTTGCCAAACTATCAGTAGCTACTGCTGTGCTATCAGTTTTAGCTGTTTCGCTTTTTTCCTCCATTTCAGTTCCTTGCGGAGCTTTTGGAGATGGTGGATTGGTACCACCAATTGATTTAATATAACTGGCTAATTGAGCCATTTGTAAACCATTTAACGATTTTTCCCAAGCAATCATACCCTTACCGGTAACTCCATATTTAATGGTTTTAAATACATCACTCACTTGGCCTCCGTGTAACCAATACTCATCGGTTAAATTAGGACCTACATTTCCTCCACCATCTTCTCTATGGCAAACTGCACACTTAGCAGTAAATAGTTCTTTACCAGCAGTTAAATCTTTGGCATCTGCCATTAATTTAACATTGCTTTCGTCTATTGAATTACCTACTTTTTTCAAATAAGCAGTTTTAGCTACTTCAGCATCGGTTAATTGTTGTTCGTACTCTGCCAATTGTAATTTACCTAAATTGTCGGAATAGTGATACCAAAATCCATAAACAATAGCAAACACAATGGAAGTGTAAAACATAAAGTTAAACCATGGTGGAGTTGGGTTATCTAACTCCACAATTCCATCAAAACTTTCATCTAATAAAAGCTTTTTCTCATCTTTTAATGAGTGTAAAGAAAACAACTTTTCAACGGTTGTTCTTTCTTCATCGGCTTTTACCAATTCAGGGTTATTAATTCTGCTTAATGCATTTAGTGTTAAGTACAATAATCCTACTATGATAAGGATTAAAATACTGATGATAACTCCCATTACTTTTAAATACAGCGTATCAAAATCGCCATAATCAAATGTTGCGGCTTCGGCTGCCATGCTTCTATTGCTTAGCAATAAAACTATACTGGCTAAAAATACTTTTGTTTTCATTTTGTTATTCAATTTTTTATTAAACATTATTCAAGCGGTTTATTGCTCATTTCATCAATGTATTCTTTTTTGGTTTTAAATAGCCATAAAGCTATTAGTACAAAAAAGCCTGTAAATACTAGTAGTGAGAACATTTGATAAATGCCAATACCGGTTACCTCGTGCAATAAGTTACGAAACATATTTTTATTTAATTAATAGTTAGTTAGCTGCCGAATTAGTTAATTTTATGTCTGTACCTAAACGTTGTAGGTAAGCTATAATTGCTATTAATTCTTTATCGCTTTCAATTTTTATTTTTTCGCTTGCCAGGTTATCGCTAATGGTTTTAGCTTGTGCTTGCAAATCTTGTAAAGCTCTTTCTTCGTAACCTTTTTCATAAGGTACACCTAACGTACGCATAGCATTAATTTTATCTTTAATATTGGTAACATTCATGCTTTGTTCTGCCAAGAAAGGATATGCTGGCATAATGGAACCTGGCGACATGGTTCTTGGGTCAATCATGTGGTTATAATGCCATGAGTTTGGATATTTACCACCTTCGCGCATCAAATCAGGACCAGTACGTTTTGAACCCCATAAAAATGGATGGTCATAAACATATTCGCCTGCTTTTGAATATTCGCCATAGCGCTCGGTTTCGCTTCTAAACGGACGAATCATTTGTGAATGACAACCCACACAACCTTCGCGTATGTATAAATCACGACCATGTAATTCCAATGGAGTATATGGTTTTACACTGGTAATGGTTTGTATATTTGATTTAATTAAGAATGTTGGCAACATTTCAACCGCCCCACCAATTAAAACAACTACAATTGATAATACCATAAATGTCATTGGTTTGCGCTCTAAAGCTTTATGCCAGTATGAAGCATGACCAGTAGGAGCATAATTACTTTCTAATGCTGGTGCTTCTGCATCTTCGTTAGCTACTAATTTACCAGCAGTCATGGTTTTAACAATATTGTATACCATAACAATGGTTCCTGTTAAATAAAGCGTACCACCAATTGAACGGAACACATGTAATGAAAGAATTTGTTTAGTAGTATCTAAAAATTCGTATTTTAATTGACCAGCTTCTGTAAACTCTTTCCACATTAAACCTTGAGTAAATCCGCTCCAATACATAGGAACTGCATAGAATAAAATACCTAAAGTACCAATCCAAAAATGGAAATTAGCTAATTTAGTAGAGTGTAATTTGGTTTGATAAATGCGAGGGATTAACCAATATAAAATACCAAAGGTCATAAATCCGTTCCAGCCTAAAGCACCAACGTGTACGTGGGCCACTATCCAATCGGTAAAGTGAGCTATGGCGTTTACATTTTTTAACGAAAGCATTGGACCTTCGAAAGTAGCCATTCCATAAGCAGTAATACCTACCGCAAAGAATTTCAATACTGGTTGATCGCGAACTTTATCCCAAGCACCACGTAAAGTTAACAATCCGTTTATCATACCACCCCACGATGGAGCAATTAACATAATAGAGAAAGCTACACCTAACGATTGAGCCCAATCAGGTAACGAAGTATATAACAAATGGTGAGGACCAGCCCATATGTATAAGAAAATTAATGTCCAAAAGTGTAAGATAGATAATTTATATGAATACACTGGTCTATCCACTGCTTTAGGCAAGTAGTAATACATCATACCTAAGTAAGGTGTAGTTAAGAAAAATGCTACTGCATTATGACCATACCACCACTGTACCAAGGCATCTTGCACACCTGCGTAAAACGAATAACTTTTGAATAATGAAATTGGTAATTCGAAAGAGTTAACAATATGCAAAACAGCTACCGTTACAAAAGTGGCTATATAAAACCAAATAGCTACATACATGTGGCGCTCTCTGCGTTTTATAATAGTTCCAAACATGTTCCAGCCAAATACTACCCAAATTAAGGTAATAGCAATATCTATTGGCCATTCAAGCTCGGCATATTCTTTAGAGGTAGTTAAGCCTAAAGGCAATGTAATAGCCGCAGCTACTATAATTAATTGCCAACCCCAAAAGTGAATATTACTCAATACATCGCTATACATTCTACTTTTACATAAGCGCTGCAACGAGTAATACACACCCATAAAAATAGCATTACCAACAAAAGCAAAGATAATTGCATTGGTATGCAGTGGGCGAATCCTTCCGAACGAAGTGTACTGATTTCCTAAATTGGCAGCGGGCTCATAAAGTTGAATGGCCACAAGCAAGCCAACTAACATTCCAACAATACCAAAAACCATGGTGGCTATGGCAAAGTTTCTTACGATTCGATTGTCGTATTGAAATTTTTCTGTTTGCATATAGTGAGTATAATTTTATTTTACCCAACAAACGTACTTTCAATACCTGCGCATTAATATGACTATAGGCAAATGCTATTTTGAGAGATTTTAGCCCAAATAGTGACTAGGGTCAGTAATTGTCATGAATAAATTGACATTTGAAATAATTATTTGCCCTCGGTTGGTTTTTTAACCAACCGAATAAGATGCTTAGAGGAACTTTCCTTGGGAAAATAGTCTCAAAAAGAGCCCAACTGAAAAATTCAATTAGGCTTTTTGGGTTTTCAATGGTTTCGGTTCAATTGGATCTTTGCTTAGTTTTTGAAACTATTTGTTTTTATAAAGAAGATTTTGGCTAAAGCCAATTTGAGTTTATCATCCATCTCCACGCCCTAAAGGGCGTGGCAATTAATCCTTCCATATAGCCAAGTCAATTGGATAGGATAATTTTTTGTAGATATTACAAAAAGCAAATAAGAACAAAGCTAAATTGTTTTGAAAATGACTATTTAAAAGAATCTATTGCCGTGGCAATTAATCCTTCCATACAGCCAAGTTAATTGGATAGGATAATTTTTTATAGATATTACAAAAAACTTATAAGTACAAAGCTAAAAAATATTGAAAATAACTATTTAAAAGAATCTATTGCCGTGGCAATTAATCCTTCCATTCAGCCAAGTCAATTGGATAGGATAATTTTTTATAGCTATTACAAAAAACTTATAAGTACAAAGCAAAATAGTATTGAAAATAACTGTTTAAAGAACCTATTGCCGCGGCAATTAATCTTTCCATACAGCCAAGTCAATTGGTTAGGATAATTTTTTATAGCTGTTACAAAAAGCAGATAAGAACAAAGCTAAATTGTTTTGAAAATGACTATTTAAAAGAATCTATTGCCGTGCCCTTTAGGGCATGGAATAAAAAAAACACCTATTGGCTTTAGCCAAACTTTATACAGCTATTAGTTTTAAAAAACAGAACCCTGCAAAATCAGTCGTCATGCTGAAAGCATCTTCTTGGCTATAAATGATTACTTGCCATTAGCCAACTTGGTTGCCAAGTAAAGGAGATGCACTGCATGACTTGATTTTTTGAATTATGCCCTTTAATATGGTTTGCTAAAAGAGAGCATAGTCAAATAATATCAATAGCATTAAGCAAGCTAATGTATAAAAAATATAGTTTTTGATATTAGCACCTACAAAACAATTTTTTATTGATTTCCTTAACTTTTATATGCATGTTTACATCCTGATAAAAATGAGTATCACCCATGACTGACAAGCATTTTTTAAAAACTATTTTTAACGAGAAAACTTTAATAAAGAAGACCTTGAAAATATTTTGAATCAATACCAACGAATTGAATTTGCCAAAAACGATTTTTTAATTCAGGAAGATTCAACTGCTAATTATTACTACTTTATCGAAAGTGGTTATGTTCGCTCGTATGTAATAGATTTAGAAGGAAATGATATTAGTACTAAGTTTTTTAGTTCATCAGACATAGTAATTGATTGGCATTCGTATTTTTTAAAAACCAAATGTCGTGAAAATGTGCAAGCCATTACTGCTTGTGTGGCTTGGAAAATTACTTTCGAAAACTTTATGAAGTTGTTTAAAATAGAAGCTTTTAGAGAGGTTGGGCGTACCCGTTTGGTTAATAATTATTTTGAACTAAAAAATCATTCTATATCAATTATAGCTGACCCTGCAAAGGACAGGTATTTAAATTTACTCAAATCGAAACCCGATATTGTTCAAAATGTACCATTGAAGCAAATTGCAACTTATTTAGGCATTACCGATACTTCATTAAGTAGGATTAGAAAAGAAATTTTAGGAGAAAAATAATGAGTACTTTAACACCTTATTTTGTTCCTCAATGGATTTCAATATTGTTTTTGATGGTGATACCAATCCCTTTTATTTTATTGGTAGTATTTGTAAAAAAACATGTCAATAAAACGGAGTATCCACTAGCACTTCCTTTAACTGTTGTGTTTTTTAGCTTGTACTTATTATACATAGCCCTGGCAAGTAATTTAGGGGTGTTTAACCAGGTTTTATTTCCACCAAAAGTACTTTTGTTTACTACTTTTCCGTTTGCGTTTTTCCTTTTTGTAGTTATTTATAACGCTAAATTTTACACCAACTTATTGCATCATACAGCCCTTGAAAACTTAATTAAGCTGCATATTTTCAGGTTAATTGGTGTGTTTTTTGTATTGCTTGCCTTGCATGATGCTTTACCCAAACCGTTTGCGTTTATTGCAGGTATTGGCGATATGCTAACTGCCATTACAAGTATTTTTGTAGCTAAAGCTGTAATAAATAAAAAAAGTTATGCTTTAAAACTTACTTACTTTTGGAATATGTTTGGCACCGTTGATATTTTATTTACTGCCATTGCAGCCAATGTTTTAACCAAACTTTCAATTGATACAGGTTCCATGGGTGTTGACACCTTAGCATTTTTTCCATTTTGTATTATACCTGCATTTGCTCCACCCATTATTTTATTCTTACATTTTTCTACTTTTAAAAAATTAAAACAATTATCCCGCTAAATTCACTTCTTGCCATATGGCAAGATTAGATTGAAACCACCAACATACTTTTGTACCACAATTAACAATTAAACAAAAAACAAAATGGTACAAACTAATGAATTTATGATGGTTTTCAGATTCGAGCCAAACAACAATTATCAACCAACTGAAGTTGAATTAAACGAAATGCACCAAGCGTGGGGCGCCTTTATTGGCAATATTGCCATACAAGAAAAATTGGTAAGCACTCACCATTTAAGTTTTGAAGGGAAGCAAATTTTTGCTGACAAATCGGTGGTAGAAGGTATTCATGTGGCAAATAACCTAACAATTGCTGGGAATATGATAGTTAAAGCCAATTCAATAGATGAGGCCGCAGATATGGCTAAAAATTGTCCCATTTTAGTAATGGGTGGTACAGTAGAAGTTAGGGCCATTCAACCAATGTAATCTTTCTCTAAACAATTAATTTAAACAGAAAAATGAAAATGATAATTTCGATAATAATAGCAGTTTTAGTAGCATTTATAAGCTTTGGTTTATACAAAGCAAGCTCTTTAAAAAATATTCAAATAGTAAAATCTGTAACCATTAATGGCACAAAAGAAGAAGTATTTAATATGGTACGTTACTTAAAAAACTTTCCAAAATGGTCGCCATTTTTAGCAGAAGACCCTTCTCAAAAATATGAAGTAAAAGGTGAAGATGGAATAGTTGGGGCGCAATACCATTGGGATGGAAATAGTGGCAAGGATTTAGGTTTTCAAGAAATTGTAAAAATAGACACCTTTAGCTTTGTAGGTATGCAATGCGATATTCAAAAACCATTTGTAGCCAAACCTACATTTGACTATTACTTTACTGAAACAGCCAACGGAATAGAGGTAAAACAAGACTTTAAAGTAGAATCGGAACTAATACCCGCATTTTTTATGTGGTTGTTTGGTGCAAAAGCCGAAATGGAAAAAACCAATCAAAAAGGATTAGAATTATTGAAAAAAGCAATTGAAAAATAATAATAACTGAAGCTAACCTAAAACTTTTTACTGCTGTTGAGCCTTAACAAAAAAGGCCAACAGCAGTATTTTTTTGTTTAAACTAAACAATACTGCGTGAAGCAACTCCATAATCTCTATAGCGAAACCCTAATGAATTTAGAAACAGGCGTTTCGGCTACTTCACCCAAAACGGAAAATTAGCACAGCTACTTGCTAGTGCGTATCGTAAATGGAAACAAAAAACGATAGGCTCTTTTTTGAAATAGTGTATTCAAGTAAGTGTAACTAATTTATAAAACAAAATGGGCAAGCAGTAAAACTGCTTGCCCATTGTATGATTTTAAAATCTTAAATTTATTCTTTTATAATTTTCTTGAAGGTATCAACACCATTTATGCTAGCCTTAACAGTATAAAAACCGTTTGGTAAACTAGTAATATCAACATTTACAGTATTAGCATTTGGTGAAGTTGTTAATACAACCTGACCCAATGAATTGTAGATAGCAATATCTTGGATATTATTTTTAGTGATGATATTTAAATTATTGCTTGCAGGATTTGGAAAAACACCAATTGTTTCTGCATTTAGAGATGCAATACTAGTTGTGGCTTTTTTGCTAAATAAAACATTATCAATGTAAACAATTGAAGTCCCTACAGGTGTGCTTGCAAAAATAAGTTGTGCAATATTCTTTTTAGTTGTAAGGCCTGTCATGCTCGATATTGACACTGCTACGTGATTCCAACCGTTTAAAGTCGGTGTGATGGTTGTTTCGTGTTCTTTATCATTACCACCACCAATAACACCATCAGCACCTGCATCAACTAATTTGAACCTAAAAGCTGTAGAATTTGGCGTCCACATATCAAATTCAAATGAATCCATACCAGTTAAATCAATTTGTTTTGTAATCGTTTCAATCCCAACAAAATCTAATCCAGTGTATTTTTTAACATCATCTGATCCAATTTTTGTTTCTGTATGTGTGCCATTAGACCAAGAAGTTCTCCAAGTATCAACGGTTACATTGGTGTAAGCATTGCTAAACAATGAAATAACGTCTTTAGCTAGTTTTGTAGGAGTTTTTGCAGCAACAGTTGGCTCAGCCAATACAGGTGCTTTACTAAACATAATATTATCCAAATAAACTATAGATGTACCTACAGGTGCACTTGCAAAAATAAGTTGTGCAATATTTGACTTAGTAGTTAAGCCAGTAAAATTAGATATTGGCACCGATATATGATTCCATCCTTCTAATGTAGGAGAAACAGTAAGTTCATGCTCTTTATCATCCCCACCTCCAATAGTTCCATTGGCTCCAGCATCAACTAATTTGAATCTAAAATTAGTAGAATTTGGCGTCCAAATGTCAAATTCAAATAAATCCATAGCGCTGATGTTAATTGGTTTTGCAATCATTTCAATACCAACAAAATCCAATCCAGAGTATTTTTTAACATCATCAGTGCCAATTTTCATTTCTGTAAGTGTACCATTAGACCATCCTGTTCTCCAAGTATCAACAGTTACATTGGTGTAGGCGTTGCTAAACAACGAAATAACATCAGCAGCTGGTTTGGTTGGAGCCATGGCAGGCGTAGTTGGTTCAGCTAAAATAGTGCCACCAGAAAATGTAATATTGTCGAAATAAGAAATAGTAGTATCAGCTCTAGGATCACCACCAGGAATGAAATCAGGGAATATTACAATTTGAGTAATATTATTTGATTCAGGGACACCTATTTTTGCAGAAAAGTCAAAAGTTAATTCTTCCCACTCATTGATTTTAGTATTAGCTACTTTGATTTCGCCTGTAGACCCATTGGTGCTGTTAACGAATTTGATTCCAACATCGCTAATTCTAGTTTTGTACACCAAAATTTTCACTTTGGCATTTGATGCAGATAAAGAAAACGTACCAATATCTGAGCCTTTTGCAGACTCACATCCAGCCCACGGATTACCTCCTTTTAGTGCAGTAAATTTTGCTACTTTACTGGAAGTGTTTGGAGCAACTGAACTTGGATTGTTTACAATTTCTAATGTTGGATTCGTGCCATTCTCAAAAGTTGTCCATGTCCAACTCGCACCTTGACCACCCGTTTCAAAATTAATTGGGGCGTTTTGAGAAAATCCTATGCTTGAAACAAGTAAGGATAAACTTAAAGTAATGATTTTTTTCATATGTAATTATATTAATATATTTGTAAACGCAAGTAAAGCAAAAAAAGTTAAAGTAAAAAATACTATAAGTAAATTTATTTTACTTACAATTCTTCCGTTATTTTGCAACATGAAATCAACAAATGCTTACTATATATCCGACTATAATTTTCCAATCAGAGAGTACTTTGTTTTTGGTTTATCAGTTGACTGTGTAGTGTTTGGATACCATGAAGGTGAGATAAAAGTATTGTTGGTGCAAAGAAGTTTGGAGCCTTTTAAAGATCATTGGGCCTTAATTGGAGACCTTGTAGAGCCTGACCAAAACTTAAGTGATGCCGCTAATAATGTGTTGGAAAAGCTCACTGGATTAAAAAATATTTACATGAAACAGTTTTTCGCTTTTGGAAGTTTAGAAAGACACCCGTTGGACCGAGTGGTTACAGTGGGTTATTTTTCATTAGTAAATAGTTTAAGCTATAATCCCATTGCATCGTCTTGGGCAAAATCCGCAGAATGGTTTAGTATAAATGAGTTGCCTGAATTGGCCTTTGACCACCAAAGTATTTTAGAAAAAGGCATAGAAACATTAAAAAATGAGGTTCGACATAAGCCTACAGGGTTTGAATTGCTGCCAACTAAATTTACACTACTGGAACTACAATTGTTATACGAAGCCTTGCTAGGATATAAGTTTGATAAATCTAATTTCAGGAAAAAAATTCTCGAAATGAATATTTTACAACCGTTGAATGAGCTTAAAGAAAATGTTGCTCATCGTCCTGCCAAACTATTTAAATTTGATGAAAAAAGATACAAGGTACTAGAAGAAAAGGGCTTTTCTTTTGAACTTTAAGGAATAAGAAGTTATTAGTTTTACCAATAAATATTTTTCTATTTTAATTGTCATGACTTGCCCCAAAATCGATGGAGGCCTATGTTGATTTTAACACTTTTGTGTATTCTTCAAAAACTAATTTAGGCGTCCTGTCTGCTTTAAACACTCCCCAATGCTTTTCAGGTTCCAATGGATCTGGTGAACCTTTCCATTGTTCGTCAAATGCTTCGAAAAAGAAGGTTAATACATTATTTTTAAAAGACCATTCCATTAAGTCTTCGTAATAAATCTTCTGGTTCTCTTCATTCACATGTTCAACATGAATTCCCCTTCCATGCGAATTAGTAGCCCAGCCTGCTTCAGTAATTACTACAGGAATTTGAGGATATTGATTGGCTACCATTTGATAGTTAGCAATGGTATAATCAACAGATTCGTTTATGTGTTTGTATTCCCAAACTGGATAGGTGTGTATTGAAATGAAATCTATCACCTCTACAAGTGGTGCGAGGTAATTTAACCAGGGAACATAATTCTCGCAAAAGGTAACTGGTTGTTTAATACTTTTCTTCACTCTTTTTGCAAACTCTATAACACGGTCAACAGGTACAAAATGATCCGTCCAGTCAACACAAGCTTCATTGCCAAGTGATACACAACAAATAATTTCAGTATATTGATTAGACCAATCGATTAGGATTTGAATTTTTTGGTCGTTCATTTTCCTATTTTCTTCCAGTTGCGTTTCCTCATAAATACCACCACCCCATGGGCAGCCATGGTTATTCAATTCAGCTACGATGTATGCACCAAGCATTAATTTGAAGTCTAATTTTTCTTCGAGAATAACCTTGATTACAGTTAACGCGTGCTCATCACAATCATACAATCGCAGGTATTTACAATGAGGTGCTAAAAGCAGTAAATCTTCTTTTATTTCTTCGTAAGATGGCACAATTCCACCTGGTTGTTGTCCATTTCGAAAGCCAGAATAACACATGGCTTTGGCAAATGGTAAATTAAATTGATTAAAAAAATCTGCCATTAAAATTTCAATTGTTCATGTTTATCCCAAAGTCCCCAATACGCTCCAACATCACCTTCCGGACCTGTTTTCCACGACTCATCAAAGGACGCAAAATAGAAGTTCTCAATACCATTTGACTTACACCAATTTTGGCAATCAATAAAATAACGCATGGCATTTTCAGCATTTGCTACAGATCCTTTAAACGCACCTCCTTCGCTTGGCCAACCTGTTTCTGTAATAATTACTCTCTTACCTTGACCAGCATTTTTTGCAGATTCAAACATACTTCTCATGTGTTCAAAAGAATATTCAATAGGACATCCTTCCCAATAAGGGTAACAGTTTGTTAAAATCACATCACATATTTCTGTAATCATTGGTCTGTGAGAAAACTCGTAATATGCATCAACATAGCCCACAGGGATATGGGGAATAGCATCTTTTACTCGTTGGATATAGGCTAATAATTGCTCTTCAGTTAAATCTTTTCTATACATCACTTCATTACCTACAGCAGCAACATCAACCAATCCGTCTTTTGCCATAGCAATTAAACCTTCTATTTCCTTTTCGTTCAATTCCAAGTCATCTCCTAACCATGCCCCTACAAGGGTTTTCATTCCATACTTTTTTGCTACTCTTGGCACATGTTCGTTTCCTTCAATACACGAGAAGGAGCGCACCCATTTGGCATAAGGTTGTAATATTTTAATACGCCTTTCTACTTGGGCTTCTGTAATGATTGAACCTGGCTTTTGTCCATCTTCGTATATGCTAAAACAAATGCCATGTATCACATTTTGAAGTGTTTTGTGCCACAAACTTTTTAAATCATCCTTTGGCAGTTCAGAATAATTAATATGAATATGTTGGTGTTGAAAATCAGAATCGTTTTCTTGTTGAATACGAGAATACTTCTCTTGATTCTGCGATGTAAATAAATGACCTTCTCTATATGACATGATATGTAGATTTATTTTTTAAACTTGAATTTTTCGTTTTTATCCCATAATCCCCAAGATGTTCCCAATTTACCTTCTTGAATAACTTTCCAAGATTCATCAAAAGAAGAGAAATGAAATAGTTCTATGTTATTACTTTTTGCCCATTCTTGCGAACTGATAAAAAATTTCATTGCATTAATTCTTGATGGCATAGCATTTTCTACTGTTTCTCCAAAACTAGGCCATCCTGTTTCTGTAATAACTATTCTTTTATCCTTACTCACTTCTTTGGTAACCTCAAGCATATTTGAAAGATAAGATGATGAATAATCAATGACAGCACCTTCCCAGAAAGGATAGAAATTACATAAAATTAGGTCACAAGCATCCACAAGTTTTGGTCTTTCAATAAATTGATAATATGCATCTACATAGCCCACTTCAATATTACTTGGAATGGCGTTTTTTACTCTTTTTATGTATTCAATTAATTCTGCCTCAGAAATCTCGCCCCTGTGTAATACTTCATTACCCACAGCTGCAATATCCACCAAGCCAGCATTTGCAAGTTTTATTAATGCGTTTATTTCTTTTTCATTTCGCTCTTTATCATTGCTTATCCATGCTCCAACAACTGTTTTAATGTTTTTTTGGTGCGCAATTTCTGGTATCAATTCATTTCCTTCTGTGCATGAAAAAGTTCTAATCCATTTGGTGTGAGGTGCAATAATTTCTAATCTTCTTCTTATCTGTTCGGCTGATAAAATATCGCCCGCTTTTTGACCTTCAATATAAGGACTAAAACATAATCCATTTAAACCAGTATTAAATTGCTTAGAAAATAGGGTTTCTATTTCTTCTTCGCTTTTTGAACTTAAATCTGTTCCAACCAGCTTATTAATTAAAGATTCACTATTAGATAAAGAAAGTAATTTGCCAGTGAGATAATTGGATGATTGCTTATTTACTGAAGGTTTTTTCCTTTTTTCTAAAAGATCTCTTACTTCTAGTGCTTTTGCTTCATCAATATCATAATCTTTCATTGCCCAAATAGCAGCCAATGTTCCTAATATTGGAATTCCAACAAAGAAGATTCTTAACCAAAACATAGTTTCATCTGTTTGGGTAGGTGCATTAGATTTAAAACTAACAAAAGTGAGAATTAAACCACTTAATAATCCCGCTACGGCAGTTCCAAATTTTACCATCCACCAATAGATAGCCCCCAAACTTCCTTCTCTTCTTTTTCCAGTATTTAATTCATCAATATCAATTACATCAGAAGTCATAGACATCATGAGAGTAAACAAACTTCCAATACCAAATGCAAAAAAAGGTAATGCAAAAAGAAAAAGATAAGGTTTCCCCGGAACAAAAAGTATCCACAATAAAATATAACCAAATACTGAAATGCTTTGAGAAACTAAAAATGCCTTCTTTTTTCCCATTATTTTAGACATTCTAGCAACAATTGGTATTACAATAACTGTAGTAATCATAGCTCCCACACATCCAAATAATGTTGGCCATAATCCAAAACCGTCTTCATTTCCTTTGAACAAATAATATTTGATGATAAAATAAGAAAAACCTGCTGTGGTTTGAAAAGCATTAAAAATTAAGAAGGTTGCAATACAAATTTTTCTGAATGGTTTAATTTCTGCCGAAGCTTTTAATCCTTCTTTGATTTCTCCAAAACTGCCCAAGATTCCTTTAAAATCAATTGGGCTATAATTTTCGTTCAATGTAGATTTACTTGGAATAAAGAAAGCTGGTATGGCTGCTAAAATGGTACATCCAATTGCAACGTACACCGATAAAGTTCTAACTGCTACATCGGTTGATGGAAACAAAGATTCATCAGCCATTATTACCCAAAACCAAGGAGCAACAACCCAAGCTAACTGACCAATAAGTTGGGAAGTAGCCATGATATTTGTTCGTTCATGAAAATCATCACTCATTTCGTAACCCATTGCTACATAAGGAATACTAAATATGGTAAGTCCTGAATAAAAAATCAATGAAACAACTAAAAAGTACCAAAAATTGTAAGTAACACCATTTTCAGCATACAATTGCCACATTAATGAAAATGAAATACCTAAAATAATGGCACCTGCCAATACATATTGTCTTCTTCTACCCCATTTTGATTTGGTATTATCACTTACATAACCCATTATAAGGTCAAATAAGGCATCATAAAACTTCGGAATAAAATAGGTTAACCCAAGTAACAACCCACTAAAGCCAAGTTTTTCTACCAATACTACGGTAAAAATACCAATCATTGCAGGGAACATTTGGTTTGCAAGCATACCCAATCCGAAGGCGATTTTTTGCCCCATGGGCACTTTTTGTGATGAAATTTGATTGGACATAATCTATGTTATTAATTTTTAATTACTATTGTTTGTAATGCTTTTGAATCTATGGTAATCGTTTTTACTTCCTTGTTGATGTTGATTGCAATATTGTATTTTTTATCTGTTGGGTTAAATAAAGCAACAACAATGCTTCCATCAGGATTTTGAACAGCGGTAGTCATTACTTCTTTGTGATTTATTTCGCAGCCAATTTTAACAGCTCCTGGTCGCATGAATTTACTAAAATGTGCCATTATAAAGTACAATGGTGTAAAATACACTTCATCTTTTTCTTCATCAACAATTACAGGAGCAACACACCAATTTTTAAACCAATTAGGCCCTCCTTGTTTGTTTAAAACCATGTTCCAATCTACCCAACCATCTACATAATTATTCAAACAGCCTATTATGTCTGTTGCATATCTATTTACTGGTGCATATTTTGGGTGTAAATGACGGTCTTTTTCGCTTGCCCAATCCCAACCCCAATCGGTGGCTTCTTTTTGCCAATACCATTTGTCGTCTTTCCACTTTGGGACCTCAGAATCTACACAACCTTCGGTCTCTATTAAGTATTTATTAGGTGCTTTTTTGTGTGCATATTGAAGCGCATCTGGAAAATAATCGTAGGTGCTTTCATACCAGTGAACGGCTACACCCGCATAATATTTTGATGATTTTTCATCTCTGTACATTTCATCAACCCATTCTTTTAGGCCAGCTCTGTTTTGGTCGTAACCAAAAATGTTTACTTTACCCCAATTGTCTTTCTCCAACTTTGGCCCTAAATGATTTTGAACAAAATCAGTCATCTCTTTTGGTGAAAACAAGGTGCTTTCCCAGTTATTTCCGTTTCCATGTGGTTCATTAATTACGGTTACGCCCCAAATATCAATTCCTTCTTTTTTATAAGCCGATAAATATTTAGAAAAGTACAAAGCAAAAGCATCATTAAATTGAGGTAATAACTTTCCGCCTACATAACTTTTATTGTCCTTCATCCAAGGTGGTGCTGTCCATGGAGAGGCTATGATTTTAAATCCTTCTTTTGATGTTTTATTGGCATCTAAAATCATCGGAATTAAATCAATTTTATCATCTTCAATGGAAAAATGTTTCATTTCCAAATCGTTTTCAACTTTGGCATAAGTATAGTTACTTAACGAAAAATCGCACGATGCAATATGTGTTCTGGTAAGCGAATAGTTTGCGCCTTCTTCACTAAAATAAGCGTCTAATATTTTTTTTCTGTTTGTTAGGCTCAATTTATTTAACAAATGAGCCGATGCCTCAGTAAATGAACCACCAAATCCTGTAATTTTTTGAAATTGCTCGGCTGGATTTACCTTTATTGTTAAAGATTCGTCAGCGGGTTTAAAATCTTTAATAAGGGTAAATGCATTTCCGTTTTCTGAGGTTTCATATACATCAATATTCATTTTTTTTGCATTATTACATTGAATAAGCGCAGCGCAAATCATCCCAATAAAGATGGTTTTTAAGGAGTATAATTGCTGTTTGGTATTCATTATTTATTAATTTTTTAATTCAGGTATTATAACAGTTTTTAATAAGTCTACTTCACTACCATTATGCGTTTTAACAATGGTTTTCCCATCTCGTTTCAAATCTTTAAAAATGCCTTGATCTATCTTTTCCCATAAGGCATATTTGGCCTTTCCATCAATAGTAAATAATCCAAAATGATTCTCGGAACCTTTTGGGTTATTGGCATCTTTCCATTGCTCATCAAATGCCTCAAAATAAAAACAAGTAATTTTTTCTTGATTCGTCCATTCACGCATTAATTGATAATACTTTGCAGATTTATATTCATCACAAGCTTTTGAGCCATTGTTTCCATACAAACCATCGGAGCTAGAAGCCCAACCCGTTTCACCAATATGAATTGGTTTATTTATTCCAATAGATTTCATATAATTTGATACACCAAGAAATTGCTTTTTTGCATAATTTAATGAACGCATCATCAAAGAATCTACTTTTTCCCTATGTGCCAAAGCTTCTTCCTGCTCGCTTAAACCCCAAAAAACCGGATTATAATGGGTGTCGTGCATTGGATAGGTATGAATGGAAACATAATCTACTGCTTCATATAATTTAATTAAATCATTTACATGATAGGTAGAATCTCCACCGCCCCAAGAAGCAAAATTATCGGAAGAAGTAATCCATACATCTTTGGGTAAACTATTTTCCTTTTTTAACTTTTGTAAATAGGTAACCCATTTCAAAATGATATTAGGTTCAACATAATAACTAGCTGCCCACTTTACCATGGCTTCATTGCCCACAGCAATTATTTTTATAATTTCAGGATATTTGTTTGCAAGTTCAACAGCTCTTTGAATCTCCTCGGTATTAGCTTTCGTGTTTTCTTTGTTATGATTAGGTGTCTTCTCTGTCCAAGCATTTTCGCAATCAATCCAAGCACCAAGCATAACATACATTTCAAAATCGGGATTTTCGACACGCAACTCGGTTATTGCCTGCATCAAATTTCTTACTTCATAATACTTTGTATTATAAGTGCGGAGCAATTTAATACCCATCGCACTCAGTATTTTCATGTCTTCTTTAATTTGAGAAACAGAGGGCTGCGAATCACGCGTATTTGAGCGATAACCTCCATAACATGTTGCTTGGTAGTTTGAATCACCTAAAATTTGAGCGGCCGTTTTTGTTTTCTCCAATTGAGTTGAATTTTCTTTGGTAGCGTTTTGAGAGCCACACGAAGTTAGCATAACAGTTAAAAGCACTAAAAAATAATATGTTAGACCAACTTTTCGCATGATTACTTCAATATTGATTCTTTGATATATACAGTAATTTTAGCTACTTCACCTGTTCTATTAAAGATTTGTGTACTTGTTTCTGCATCAAGGTACAGGGTATCATGTTTACTTAAACTACCATCTTTCTTTTCAATTTCAAGACGATTTTCATTTGATAAACAATAAATGACTGGAACTTGGCAAACAGTAAAACAAAGTGAGCCAAGCGCAGGTGCAAATGTTTTATGTTCCTTATTTATGGTAACGTAATGAAACAAACGGTCTTCTGTTGTAAACTCGTTTTTTCTTAATAAACATGGATTAAAATACAAACGACCATTGGAAACAAAAACACCCAATTCGCCAAATCTACTAAGAATGTCTTCTTTTACCTGGCCTGTCATGCCTGGTTGTTGCGCTCCTCTGTTAGCCGGAGTGTGAGAGTATGGATCGGTAGGAAATGCACCGTAAAGTGATGGCGATTTGTGCACACCAACGCCTGCATTTATTTCGTAATAATGCTCCAATAATTTTCCAATTACCTCGGCACTTTCTTCTTTTTCTATTGCTTGCAAACATACTTCTTGCACAGCCAATTGCAGTTTAGAAACCATGTGCCAGTAAATAGAGCCTAGACCTTCGTAGCCATAAAATGTACCAGAACGGCCAGTAAATGATTTGTGGTCAAAAACTAATTCAAAAGTATCTAAAAGAGCTTTCTTTTCACTTTGAATGAACAGACTATACTTTGTATTCTCTAATTTTACAATGGCATCACTCAAATCGCCAGCATTTTTAAAGTTACCGTTAAAATGGTAATCTCCTTTTATGTCTTGCTCTACGAGCGATTTATCACCATCAGCTAACATTGCATTGATAAGTTTCGATTCTTTTAAGGCTTCTTTTGGGATATTGTTCTTCTCTAAAAACTTAGGAAGTTGTTTATTTGGATAAAGCAAATAGCTATATTGATCCGGACGGAAAAGCGCGCTATTCTTCATACTATCCAATAGTTTTAAGGCATCCTTTGGAGATAGGTAACCCGAACTTAATACAGCAACTTGGCCTTCGAGCATTTCATTGAGGTAAGAAATAGAAATTTCTTTTTTGTTTCGTATGCTCATCAAATTATAAGAATGATACATCTCATCATCACGCTTATTGGCTTTGATGGTATGTTCTATAAACTGTAAACTTACTTTGGCAAATGCTTTAAGCCTACGGTATGAAATTGTTCTTTTCTCTCCCCAAAATGATTGTTTGTAAATATGTTCTCTGTAATCACTTCCTGCTTGACCTAAACTATCAAGAATTGCTTTGCGTTGAGCATCATTGATGTCATTTTTTAACAATGCTGCATGTTCATCAAAAGTTGAATGTAATTTTTTAAAGAAGATAATTAATTCATTTGATACCTCAACGCGATCTTCATCCGCTGTTTGTTCAAGAAGCTTATCAAAAAACACAAGGAACCTTCGCAGGTAGCATAGGGTTACAACGGAAACACCATTCCCTACAAGTGCATTGTTTGCATCATTCCATTCCGGCCTTTGGGTATTCATCCAAATTCCGCCACCGGGAATAAAATTGGAGAGCTTAGACAAAACAGTTGCTAATATTTTCTCTATAAAATTTACAGAATAAATTTTTCCTTTTTGGTCTTCCAAAAGTGTAGCGTCAGAACCTATTAAATCACGCTTTTTTCTGATTTTTGCATCTAACGCTTCCTCAAACTCTATGGTATCTTTTGCATTGTTTACAATTTCGTTATAACTCTTTATTTTGTAAGGAACATTGGCATATACAAAAAGGTCTTGATTAAAATGGCTACTTAATTGGCCAGGAAAATACTTCTCATTAATTTCCAATAATTTTAACAAGTATATAATCTGATGATCTCCCCAATAACCAATATAAGACCATGGATTGTCTGGCTCTACTGTTTCCCAATCAAAACCACTTTTAGTTAACCTATATGGATTATAGCCTTCAAAAGTAGTTGCATTTAAAAACTTGTGAACCATACTCTTGGTAAAGGCAGGGTAAGAGATTGCCAATGCCTCCCAGTTTTGAAAAATATCTCTCCAGTTGCCTTCGTAATCCAGTACCTTTGAGTGGTCCACTGCGCTGCGGGTATTAATAGAAAATTTATTCCAAGGTCTGCTTGGATCACCATGCCTTCTGCTAAATTTTAAAGGCATGTATTCTATACAAATTCTATTAAAATTTTTATCATCGGTTTGAGATGAAATTTTTTCTAATTCAAAAAACGAAAAGGTTTCATTCAAGCTATCCAGTAATGTCTTGTGTTTTTCGTAAACTTCTTTGTTTGTTCCAACAAAATAGTTAATCAAATCCCATTTTTCAATCTGGTAATTAAAATCAAAAATGCCGCCTCGCATGATATTGAAAAGGGTATTGGAAAAATGTCGTGTATCCCTATATACATCATCCGACAATTGGATGCCATCAGATGAAGCATTGAGCTCAATTAATCGTTGAGAACCAAGTTCTATGTCGTCTTCTACCAGTTTTCTAATTTCTTTATTGGTTTTAATCTCATTGATTAATCTAACAACATCGGCCTGGCTTTGGTTTACATCAGCTATAATCAGCCAATTTTTTTTATTCCCAGGGGATAAGGTAATTTCCTTGTTAATAAAATAAGATCCTTTTTCAGCTTTAACATCTTCTTCTTGACCAATACCTAATCCCTTTCTAAAATCATCAAGTTGCAAAGAAGATACTAAATATTTTGGATTATCAAGTCCAAGAGACCAAGCAATGTTGGCTTTAAGAGCTTCACTAGGTTCAGCTTTATCTACTATAATCGCACTAAGGGCAAATATTCCCATCCCTGAACCCGGATCTAATTCATTTCTCTTGTAGGCATCAACAAGATTACTAGCAGCGTTTTGTAAATCACTACTCACACCATCTGGCATTATATTTTGTATGCCATCTAGAAAATTAATTTTGAGTTCTTTATCTCCTATATTTTCTATAGTAGATTTACGAACAAAGCCATAAATATTGCTGGAGTTCCATTCATATCTAAATGTAAGTCCAAGATTATGATTTATTTCTTCAAAAATGATTTTATTACCAATAGCATTTTTATACAAGTTTCTAGAGACATGAAATTCGCTTTCATTTCGTTCAGAAAATGGTTCCCATATATGGATTTCGCCATTTTGAATTACTTGAAATATTGACTTAGAACCAGTAATGTCGTATGATTCAGTAATTTTATCGACAGTGTAATAAGGAAATAATGCAAACTCAGCACTCTTACGTCCAGCAGTAATTCCCCCATTACTGGATATAAACATCCAATGGTGAGAATCGCTTACTATACTCATAAAAAATGGACGCATTTCATTATTGTTTGAAATGCAAAAGAAGTTTTCTCCTTCTATTTTTAATCTCTTTATTTCTACTAAAGATTCTTGTTCGACTTGTTTTTGTCCAGACATTATTTGGTATCTATATCGTAGTTATTTATATTTATAATAGTAGTTTTTTTACAAAAATCAACTACTATGAAATTCATATTCAATTGATAATTAGTAAAGGTTTGTTGGTGCTAAATTTATATTATTTTTCTTTGTAAGCTCTAACATAATCAATGGTCATTGCACAAGGAAATGGGGTAAATTCGTTAGTTGGCCCTACAAAACCTCCTCCAACTGCTACATTCATAATGATGAAAAATGGTTGATTGTAAACCCATTGCCCAGGAACATCGGCAGGGGTAATTCTTTTGTAAAGATAACCATCTACAAAAAAATCAATTTTGCTTGCATTCCATTCAACAGCATATATATGAAAATCGTTATCGAATCTATCATTCTTAAGTTCGTATGCTGTAGTTATAGATTGGCTACCTGAATAACCTGGTCCGTGAATAGAACCATAAGTAAAATTTGAAAATTTACCCTTTTGTTCCATAATATCAATTTCTCCGCATTGAGGCCAGTCTGCAGTTGCTAAATTCTCACCTAACATCCAGAATGCAGGCCATATTCCAGAGCCTGTTGGTGTTTTTATGCGAGCTTCTACTTTACCAAATTGATGAGAAAATATGCCTTGGGTTTTTACACGTGCCGAGGTATAACTTCCCGAATTGCTTTTTATGGCTGTAATCACAAGATTTCCTTTTCCGTCCAAAGATACATTTTGAGGGTTTTTGGTGTAAGATTGAAGTTCACCATTACCCCATCCACCATTACCGGTTCCTAAATCATAAGTCCATTTTGCTGCATCAGCAGCGGTGCCAGAATCGCCTATAAACTCATCACTCCAAACCAATTCAAAGTTTCTATTTGGCAGGGATTGTTTTGGTTCTATTTCACAGCCCGCAATAATGGCAACTATTGTTGCCATCAGTATTGTTTTATTTGAAATTTTCATTATTCAATTATTTAATAAATTTTACCTGTTATAATTTTTTATTTATAGAAATAAATATTATCGAGGATGAAATTAGGACCACCAATAATAATAATTGCTCCTATATTACTTTTTTGGTTTAGAATATTCCCATTAAGTGGAATATCAAACGACTTCCAACCACCTGCTGTAAATCCATTTAAAGTGGTTCTTAAATCCTTGTCATCGCCCATTGGTTGGCCATTAGCTGTGTTGGTCTCAATAGTTTTATTAGCACCTATATCTCTAATTTCAAATCCAATAGAAGAAGTAGTTGCATCCTCAACATATACATCTACATGTAAAAATCCATATGCAGTAAGGTCAATAGGATTTGTATCAAACATTATTCCTGTATAATTATTAGTTTTATATTGTATTACTTTACCAGTACTTGTTGTTAAAATATCCGCCACTGTTGTAGAACCTCCGAACCTTGGATCAACATTGCTTTCGGTTGCATTGGTGTATGCATCACTAAAAATAGACTTTACATCGGCCTGCGGTCTAGTTGGCGTGGGTGCTCCTGGAAAACCTCCTTTTGACTCAATAATTAGTTTTCCTTTTGCAGGCAAACCATTTACTGTTGCAGTAATTTCTGCATTTCCAGCTGTAAGAATTCTAACAATTCCCGAATCATTAACAGTAGCAACAGCCGGATTTGAACTGGTAAAATTATAATAAGCAGTAGTTGACATTACTTTTACATCCTGTCCGTTAGTAAGGTTAAAAACATGGTTTAAACCAGTTAGATTTATAGTAGAACCAATAAAGGTTTTTTCTGTTTTGGTTTGACCATCAAATATGTTTGAGGCCGCTTTGCCTACTGTTCCAAGTTTTTCAAATTTTATTTCATCAAACCAAAGAGCATAACCTGCACCATTTGTTCCTTGAGTTCCAGCAGCAAACCAAAAAACACCTCTTTCATTTTTAAGTTTAGAAGCACTAGGAATAGGAATAATTACTTTAGACCAATTGGTACTTACATTTATATTTGAGACAGAAACTTTATATTTATCATCAATGTAGTTTACACCAAATCCTGCCTCACCCAATTTTATACCTGTAGATGCTTTTACGTAAAAAGTTAGCGCATCATAACCTGTTAGATTTCTACCTGCACCATCAACTCTAAAAATGGCTCCAGCGTATGTACCTTTTGGATCTGTATTATTGGGTACATCTATTCTTACAGAAGCATTGCTTTGGTAACCTTCTTTCATATCTACCGAAAATACATCTGGTTTTGCATCTGCAAATGGAAGATAAAAATCAGAGCCTAAACCTATAAAGTTATCTGTAAAAATACCTGCAGTTGAAGAAAAAGAAGGCAATACTGCATCATCAGATAATTCTCTTTTACATCCAAATTGAACAATAAATAATGCAAATAAGAGACTTATAGATATAATTTTTTTGTTTAAAATATTCATTTTTTTCATTTTTAATAAGTGCTAGATTTATTAGTTAATATTGATTTGAATGTAGGTTCTGAATTCCCACTCATTTCCGTCAGGGAATCCAATTGCATTGGGGTCTGGAACAACTTCACCTAAACGATCTATTTTTGTGGTAGGAGCATATCTGTTAGAATATTTATTTAGTGTTCGGTAAGTTGTTCTTACACCTAGTTTTGTTCCAGGTAGCATAAACCAATCAGGTTTACCTATTTCTACAGACCAATCGGCAATTACTTGAAGCGGGAATGTTTGGTTAAAATCTCTGTGGTAATCAAAAGGTCCCCAATCATCAATTTTTACCATCGTTATAAGTTTCATCTTTTTATAAATGGTTCTAACATCAATTCCATATCGATTGATAGTTCTTGTGTCACTTCCATTGGCTTGGCCATTTCCAAAATAAACGTTTCCAATAATACCAAATTCAGGATTTATTTTTGAAACCATTCTAGAGTTTACTTCCCACAAATCTTGTGCAGGCGCAGAACCAGGAAAGCCAAAAGTAGTACGGCCATTTCCAAGTATACCAATAGCTGCATCTTGAACTGTAGGGAGGTGACGATAAACGAAACCAGTACTCATGGCAAATTTTGCATCTTCCATTCTATCATTGTCCCATTCATACATCCATGTTGCAGGTGTTGGATCAAAAGTAAGTAAAAGTTCTCCTCCCAAAGTTTCTCTGTTTCCTCTTACTGAAAAAGGATCATCTAATATATTTCTTGGGCGAGCTGGCGCAGCAAAGTTAGGTCCAATTGGCCCTACTAATGGTTTTTGATACAAGAAATTTGGTGCAATTTGAAATTTACCAATATTGTAAGTCAATCCAGTAAGTACATTGTACATATTACCACTACCAATATCTTTAAGAACCCATCCGGTAAAAGTTTTGGTTTGATCTACTCCTCCGTTTGCAACTAGCCCCATATAAGAAGCAAGTCCATACCATTGTATCGATCCTGTGGAATATGTTAATTTCACCTTACCTCCAAAATTATCTGTACTTTTTATTTTGTCTTCATACACAATATCGTCTTGGATCATTTGAAAGGTTCTTCCATTAAGAGGCTGACCTGCCCAAATTCCGCCTACATCAAATGTAAGTTTTTCCATTTTTTTACTTATGGCTAACGTTAATCGCCTTGTTTTTGGAACTGGAACAGCAAATGAGCTTTGTAGACCACTCCTTTGTACGAGATCTTCATGGAATATACCAGTTACATCTAAACCTACTAATTTTCTACTATATTTTGCTAGAAAAGCAGGGTTTGCACCCCACCATAATTCAGGGCCAAATGCAATTTTCAACCCTTTTAAAATTTTCTTTGCTTCCACTTCAAAACCAAAAGGGGCATTACCATTATAAATGTCAATATTTGGCCCGTAATTGGCCTCACGATAAAGCCCAAAGAAATCTCCTTCATATGCCCAATGGTAATGGCCTGTTCTATAAAAGCCTAATAACTTAAATTCTTGAGCATCCCAAGTATAACTAGCTCTGTATAATTGTATCCTATTATTTGAATTAATTTGTTGAAGTCCATTTGTTGTTTGTACCGTTAAAGGACGTCCTCTATTTTCATAAAATATTTCATCAATTGGTTTTGTTGCAACATTACCCAACAAATTAAATTGAACATTTGCTCTCATGTTAGGCGCAGGTCTTGCTGTTACTCCAATATTAAAGGATTCCATATGGTCAAAACCTTGTTCATTAGGAAATGTTGTGCTTGCAGGATTAGCAGCAGCGGGAGTTGATATTAAACTTCCGCCTGTTTGGTAAGTATTGAAATTGGCCTGTAAATTACTTAAGTACAATTTGCCTTTATCTTTAGATTCCAAAACAGCTTTATCTCCCCTTGCCCTTAATGTAGCATCTGCAACAGAAACATTTTTAAACAATATATTTATAGATTCAGCATTTGCGGTGTAAGGATTAAACTGATGAATATTTTGTAATGCATAGTATGCCGCTCTTGGATAAAGTTCATAGGTGCCAAGCTCATTTGTTTGTCCTTTAGCGCATATACCAAACCACTCCTCATTCATATTATTCTCCCCTTTCACAAAATCATTTCTGTAACCGCCATTTGACCAAGAAGCAGTGGCATCGTGTTCATCTAAATTTATAGTTTGTCCTGTTTTCCACCATCCATCGCTAAACTGAAAAGTAAAACCACCTAAGCTATTTTCATTTTTACCCATTCCACTAGCATTATTATATATTTCCTTCCAATTGCTTAGTAAAACTTTGGCTTGGTATTCTTGATCTTCTTTGTTTGCCAGAGTATTATAAGCATCAGCACCAAATTCGGTAAGAACTACAGGCATATTTAGCTCTTTTTTTACTCTTTCGTACAAATCTGTAAACGTTGATCCACGATAACAATTAATTCCCAAGATGTCGATATCCTTGCACTCTTTAGCAATAATATCTGCAAATAGTAAGTCTCCATTGCAAATAGATATAGGATGATTGTTATCTATTTGTTTTAATGCTTTTGCAGCATCGTTAAAAAGCTTGTACAAATGATAAGCGCCTTTTGTTGAATTTCTATCTGCTAATGGGATATTCTCTGTTTCTGCACCTCTCCAAAAAAGTCCATAATTGTTTTCGTTCCCTAACAAAAAAAGCAAAACACCTGGTGTTTCTTTGTATTGTGATACCATTTCTTTTGTTTCGTTAAGAAGTATTTCACGAACATTCGGATCCGAATAATCTGTATTTGGTTCCCACTTGCCTTTAACAGTTAAACCATAACGGCCAAAAGCGTGATTAAGCATAGTATAAATACCATAATTTTCGTAAATATATTTTACCCATTTAGCTGGAACACCAGTATACTGCCTAATAACGTTAACGCCCATATTTTTAAGTAAAGGCATTTCAATTTCTAAAGCAGCAATGATTACTTCATCAGATTGCTTCCATAAACTATAATTGTAGTTGGTACCTATCGGAAAATAATCCCAATTCATTCCATTAATGAACGTCTCTTTCCCATTTACAGAAAGTTTAAATCCATTATCAGATTTAATAACTAGCACTTTATCATTTTGCGCAAATGCTAAAGTAGATGTAAGAAATAAAAGGCACTGAAGTAGTAGTTTTTTCATTTTGTAACGATTTTGTTTACACATAAGCTTTGATTTTTTTTATTTTATGTACTTAATAGTTTTTTATGCATTTTTTTAATCGAAATTGTTCATCAAAATATTGATTTTAAATTTAATTATGGTAAAATTTACCACAACCAATATAGCAAAAAAAATTATCTACAAAATTTTTTTTGTTTTTTTTGATGATGTAAATTTTCTACTTGTACCCTATCTTAATTCTTTTTTACCCCCTTCAATACATTCGCTCAATATTTTTTATTTATAAAAACACTACAACATTACTAATATGAATTAGTGTTATTTTTTGATTTTTAAATAGTTATATGATTGTTGTTTTCCCTATTTCTTATGCTCTTATTTGGAATGGAAAGTTATGTTTTCAATTTGTTCTTCGTTTTAATCAGACAGTTTACAAAACAAACGTTCTAATCTGTAACATTTTGCCCTGCTTCATTTCTATAGATTTAAACAAAAATAAATATTATAAAATTACTTTTATTGCTTCGTTATAATTTTTAACAAGCCTTGCTTCAGTTGGGTATACCCTTTTAATTAGAACATTTGGCAATGCCAAAGATAAACCACTAATATTTTTGCATAGTGGTCCTGGTTATAATTGTGCTAATTTTGAAGGTAAAACAGCAAAAAAGCTAGCTGAAAACGGTTTTTACGTAATTGTGTATATGACAGACGTGGCTAGGGAAGATCATTAGATAAAAATGCCCAATTTACTTACAAAGAAACTTTTAACGATTTAAACACCATTAATTCAAACTACCATTTAAGTAAGGCTACATATTAGGGTACAGCTTTGAAGGGGGTAATAGCTAGATTATTTGCTAAAAAATACCCTGAAAAAGTCAACAGCACGCAGTTATTAGATGCACCTGTTTCATTACCCTAAACATTTAAAACCATCATCAAATCGTGCAGAAATATATATGAAAGTAAAAAAAATAGTATGAACTTAAAGTATATTAGTCTATTGGAGCACATGGACGAAAGTTGATTGGAATACAATTCCTATTGTTTTGGACATGCCATTCAAAACGGCTTTTACACTACTAAAAAAATGAAAGTCAAAGCCAAGTTGATATTTTTGACCTTAAGAACGGAAACTTTACTGGGTAAATAAGCTGCTAAAATGTCTTATGAAGGGCCTCAAGGGTTTTGGAAAAATGAACAATACTCCACCATATATTTAAGTTCAAACATCAATAGTTTAGTGCAGAAAAATATAGTACTGCAGATTATTTATCAAGACTTTAAATGTTGTTTGCTAAAGAACTATTTCCTCAAACAATCGTTGAGCAGTTTTTTCTAAATCAGAACACAATCCTGGGTGTGGGCGTGAAAGCTGAATGGCTGAACTTCTTACCGCTGTAAGCCATCTAAACCTTGAAGGCACATCTAATTCAGCAATTGGACTGCTATTTTTTATGCCGTGTGCAATATTAAACAACGACTGTAAATTTAACTTAATATGTTCAATATCAATTTTTTTTGTAAAAACTAATAGTTTAGCTTCATTTACAGTATAATGCACTTTTATAAAATTGGCTTTTTTACAAAATAAAATAATGCCTACGTTTACAAATTCTTCGCGCTCAATAACCGGCAAAACACGAATTACCGCATATTCATATATGTGATTATCTTGCATTTTGAGCTTCGTTTATAAAAATGTGAGAATGATTTAAGCGAGTAACTAAAAACTGTAAATACATGTTTTTCAACTCATCAGGTGTTTTATCAGTGTCGTTCCAAACCAACCATTCAGTAGGAATTAAATTTACAAATTCAGTAAGTTTATCAACTGTTAAAACCTTTTTTATTTCGTCATCTACTTGGGTTAGTTCAATGGCCTGCGGCAATAAAACATGGCTTTTAATTATGGCAAAAGGTGTTTTAGCAGCATTTTCCCAATCGGTTCCTGAATGGTGAAAATAAAAACTTGCCCCATGATCAATTAACCATAATTCCCTATTAAACAATAACATATTAGTATTTCTGAATGTTCTATCCATATTGGTTATAAACGAATCGAGCCAAACTATTTTGGAAGCCAATAGAGGTTCAATGGTTTTAACTGCTGGATCAAAATTAATGGAACCTGACAAGAAATGTAATGCTAAATTAAGCCCTTTGCTAGCCTTCAATAAATCTTGAATTTCTTCGTCAGCCTCAGTTTGACCAAAAGCTTCATGTAAATTAGCAAACACCAATTCGGGCACTTGTAAACCCAAGGCGCGGGCAATTTCGCCACCTAATAACTCTGCTACTAACACTTTTGTACCATGGCCAGAACCATTAAATTTGAGTACATATTTAAAATTATCATCTGCTTCGGCCAGAGCTGGCAAAGAGCCGCCTTCGCGCAATGGAGTTATATAACGTGTAATAGTTACGGTTCTAGGAATAGGTATAGTCATTAAAGATTGGTGTATATAAATACGATGCCAAAAGTAGTATATATTTTAAAAAGAAAAAGGCCGGATTGCTCCAGCCTAATTCTTACTATTATATATAAAACTTGAAAACTAGTCTCTTTGGAATTTGATAGTTTTAACAGCATTACCTGCTTCAACTTTCAATAAATAAATGCCTTGTTTTAAAGAACGAGTATCTAAGTTAATAGTTGCTGTTCCGTTGTTTTGAATATTATTTTTGGCAATCATTACCTCGCCTAACATATTGTAAACGTTAACTTTAGCATCTTTTTCTGAAACTGTTCCTAAATCAATAAATAGTGATTCAAAAGCAGGATTTGGATAAACTTTCATGCTGTTTAAAACATTTTCGTTAACACCAATTACATTACAAATAGTACAAGTATTCCAGCAATAAGCACCAACCATTTTAGCCAATGAGTCAGAGATTACAACATTTCTATTAGTAAAATTACCAACTGTTTTGTACATGGGTCAGAAGCACTAAATTGCTCTTGAAACTACCATTTAGGTTCATCAGAAACAAAACATTCCATTTTTTATAAAAATTGAACAAAAACTAATCTAACAAAAATCTTATCAATTTATGTTACTTAACAAATAAGGCAAAAACATAAAAAATTAAGCCAATTTAAGAAATAATAAAAAAAATAGCTTTATTTGCTAAATAACACTTTAAAGCAAAGCCATTCCAAATTTTGACCATAGAAATACTAAATACTTTATTAGAAAAAAAGCAAAAAAAGCAAAAGCAATTGGCTGTTTTGATAGACCCAGATAGTGTTAATGAAAATCAGCTAATAAATCTTTGCAACTTGTGCAATCAATCCAAAGTTGACTTTATTTTAGTTGGTGGCAGCTTAATCACTAATGGATTTTGGAATAAATGTGTTTCTTTAATAAAATCGTTAACACAAATCCCCGTATTGCTTTTTCCTGGAAATATTATGCAGGTGCACGATGAAGCTGACGCTATACTTTTTTTAAGTATGATTAGCGGACGAAATGCCGATTTATTAATAGGAAAACATGTACTAGCAGCACCTATACTTAAAAAATCGGGAATTGAAGTGATTCCAACTGCTTATATGATAGTAGATGGTGGAAATATTACAAGTGTTATGTATATGAGTAATACTATGCCAATTCCACATGACAAAAACAACATAGCTGTATGTACTGCCATGGCAGGCGAAATGTTGGGATTAAAAGTCATGTACATGGACGCTGGAAGTGGTGCAAAGCAACCCATTTCATTCTCAATGATAGAAGAAGTGGCAAATAATGTGTCAGCTCCTTTGTTTGTTGGTGGTGGAATAAAAACAGCAGAACAAGCAGTTATAAGCGCTCAAGCGGGTGCCGACATTGTAGTTATTGGTAATGCATTTGAAAAAAATCCAAACTTAATATTAGAAATTTCCAACGCCATCCACAGTTTAAACATCACAAAAAATAGCTAATAAACTTTCAATAATTATAAAATAACATAAAAAATGTATTAAATACTTACAAACTTTACTTTTTTTGTGGGTAATAATCATTTGATGTTTTCATTGGTAATTATATTTTTGAACTAAATAATTTTAAAACCCATTTAATATATGAAAATAGCAGTTATAGGTACAGGTTATGTTGGCCTAGTTACAGGAACATGTTTTTCTGAAGTTGGTATAGACGTAGTTTGTATTGATGTTGATCAAAAGAAAATTGATAACTTAAAAAAAGGTATCATGCCAATTTACGAGCCTGGCTTAGAGGAAATGGTTTTGCGTAATGTAGAAAAAGGACGTTTACAATTTAGTACTAATTTATCTGAAAGTATTAAAGGTTGCGATGTGGCCTTTATAGCTGTTGGAACACCTCCAGGTGAAGATGGTAGTGCAGACTTAAAATATGTATTAGCAGTAGCAAGAGAAATTGGTCAAAACATTGACGAATACTGTGTAGTAGTTACCAAAAGTACTGTGCCAGTAGGAACTGCTCAAAAAGTAAAAGGCGCTGTACAAGAAGAACTAAACAAGCGTGGTGTAGACATTCCATATGCAGTAGCTTCAAACCCTGAATTTTTAAAGGAAGGTGCAGCAATTGACGATTTCTTAAAACCAGATAGAATTGTAATTGGTGTTGAAAGCAAACAAGCTGAAGACATGATGCGCAAATTATATAAGCCATTTTTATTAAATGGTCATCCTATTATATTTATGGATGTTCCAAGTGCTGAAATGACCAAATATGCAGCGAACAGTATGCTTGCAACAAAAATTAGTTTTATGAACGATATTGCTAATTTATGTGAAATAATGGGGGCTGATGTTAACATGGTTCGTAAAGGTATTGGTAGCGATGGACGTATTGGAAATAAATTTATTTACCCAGGTATTGGATACGGAGGAAGTTGTTTCCCTAAAGACGTTAAAGCCTTAATTAAAACAGCTAAGGACAATGGTTATACCATGCAAATTCTAGAGTCGGTTGAGTCAGTTAATGAAGCACAAAAATCGGTATTATTCAATAAAATTATTAAGCACTTTAATGGCAATTTAAAAGGAAAAACTTTTGCAATGTGGGGCCTTTCTTTCAAACCAAAAACTGATGATATGCGCGAAGCTCCATCATTGGTTATTATTGAAAAATTATTGGCAGCAGGAGCTAACGTAAAAGCTTACGATCCGGTAGCTATGAAAGAAGCTAAACATATTTTAGGTGAACAAATTGAATACACCAAAAATGAAAACAATGCTTTAATTGATGCAGATGCATTATTAATTGTAACTGAATGGCCTGATTTCCGCTCTCCAGATTTCCAAGTGGTAAAAAAACTAATGAAAGGCAATGCCATATTTGATGGACGTAATATTTACGATATTGCAGAAATGAAAGAATTAGGTTTTGATTACTATTGCATTGGTGTAAAAACTAACTAATAAAACATAAATAAATAATCCATACAGCTAAAAACGTATGGATTATTGTTTTAAAAACAATATTGGAACTGGCTATGTTAGCCAACAAAAATTAACAACATGAGTAAAAAAAGAGTATTAATTACAGGCGCTGCGGGCTTTTTAGGCTCACATCTTTGCGATAGATTTATAAAAGAAGGATACCATGTAATTGGAATGGATAATTTAATTACTGGTGATTTAAAAAATATTGAACATTTATTTAAACTTGAAGCATTTGAGTTTTATAATCACGATGTAAGTAAATTTATACATGTTCCAGGTCAATTAGATTATATCCTTCATTTTGCAAGCCCTGCAAGCCCAATTGATTACTTGAAAATTCCAATTCAAACACTAAAAGTAGGTTCATTAGGCATTCACAACTGCTTGGGTTTAGCTAAAGAAAAAGGCGCAAGAGTGCTAATTGCATCTACGTCTGAAGTTTATGGCGACCCATTGGTTCATCCACAAACAGAAGAATATTGGGGAAATGTTAACCCAGTTGGCCCTCGTGGCGTTTACGATGAAGCTAAACGTTTTCAGGAAGCCATTACCATGGCATATCATACTTACCATGGATTAGAAACACGTATTGTTCGTATTTTTAATACTTACGGACCTCGCATGCGCCTAAATGACGGTAGAGTTTTACCAGCTTTTATTGGACAAGCTTTACGTGGTGAAGATTTAACCATGTTTGGCGATGGATCACAAACTCGTGCATTTTGCTATGTGGATGACTTAGTAGAAGGCATTTACCGTCTATTATTAAGCGATTATCCTCATCCAGTAAACATTGGCAATCCAAACGAAATTACCATTAAAGAATTTGGAGAAGAGATTATAAAACTAACAGGTACCAACCAAAAATTAGTTTCAAAACCGCTTCCAAAAGACGACCCAAAACAACGAAAACCAGATATTACAAAAGCTAAAGAAATATTGGGTTGGGAACCTAAAGTAAGTAGAGCAGATGGTTTGAAAATTACGTATGAATATTTCAAATCACTATCGGCTGACGAATTAAAAAAATCAGCTTATCATAAATTTGATTAAAGAAAAGAACACGCTTTCGGGCGTGTTTTTTTATGCTACATTTGTCTTATGTATTTTGTTTCTGAACTATTAGTATATCCAATAAAATCAATGAGCGGAATTGCTTTAAAACAAAGCAAGATAGAAGAACGTGGTTTACAATACGACAGAAGATGGATGTTATGTAATGAACAAAATGAATTTATTACTCAACGAGAAAATAAAAATTTGGCTTTGTTTAAGCTTCAATTTACCAAAGATGGCTTTGCAATAAAATTTAAAAATGAAAACAATTTTGAAATTCCATTTTCAATAAATGGAGATACAGAAACCGTTAAAGTTTGGGATGATGAGTGTGAAGCAATTGAATATGCTTTAGGTTCAGCATGGTTTAGCAAAATGTTAAATTTTACTTGTAAGTTATTTTACATGCCTAACCAATCAAAAAGAAAAGTGAGCGAAAAATATGCTCATAATAACGAAATTACCAGCTTTAGCGATGGTTTTCCTATTTTAATAATTGGTCAAGAATCTCTTAATTTCTTAAATAACAAATTGCCAAAACCAATTGGCATGGATAGGTTCAGGCCAAACATAGTTTTTACCGGAGGAAAGCCTTTTGATGAAGACCATTTTAAGGATTTTAGTATAGGTAAAAATTTACTAAAAGGAGTAAAACCTTGTAGCCGATGTGTAATTACTACCATTGACCAAAATACAACAAAAACAAGTTCAGAACCTTTAAAAACATTGGCTACTTTTAGAAGCAAAGACAATAATGTATTGTTTGGTCAAAGCATCATTAGCACAAAAATTGAACATGAAATTAAAATTGGTGATGAAATTATTTTATAATTGTTTTTCAATCTAGCAATATGAAAATTTTTAACCCACAGATATTATTAAGTATACTTTCAGCAATTTTTGCTTTGCTATTTTATTTTTTCAAAAACAATGTCCAAACTATCGGAGGGTATTGGATTGCAGCTCTAGTTGGTTTGATTATTAGCTATGTTATTTACGACTCCATCATCTTTATAAAAAATAAATTCAAAAAGTAAAATTCTTATCTTTATGATTGGCATTTAACACAACAAAGTGTTTGCTAAGTGTAAAAATTATGAATAATTTGTTGTGAAAATAAAAAGGTTATAAAAGTTATTGAATTTAAAATTGACAAATCCATTTTATATCGTTCCTTTGCTGCGTGAAAAATAGAACTGCACGTTTATTTATGTTATTAGCATCGGTTTTGATGTTAAAAATATGTTTTGGACAAAGCATGTTTTCGGCAAATACTAAAGTTGAAAACAAATCAACCATTCACGCCTCAAATAACAACCAAAACATTTCGTTAAACCTTGCCAATAGTGAGTTTGACGAAGATGAAACCGAGGAAAATAACACCAAAGATTTATTTATTGAATTACATTATTTAAGTGTTTTTTTCAATGACGTTAACTTAACTACTAACTATTTACTCAATCACCAAATAGGTTATACTTACCCGTTAAGTTTATCAATTTTTAAAGCTATTAACTGCTTTAGAATATAGCATTCCTTAGCCTTTCAGGCAATTTTTGGCTGTTATCGTAGCCAATATTTAAAAAATCAACAATTTTATTAAACATTTTTAAAGCAATTAGTCTTGTTACAATTTTTTATTGCATTTAAGACTGCTTGTTTTTTATTGTAAAACATTAAAACAAACATGACTAAACATATTGATTAGCATGTATTTATGTAAAAATGAAAAATAATCAATCAAACTTCAACGAGCATGAGGTTTTGCATGAGTTAAAGCATTTTTTGCCTGCTCAAGCACCATTAAAAGATTTTATTCATCACAATACACTTCATTCGTTTCAAAACTTAAAATTTTACGATGCCTTGCACCAAGCAGCTAAAATATTTGGTTTTAAAACTACCCTTTCGCTTAATGATTATAGGAACTTATATCAAAGTGGTAAAATTGATGCAAAAGTTCTTGAAAATATAATTACAGAGCGAAAAGGAAAAGATGAATTGGCATTATGGAAAGATAAATTATTCAACAAACAATTTGACTATCAAATTGATTCCAGAATAGGAAAACTAAAAGCCAACTGGAAAACCAATTATAAAATTGACATGGATGCATTGGTTCATCCCTTGTTATTCAGAATTGTTTGCAGTTATTTAGATCAAGGAATTGCTATTTGGAATTTTCCAATTGAGCACAAAGGTTTTCTTTCTTCAATCAGAGAGTTTGAACGTATGAGTTATGGCAGTATTTTTAACTCCAAAAGAGTAAGAGATTTATTGCTCAGCAACAATTGTTCAATGGAACACTTGCTTGAAATATTGGTAGGCGATGAAACTTTATATGCTCAATATTTATACGACCAACAGTTTGCACATCAAGGTTGGTCGGGTATGGTATCGTTTATTGAAGACAATCCAAATGCACTGTTAGATACTACAAAAATCACCTTACATGATTTTATAGTTTTTGAACTTTTATTAGAAATAAACGCTTTGGATAGCCAATATGGAGACAATTGGAAACCCATAAAAGATACTTTAAAAGAAAAACCAATACCATTGTTTGCTCCGGTAAAAGTTACTGAGCTTAACGAGGTAATTATGCTTTGGCAAGATGCTTATGAATGGACGTATTATGACCAAGTATTAGCTGGAGTGCAATTAGGTTACGATAACAATGCACCTAAAACTGCCAAAAGTTTCCAAGCATTATTTTGTATTGACGATAGAGAATGCTCTATACGTAGGTATGTAGAATTAAATGATGAAAAATGTGAAACATTTGGTACTCCAGGATTTTTCGGAGTAGAGTTTTTTTATCAGCCTAAAAACGGAAAATTCCATACCAAATTATGCCCAGCACCTGTTACTCCCAAATATTTAATTAAAGAAATAAATACCAAAGGTAATAAAGATAAAGATGCACATTATAGCAAAAAAAGTCATTCGCTTTTTCAAGGTTGGATTATATCGCAAACGCTGGGTTTTTCGTCTGCATTTAAACTGGCAGTGAATATTTTTAAACCAACTATGGGTCCTGCTACGACTTCATCGTTTAAGCACATGGATAAATTTTCGCAATTAACCATTGAAAACAAAAACATAAACCAACGAGAAGGTGATTTACAAATTGGTTTTACTGTAGATGAAATGGTTACTCGTGTTCAAAATTTATTAAACAGCATTGGCTTAATTGAAAACTTTGCTCCCTTGGTTTATTTGGTTGGGCACGGTGCCAGTAGCATTAACAATACGCACTATGCAGGTTATGATTGCGGAGCATGTTCAGGCAGACCTGGTTCGGTTAATGCGCGTGTTATGAGTTTTATGGCTAATCATAAAAAGGTAAGAGAAATACTTGCAAACAAAGGATTGGTAATACCCGACACCACTCAATTTATGGGTGTTTTACACGATACTACTCGCGATGAAATGGAATTTTATGATGAAGATTTATTGAATGAAACACATAAAATGCTTCATGAACAAAATAAAAAAACGTTTCAAAAATCGTTAGATGAAAATGCCAAAGAACGTTCACGCAGATTTATACTAACCAATACCAAAGACACTGCTAAAAAGGTGCATGAAGCTGTAAAGTTGCGTTCTGTTTCGTTATTTGAACCAAGGCCTGAATTGAACCATGCTACCAATGCTTTGTGCATAGTTGGGCAACGCGAGTTAACCAAACATTTGTTCTTAGATAGACGTTCGTTTTTAAACTCGTACGACTACAAAATAGATTTAGATGGAACTTTTTTAACCAATATTTTAAAACCTATTGGGCCTGTTTGTGGAGGTATCAATTTAGAATATTATTTCTCAAGAGTTGATAATCAAAAACTTGGTGCAGGAACTAAATTGCCTCATAATGTAATGGGTTTAATTGGTGTAGCCAATGGAATTGATGGCGATTTAAGACCAGGATTACCAAGTCAAATGATAGAAGTTCATGATCCCATTAGGATGCTAGTAATTGTGGAGCATTATCCGGAAATTGTTTTAAAAGCAATTAGTCAAGCACCCGAAACTTACGAATGGTATAATAATGAATGGATGCATTTGGTATCAGTTAATCCAGTTACCAGAAAACTGCAGGTTTTTAAAGATGGTCAATTTGTGCCATACAAGCCTTTAAAAACTAAATTAGAGTTAGCTCCAAACTTGAACCATTTGGTAGAATCGACCGAAGAAAATTTCCCAGTTTATTTATTTAATAATTAATCAAAAAAATGGAAAAAATAATTCAATTATTCATACTTATTCCTTTGCTTGGTTTTATTATTAGTTTAATTATTCCAAGACAAAATGAAAGGCTCATTTCATTAACTGCATTTACATCGGTAGGCATTAATTTTATTGGCTTTGTAGTTTTTGTTCTCTATTGGCTTTTTAATGGTTTTCCGGTACTTAACTTAAAGGAAATTCTTATTTACAAAACTACCAACTACGAATTTTTACTCGATTTTTATTTCGACAAAATTACTGTTGTTTATCTTTTTGTAGGTTCATTTCTTACCTTTTTAGTTACCATTTATAGCCGTTATTATTTGCACCGCGAGCATGGTTATAAAAGGTTTTTCAATACCATTTTATTCTTTTATGTTGGTTATTCCATTACAGTGCTTTCGGGTAATTTCGAAACCTTATTTTTAGGTTGGGAAATTTTGGGTATATCATCGTTTTTACTCATTAGTTTTTACCGTGAAAGGTACTTGCCTGTAAAAAATGCCATTAAGGTATTTAGTATTTATAGAATTGGCGATGTAGGCATTTTATTAGCCATGTGGATGAGCCATCATTTATGGAACGAAAACATTACTTTTTTAAAATTAAATAATTACGAATTAGTACATGAACATTTGCAAAACCATAGTTGGATTGGTGTTTTTATTTCGTTAATGATTTTGATATCAGCAGCGGCTAAATCGGCACAGTTTCCATTTTCATCGTGGTTACCAAGAGCCATGGAAGGACCCACTCCTTCAAGTGCCATATTTTATGGTTCACTTTCAGTTCATATTGGAGTATTTTTATTACTGCGTACATTTCCGTTTTGGGAGTATCAATATTCAGTTAGGGTAATTATTGGTGTTTTAGGTTTAATAACAGCTATTATGGGCTCATTAACTGCAAGGGTTCAATCATCGGTTAAAAGCCAAGTAGCTTACGCTTCGTTAGCACAAATAGGTTTAATTTTTATAGAAGTAGCTGCGGGTTTCGAAACCTTAGCATTGATTCATTTTGCAGGAAATGCATTTTTAAGAACTTACCAATTATTGGTTTCACCATCGGTGGTTAGTTACTTAATTCGTGAGCAATTTTACAACTTTACTCCTCGTGTTCATTCGTCTAAATTTGCACTTCCAAAACGTTTGCAATACACCATTTATATGCTTAGCTTAAAAGAATGGAATTTAGATTGGTTTGTGTATCAATTTATTTGGATGCCAATAAAATTAGTAGGCAGAAAAATGAAGTTTTTAAATTTTAAAGCTGCCTTGGTTTTATTTATTATAATTCTAATTGGTGCCATAGCTGCTTTACAAAACGAAGCTGGCATACCTGCACAGGTCCATCGTTTTTTACCTGAGCTTATAGGATTATTTGGACTATTATTAGTAGCCAAATCGTTTGCCGAACGTCAAAGCGTAATGGTAAGTTGGACATTGGTATTAATGAATAACATAATGATTGCTTTAGCCATTTCATTTAACGAACACTTTGAATACAGCCATATTATTTTGTATTTAAGTGGTGGTTTAATAGCTGGTGCACTTGGGTATTTTTGTTTTATAAAACTAAAACAATTAGAAAAGGAAATAGACCTTACGCAGTTTTATGGTCATTCGTACAAATATCCTCGGCTAGCCTTTTTATTTTTATTGGCTTGCTTAGGTTTATCGGGCTTTCCAATAACACCAACTTTTATTGGTGAAGATTTAATTTATACCCATATTCAAGAACATCAAGCACCATTAGCCATTATTGTTTCACTAAGTTTTATAATAGATGGTTTAGCATTGATACGCATTTACTCACGTTTATTCTTAGGACCACACATTAAACGTTTCCATGATGTAGGGTTTAGGTCTTCATAAGGGCTGCTAGCTTCTGGCCTCTAGCAAGAATCTATTGCCGTTCTCCCGAAAGCTTTCGGGATTAGCCAACGGAAAATAAAATAATCAAACAATTCCGATTTATCGGATAACAATTCAAAAAAAATTCAAACAATGAAAAATATAAATTTATCAGTACCCAAAGATTTTATAGCGGGTTTAAAACAAAATTGGAAAGACGATTTACTTTCTGGTTTTATAGTTTCATTAATAGCATTGCCATTATGTTTAGGCATAGCTATGGCTAGTGGAGTTCCTCCAATGGCAGGTATTATAGCAGGTATAATTGGTGGTATGTTTGTATCCATGACCAGTGGTTCGCATTTAACCATTAATGGACCAGCAGCTGGCCTTGCCATTATAGTTTTAATGAGCATGGAAGGCTTTAAAAAAATGGCTCCAGCTGGTTTATCCCCTGAGCAAGTAGAAATGTTTGCTTACCAATGTACTTTAGGTGTTGGAATTGGTTGCGGAATATTACAAATGCTTTTTGGTTTAGTTAAGGCAGGTGTGTTAAGCAACTTTTTTCCATCATCTGTAGTGCATGGAATGCTTGCAGCCATTGGTATCATGATTTTTGCAAAACAATTTCATACAGCAGTAGGCGTTAAACCCGAAGGCAAAGAAATGATGGAAATTATTGCTGCTATTCCTCATAGCTTTATGAACATGAACCCCGAAGTGGCCATTATAGCAGTGGTTAGTTTAATTATTCTTATTGGCTTGCCAATGATTAAAAACAAATATGTAAAAATGCTTCCTGCACCATTGTTAGTAGTATTAATTGCTATTCCTTTAGGTCATTATTTCGATTTAGAGCATGAGCACAAATATTTATTTTTGAGCTCGCACGAATACACCTTAGGACCTAAATTTTTAGTAACCCTACCCGCTAATTTTTTAGATGGAATTGTAATGCCTCGCTTTGATTATTTACTTACCAGTTTTGGTATTCAAATGATAATTACCTATTCATTAGTAGCAAGCTTAGAATCATTGTTAACAGCTGCCGCTATTGATAAATTAGATCCATTTAAACGTGTATCTAACTTTAATAAAGAGTTATATGCTAAAGGTTCAGGAAACATGATTTCGAGTTTCCTTGGTGGGTTACCAATTATAGCCGAAGTGGTTCGTAGTTCAGCTAATGTTACCAATGGTGCTAAAACACGTTGGGCAAACTTCTTTCATGGTACTTTCTTATTAATCTTTGTGGTTTTTTTAGGTCAAATCATCCATCAAATACCTTTAGCAGCGCTGGCAGCTATGCTAATGGTTACAGGCTACAGATTGGCATCGCCAAAAGAATTTAGGAAAACCTATAAAGCAGGAAAAGAGCAGTTACTTATTTTTGTAGCTACCATTATATTTACACTTGCTACCGATTTATTAATTGGTATTGCCGCAGGTATATTAGTAAAATTGATTATTCACCTTGCAAATGGTGTTCCATTAAAAAGTATTTTCAAACCATTTTTAACCATTATAACCGAAGATGACGAAAACTACTTAATTGATGTACAACATTCGGCTATTTTTAGTAATTATATTGGTTTAAAAAAACAATTAGATGCATTGCCAAGAGGCAAAAAAATTACGGTAGATTTTACCAAAGCATCGTTAGTGGACCATACTGTAATGGAACACATTCACGAAATGGAAGAAAAGTATAACCACGAAGGTGGAACCTTTAAAATTATTGGTTTAAATAACCACAAGCCACTTTCTGAACATCCTCACGCTACAAGAAAAAAAGTTTCAACTATTTAATTATTTTAGTTTATGAAAAAATATAAAATACTTTACTTAATACTTGCTTTGGTAAGTATTAGTAACCTAGCTTTAGCACAAACAAAGCCAGATAAAGAACTACGCATGAATTTAAATGATGAAGGAACACATTATTTAAAAACTACTTTTACTGCGCAACTTTGGGGCAGGTATACCGATATGAACCCCGGAACAACTATTGGTGGATTTAACAATCCTGCTAGTTTTGATATTGGAATTAGGCGCATGCGCCAGCAAATATTTGGCATGGTAACCGATAAAGTTTTCTTTTACTCGCAGCTTGGTATTAATAATTTTAGCAATATTGGCGATAGAAAACCAGGTATTTTCTTTCATGATGTATTGGCCGAATATTATGTAACTCCCAAAATATTGCAAGTAGGTATGGGCTTAACCGCTTGGACAGGTTTCTCGCGTTTTGCATCGCCTGCAGTGGCAAGTATTATGGGGTACGATGCACCTTTATTTGAGCAAAACACCAACGATGCAAATGATCAATTTTTGCGTAAACTAAGTATTTATGCCAAAGGTAAAATGGGTAAATTTGATTACCGTTTTATTTTATCAGACCCATTATTGGCAAGCAAAGCAGCTAGCAGTGTAGTTAAAACCATTTCTGTTAATTCTGATTTTAGTTTTATGCCTCCTCATCCTCAAACAAGTGCTTATGTAATGTATCAATTTTTAGATGAAGAAAGTAACTTAACACCATACATGACAGGTACTTATTTAGGTAAAAAACGCGTTTTTAATATTGGTGCTGGTTTTCAATACCAAGCAAACGCCATGTGGCATTACAGCGATGCAGTTAAAAAGGATACCACTCAAGAAGACATGTTAAATTTTGCGGTAGATGCTTATTACGATGCGCCAATTGGTACAAAAGGAATGGCTATTAGTGCTTATGCCACTGCCATGCATTTGGGCTATGGTAAAAATTATATTCGTAATTTAGGAGTAATGAACCCTGGAGATGGAGTAGCCACAGGTACGCAAACCATTAATGGTGCAGGCAATGCTTTCCCTATGATGGGAACAGGCAATATTATAGCAGGACAAGTTGGTTTACTATTACCTAAAAATGTATTGGGTGAAAAGAATGGTCAACTGCAACCTTATATTATGGTGATGCATGGCAATTTTGATAAATTACAACAAGGCATGTTGCAATACGATGCAGGGCTTAATTGGTATATCAATGGTTACCGAAGTAAGCTAACTTTAAACTATCAAAACAGGCCTATTTTTAGCAGTACCGATTTAAAAGAAATTGATAGAAAAAGCATGGTAGTATTGCAATTTCAAATAGCTATTTAATAAAGAGATCAACATGGTTTCTTTAACTTTAAAAAAGCCCGTTTTATTTCAGCAGATTTCTTTTACGTTTGCATCATTGTAAATCAACCACACCCTCTTCTTTATTCCATGAAAAAAAGCATCATCACCATTGCAATAACTTTTATAGCTTTAATTTCACTGGCTCAAAACAAAAGCGATTCCAGTAAAAATTGGCTTAGTTTTCATTTTCAACAAACTACTGTTTACCAAATGCAACCGGGTGTAAGTGGTAAATATAGCAGTGATTTTAGTTTGAGTCCAAAAGAAGAAGATGCCATATCGTTAACCACTACTTTGTTTTTAGGAGCAAAATTATGGAAAGGAGCAGAGGCTTACTTTAATCCAGAATTGGCTGGTGGTAGCGGCTTAAGTGCTGCACGAGGTGTGGCTGGTTTTACCAATGGCGAAACATTTAGAATTGGTAATCCTGCTCCGCAACCTTATATAGCAAGGGCATTTATTACCCAAAAGTTTGCCTTAAATAACAATAAAGTATGGCAAGCGGATGGTGCAAATAAAATAGGCACATATCAACCTGAAAAATACATTTCAATTACCGCTGGAAAATTCAGCTTAGCCGATTATTTTGATAACAATAAATATTCGCACGACCCACGTACACAATTTTTAAACTGGAGCTTGATGAGTACCGGTGCTTGGGATTATGCAGCAAATACACGAGGTTATACTGTTGGTTTAGTTTTACAATATGTGTCGCCCATTTGGAGCGTTAGGTATGCCTCAGCTTTGGTACCTGAATATGCCAATGGACCAACATTAGAAACCAATTTTAGCCAATATAACTCACAAGTTTTAGAAGTTGAAAAAACAGTAAAAGTATATAACCGAAAAGGAAGTTTAAAGCTATTGGCATTTAATAATTTTGCTAATATGGGCAGTTACAAACAAGCCATAGAACCAAGCACCACCATGCTAACACCCGATATTACCAAAACTAGAAATGGAGCACGCACCAAATATGGATTGAGTTTAAATTACGAGCAAGAATTAAATGATTATTTTGGTTTATTTGGCCGTGTAAGTTGGAACGATGGCTTAAACGAAACATGGGCTTTTACCGAAATTGACCAAAGTGTAAGCCTTGGATTTTCAGCAGATGGTAGCAAATGGAAACGCAATGATGATGTATTTGGAATAGCATTTGTAGCCAATGGTATTTCCTTGGACCATCAAAATTATTTAAAAGCGGGAGGCAAAGGTTTTATGATAGGTGATGGCAATTTAAACTATGCGCCAGAAATGATTTTGGAACTATTTTACAATGCCTTATTACACGAAGACCATTTTTGGCTAAGCCCCGATTACCAATTGGTATTGAACCCCGCTTATAACCAAGATAGAGGCCCTGCACATGTATTTGCCATCAGGCTACATGCGGAGTTTTAGCTTTTCAATTAACCATAATTAACAACAAAATAATTATTTTAATTCGAGGAAAAAGTTGCTTTCAAAATAACATTACCATTGTACAGCATTAATTTTAAGTTATTTACAGCAGGTACATTTAAGAGAAAAATCAAAAAAACAGCATAAAAAAATAATTTCTAAACAAAAAATAAACCTTACATTTGTAGTCGAAAATCAATAGAATATGAATTACACATTATTATTTATAGGAAACTTAGGCGGTGGCGAATGGATATTAATATTACTAGCCATCTTATTATTATTTGGAGGAAAAAAAATTCCTGAATTAATGCGTGGAATAGGTACTGGTATGCGTGAATTTAACGATGCTAAAAAAAGCGTAAAAGACCAAATAGAAGATGGAATGAAAGCTAAAGATAAAAAAGAAGCTGAGTAATTTCTTGTTTTCAAAATATTTCAATATAAAATTCCTCTTGAATTAGAGGAATTTTTTTGCTTTATAATCATGGCATAAACTATCAAAAACTAATCAAATCTATTGGAAAATTATATTTCATATTCTCAAATAATTGAAGCTTTAAAAAGCAAAAAAACTACTGTTACAGCTTTAGTTGACCAATATTTACAAAATATTGATCATAAAAAACACTTAAATGCTTTTTTAGAAGTTTGGGCAGAGGAGGCTAAGGCATCTGCGCAACAAATTGATAAAAAAATTGCAGATGGCACTGCAGGAAAACTAGCAGGAATGGTAATTGGCATTAAAGATAATATTTGTTATAAAAACCATAAAGTTTCTGCTTCCTCCAAAATCATTGAAAACTTTACTTCGCTTTATTCAGCTACTGCTGTAGAACGCTTATTGGCAGAAGATGCCATAATAATTGGCAGATTAAACTGTGATGAGTTCGCAATGGGTGCATCAAACGAAAATTCAGCTTATGGAGCAGTATTAAATGATTCTGATAATACCAAAGTTTCAGGAGGTAGTTCAGGTGGATCAGCTGTGGCAGTTCAGGCGCACCTTTGTCATGCCGCACTAGGAAGTGATACAGGTGGTTCTGTTCGTCAACCTGCTTCTTTTACAGGAACATTTGGCTATAAACCAACCTATGGAACTATTTCGAGGTGGGGTCTCATTGCTTATGCCAGCAGTTTTGATATTATTGGTCCAGTAACGCAATCAGTTGAAGATGCACAACTTTTGGTTTCAATAATGGCTGGAGCTGATGAGTATGATGCTACAGCTCTTCAAGAATCAACCAAAGATTTTAATTTTGATTTAGGCAATAAAAAATACAAAATTGCATATATTCAAGATGCTTTGGATTTAGAAGGAATTCAACCAGAGGTAAAACAAGCAACATTAGATTTAATTGAAAAATTAAGAGCTGAAGGACATTTAGTTCAAGGTATAAGTTTACCAGAACTAAGTTATGTAATTCCGGTTTATTATACTTTAACCACTGCCGAAGCTAGCAGTAATTTATCTCGTTATGCTGGCATGCATTACGGCTTACGTAGCAAAAATGCAGTTGATTTAGAAACTACTATTCGCAAATCAAGAACTGAAGGTTTTGGAGCAGAGGTAAAACGAAGAATTATGTTAGGTACATTTGTATTAAGTTCAGGCTATTATGATGCATATTACACGAAAGCACAAAAAGTTAGAAGAATAATTGCAAATAGGACAGCAGAAATTTTTAAAGATTTTGACTTTATACTGTCTCCAACAGCACCTACTACTGCATTCAAAATTGGTGAAAAAAGTAATGACCCTGTTCAAATGTATTTAGCAGACATATTTACTGTTCATGCTAATATTGTGGGCATTCCTGCTGTTTCGTTTCCTTATGGAAAAGATAATCAAAATATGCCAATTGGCCTTCAATTGATGGCTAATCACAATGAGGACGCTAAACTTTTATCAATGGTCAAATTTATAAGACCAAATATACTTTAAGGTGTTCACATCTTAATTACTTATTCTCATTTCATTTAAATTTTAGGCTACACTTGCATTCAATCAAGTGTAGCCTATTTTATTACCTAATTATTGTATGACTATAATATCAAAAAATATTACCACAAATTTGTTCAAACCGACTAAGGTATGGGCCTTTTTGCTAACTATTTTTATTCCAATTTTCAGTTTTGCTCAAGATCAATTGTATATTCAACGTTTGGCGGCTTTACGTTCTCAAACAGAATTAATTTATAACCCAGAGGTAAAAAAACATATTGAATATTATATTCAAAATCCAGCTAAAACGCGTGATTTAATAAGTTTAAGCAAATATTATTTTCCAATTTTAGAGAAACATCTAAAATCAAAAGGATTGCCCACTGATTTAAAGTATTTGGCTGTTTCCTCTTCTGAATTAGACCCAACTTTTTCAAATTCAAATGGAGCTAGCGGTATTTGGACCATGAGTTATACCGTTTCAAAAATGTATAAACTAAAAGTTAATACCTATGTAGATGAGCGAAAAGATATTAATAAATCATCTATGGTATTTGCACAGCATTTTAAAGATTTATTTAGTATTTACAAACAATGGCCTCTAGTTATTGGAGCTTATGGCTGCTCACCAATTGCTGTTAATAAATGTATTAGAATGGCCGGAAACAGCTTATACTATTGGGATATTTTTCAATATTTACCTACTAATTGCCGTGATTTATACCCACAATATGTGGCAGCTACTTATATTTTAAATTATTATAAAGAACATGGTATCAAAGCATCCAATGTTGAACTAAATTTTGATAGTGATAGCGTTTTGGTTAATAAATGGCTATCATTAACACAGGTATCCACTACCTTGGGAATTGAAATAGATGAATTAAGGAAGTTAAACCCAATGTTCAAAAAAGATATCATTCCAATGAGTACTGATGGGTATTATGTAAAAATACCTAAGAATAAATCAAAATTATTTTACTTGCTCCGTGATAGTGTTTATAAGCCTATTAATACTGATGTTGCCCCAATTATTATTCAAAAGGAAGAGCCTGCTGAAGTGCAAGATCATACCAATGTAGAAACTGATACACCTCCAGAAACTAACATAAAAAAAGGAAAAACAAGTAAAGAAAAACCACAAGAAATAGACCCATCAGAAAAGCCAAAGTTAGTTAAGGTTTTTTATGTGGTTAAGAAGGGAGATATACTAAATGACATTGCTGATTTATTTGATTGTTCTGTTCAAGACGTAAAAAAATGGAATAAACTTAAGTCAAATAATGTACAAAGAGGAAAGAAACTGACCTTATATGTAGCAGCAAACAAAACAGGTTATTACAAGCGTATAAATAAACTTCCCGCCAAGCAAAAGAAAAGATTAAAACGAAAAGACTAATTAAAAACATTAGTATCTAAAATTTTAATTAAAAACACCTTGTTAAGAATTATTTTTAGCAATACTTTTGCCAAGCAAAAAAAAACATAAAATGAGCAATATTACCTTCACCATGATAAAACCAGATGCAGTAGCTAATGGTCATATCGGAAAAATTTTAGACCAAATTACAACAGCTGGTTACCAAATTACAGCAATGAAATACATTCACTTAACAGAAAAAACAGCTGGTGAGTTTTATGCAGTTCATAGTGAGCGTCCTTTTTATAAAGATTTAGTAAGCTTTATGGTAAGCGGACCAATAGTAGCAGCAGTATTAAAAAAAGAAAATGCTGTAGCTGATTTCAGAACTTTAATAGGTGCAACTGATCCTAGTAAAGCTGAACCAGGTACTATTAGAAATTTGTATGCTAAATCAATAGATGCAAATGCTGTTCACGGTAGTGATAGTGATGAGAATGCTGCAATTGAAGCATCTTTCTTCTTTTCAAACCTAGAAAGATTTTAGTTAAAAAAATAATCTGATAATTGAAAGCGACTTAATTTTTAAAATTAGGTCGCTTTTTTATTTCAAGTCCAAAATTCATTTATTTTAGATTGCTTACATCAAAAATATTTTGATCAAATATTCAAAAAAATCAGCCTTAAATATTACTTTTGGTCTATACAAATTTAATATTGCAAGTAAATTAATTCTTGGCTCATAATTTGTACTACTCAAAATATAAAAATAATTACCATGAAACAATTAAGTTTTATTTCATTACTATTTCTGTTTTCATTTACCTTACAGAAAAACAGCCAACAGCCAATACTAGATGATGTATTAACAAAAATGAAAAAGGTAAATTCTGCTTTTACTTACGGAGAGAAACTAACATATAGGGTTCATTACGGCCCACTTGACGGTGGAAAAGCATACTTTAGTGTAGATGCAAACCCGCAAATAATTAATAATCGTAACACATACTATGTTAAGGTGAATGGTAAATCAGCTGGTTTGGTAGATATGATGTTTAAAGTAAAAGACGAATTTGAAAGTTATATAGACCAAGAAGCATTGGTGCCATTAAAGGCCACTAAAAAAATAAAAGAAGGTAAATACACAGATAGTGACTTCATAATTTTTGATCATGCAGCCAAAACTGCATCAGGAAGAAGAGGGAAAACCGAAATACTAGCTAATACTCAAGATATTATAAGCGCAATTTATTATGCAAGAAGTTTGGATATGACAAGTGCAAAACAAGGAGACGTTTTTCCAGTTCCTTTTTACTTGGATGGTAAAACCTATGAACTACGTTTTAAATTTGAAAAAAGAGAAATCCTAAAAACAGATATGGGTACCTTTAAAACAATTAAAGTAAAGCCTCAACTTATAGAAGGCAGGGTCTTTAAGGACAACGAAGCACTTACACTATGGGTAACTGATGATGACAATAAAATTCCAATTAGGGTTGAAAGTGACATTTTCGTTGGGAGCGTTAAAGTTGACATTGCAGAAATGAGTGGAATTAGAAATCCATTGACATCCAAAATTAATTAAAGCAAGATTACCGAAATAAAAAAAGAGGCTGTTTTCAATATAGAAAAACAGCCTCTTTTTTTAATATTTAATGGTTATTTTGAAACTCTTATTTCTGTATAATAATTTTCTTACTTACGGTTGAATTATTTGTTTTTAGTAGGATAAAATAAACTCCTGAGTTTAAATTATTTGTATTTACCAATAAGTTTTGAGCACCTGCATTCAATTCAGTATTTAGTAATTGAATATTTTCCTTAGCATCAAGACTAACTGTAGTTACTTGCACTTTAGATTTCTCTAGCAAATTCAAATCAATTGATAATCTATCAGTTGCTGGATTTGGATAAACCGAATTGATGGTTAAGGCTTTTACAGAATTAACCGATGTAGGATTATTGGCGGTTTTAAAGGTGTTTATAGCACCAAAGGTTGAATCGCCAGTGTTCCATGCACATGCCTTAAACAGGTATGTTGTACCTGAATTTAAGTTAGCTATTGTTTGAGAAAGATTTGTATTAGTTGAACCAGAAACAGTGTTTGGATTAGCTAGCACCAAGGTCCAATTAATTGCTGAAGAATCCTTATAAAGAAATGAAGCATTATAAGTTTTTCCATTTGCATTGATATTAGCACTTAAATTAACAGAAGTATTGCTTAATGAAGCAACCGTGGTAGCTGATACAGTTGGTGTTGTAATAGTAGAAGTTTGCTCATTTACAGTTAAAACTTGTTTAGTAGTATTCAATTTCCCATTTACGAATGCTCCATAAAAATTAACAGCACCACTACCAGCAGCAGGAGCAGTCCAAGTAAAGGTCCAAGTTCCAGGGTTTGTTGATTTAGCTGAAGTATGCGTTATGTACTTAGTTCCTACAATTTTACTTCCACTTCCAGCAGTTAATGTGCCCATCAATACTCCTGAACCATTTTGAGGCGAAACTTGAAAACCTTTTCTTGCAGTGGTTCCAGAAACTGAAACTGTAACGGTATAATTTGTTCCAGGCACATAACCCGCGGCTGGCACATTGCTAGTTAATACATTAGAGACCGTATTAGCGGTTCCGCCATGGCAATTTACACATGTTTGACCATCGGCAGGAGAGCCACTGTAACCTGCGGGAGAGCCATTAGGTTCTGATATTAATTGATTATAGCCTATAAAAAATACGGCTAAGGCAAAAGTTGAAAGTATAGTTTTCTTTTTCATTAATGTTATTTATTGGGCGTAATTTAATCATTTATCTTACGCCATTACCGAACATGCGAAAAATTAACAAATAAATTAAGTATTTTTAAGTTAAATAAAATTAAAACTCAACAGGCCATGAGAAATAGAACCTAGCACCTTGACCTTTTTCAGAATCAATCCAAACTTTACCCCCTTTGTCTTCTACAATTTTTTTAACAATAGCTAATCCTACACCAGTGCTTTCATATGTATCTCTCGATTGAAGGGTTTGGAAAATAACAAACACTTTTTCGTGGAATTGTTTTTCAATTCCTTCTCCATTATCGGCCACACAAAACTCATACATACCTTTGTTTATGGTATAACTAACCTCTATAACTGGGTTTGGATTGTTATTGTATTTTATTCCATTACTAATATAATTGGTAAAAATTTGTTCAAACGAAATACGCTCGGCAGTAACTTTTGGTAAATTATCAGGTATAATTATTTTTATATTTTCAGCTGGGCTCAAGGATTCAACCAACTCATCTAACATAGGTTTTAACTCAAAAGTGGCCGACTCTTGTTTAATACGTCCTGCACGTGAGTACTCCAAAATACCATTAATTAAAAGTTCCATGCGCTTTACCCTTCCGCGCATCATATCAAAACTTGCTTTAATTTCACCCTCTATTTGATCGCCTAAATCTTCTTCAATCCAAAGAGAAAGATTATTGATACCGCGTAATGGAGCTTTTAAATCGTGTGATACAATGTATGCAAATTGATCTAATTCTCGGTTTTTTTGTTCTAGTTCTACAGCATATTCTTTAAGCTGGCGCTCTGCTTCTTTTTCTTTGGTAATATCTTGAAAAATACCTCTTATACCTTTTACTTTTTCGTTTTCAATAACAGGTACACCTTTTGTCCTAATTTCTACAATATTGCCTTTGGCAGTTTTTATTTTTGCTTCTAATTCAAATTCTTCTAAATTATCGATAGCTGCTTTAAATTTCTCCACTACTAAAGCTCTTGTATCATCTGTATAAAAATCGTATGAGGTGGCAATAGTTGGAACATAATCTAAAGGAAGTTCATGTATATTATACATTTCGCTGGTCCATGTAATACTGCGTTTCTCCCTATCAATTTCCCAACCTCCTACTCTAGCTATATGCTGCGCTTCTTCAAGTTCGCGCTGCGCTTTTAATATTTTAAATTCGGCTAGTTTAGTTTCAGTTATATCGAAATTAACGCCAATCATACGCCTGGCAGTTCCATCTTCATTTCTAAATGTTTTTGAAAAAGCAGCTATGTATTTTACATTCCCATTTCTATCTAATATTCTAAAATTATCAATATAATCATCAGGACCAGCAAGTGCTTTAGCCACACCTTCATTTACTTTCTCTTTATCTTCAGGATGAAGCGTTTTTTCAAATGCATCGTAATGACCATTAAAATCTTTAGGATCCACATCAAAAACTTTGTACATTGAATCGTCCCAAATCAATACATTACTTTGGAGGTTCCAATCCCAAATACCCAAATTGGCCGAATTAATGGCAAGTGATAAGCGCTCTTCACTTTCTTGCAATTTTAGTTCTGATAATTTCCTATCAGTAATATCAAGTCCAAATCCAATTACATTGATTACATTCCCAAGTTCATTGATAACTGGGAACATACGCCTCAGCATCCAATTTTTTTTGCCATTTTCTTGTAAAACGGATTCTTCAAACTCAAATTGTTTTTTACCTTTAACTACATCATTAAATAACAACCTACGCTTATCAGCTATTTCAATTGGCCTATTTCTGTATTCACAGTATTGGTAATCATCTTTACCTATCATCCATTGCCTTAATTCTGGGTTTTTAATGCTTAATGGATTTATAAATAAATAATTATGGTCTTTATCAAATACCACCAAATCAGCAGGAATTTCATTCAATATTTTTTCGTAAAATTCTTTAAGATTTTGCACCTCTTCTTGCGCTTTCTTTCGCTCAGTAATATCGCGTGAGTTAATTACTATTCCATTTATACCTTGCACATCAAGCAAATTATTGCCAATGGCTTCAATATAAACCCAGCTGCCATTTTTGTGTTTAAATCTAAACTCAACTGCATCTGAAACTCCCCCTCTTTCTAAACCTAATTGAAACTCATTTTGAACTATTCCAAAATCGTCAGGGTGCACAAATTCAAATATATTATGGCCTATAACTTCATTTTCTTCATAACCGAATATTCTAAAAAACGATGGACTTTCATAAACCGTAACACCATCAGGTTTTAAAATGGTAATAATATCGCTTGAATTTTGAGCTAATGACCTAAATCTGGTTTCGCTTTCCTGTAATTTGGCTTCAATCAATTTCCTTTCGGTAATATCTAGCGCAAAACCTACTAAACCATCCTCTTGGGTAATATCTTTAAATGTAAAATTATCAAAGAACCAATGACCATTGGCATCATTACCTTCCATAATGCTATAATTAGGTTCAAGCGATTTTAAAGCATGTTGAAATTGTTTGTTAACTTCTGGGTAATCCTTTTCATTAAATACATCAAACACATTTTGACCTAAAAGTTGACCATCAACCATACCCAAGCGTTTAGTTCCAGCACCTTGCAATTGAGTAAAAATTCCATCCTTATTTAAACGGAATAATACCGAAGGCATTTCGGTTAAAATTGCATTTAATATTTGGCTTTTATCTAAAATCTCCTTTTGTTGTAATTTTCTTTCAGTAATATCTCTTACAGCAGCTACTATTAATTCGTTACCATCTACATTTATGTATTTAACACTAGCTTCAACAGGATACTCACTGCCATCCTTTCTAATATTAATACCTTCAATTAACAGCTCCCCTTTTTCTTTTACCTCATTAAAATGTTCGCGCCACTCATTTACAGTTGGAAAAAGTTTTTCCATTTGCATTACAGTAGAGCCAATCATTTCTTCACGAGTTTTACTTAAAACTTTAGCCCTACTTTCATTTACATAAATCATTTTACCATCGTAATCAGCAACCGAAATGGCATCGCTAATTTGCTCTGTAATTTTATTTAATAAATAAATTTCATTTTGCTGCTGTCTAATTTCGCTAATATCGGTAATAACTCCTACCAAAAATTCCTTTTTATCATCGGCTGAAAATAAAGATTTTTTTATGAACAAGATGCGTTCTTCATCTGCAGTTTTAAACGAAGTTTCGTATGAATCTTCTGATTTGGTTTCAAATAATTTTTCATCTTTTGCCAAATAGTAAGCTGCCTCTTCTGGTTCTAAAAACTCTTTATCAGTTTTTCCAATTATTTGTTCTTTTTTTAAATTTATTAAATTAGCATAAGCATCATTTACCAATACCCATTGGTGTTTTTTATCTTTAACAAATACAGGGTTTGGAATTGCATTTAAAATATTATTTAAGAAATTTTTTGAGCTAATTAATTCGTTTTGAGCAACCTTTAAAGCTGTAATATCACGAGCTATGGCTTGTACACCCGAAAATTTTCCATCATTATAGATTAATTGTACATTTTGTCCTACCCATATCTCTTCACCTTTTTTGGTAACAATTGGAAACTCTAAATAAGTTACAGCATTAACTTTATAAGCTTGATTTAAATAAAAGGCTTCAACCGTTTTTTTATAATCGGCCCTTACTAATTGAATATATCTTTTTTCAAGCAACTCTTCAATTTGAAAGCCAGTAACTTTGGTAGCTATTTCATTAACATAAGTAAATTTACCTGTGGCATCAGTGTAATAGAACATATCTGTTGCACTTTCAATAAGTAACCTAAACTTACCTTCGCTCTCTTTTAGCTTTTGCTCGGCTTTATGACGCTCCATAGCACCACCTATATTATTGGCCAAAGTTCTAATAACACTTTCATCAGAACCTGTCCAATCAGTTGCAACAGTGCAGTTGTCAAAGCCAATAAAACCCCAAAATTGCTCAGCTATAAAAATTGGGACAGCTATTAATGATAATATATTTTGCGGTTCTAATAAACTTTTCTCTATTTCAGGAAAATCTTTTACCAATCCCTTGATTGCTTTTCCTTTCGTTAATGAATTATACCAACGCTCAAATCCCGTTTCAATATAAGGCAAGTTTTGCAATTCCGGATTATCAATTTGAGGTTCAATTCCATCTTTACTCCATTCATAACGCTGGCTCATTGCCTGCACATTTCCTGGCAATAAATGATTTTCGAAAATATAAACCCTATCTACTTTAACCTCTGAACCGATGCAAGCCAAGGCATTGATTATGGCTTCGTTAAAATCAACATTGGTGAGCAACATAGATGAAGCTTTGTTTATTGCTTTGAGCAATCTATCATTCTCCACCAATCTGTTCTCAGCTAATTTTCTATCGGTAATATCAACCACAAATTTTACAATGCGTTTAACATTACCTTTTTCATCTAGTACAGGATTATAGCTTCCAATAATCCAAAATGGTTCCCCATTTTTCTTAATGCGTTTGAATTCGCCTCCTACTATTTTCCCGCTACCTATTTCTTCCCAAAATTTTTTATATTCTTTGTTCTCTACCTCATCATTATGAACAAAAATTTTATGTTGTTTGCCTATGATTTCATTTTTTTCATGTCCTACTAAATTTAAAAAAATCTGATTGGCCTCTATGATTGTTCCATCTGGTTCAAACTCAATTACTGCAGTAGTTCTATTGATGGCTGTAAGTACTTCGGCTAAATTTTTCTCGCTTTGAATTAACTTTTCTTCAGCAATTTTGCGTTCAGTAATATCAAACCTAATGGCAATAAATTGATGCGGAACACCATTATCGTTAACTAGTGGAATAATGTTAGCATTAGTCCAATAAAAAGTTCCATCCTTTCTTTTATTCCTAATTTGTCCTTGCCAAACATTACCACTTTTAATGGTTTGCCACATATTATCGAAAAAACTTTTTGGATGAAAATCAGAATTAACAATATTATGATTTTGACCTACTAATTCACCTATGGAATAACCAGAAATATCGCTAAAATTTTGATTAGCAAAAACCATAATGCCTCTTGCATCAGTAATAGATACAATGGCAGCAGTATCTACAGCTGATTTAAAATCGGCTAATTCCTTAAACGACTCTTTTGAACTTAACTCAAGTGTTCTTTCTAACTGGTTAAAGTCATCTTGAAACGAAACATACGATGAATTAACCAATTGAATAAACTCCAATATCTCTTTTGAGAACTCAGGATTATCGCCAAATAGTTTTTTAACTTGTCGTTTTAGTAATCTATGCATAATTCACTAATTGAAAACATGAAAATGCTTTTTAAAGCATTAATTAGGTAAATATTTATTTTTAAAAACTACAATTCTTTAAAGGTAGTAATAGTCATTGTTTGGTTATGCAACTCGCACTTGGCATCTTTTGAAAAAGGAGATATTTCGCCATACGAGTAAAATCCGCAAAGTGTAGTATTATCGCCTAATACTTCTCTTACACCTTCTACTTCTTCTTCAACCAATTGTTTTAATACTAGTTTTCGTCCAACACAACTGATAAGAATTGCCAAATCGGGGTTAGTGGTATTATTTCCAAGCAATGTACTATTAGCTGCACCTACTGCACCATCAATTAGTCTATCAAAATTGGCTTTCATTAACCTTACATACGAACCTTCAGGAATATCTCCAGCAAAGGTTAATGATTGCTCCTCTTCATTTACCGCTAAAATAGTCCTAACCACTGGTGTATCTTCTTGTTTAATACGTAAATTCAATGGAAATAATAGGCCCGATGCTGGCAACTCTTTTACATAATCGTCTCCAAGAAAAGATTTATATAAATCCAGTGCTGGTTTGCCGTCTAGTTCAAAAAGCACGTTGTTTTTTGATTTGGATACCAAACGCTCAATTCCAAAACTATCCCAACCTCCAAGCGAACCATAACCAATACTAATGCTTGAGCCGTAAAAGCCTAATGCAGCAATGGTTTTGCTTTTGCTATTGGCATTTTCAGTTACAATAAAGGTTTCTTTAAAATTAGGTCCATCACCAGCTAAACCGCCAGTTACACTCACACCTTCGGGTAAATGAGCTCTTAATCCTTTTACTAATTCAGAGCCATTCACATTTAATCCGTCAGACAAAACAAATACGTGAACCAAATCTTGCTTATCAAGCATTTCAATTAATTTACTTCCTGCCTCATAACTATTTGAAGAGTCTGTAATTTCTATACTTTTATATTGTAATTGTGTTTTTTCAAACAAAATAGCAGTAGCTATAATGGTATCGTCAAATACGTTAACATCGCTAATTTCGCCAGAGGTAGAACCTCCTAAAAAGATAGCCTTTGAAAACTTGTTTTTGATTTCATTTAAGTTATCAGCATTTTTAATATTGGAACTGGAGCCAAAAACCAACACCAAGTTAGCATTGTTAATTGAATCATCACCATTAATAAAATTCCAACCTTGTTCTGGGGTAAATTTGTATTGAGCTGTTTTCATAAGATTATGTATTTAATTCAAATGTAATTTATTTGAATTATTTAATAAACTTATTTTACCTCAAATTTTAAAATATAAATCGCCTAGTGTATAATTTACTGTATCTTGATCGCTTAGTTCAATTAAAGCACCAGATTTTATTCCAAAACCCTTGTATCCTAAAGGTTTTAACAAATCTAAAATTTGTTTTCTGTTTTCGGCATTGCTAATTTCTATTTGAATTAGGGGCTTAAACTTACTTATGGTATTAATTAAGTGAGGAAATAAATGCACTTCATAACCTTCTACATCACATTTTATGAAGTCTAATTTCTCCATATTGGCAAATAATTCATCAGGAATTTTCATTTCCGCCTCAAATGTTGCCAAGGCCGAATTATCATCCTTCGAATCTAATACATGTGTTAATCCATGTCTAAAAACACCATCAATTACTGGTGTTCCCATTTCAATTTTTTTATTCTCTGCACCTAATGCAGTTTGATATAAAGTAATATTATTTAAAGCAAATTTATGTGCATTGCGTTTAAAAACATTGGCAAATAAAGGCACTGGTTCAATGGCATAAACCTTACCATTAGCACCACTTAATCTTGAAATATTGGTACTGTAATAACCCACATTGGCACCTATATCTATACTTACAAAACCTGGTTTTATAAGTTGTTTTAAAAAAAACAATTCTGGATATTTTGCTTTTAAAAATCCTGCATTGGTAATACGTAAATACGCATCGCTAACTATGGCTAAGTAACCCTCTAAACCAAGGGTTTTTAATAAAATACTGCGTATTGCTTTCTCCATCTGTACTACTTTATCTCTTCAAAATCAACATACTCTCCAATGTTTGAGCTATTGGTTTTGGTTTTACTTTTATTTGAAGTTTGTTGATCGGGTTTTATTTTAATTTTACTTTCTTCCTTGTTTGGATCATCATGAAAGTTTTGTGTATTAGAACCTGGTTTAAAATTTAGCAAGGTGCCAAATAACAAACGTGATACCACATAAAAAAGAAATAAATACACTAAAAATTTAAACATAACAATTTACAATTATTGATTGAATAACTGTATTACAAAAATGGTACAATTATTTATATTTTGATGTAATTATTTATGATTCTTACTTACAAAAACTTGCAAAAATCTGATATACTGACAATAACCAAAAATAAATTAGCTGCTATTTTGTCAAAAAAAATGGCAGCTAATTTATTTAACAAAGCCTACAAGGTTATTTTTTATCAATTAATTTATATAACTCGTCTAACTTAGGAGTTAAAATAATTTCTGTTCTGCGGTTTTTTGCTCTGCCTTCAGGTGTATCGTTACTTGCTTTTGGCATGTATTCACTGCGTCCTGCTGCAGTTAATCGTTTTGGACTAACCTTGCTTAAATCGCTTAAAATACGAACTATATTAGCAGCACGCTCCGTACTTAAATCCCAATTATCCTTAAAATTTATGGTGCTACGCAATGGCACATTATCAGTATGACCTTCAATCAATACATCAATATCAAGATTTTTATTTAACACCTCACCCAATTTTTTAATAGCTTCCTGTCCTTTTTCTTCTATATCAGCGCTTGCTGACTTAAACAATAATTTATCGCTTAAAGAAACATACACTTTACCATTTTTCATTTCTACAGTTAACTCTTCACTATTAAAGCTTAGCAATGCACGTTTTACAATTTCGTTTAATGCATTCGTGATTGAAT